>SAIX01000055.1 GCA_004028765.1 Chitinophagaceae bacterium | reverse complement strand
GTATCTATCCTTAAACAGTATTAATTTAAATGAATTTACTAACTGATATACAATATTTTGGAAGTATTAACTATATAAAAATTTTGTTTCAATTTTCAAATATAGAAATTGAACAATATGAAAGCTACCAGAAAATGAGTTTCCGCAACCGGACAAGGATTGCCGGAAGTAACGGGCTCGTGGATTTGTCTGTTCCGCTGGAACAGGGGCGTAGCCAGAAACGGTTGATGAAGGATGTGCGGATCAGCTATGCCGACCGCTGGCAGCAGCAGCACTGGCGCACCATTGAATCCTGTTATGCCAGCGCCCCGTTTTTCGAATATTACCAGGAGGGTGTTTACAGGTTGTTTCAAAAAAAAGAAACCTTCCTGCTTGATCTTGACCTTGCGACACTTGAATGGGTCCGGGAAAACCTCAAAAAAGATTGGCAGGTATCGCTCACAGAAACATACTGCAAAAAAGAGGAACTGGTAGGCGCTATTGATCTCCGCGGACAATTTTCACCCCGGTCAACCGCTACATCAAACGAACCTTGTGTAAAATATACACAGGTGTTTGAAGACAGGATCGGGTTTCAGCCCAATCTTTCCATTATCGACCTGCTGTTTTGCTGCGGACCAGGAACCCGGGAATTATTGTCGCCCCAAACAACGACTCGGTGATTTAAAGGCTCTTTAATGCCATAAATAGGTTTGTAAGTGCTAATTTTAAACCTTGTGCGTGAAGGGCTTGTCCCTTATGCAGGAAACCCCAAGATGTCAATGAAGAAGATTTGGTTTTTTTTAGTTTTACTGTTTTTTGCCGGTAGGATTTTTTCACAAGGGCAGGGTTACTCGAATAAAGGGACGGATTTCTGGATTCCATTTCCGGTGCATATCAATGGAACAAGTGCTTTGATGGGACTTTACATCACATCTGATGTTGATGCAAGCGGTACGATAACTGTTGGCAGTCAGTCCTTATCTTTTTCTGTCAGTGCAAATAATTCAGTTCAAAAATTTATAGGCCCCAGCAATTGCCCGACATGCGTAGCCTCTAATGCATCCGTATATCAGTCGCAGGTCGAAGGAATTAAAACCGGCTCAGCAATCCATGTGGTTTCGGATAAACCGGTTGTTGTTTATGCACATATTATCTATTCAGCCAGATCAGGTGCAACGTTGGTATTGCCTTCAAACGTGTGGGGAAAAAAATATGTAGTACCGAGCTATTCATCTACTGTAAATACGAGTCAGGGCTATGCCGGTTATGGGACAATTACTGTAATGGCAGCGGAAGCCAATACTGCTGTAAAAATCACCCCTGCGGTCGCTACATTGAACGGGTTTCCTGCGGGGGTACCTTATACGATTACACTTGCCAATCCCGGTGATGTGTACCAGGTGCAGTTCACGCAATGGGCAGATATTTCGGGAACATTGGTAGAATCCACCTCTGCTGCCGGAGGTGGGTGTAAGAAGATCGCTGTTTTTTCAAGCACTACCTGGTCAGCATTCGGTTGTACCAATGCCGGCAGTGGCGATAATCTGTTACAACAGTTATTCCCGGTCGGGTCATGGGGTAATAACTTTATTACCGCACCCTCCAAAACCAGGGCTTCTGATATTTTCAGGGTTTTTGTAAGCGATCCTTCGGCTGTTGTTTATAAAACGGAGAATGGAGTAAAAGCTTTGCTCACAGGTTTGGTAAACAACACGTACTATGAATATAAAACGGGCAATCCAACTTATATCCAGGCAGATAAACCGATTTCAACGGTACAGTATTTTACAACAATGGCCTGCCAAAGCGGGGCAACCATTGGAGATCCTGAGATGGTGGTATTGAATCCGATTGAACAAACGATTAATAACATTACTGTATTTTCTGCCCACCAGAACTGGGTACCGAAGCAGCAAAATAATTCTAACAATAGCAATGTAAACAACTGTTTTCTTAATATCATTATCAAGACAAACAGTACATCAAGTTTTAGAATCAATAACGCTGCTCCGAAAGGAGGGTTTGTTGCTATCCCGGGAACAGATTTTTCATATTTGCAGGAAGATGTTACCAGTTCTTCTGTCTCCAACCCGGTTCAAAATCTGAAAGCCGATTCCAGTTTTATTGCAATCGCATACGGATATGGAAATGTTGAGTCCTATGGTTATAATGCAGGAACCAATGTGAAAGATTTTACACAGGTGGCTTCTTTTCAAAACCCTTATCAGCGTGTTGATTCTGCAGTTACTTGCACAAACACACCTGTTCAAATAGGTATCCCGTTAAATTTTCAACCATTAACTATCAAATGGGATTTTTCAGCCGCACCGAATATTTCGCCAAATACTATCGTAGGTCCGACCGCAAATCCTGTTTATGACAGCGTCCATTCCTATAACGGACAAACCCTCTATTATTATAGTGTGAATCAGAAGTATACTTTTGGAGCGCCGAACACTGCTGCATTAAGGGATACGATCAAATTATATACTACCTCTTCCACTCCAGATGGTTGCGGCAGTACTGACCAAACATACACTATACCGGTTACTGTGAAACCCAAGCCAACTGTTTCTTCTTTTGCACTTTCCTTTAATGGTTGTATTTCCGATTCTGTGAGGCTGGCAGATCAAACGCAAAATACATCCGGTATTTCCGGGTGGCTATGGGATTTTGGAGATGGATCACCTGTTTTGCAAACCAATGCAGTTGCTGTTTCCAAATTGTATGCTGCTGCCGGCAGTTACACAATCAAATTAAAAACGACCAATGATATTGGCTGCGCTTCTGATTCTGTGACACAGGTAGTAACCATTACCGCGAAACCCGTAGCCGCTTACACCGCTTCCCCAATCTCCTGTACAGGTAAACCGGTTACATTTACCGATGCATCCACGATACAATCGGGAACCATTGCCAAATGGACCTGGGACCTCGACAATGGGGCAGGGCCGGCAACCTTTACCGCCAATACAGCCCAAACGATTCAATACGACAGTTTCGGTGTAAAAAATGTAAAACTGGTGGTAGAATCTTCATCGGGTTGTGTAAGTGATACTTTCCGGATCAGCCCGGGCTTTGTGGTAAACCCTTTACCCAAAGTGGGTTTTATCATTCCCGAGATCTGCGTCTCAGATGGCACTGCCGTGTTTACGGATACCACTTCCATTGCGGATGGTTCTGCCTTTTCCTGGAACTGGCGCATTGCTGCCGGAAAAAATACCGGTGCACAGCCAACCTTTATCAGTGCAACCGCACAAAATGCCAAAGCACTGGTATCAAAGGCCGATTATTATATGACCACGCTGAAAGTAACGAGTTCAAAAGGATGCGTGGATTCACTGACGCAGCAACTCACGGTAAACGGGCCTACACCAAAAGCATCATTCACCGTACAGAATGCAAACGGATTGTGCAGCAACGATTCAATCCGCATTGTAAATACTTCAACTGTTGATTTCGGAAATGTTACCAGGCTTGATATTTATTGGGATGCTGTTAACAGTCCTGCTACAAAAGTACCTGATGAAAATCCGGTGAACCCCAAAACCTATGCAAGCGCTTATCCCAATTTCCAGAGCCCGGCCACCAAAAACTATTCTGTAAAACTCATCGCTTTCTCAGGTAATTCGAATACCTGCCAGAATGCGGTTACACAGATCGTTACCGTTAATGCAAGCCCCAAAGTAAGTTTTAGCACGATGCCTGGCATCTGTAATGAAGCCAGTCCGCGACAGATCACGCAGGCATTATATGATAACCGTGTAACCGGAACCTTTGCGTATACCGGAACGGGTGTGAACAGTACGGGCTTATACGATCCGCGCCCGCAGGCTCCCGGGAAATATAAGATCAAATACACGTACACTTCTAACAAAGGTTGCATCGACAGTGCAAGCAATACTATCACAATATGGCCTTCCCCCGTTGCTAAATGGGGGGTAAGCAGTCCGCTCTGCCAGAAAAATGATTTGATCTTTACCGATAGTTCTGTTGCTAATTACAGCAATATCACCAAATGGATATGGGATTATGGGGATGGTACAAATGCGGTCACCAAAAATTCCGGTTCGGTGTATACGCGTCAGTTTGTTACTGCACAAAACTATACCGTGAGTTTAAAAGTGACTACCGACAGTGGCTGTACCAGCACCTTGAATACACAGGTGCTGAATGTGCATTATCTTCCCAAACCTGCGTTTACCCTGCCTTCTATTTGCTTGCCGGACGGGAAGGGACAATTCACCAATCAATCCACGATTGGTGATGGTTCAGAAAGTCTTTTCAGCTATCGCTGGAATTTCAATGACCCTTATGATCCATCGGGTTCCACGCTGAAAGAACCGGTTCATAAATATTCTGCTGTTGGTCCGTACCCGGTCAAACTTGCCATCACTTCTAAAGATGGTTGTATGGATTCACTGACGCAAACGCTCAGTACCATTTACCCGCAGCCGAAAGCAAGTGCAACACTGAGCAAAACAGAGATCTGTATCGGTGACACCATCGCATTTGCCGGATTGGGCAACGGCATCACGAGTAACCCCGTATCCTGGTACTGGGATCTTGCGAACGGAAATACATCCACCCTGCAAAACCCCGTAAAACGTTTTATCGATAGCGGCACATTCAATATTTATTATTATTTCTTCAACGGGCAGGGATGTGTGAGTGATACTGTTGTAAAAGCAGTCACGATCTATCCTTACCCGATACTGACACTTGGCCCAATGATCAAAGTGCTGGAAGGAGGTGTTGCCACGATCAAACCAAAATTTGTTTGGGGTACGAAACTGCAATACCAATGGACCCCGCCAACCTATTTAAGCAGCGATACAGCTGCTACACCCAAAACCACACCTGCGGATGATATCACCTATAAACTAATTCTTACCGGAAGTGCGGGCTGTAGCGTATCAGACACTATCTTTATACAGGTATTGCGATCCCCTGAAGTACCAAATGCCTTTTCGCCCAATGGTGATGGCATCAATGATACCTGGCGGATCAAATACCTGGAAAGCTACCCCGGTGCGATTATTGACGTATATAACCGGTACGGGCAACTGGTTTTCCATTCAATCGGGTACGATACAGACTGGGATGGAACGATAAAAGGACAACCATTGCCGGTAGGTACCTATTATTACATCATTAATCCAAAGAACGGGCGACAGATCATGACAGGATCGGTGTCCATCATTAAGTAATCATGGGTTTACATGTGAAAAAGCTGCTGTTGTGTTGCTGTCTTCTTGCCTCTATGCGTATTGCTGCCCAGCAAAGGCCTTATTATACCCAGTATATCATGAACAATTATATCATCAATCCTGCTGTGGCCGGGATTGAGAATTACTGGGATGCCAAGGCGAGCCACCGTTTGCAATGGGTGGGTTTGCAGGATGCACCGGTTACCACCTATTTCACGATACATGGTCCTTTGAAAAAAAGTGATTATGACCGTGAGTCTGCCACCAGTTTTCATGCCAGCGGTTCAAACCCGAGAGGAGAGGCTTACTGGCGTGATTACACTTCACCGGATCCGCATAGCGGGGTAGGTTTTACCATACTAAACGACAGAACCGGCCCGTTGAACCGTTTTGCGATGTATGGCAGTTATGCCTATCACCAGCCTTTATCACCCACCACCACATTATCTGCAGGTGTATCGGTTGGCTTTACCAATATGAGCCTGGATGCGAGCAAACTTAATTTTGGCGGTACTACTGTTGATCCCGCTGTGGCAAGCAGCAATGTGATCAACCGGATAAAACCGGATATTAGCGCAGGGCTCTGGCTCTATTCTAAAAATTATTTTCTGGGGATCGCTGCGCAGCAGATCGTTCCGCAGAATATTGCCTTCTCTGATAATACCGTGTACCTGCAGAATGGAAAATTACTGCCGCATATTTTTGTAAGTGCAGGTTACCGGATGCAGTTATCGGATGATGTAAGTTTTCTTCCGTCAATGTTACTGCGCTATATCAGTCCGTTGCCGCTTGGCTTTGATGTGAATGCAAAATTCCAGTACCAGGACCTGGTTTGGGCAGGCGCTTCTTATCGTTACCAGGATGGTTTTGCAGCGATGGTGGGCATCAACCTGAACCGGAATATCAATATCGGTTATTCATACGATGTGCAAACCTCCAGCCTCAATACCGTAAGCAAGGGCACACACGAAATACTGATCGGTTTTTTACTCGGCAACCGCTATGGCGACTGGTGCCCGCGGAACCTTTGGTAGCATTTACTGCAGCTGGATGATGATATCCTGGTTGACAGATAAAGTATCCGATTTGCTTTTCAACAGTGCAGGCTGATAAGATACCCTTACCTTCCGCAACATTTCAAATTGTTTTCTCAGTAATACTTTTATTTTCTGCATTGCAAGTGGATCATTGCTTCTGGCGATACTGTCGATGACCGGCTTCAGGTCGATTAATCTCAGTTTCACGGGTCTTACCCTTGTTGTTTCAGATAAATCCTGTTCAGATCCGTCCGTATCCTGTTCTTTTCTTTTATAAAACTGAGTCTCGTTGGTTTCTTCTTTGTTCAGGTCTTTTTCCTGCTTTCTTTCTGTATCGGCAGGTGGCATTTTCGTTTTTCTCGGAATATTTTTTTCAGCAGGTTCATCGAAGGAATATTTAACCGCATCGAGTGATTGCAGGATAATTTTTTCGAGGCCGATTTTTTTTAACTGGTCAAGCGTTTGGAGGCCAAGCACCATATCCTGCTTCAGTTTCTTTTTATCAGCTGTATTGAATTCCATTTCTTTCAGTGCCGATACCATTTCATTTTGCGCTTTTTTGAGATCGGCGTGCATTTTTTCTTTTTCCTGTTTGCCCATTATTTCTTTGGGTAGGAAAGTCTTTTTCTTTTGCAAAGAATCAGCAACCTGTTTCAACGCGAGTGCTCCCATCATAGTAAAGGGATCGGTATCTGCTTCCACTTTTTGTTTGGACATTAATGACCCGGCCGCAACATCGAGCGCTCCGGAAATCAATGGAGCGAGTGATTCGTTTACGAGTTCAGGGACCTCTGCAGATTCTTTTTCAATATCCTGTTCCATTTCTTTTTTAGCATCTGCCAGGTTTTTACTGATTTCTGCTTTCAGGGGTTTGGAAAGAAAAAAAACGGGATTGAACAAAGGGTTATCCACTTTCACGGACATAGGTTCTTCTATTTCACTTACGGCAACGGCTTTTCGCAAAGGTTTTTGTACGGCGGCAGTCTTTTTCGCCGGAATAATTTGCGTGGAGGATTTTACAGGTGTCAGCCATGCCACTGAACTCAGGATTCCTGTCATGATTAGCAATGCCATTAACTGCCTGCGGTAATTAAATCGTTCCTGTTTTTCGCCGATCATTCGTTTTACACGGGTTAGCAGTTCATTTTTTTTACCGGCAGCAGTCATTGCAAATACAGGCGTTTGCTGCAAACAGGCGATGCGCAATAAAGCTTCCGCATAATCTGCGGCTTCATATTGAAATTGCAGTACCCAGTCGTCGCAACTGTTCTCTCTTTCTTTGTGAATCGATTTCCGAATCAGTTGTGTAAAGGGGTTAAAGAAAAGTGCGATCTCAATCACGGAGAGAATAATATTCACGAGATAATCGGCCCTTTTGATATGCGCCAGTTCGTGCAGCAGCACGGCTTCCATCTGGGCGGTGCTGAGGTGATTGATACTTGCAAGCGGCACTAGGATCACCGGTTTCCAGAAACCGATCGTAAGCGGACTGTTGATCGTTTCTGAAAGATAGATCCATACTTTTTTACGGATGCCCAGTTGCTCTGCGGTGCGTTGTACAAATAGGCGCCATTGTACGGGCATTTTCTCCAATCCTCTGTTCCGGATCAGTTGCGTGCGCTGGTAACCCAATGCCCAGCGGATGGCCAGGAACCCGATCAGCAGCAGGTAGGCAAATGAAACATAGGGCAGCAGCATTTCCAGTTTGAATAACCAGTTTACGATACCCGTTGTTGTATTTGCGGCAGAGATGATTGGTGTATTTCCGGTGTGGGTGCTATCCGCAGCAGGCGACCAGCTATTTGCGTATTGCTGGTAATAAAAACGAAACGTAAACAGGAACCATACAAAACCTGCAACCTGAGTGATAACTGCCAAACGGTATTTCCTTGCGGAGGACATGCCGGGTAATTGTGCAAAAATGGTATAGCACAACCATACCAGCGCAGTTTGCCATAAGCTGTTGGCGATGGCATAGCCCAATGATTTCAGGAAAACAGATTGAAACAGGTATTGCATCCGGTTTACTGTTTTTTGAGATTGTCGATCAGTTTCTGTATTTCGTCCAGTTCTTCTTTGTTCGGGGCATGGTTACCCAATGCCTGCATCACGAGTTGCGTGGATGATCCGCCAAAAAGCGAATGGATCATTTTTCCCACGAGTTGTTGTTGTGTGTTCTCGCGCGAAACATTGGCTTTGTAAATATGCGTTTTACTGCTGTCGTCGCGTTTCACAATGCCTTTCTCAAACATGATCTGCATCAGTTTGAGGGTGGTGGTATAACCTGAATCTTTGTGCTCACTCAACACTTCATGCACTTCTCTTACGGTTGCCTGGTTTTTGTCCCACAGTACCCGCAGTATTTCCAGCTCACTTTCGGTAGGCTTGATCTGTTTTGCTGCCATTGCTACGATTTTGTTCGTAAGCAAATTACGAACGAGGTCGTATGATTCCAACTAAAAAAATGTTAAACGGCGGAATTGGGTTACTGGCAGCAAATCAGGGATTGGCCGGCTTTTTAACCGGTGTTTTGTAGGATGCCACATAATAGCTCGCCACGCTGCTTACCCGAAGCTGGTTATGGTGAAAACTGACTTTTTTATAAGGTTTGAATTGTTGTTTATTATCCAGAAAACCCACGATGCAGGTGAGCGGTTCTTTTCCTCTTTCAATTGCCGGTTTTGGCCAGATACCGAAGTTGGGTATCTTCAGTGAATCGGTCACATGTGCTTCCTGTGCCTGCAGCAGCATGGTGTATTGAAAGGTTTGCGGGGTTTCATAAATATCCACAGAGAAGGTCCATTTGTTCAGGTCGTCTTTAATGGGTTCACTGTAATGTGCTACGGCTTCCTTGCTAATCTTTTGCCGGGTTTCGGGCACTGTATCATACGAAATGGTAATGGTGGTATCTACCGCTTTGCCGGAACCCGGGCCATTTTCACAGGCAGCAGCCATCAATATTACAAGGATGAAAGGGATGGTCTTTTTCATATTGAAAAATAGTAAATATATGATCATCCCCCAAACAAAAATCCCGGTCAACTGACCGGGATTTTCTGCAATTTTCTAATGAAATATCTTCCAGTTTACTTTTTGGTAACCTGTTCGTCTAATTGTATGCTGATATTTTTCTGCCCGTTGAAATAAGCTTCGTATTTTTTATAAGTCGCTTCGTCCTGTTCTTTTCCATTGATGGTGAGTTTGCCGCCTTTCAGTTCGATACTCAGTTTTCCATCTGTGGCAAGCCCGTCTTTTTTTACCGCTTCAATCAGGCTTTTGAAACCATCATCTTTTGTATCTGCAGTAAGGCTGACAGCTGAAGCAGAATCACTGGTGGTCTTGAATTTCACTTCCATGGTTTTCTCTACCAACCTGCTCTCCTTGGCATCTGTTTTATGCAGTTGCGCGAGGGTGGGGGCGATCACCAATGATACGATCGACATCAGTTTGATGAGGATATTCATCGAAGGGCCTGATGTATCTTTAAAAGGATCACCAACTGTATCACCTGTCACAGATGCTTTATGCGGCTCAGATTTTTTGTAGTAAGTCTGGCCATTGATCTCAACACCTTTTTCAAATGATTTTTTTGCATTGTCCCAGGCACCACCAGAGTTGTTCTGGAACATTCCCATCAGTACACCGCTAACGGTTGCTCCTGCAAGAAATCCTCCGAGCACTTCGGGGCCGAAAACAAAACCGATGATCAATGGGGTGAGGATCGCGATACCACCGGGTAACATCATTTTTTTGAGAGAAGCTTCTGTAGAGATGGCCACACATTTATCGTATTCCGGTTTGCCGGTTCCTTCCATGATACCAGGGATAGTGCGGAACTGGCGGCGCACTTCTTCCACCATCGACATGGCAGCCTGTCCAACCGCGCGTATCGCCAATGAAGAGAAGATATAAGGGATCATCCCTCCGATAAACAGACCAGCTAGCACATCGGCATGGTAGATATCAATACCCTGGATACCAGCAATACCAACGAAAGCTGCAAACAAAGCCAGGGCAGTAAGCGCTGCAGAAGCAATGGCAAAACCTTTTCCGGTTGCCGCCGTGGTATTTCCGACTGCATCGAGGATATCTGTTTTCTCACGTACATCATGGGGTAATTCGCTCATTTCAGCGATACCGCCTGCGTTATCCGCGATCGGCCCAAAGGCATCGATCGCCAGTTGCATGGCAGTGGTTGCCATCATACCTGCGGCAGCAATGGCCACACCATATAAACCTGCACAGTAATAAGAACCATAGATGCCCGCAGCAAGAACAATAATGGGCATCAGCGTACTTTCCATACCCACCGCCAAACCACCGATGATATTGGTGGCGTGACCAGTGGAGGACTGGCGGATGATACTCATTACAGGGCGTTTACCCATTGCAGTGTAATATTCAGTGATCATACTCATGAGTGTACCCACGGCGAGACCCACCATGATGGCAGCAAATACTTTCATCGGGGTGAATGTGAACCCGCGCAATACCATTGTATCGGGCATCAAATAAGTAACAAGGAAATAAGAGGCGATGGCCGTTAATACAATCGACCCCCAGTTACCCATATTCAGGGCATTCTGTACTTTATGTGTGCTTAGCCCGGCTGCATCGGATACTTTTACAAACCAGGTACCCACAATGGAAAAGAGGATGCCCACACCGGCGATCAGCATCGGCAGGAGGATGGGGGATAAACCACCAAAGGCATCCGATAAAGCAGCTCCGTTAACACCTGTAACTTCACGACCTAATACCATGGTTGCCAGAACAGTAGCCACGTAACTTCCAAATAAATCTGCACCCATGCCCGCTACATCACCCACATTATCTCCCACGTTATCGGCAATGGTTGCAGGGTTACGCGGATCATCTTCCGGGATACCGGCTTCTACTTTTCCCACAAGGTCAGCACCTACGTCGGCTGCTTTTGTATAGATACCACCACCCACACGGGCAAAAAGCGCAATACTTTCGGCACCCAGGGAGAAACCTGTCAACACTTCAATTGCCCTTTTCATTTCTTCGCTATCAACCGCAGCAGCGGGTGCGAAGATGGATTTGAGAAGAATAAACAATCCGCCGAGGCCGAGTACCGCCAAACCGGCAACACCCATACCCATTACGGAACCACCTGTGAAAGAAACTTTTAAAGCCTGGCTAAGACTTGATCTTGCCGCCTGTGCTGTACGCACATTGGCCTTGGTGGCTACTTTCATACCGATAAAACCGGCGAGTGCGCTGAAGAAAGCCCCGATAATAAAAGCAAAAGCAATGCTCCAGTGACTGTGCGGGTCTGAATAACCCATGAGCCCGAGTAACAATGCAACGATTACCACGAAATAGCCCAGTATTTTATACTCGGCCTTCAGAAAAGCCATGGCACCTTCGGCGATATAGTTGCTGATCTGCTTCATGCGGTCATTGCCCGCATCCTGCTTCGAAACCCAGTTAAATTTAACCAATGTGTACAGGAGTCCTAAGATCCCCATCGCCGGTACGGCGTAAAACAAGATTTTGTCCATAAACAATTTGATCTGCTGGTATTTTTAAAAGTCTGCAAAAATAGGTGGAAAAGCCTAAAATACTGAGCCCGTGTCACATTATTGTCAGGCTGTGTATAAAATGCATAGACAGAGCGGATTATTCGTCCAGTAGCGTGGTATCCGGGTGGCCGGTAAATACCGAACTCATCTTGCCGGCGGAATAAATATTTTTATTGAATTTATTACCAAGGATGATCACTGTAGCTGTATCGGCAACCAGCCGTTTGAAAACAGCATTATTGCCATGCCACCAGCCATTGTGGTATACGATGGTAGGCTCGGGCGGATGAACATATAAATGCCAGCCCAATCCATAATTTTTTTCTCCCCGTTTTTCAAAACTATAGGGCTGGTACGCCATTTCAAGTGTTTTGGTGCTTACGATTGTGCCGAGGTACAGGGCTTTGTCCCACAGCAAGAGGTCACGAACAGTACTGTACACATTTTTGTCCCCGTACACGCAATCCAGTTTCTGCAGGGCAAAAGGCGCTTTGTTATAATTGTAAGAGGGGATATAATTGGCGATATCTTTCTGACTGAAGATAAAAGTATGCGTCATGCCCAGCGGTGCAAATATGGTTTCCTGCATAAACTCGGGAAAAGATTTGCCGCTGATCTGCTCGGCCACCAATGCAAGCATCGCGTAGTTGGTATTGCAGTAACTATATCTTTTATCAGGCAATGATTCGGGAGCAGGATGGTATTTGATCATGTACTGCAATACATCCATATTGCTTGCAAAACCGGTAAAGCCGGGGTTTATGCGGACAGTCCGGTAACGGGTAATCGTTTTGCCTTTTTTATTTTTGGTTTGGTAGGCCTGGGTGGCGGTACCATCCATAAAATGATCATACTTAGGCAAGC
The DNA here is from genome assembly GCA_004028765.1 of Chitinophagaceae bacterium. Classification (GTDB taxonomy): domain Bacteria; phylum Bacteroidota; class Bacteroidia; order Chitinophagales; family Chitinophagaceae; genus Sediminibacterium. Next base: position 15,523 of record SAIX01000055.1, on the reverse strand, counting down.
CGCTGCGGTGCGTAAGCAGGTTTTTGATCGTGATATTGGGATAAGGGAATGAAGGAATGTATTTTTCAACAGGGTCTTCCAGCGACAATTTACCTTCTTCCATCAGTTTCAGGATCGCTGTGGCAGTAAAGGTTTTTGATACGGAAGCGATATGAAAAGTGCTGCTCTCGGTGATCGGCTCTTTTGTTTTGAGATTGATATATCCATGATAATCTTCAAAAACGATCTCCCCGTTTTTTGCCATCAGGATAGCGCCATTAAACCCCCGTTTCAGGAGGTTCTTATCATATTCCTGCGCAATCAGGTTGGCATAATAAGCTTTTTCCTTTGAGGACACGGGTGAAAAACCGCTGTGAACCTCTTTTTTGGGAGATTCTTTGGTATCCTTATGCGGATTGGCCCCGCAACCTATCACGAGAAAAGTGAGTAATGGGATCATCTTGGGACTGAGCATCAGCACACAGGTTTTACTGCCCGCAAATATAGGCAGGGTGTTTCCGGCAGCCAACCATCGTGGAAAACTATCGGGACAGGCTTACGGGAAATAACATTTATTTTCGCAAACATGAGCAAGCAGGCAATTACCAGCTATCCCAAAGAGCGGATCAATATCTTATTCCTTGAAAACATCAGCGACAAAGCTGTTCAGTTTTTCCGGCAGCAGGGTTATGTAAATGTGCGCAAATTGTCCGGTGCACTCAGCGAAGAGGAGTTGATCAAAGAAGTGAAAGACGTACACCTGCTTGGTATCCGTTCCAAAACGCATATCAGCGCAAAAGTGCTGGCAGCGGCACCCAAACTGCAGGCCATCGGTTGCTTTTGTATCGGCGTAAACCAGGTGGATCTGAAAGCAGCCACACAGTACGGCGTGGTGGTATTTAATGCTCCTTACAGCAATACCCGAAGTGTGGCAGAGCTTGTGATCGGTGTTTCGATCCTGCTGATCAGGAAAATCGTTGATAAAAATATTGCAGCGCATAAAGGAACCTGGATGAAAGATGCCAAAGGCAGTTTTGAATTGAGGGGAAAAACACTGGGATTGATCGGCTACGGAAATATCGGCTCCCAGGTAAGTGTGCTGGCAGAAAGCCTCGGGATGAAAGTGGTTTTTTATGATACGGAAACCAAACTGCCTTTAGGAAATGCTGTTGCGGCAAAATCATTGAAAGAACTGGTAAGTGTTTCGGATATTGTTTCACTGCATGTACCGGAAACCCCGCAGACAAAAAATCTCATCAATAAAACCCTGCTGAAATCCTTCAAAAAAGGAGCGATCCTGCTGAATTATGCCAGGGGAGAAGTGGTTGACCTGAAAGCCCTTGCCGCCGCTATACAGGAGGGGCATCTGAACGGAGCGGGTATCGATGTATATCCCTGGGAACCGGAAAAGAATGGTGATCTTTTTGAAACGCCATTACAGGGTTTGCCCAATGTGATCCTTACGCCGCATATCGGTGGTTCCACCGAAGAAGCGCAACAGAATATCGGGGAAGATGTGAGTGCGAAACTGTTTCATTACCTCGAACGCGGTATTACGAATGGTTCGCATACGGTTCCGGCCATCGGCCTGCCGCCGGTTGAAAATGCACATCGCATCCTGCATATCCACCACAATGTTCCGGGTGTGCTGAGTGCGATCAATACTGCATTATCGAAGAATAATATCAATATCCTGGGCCAGTACCTCAAAACCAATGATGCCATCGGTTATGTAGTGCTGGATGTAGATAAAAAACTTTCGAACAAAGCCGTTGCGCTGCTCAAAGATGTAAAACAAACCATTAAAGTTCGGATGTTGTATTGATTGCGGATTGACGGATTACGAATTCGTTAATTCATTAATCCGCTAATCCGTATCATCCCCCGATCGCTGCCAGGATTTTTTTCCCGCGGCTGCGGAATGCCGGTGTTTCGGTATCCCACCTGTCTTCGATAATCAGTTTTAATTCCGGTTTGATCTCCGGGTATTGTACCGACAGGTTAAACAGGGTTGTTAAGGAAAACGCTTTGATCGCAGGCGGAGTAGCGGGGTCTTCAATAAAATGAAAGCAGGCATTCATTACATCTCCATGGTATTTTGCAGGGATTTGAATGGATTCGAGTATGCGGACGGAATTGCGGATCACTGCATTGTGTACCCCTTTTTTGGTCAGTGATTTCACCAGCGACCCGATATGGGGTTGTATCATACCCGTTTTTTTCTTTGCGGCCCAGTTCACGCACCAGGCTGCATGTTGTGCCAGGCGGTATTCATTGCTGAGAAAGCATTGCATCAACTCCTGAAAATTTTTTGCAGAAGCAACTGCATAGGTCGCCACTTTCACTGCATTTTCACGGCTGTAATTTTTTTGTAAGGCGGTGGCAATGATCATGGGAGAAGTTGAATCAGAAAAACGTTTTGATGCGTTTGATTTCTTCGGCATCCACAAAATCAATATCGAAATCCTCGGGTAGATTTTCGTTGCGGTAAGTGACGGTGGAAGCAACCCGGGTTCTTGCAGAAGTATGTACTTCCTTTACACCTGTATCAGTAAGAATCTTTGCCACATTGCTGCTGTTCAATCCGCTGCCCGGCATAATGATGATGCGTTCATCTGCTTGCTGCACCAATTGAATCAAGAGGGAGAGGCCATCCATTACTTTGGGCATCTGCCCGCTGGTAAGTATGCGGCTGCAGCCACAGGCGATGATGGTTTCCAGCGCTTCCAGTGGTTCTTTACAGCGGTCGAATGCACGGTGAAAAGTTACTTCGAGCGGGTAAGCGGCTTCCACAAGCCTTGCGGTGTTATCGCGGTCAATCGTTCCGCCCTGATTCAGCAAACCAAAAACCACGCCTTCAAATCCCAGTTCTTTGCAAAGGAGGATATCTTTTCGGATGATCTCTATTTCATCATTTGTATGAAAATAATCACCACCTCTCGGGCGGATCATCGGGAAAACGGGGATAGCGATTTTCTCTCTGACGGTTTTCAGGTAACCATAGGATGGAGTGGTTCCGCCATTGGCATAATTTTCACAAAGCTCTAAACGGTCGGCGCCCGCTCTTTCTGCCTCCACAGCCGTTGCCACATTGAACACACAGATCTCCAGTAATTTTTTCTGTGCCATATCAGAGAACATATTTACCATCTACCAGGAAATTTTTATCATCGGCATAACATACTGCAAAGTTGAATCCTTTCTGGATACAATAACCGCCATATTCACCCTGTTTGTTGATGGCGATAAAACCAACCTGTATATCTTTAGCCTTACTGCCTTTGATTTTTATGATCCGCTCCACTGCTTTTTTACAGGCGTTTTCGGGCGACAATCCCTGGCGCATCAGTTCCACCACCAGGTGCGAACCACAGATGCGGATCACATCTTCACCCTGGCCGGTTGCAGTTGCGGCACCCACTTCATTGTCTACAAATAAGCCCGCACCAATAATGGGTGAATCACCAACACGGCCACGCATTTTAAAACCTGCGCCGCTGGTGGTACAGGTTCCGCTCAGGTTACCATTCGCATCCATGGCCACCATGCCAATGGTATCATGGTTCCATTCGCCATTATCCAATTTGGCGGGGGCGAAGGCAGCCTGGTTTTTTTTATTCGCGTTGTTCTCGATATTGATCACCGGTTTGTATTCACTTTTTTTGAGCCACTCTTTGTAGGAACGTTCTGCATCAGGTGATAATTTTTGCGGCTCCAGCGGAAAGCCCTGTTCAACCGCGAACTGTTGTGCACCGGCACCTACCAATAGTACATGCGGTGTTTTTTCCATCACCCTCCTGGCAACCGAAACGGGATGTTTGATGCGTTCCAGGAATGCCACCCCGCCGCAGTTGCCGTTCTCATCCATGATACAGGAATCAAGCGTCACAAACCCGTCGCGATCGGGATTGGCGCCCAAACCCACACAGCAGTTTTGCGAGGATTCGGTTACCATCACGCCCTGTTCCACCGCATCGAGCGCGCGGCCGCCATTGCGTAAAACCTGCCAGGCCGCTTTGTTTGCATCAATTCCTGCATCCCAGGTTGATATTACGATCGGGCGGCGGGCCGCTGTACTTTTACTGCTGATAAATGACGGGAAAGAAAAGCTGCTGAGCCCGAGTGAACCCAGTTGAAGAAATTTTCTGCGATGGATCATTGATGGATGGTTTTGCGTGAAAATCAGCCGTGAAAATAACGATTCCGGTTTATCCGTGCACTTTGAGTTTACGGATCATTTCATCACTGGTATCGTCTCCGTAAATGCCATAGGCATTGATCAAAACACCTTTCATTTTTCCATCGGTCGATTCAATCACATACAACACACTTGCTTCATCGGGATCGGTATCGGCTTCAAAACGGTAATGGTCAACAATCTCGAATTCATGTACTGCAAAGCTGGTACCTGTATTGCTGCACCGGATGGCATTCGCCGCAAGATTAAAATCAGTGGTGTATCCTTTTTGTTTCAAATCTTTCAGTGCATCAAGTAAATTATCGTAACCGGGCATATATTTTCTTTTCAGAAAGATACAACATCTTAACTGCGTTTCCGGTAACTGAGTATGGCCCAGGTATTCAATACAACGGCGAATAGGGCGATGATGCCCAACTGTCGGCTGATATCCGTCAGGCCGCTTCCTTTCAAAACCACCATGCGCATTACATCGATAAAATAAGAAACCGGGTTAAAACGCGTGATCCATTTGGCCCATTCCGGCATACTATCGATCGATGTGTAAAGGCCGCCCATCAGGATAAAGATCATCATGATAAAAAAGGACACCAGCATGGCCTGCTGCTGTGTGGCTGCATAAGTGGATACGAGTAAGCCAAGCCCCAGTACCGCAAGCAGGTATACTGCGGCGAATACATAAATGGTAACAAAACTTCCTGCAGGAATGATGCCATACACGATACGCGCCACACCAAAACCGAGCGTCAGGATCACGAGACCGAGTATCCAGAAAGGGATGAGTTTGCCGAGGATAAAATGGTGTTTCCTGATCGGGGTTACATTGATCTGTTCGATGGTGCCGATCTCTTTTTCGCGAACAATATTGATGGCGGTTAAGTTTGCGCCGATCATGGTGAGCAATAAAACCAATATGCCGGGTACCATAAAATATTTATAGTTCATGTGCGGATTGAACCAGTTGGCATACGTGATATCGATCGTTGGCAAAAGTTTTATGCGCGGGAACTGTATCCATTTTTCACGAACGGCCTGGTTATAATCCCGCAGAATGGTTTGCAGGTAAGCGCCGCCTAAACCCGCTTTGGTGCCATTGATGGCATTGATGGATACAAATACTTTTGCGGCATCTTCTTTCACGAGGTCTTTTTCAAAATGAACAGGGATCTCAAGTATCAGATCGGCCTGGTCGTTTTCTATCGCTGTCAAAGATTGCTTATATGCCTCGTTATACGTAACCAGTTTAAAATAACCGGATGCTTTAATCTTGTTTACCAGTTCACGGGAATAAGCGGAGTGATCGTGATCGGTAACAGCCAGGTTGATATTTTTCATTTCGTAATCGGCTGCCAGCGGCAATACGATCAGTTGTATCACAGGCATGATAAAGATCAGACGCAGTATTGCAGGGTCGCGGAATATCTGCCGGAATTCTTTCTGCAATAAAAATTTCAAGGTTCTCATGCCAGCCTGATTTTAAAATTTCGGATCGCCATGCCGAGAAAGAAAAACAGCATCGCGGTGAGTACAAGGGTTTCTTTCCAGATGGCTTTGAATCCCACCCCCTTGATCATTACGGATTTTACAACCGTATAATACCATTTTGCTGGAACGATATTCGATATTACCTGCATGGGTTTGGGCATATTTTCCACCGGGAACATAAACCCGCTGAACATCACTGTGGGCAGGAACATCCCGATCAATGAAATAAACATGGCGGTCTGTTGGGAATTGGAGCCTGCCGATATCAGCAAACCCAGCGATAAGGAAACGAGTGTAAACAATATGCTTTCGCCGATGAGGAGGAACAGGTTTCCCTGAACCGGCACTTCAAGGACATATACACTTAACAGCAGGATGCTGATAATATTGATGATGGATAAAAGGAGATAAGGCACTGCTTTGGCAACAACGATGAGCAGGGGCTGCAGCGGCGATACCAGCATGATCTCCATGGTGCCCGTTTCTTTTTCTTTTACGATGGTGATGGCCGTCATCATGGTACATACCAGCAATAAAACCATGGCCATCACACCCGGAACAAAATTATAAGCGCCTTTCAGTTGCGGGTTGTACAGCATTCTTTGTTCGGCCAGGATGCGGTAGGGAAGTTGCTGGTCTTTGTTGAATTCATTTTGCTGAAAATCGTTGATAATCGCAGATGCATAGTTGACAAGCGTATTTGCTACATTCGGATCGCTCGCATCGGCCACTAACTGTACCTGTGCAGTATGCAGTTGTCCGAGGTCTTCAGCAAAATGCGGGGGTATTACAATCGCGATTTTGATCGCCCCTTTCCGGAAAGCTTTCGCGATATCATCATAACTGTATAAACGGGTGGCTCCTTCAAAATACTGGCTGGCTTCTATGCGCTGTATCAGTTTTTGCGAAACGATGTCTTTAGCATTGTCGAGTACTGCATATTTTGAATTGGTTACTTCATTCGTCAGTGCAAACCCGAAAATGATGATCTGTATTACGGGCATGCCGAGCAGGATAAACAGGGTTCGCCTGTCGCGCAGGATATGATAAAATTCTTTTCGTATAAAACTCCTGAACTGTTTCATCCTTCGGTTCTTTTGGCTTTTCTTGCCAGTTGCAGAAATACGCCGTCCATGCTGGCGGCTGAAAATTGTTGTTTTAAAGCAGAGGGACTGTCGAGCGCTTCTATTTTCCCGTCCACCATAATCGAAACCCGGTTACAGTATTCAGCTTCGTCCAGGTAATGCGTGGTTACAAAAACGGTGATGCCCTTTGCGGATGCTTCGTAGATCATGTTCCAGAATTCGCGGCGTGTAACCGGATCAACGCCTCCCGTGGGTTCATCCAGGAAAACAATATCGGGTTCATGAAAGATGGCAACCGAAAAAGCCAGTTTTTGTTTCCATCCCAGAGGCAAGGCCCTTACCAGCGTGTTCCCTTCTTTTTCGAGGCGAAGGTGTTGCAGCAGGTATCCCGTTTGTTCTTTGATGAACAGATCGCTCCTGCCATAAATACCCCCATAGAAGCGGATATTTTCTTTTACCGTAAGGTCTTCGTACAACGAAAATTTCTGGCTCATATATCCGATCCGTTTTTTGATGCGTTCATTGTCGCGGTAAACATCGAACCCTGCAACAGTTGCTGTACCGGCACTCGGCAGCGATAACCCGCAGAGCATCCGCATAGCCGTTGTTTTACCTGCGCCATTTGCACCGAGAAAACCAAATATCTCGCCGCGGGAAACTTCAAAACTGATCTTATCCACCGCGGTGAAGTCGCCGAAGCGCTTGGTCAGATCCTTTGCTGTTATTGCGTAATCAGGCTGCATGGTTCTTCATCAATAACATAAAACAGTCTTCAATATCCGGCGCTGTTTCTTTCACCGTAACTTCTCCCGGGAAATCCAGTTTCACCTGTTCATCTGCAAGTACCAGGTGGTGGTATTCACCAAAGGGATAAGCATCCAGTACACCCGGCATCTGTTTTACCAGCTGCAGCAATGAAAGCATATCGCTGCTTTTTACTGCGAGTATTTTTTTACCGAATCCATTGATCACGTCAGCGGGCGTATTTACCTGCATGATATGCCCATCCTGTATCAACGCAACACGGTCGCACAATGCCGCTTCATCCATATAGGGTGTGGATACAAGAATGGTAATCCCCTGTTGTTTCAGCCCCTTCAGCATCTCCCAGAATTCTTTCCGCGAAACAGCATCCACGCCGGTGGTGGGTTCATCGAGAAAGAGAACAGTAGGTTTGTGGATCAACGCGCAGCTCAGCGCCAGTTTCTGTTTCATGCCACCCGATAATTTATCCGCCCGCCGGTTTTCAAATGGTGCGATCTGTTCATAGATATCTTTGATGAGTGAATAATTCTCGTTCACATCTGTTTGAAAAATAGTGGCGAAGAATGCAAGGTTTTCTTTCACTGTGAGATCGGGATACAATGAAAACCTGCCCGGCATATAACCCACCTGTTTGCGGATGGCTTTGTATTCTTTTACCACATCCATTCCATTTACGGTTGCTGTGCCACTGTCTGCAAGCAGGAGGGTGGTAAGGATACGGAACAGGCTGGTTTTACCGGCACCGTCCGGGCCGATCAACCCAAAAAGTTCCCCCTCTTTCACAGTAAACGAAACATGATCGAGTGCCGTCAGTTTTTTTTGCTTGCTGCCGTAGGTTTTTACAATACCGTTCACCTGGATTTTTTCCATACCGCTCTTTTAAAATTTTATTTCAGCATACATGCCAATCTTCAGCAGTCCATCATTTTTCACCCTGATCTTGATAGCATATACAAGATTGGCCCTTTCTTCTTTGGTCTGAATTGTTTTTGGCGTGAATTCGGCTTTATCGGATATCCAGTAAACCGTACCGGTGGTTTCGTTGTAAGCGTCTTTGCTTTTGTCGGTATATACTTTTACTGTCTGCCCCAGTTTGATAGCTGCCAACTGGTTACCGGTAACATATACACGGAGTGTAAGTGTTTGCAGGTCGGCGATTTTATACAAAGCTTTTCCCGCACCCGTGATTTCACCTGCCTCTGCATATTTCGTTAATACGGTACCGTTGATGGGATTGGTAATGAAAGTACGCTGCAACTGGTCATCCAGTTGTGCAATTCGTTTTTGCTGCGGGTCGCTTTCGCTTAGTATGCTGCGGTTCTGCGTATTGGTATTGTTTACCTGCACCGCTATTTGCTGTTTTGTTACAGCCATTTGTTTTTTCATTGCCTCTACCTGGAAACTGATATCATCCAGCTGTTTACCGGTTGCAGCATCCTGCTTCAGCAAACGTTCGGTTCTTGTTTTTTCCTGCAGCAGGTTAGCGAGTTGTGTTTCCTGCACGGCCAGTTGGTCTTCCAATAATTTTACAGAAGGCCCCGCATCAACTGTTTTTTGCTTCAATGCCCGGATGCCGGCTTCCACCTGCTCTTTCTGCAGGGCAATCGGTGCGGCATCCAGTTTGCCAACGATACTGCCGGCATGTAAAGTATCGCCTTCCTTTACTTTGAATGCAGTGATACGCCCCGTCAACTCGGATGAAACGATCACTTCATCGGCTTCAAAACTACCTTGTGCATCAAAGGTATCCTGGTTGCTTTTGCAAGCCATCAGTAAAAATGGGATCAGTAGTATCCGGTATTTTTTCATGGTCATTTTATTTTCCGGTGATGAGTTGTAGGTTAATCAGTGCCTGTACCAGTTGCAACTGGTGTGTGATAAGGTTTTGCCTTGCCTGGTCTTCGGCGTTTACTTCTTTGAGGTAATCATTGGGCGTGATCACCCCGTTATCGAGCTGTGCCATTGCGGCTTTTTTTACATCATTCCGCAGTGTGATGATCTCGCGGTCGGTGCTGATCAACTGGTTCAGTTTGCCGACCTCTGTTTCCTGTTGCTTTAGTTGTGTCTGTGTATTCAATACAAAGGTTTCTTTCTGCAAGTCAACCGTTTGACGGTTGATAGTGAGGAGTAATTTTTCTCTTTTTGCTGTATAAAAACCGCTGAGTTGCCAGCTAAGCCTCAGGCCGCCAATGCCATAAGGTTCGAATTCGTTTTTCAGCATATTCAGACCGGGCCGCCCATAACCGCCCTGCAGGAAAACACTTGCTTTTGGCAGGTTGCGCGACCGGATCAACTGATCCTGTTGCAGGAACAATTTGTTTTGCTCCCCATATAATTTCAGTTCCGGCCTGTCAAGTTCTGCTGTGATGCCTGACGTAGTTTCCGGTTTTACGAGACGGGTGGAAGCGGATAGGGCTTGCTGTAAAAAAAGCGACAATACATCAAGCAAACCTTTCCGGGAAGCGGCCAGTTCGATGGTGCGTTGTTCTGCTTTGATACGCTCTGCTTTCAGCATACTGATGCCCGAGCGAAAGGCTGTACCATTCTCTACCTGTGCCTCTACTTTGCGGATTCCGTTATCAATATCGCTTTTGACAAGATCGGATTGTTTGAGCTGCTCATCAATATAAAGGATCCCCAGATAGACCTGTGTGACCCTTTCTTTTAGTTTGTACAATTCAATTTCAAGTTTCTGGCCTTCCACAACTGCGTTTTGCTGCTGCAGTTGCTGTTGCTGCCTGATAAGGCCGCCGTCATAAATCAATTGACTGATATCAGCAGAGAGTTTGTACTGGTCTTTACTGAGCGGATCGATGTTGATACCGGGAAATGAGATCGCCAGTTTGGTTACATCAGTCTGGTAACTTGCCTGTGCATTGATATTTACCTGCGGCAGGAACCCTTTGCTGAGGTTATCGATATTCAGCGAAGCGGTTTGCTGCAGCAATTGTTTTTGCCGGATCATGGGATAGTGTATCCTTGCTGAATCGCAGGCCTGTTGCAGCGTTAGCGTTTGTGTAAACGCGGATGTTGCGGAAAAGATACAGATACCCGTAAGCCCCTTTGCGAAATATTTTTTCATACCCTTTATTTTCTGATTGCGTCAAAGATGAATTTTGGTACGGCTTTTTTCCTTTCTTCCATTGCCGTCATAAACTGCGTGTCTGAGATGCCCATTACGGCGCTGAGCATGGGCCTGCCTATGAAAGGGAAAATGCACATGCTCATCATATTCATGATCAGGTGGGCAGGATGGATGGGTTTGATACGTCCCGCTTTGATCTCCTCCTGCATCTGCCCGATAAATTTGCTGAGGTCGGGCAGGCTGCCTTTGAATATTTTTTTGATCATGGCCGCAGGCTGTTTCTGCAATTCATTCATCACGAACATCGGGAGGTAAGGGTTCTGCATCACCATATCGATGTATTCCCCGCAAAACGATTCTATTTTTTCGTAGAACCCGGTATCAGCTATTAAAATGGCTTTCACTTTCGGGATAAAACGCCCGGCGCTTTCTGCAAAAATCTGCTCAAACAGTTTTTCCTTGTTACGGAAATAATAATGCAGCAGGGCTTTGTTGATCCCCGCTTCATCAGCAATGTCCTGCATCCTTGCACCGTCCATCCCTTTTTTTACAAACACTTTTTTCGCCGCCGCAAGGATCTTCTGCTCGGTACCAGCATCTGTTTCTTTCTTTTTAACCATTTGATTTAACCATTTGGTTAACAAAATTACAAACCCTTTTCAAAGTGCAAAATCTTTTTCAAGTGAATTTATCTGCCAAAAAAAGCCGCCAGTGGATAACCGGCGGCTTTACATATAAACTTCTTGTGAAAAACTATTTGACCTTGCCAGCAACAGCGCTCATCGTGTACATTTCGTTGAACAACAGTTTAAACGTCCCATGTGTCTGTGCACGGAAAGTGATCTCGGGGCCAAAGGCAAACAGTTTTCCCTGTCCTACAGTTGCTTCAAAAGCCGCAACACCATCCTGCAGGTAATTTTGTCCCCATGCCCATCCGCTGCGCAAAGGTTTGTTTGTTGCAAACCAGGCAATGGGCCTGATGCTTCCTTTTGCAACCGCATCGGGTGTGATGTTGAACACGGGGCTGTTGTCAAAATATACGTCAGCCTGCGAAGCCATTCCCCAGCCCGACTGTATGGTAGAATCAACACTTACGCGTAAAATACTTCCGGGGATATAATATTTTTCATTGGGCAAACGCTGCTCTGCACCATTCACTATTTCGGTAAGCGCATTGTGAACACCTGCATTCAAATGATAAGCAAGGTTGGTGCTGCTGCCGATGGTGACCACCGTGCCGCCTTCTTCCATAAACTTTTTCAGTTGCGGAACGGATTTATCTGCTGTGATCCTTCCCAAACGGTTGCGGTATTCTTCGGGGATATCTTCAGCCCGTGGTGCGCCGCCACCAAAACCGCCACGCTGCGGACCATTTGCATTGGCGGGAGCGGGGATGGCACCATCCACAAAAATGATCATGTCGTACTTCGCTTTCAGGCCACCGGTATCAATGTCTTTCGGGTAAATCACTTCTACTGGAAAATGGTAATTCTCCATAATAAACCTTACCCATCCGGATGGCATTGATCCTCCGAAATTATCCCATAAACCCACTTTTGCAGGCTGGATTTTTTTGAGGGAAGCAACAGCCGGTTTCTTCGCTGCGGCAGTTACTTTTAAACCATTTTCAGCAGCGGCTTTGTCGATAATTGCTTTCGCTCTGGGCGATGCAGGTACATAGAATGAACCAACCGGAGCATCCAGGCTTCCATCCTGTACCCGGTACACTTCTGCAGATTCTTTCAGCAGGTCGTTTGCGGTAATAAAGGCATTGTTTGATTGTGCGCTTAATACATAGCCGTTCGGCGCAGTAGGAGCGGTGGCAGTTACGGTTTGCAACTCACCGTAAGGGATGCGCTGGAAAGGACCATCAAATGCATCCAGTACCCGATCAAATTTTATACCCATGGAATAGGCGAGTGTCCAGCCCGCCGCATCATAGGGCGGGACAGGGGGGCCACCCGGGTATTGAAAATCGTTCGGGTGGTCCTGCGGTTCAAACAGATCCAGCACATGCGGGCGGAAAGCCTGGTTGGTTTTTACCACATACGATCCGGCAGGATAGGACTTCCCATTTACTGTAAAAGCATCCGTTGCTTTATGCACCAGCACACCGGTTCTTATTAACGCATTTAAGAAACGAACGGCGGCGGGAAAATCGGCCTGGTCGGCAGGAATAATATACCCCCTTGCATCACGCAGCGCAGGGTTCTTTAAAACCGTATCATAATATTTCATCGGGATATTTCCGCCGCCGCGGTTGCCGCCAAAAGAAGGCTCGGCATCGGCAGCTGCATTTGCTGCAGGTCGTGTGGCATTGCTCCGCTGCTGATCGGCCTGGTATAATTGTGTGATCTCGGCGATGCGTTTGGGTGATAATGTCCAGGTATCTTTGTTTCCTCTTTCGATGGAATTCTTACCCATCTGGTAAATATTATACAATAACTGATCCCGGTTACGGCTCGCATAATCCAGTACGGCATAGTTCATCGAAATGGAATAATCGATCGATTGACGGAACAGCCATTTACCCGGTAAAACAGGGAAGGGTGTTGCACCATTCGGGATCAGCCGGTTGGGCACCAGCGGCACTTCAGAAGGTGTTGGATTGCCAATGATCTCGGTTAGCAATCCCACCATATTATGGAAATAAGTGGTTGTGCGCAAACCGCCATTGTACCAGGTAGAATAAGAAGAACCGGCACGTTCCGTGTACCCTGGTTTTCCTTCCACATTCAGGCGGTTACTGATGGCAGCACCGAGTGCATCGAGGCTGGTTACGATCACCGGATCAAATACATAGTTAAACGGATCGCGGTAAGGCGCACCGGCCACCACGGACCCGGGTGGGCCGACCTGGTGGTGGTTATACATTACCTGCGGCATCCATTCGATATATAGTTGGCGGTTGATATTCTGTGTTTCGCGGAGGTTCATCATAAAGAAATCGCGGTTATTGTCGTGGCCCGCGTATTTCTCGTATAATCTTGGTAACTGGTTCAACGTGCGTTTTTCTGGCGTGGGGTTACGCATATACCAGTTGGAAACCAGTTCCTGTCCGTCAGGGTTGGCATGGGTACAGAGAATGATCACATCATTCAGGATGCGTTGGGTTTCGGCATCTTTGCGGCTGGTAAGCTGGTACATCAGTTCAATGAGTTGGTGTGCACCTACGGTTTCTGTGGCATGCAGGCCGCCATCAATCCATACCACCGCTTTGCCTTCGGCAGCAAGTGAACGGGCTTCGGCATCGGTTAATCCTTCCGCATGGGCGAGTTTGAGCGAGATCTCTTTATAGCGATCCAGTTTTTTCAGGTTCTCGGGTGAGCTGATGATGAGCATGAACTGTGAGCGGCCTTCTTCGGTTTTACCGATATCTACATAACGGGCACGATCAGATGTTGCTGCCAGTTTTTTTACATAGGCTTCGGTTTGGGTATACGTGGCCAGCATGTAATTGTCGCCGATGTTAAATCCGAAATGTTCTTTAGGTGTGGGAATGTTTTGTGCGGCAGATGGCTGGAGTACAGAAAATGAAAGCGCCATGACTGCCAGGGAGATTTTTCTAAGCATTCAGTTGGTTTTGGTTTGATGTATAAATGTATTGGGAAAGAGGAATTAAAAATGAAAAATTCAGAATTAAAAATTCAGGGTTCGGTTCTTCGCCGATGTTGGTCGTTTGCTAATATTCAGAAATTGGCTTCAGGTTTTATATAACTATATAGATATCCCGTGGTGATTGAATTCATGCCGTGATGACGCTTGCTTCATGCTCTATTTGAATTTTGATTTATTTCCTATAATTAATATTATGTTAAGTGACGCACAGCGAAATTCGAGTAAAAAAGAAAACGACCAAAGCTTCTTCTTTTGATTGGTGTGAAGGTTAACATAAGAGTTCTTATAAAGATTGGCTCCTATTTTTTTAAAGTCAGATACCAAATAATAATCGCAGCAATTACGCCAACTATAATCTTAACAATATTATCTCCGATTACTTGGAGCGTTTTTTTCCAAAAGGATTTTTGGCTATTGGTATTGGCGTTCTGGCTTGGATCTGTATTTGAAAAGGTTTGCTCGAGATTCTCCAAACGAGAATTTTGATTGACTACAGTTCCGTCGCCGGTGATATGGAATGAAACCATCTGACTACTCGATTCTGAATAGTCCTTATATCCGCCTCTTTCAACAAATACCCTTCCTTTGTTTTCTATGAAGGTGAAATCTTTGCCGCCATTTGCGTATCCATCATCAAACAATTTCTGTATGCAATCATCAGTTTGTTCATCACTTAGATGGCAATGCTCCGATATTTCGGCATCAGAAACACCTTGATTTTTGCTCAAATGGTACAAATAGTTTAATACGATATTGCAGTTTTCTTCAATTCTGGAAAGCGCCATGACTTTTTCAGTTAGTTTCCCTAACCTACAACCGGAAACTGGATTATGCAAGCACTTTGCGTAGATTGGCTCTTTTCCCTCGCTTTTGCTATTGGTTCTCTTTTTTACTCGAATTTCTGCCCGCATCGGGGCTTTTGTAACGCTGTCGCTAACTTACAAAAGCCCCTACACTGCCCTGTTTGTATTACTTTTTATTCCGGTTCGCTATCGCTCACAGGGGAGTTCGAAGTGTTTGCGAATTTTCGCTGTTGTAAATGCCACTACTTCAGAAAATTCGCAAACACTTCGAACTCAAGGAAATAAAAACACTGATAACTAACTTTTATGTTAAATGGTGCACAGCGAAATGGTTTGAAGAAAAAGCCAACCCTTCTGTTTTAAAATATAGTCAATCGAATCTATAAACTTCATTAAACTGGTTGCTACTGATTCTAAGGGTTGGTTTATCGTATTTCCCTTTCTTCCTACATTCGGTTATCAATCCATTTCATTTTCCATGAAACAAAGGATATCTCTTTTTTTC
>SAIX01000054.1 GCA_004028765.1 Chitinophagaceae bacterium | reverse complement strand
GTATTGGCCGGTGCAGCAGCAGGTGCCGGTGCAGGAGCGGTTTGGTTGGTATTCACTTTCTGGAGGATGGAATTATCCGCACCACCAGAAGCAGAACCACCTTTCAGGAAAAGTGTTGAGAAGATAGCAAGCACACCGATGATGCCTGCAAAAAGCCAGGTACCTTTTTCAAGCACATCCGTGGTTTGTTTTACGCCCATTAACTGGTTGCTGAAACCACCCACATTACCGGATAAACCACCGCCTTTGGGGTTTTGAACGAGTACGATAAAACCAAGCGCCACAGCCGCTATCACAATCAGTATCAAAAACAGAATGATCATATCAGATTCCTTTTAGTTGGTCAATTTTGGCAGCAAAATAACTGGATTTTTCAGGATTTATGAAACTTAATTTAATATAGAGCTGGATGGCTTTTTCGGTTTGCCCCTGCTGGGCCAGTACTTCGGCCATGGTTTCGGTGACCACTTCGCGGGTTTCGTTCGATTGCAAAGCATTTTCGGCCACGGCTTTTTCCATTTCGGGATTGGTTCCGAGATCGCTGGGTTCGGCAGACTGTATCTTTTTCATCTGCTTCAGCCAGTCGGTGAATTTGGCCAGGTGCGTGGTAAGTTTATCCGGCGGCAGTGAAGCGAGGTCTACCTTGATGCCCTGCGATGCAAAATAATCGATCGTATGCATTTTCTTGGGCTCGGGTGCTATATCGAGTACCGCATCTTCTGCAAGCGGTTTTTTAAAATCGGCCAGTTGGTTTGATAAAATCCCCGCGATCTTACTGCCTGCTTCGGTTTCAGTTTCCATTTCAGGCATATCGGTATCATCTGCATCAGGTTCCTCTTCGATATGGCCCGTGGTTTCCTGTGAGGGGTCCACTTTACGCATCATTTCGCGCACCGCTTCTACAGTCGGAACCGCATAACTCTCCAAACGGGATGTTTGTTCTTCCACGGTTTCACCAATGGAACCAAGCTGGTAATGAAGCCACAGCGGGTTGGTGAAATAAAGATTTGTGCGTGAAGCTTCGTTTGCCCAGGCTTCTCTTGAAAAAGTATTGCGCCCTCCGGCGATCGAAAAAAAACGGGCCGGTGCAAAATAAGGTGCCCGTTCAGCGATCTGCAGCGCATCGGCCATCGTTTGCCGCGAAAGCCTGGATTTCCCCGTTAATTGAAAAAGTGCTTTTTCCTGGGTTGGGTTCATGCAGGTAAAAATAGGGATTGATCACCAGTCAGAAAATATCTTATTAAAAACATCATCGGTGAGTGAACGAACCACTTCATCGAGCAATGAGGCTTCTGCCTGCTGCAGTGAAAGGTTGGCGGAATAATCAAAACTGCGGCTTACATCAAATTCATCGGTTTCGTTGCGGAGGTTTTTTCTCCATACCACATGCATGGTAACCGTTAAACGGTTGGTACTGGCCTGCTGTGCACTCACACCTACGGTTTGTGTTGCATTGTAGGTGGTGATGGTGCTGTTGATCACATAATGCGCATCGTCGTTATTGGTATTGGTTAATCTTGTGGAACCGATGATTTTCTGCAGCAGCTTATCATACATTTTGCGCGCCACCTGCGGGTTTACATAAGTTGCCTTGTTTTCCACGAAACCCACTTTCACCGTTTTTACTTCTGCCGGTAAGCCCGCGGTATCCCTGAATTTATAAATACGACAACCCGCAAAAACCGTTGCAAGCAGTATTAAAATGAAAAGAGACCTGTATAAATATTTTTCTTTCATCATTCTTTTTTTCAATCCAGACATAATCATCTGTTTTATTCGTCGATATCATATTCTTTCAGCTTCCTGTATAAAGTCCTTTCACTGATACCAAGATCGAGAGAAGCATCTTTGCGTTTGCCCTTGTGCTTTTTCAGCGCCTTGATGATGAGTTCTTTTTCTTTGTCCATGATATTAAGCGATTCCTCCACTTCTTCATGCAGGTGAATATCGTTCTCATGCAGCAGTACGGGCTGGCTGCCATTGTTCACCGGCAGAAAAGCCGGTTGGGTGCTTACAACAGGCGGCGCAATCGGAGAGGGGGCCACTGCTGTTGCTATTTCATTTCCATTGGTGTGAAAATCGTTCATCAGCGAGTCGCGTGTAAAACTGGCTGCGCTCCCTGCGAGTGATGGGTTCTGTAATATTTCGAGGAACATTTTCTTCAACTCCGTCACGTCTTTCTTCATGTCAAAAAAGAGCTTGTACAGGATCTCGCGTTCATTGGCAAATTCACCCGAAGGGGCAGCCTGGCCCGCGAGAACAGGTAAACGGTTGGGCTGGTTATCGGGAAGAAAACGCCGCATTTCCGCGCCTGTGATCAGCGGGTTACTGCTCAGCACCGAGATCTGTTCTGCAATATTCTTCAGTTCGCGCACATTGCCCTGCCAGCCATGGTTAATTAACAGGCTTTTGGCTTCCTCGTCCAGTTGCACGGGGCTGGTTTTATAACGCTCCGCAAAGTCTACTACAAATTTGCGGAACAATAAAAGGATGTCTTCTTTCCGGTCGCGGAGAGAGGGTACACGGATCGGAACGGTGCTTAACCGGTAATAAAGGTCTTCCCTGAAACGGCCTTTTTCTGTAAATTCCAGCAGGTCGCGGTTGGTGGCAGCGATCACGCGCACATCCGTTTTCTGTACTTTGGATGAACCCACGCGGATAAACTCACCTGTTTCAAGAACGCGTAACAAACGTGCCTGCGTGCCCAGCGGCATTTCACCGATTTCATCCAGGAAAATGGTTCCGCCGCTTACGGTTTCAAAATATCCTTTTCGGCTGTCGACAGCACCGGTGAATGCACCCTTCTCATGCCCGAACAATTCAGAATCGATCGTGCCTTCGGGAATGGCGCCGCAGTTAACGGCAATAAACGGGTTGTGTTTTCTTGCCGATAAAGCATGGATGATCTGTGAAAAAGCTTCTTTACCCACACCGCTTTCTCCTACGATCAATACGGTAAGATCGGTGCCGGCAACCTGTACAGCAGTATTCAGCGCATGGTTAAGTGCGGGTGAATTGCCGATGATGCCGAAGCGGTTTTTGATACTCTGCAAATCCATTATCAGAATTAGGAATTAAGAATTAAGAATTAGGGGTTGACCAGTTGTTCACCCAAAAGCGTTGCTGCGGTACAACTGTTGATCGTTACCTGAACATAATCGCCTTTCTGCAAACCATTGTTGCTTTTGGGGAAGATGGCCACTTTATTGTGATCGGTTCTGCCATACCAATGGGCATCACTTTTTTTCGAATTGCCCTCGATCAGTACGGTAAAGGTTTTGCCCACATCTTTCTGCATACTTTTCAGCGATTGTTTCCGGTGCAGGTCGATGATCTCCTGCAGCCTTCTTTTTTTCACTTCTTCCGGCACATCATCTTTATACCTTCTCTCTGCCAGTGTTCCCGGCCGTTCACTGTAGAAATACATGTAGGCAAGATCATATTCACAGGCATCCATCAGGCTGAGTGTTTGCTGGTGGTCTTCTTCGGTTTCAGTACAGAAGCCGGCGATCACATCGGTGCTGATGCCGCAACCGGGCAGTATCTCGCGGATTCGCGCCACTTTCGCGAGGTACCATTCACGCGTGTAGGTACGGTTCATCAGTTGCAGGATGCGGTTGCTGCCGCTCTGCACAGGCAGGTGGATATAGTTACAGATATTATCGTACCTGGCAATGGTGAACAACACTTCATCCGTGATATCTTTCGGGTGCGAAGTGCTGAAACGGACGCGCAGGAGCGGAGACACCAACGCCACTTTTTCGAGCAGTTTGGCGAATGTAACCGTTTCATCATTTTTTTCATCGATCCAGTAATAACTGTCAACATTCTGCCCGAGCAGGGTAACTTCCCGGTAACCCCGTTCAAACAGTTCGGTCGCTTCGGCAACGATGGAATGCGCATCGCGGCTTCTTTCGCGGCCACGCGTAAAAGGCACTACGCAGAAACTGCACATATTATTACAGCCCCGCATAATGGAAACAAAGGAACATACACCGCTTTCATCCAGCCGTATGGGTGAAATATCGCCATAGGTTTCTTCGCGGCTGAGCAATACGTTCACAGCTTTCTGGCCTGTTTCGGCTTCGGTGATCAGTGCGGGTAAACTGCGGTATGCATCAGGCCCCACTACAATATCCACCAGTTTTTCTTCTTCGAGTAATTTGGCTTTTAAGCGCTCGGCCATACAACCCAGGACACCTACCAGCATGGACGGCTTTTTCCTTTTGAGCGTGCGGAATTCGCCGAGCCGGTTTCTTACGGTTTGTTCCGCTTTTTCGCGGATAGAACAGGTATTTAATAAGATAAGGTCGGCCTCATCGGGTAAACGCGTTGCGCCGTATCCCTCTTTGTTGAGAATGGAAGCAACCACTTCACTGTCGGCAAAATTCATCGCGCATCCATAGCTCTCGATATAAAAATGCCGCTGGTAAACGGCCGTTTCCTGCTGTACGGGTGCATACGCTTCGCCCTGACGGCTTTCATCATGTGTTTTATCTGCTATCTCCAGCATTTCCATTCAATCCGGGTTTAGCTTACAAAAATACTAAAATTGTCGCTTTGTGCCAGATTGTCAGCAGTATCAACCTTAAAATTCCCTGTAAACTTTAGCTTTGCGCCGGAAAACAAGACAACATGAAGAAAATCCCCGTATCCCTGGTTTTTTTGTTTTGTATTTCGATGTCGAACGGCCAGGAAGTGTTAAACAAGTTCAGGACCGAAACTTCCCGCTCAATCAAGAAAGAAGCCGATACCAGCCGCTGGAACTGGAAAAGAGGCGGACTTATCAGCTTTAACCTGGCACAGGGTTCATTAAGTAACTGGGCAGCAGGTGGTGATAATTTTTCGCTGACGGTGAATGGCTATTTCAACTATTTCTTTTTTTACAAAAAGGGAAGACAGAACTGGGATAATAATATTGATGTGAACCTGGGTTATGTACAGTCTACCAGCCTCGGCAGCCGCAAAAACGATGACCGTTTTGATTTCCTGAGTAAATACGGTTATAAAATGGATACGGTAGGGAAATGGTATCTCTCCGCACTTTTCAATTTCCGTTCGCAGTTTTTTGATGGCTATACTTTTTCCAATAACATCCCTGATTTTTCTTCGTCTTTTCTTTCACCGGCCTACCTGATCCTTTCCCTGGGATTTGATTATAAACCTGCGCCTAATCTTTCCATCTTCGCCTCACCGCTTACATCCCGTTCAACGATCATTTCCAATCAGTCGCTTGCAAACAAAGGGGTGTATGGTGTACCGGCGGGCAGGCATTCGATCAGTGATATCGGTGCATTCGCCACCATCAACTATAACAATACCATCGCTAAAAATGTGAATTACAAAGGCAGGATGGACCTGTTCTCCAACTATAACAACCACGCAGAGAACGTGGACTTTTTTATGACGAATCTTTTCTCCTTCAAGATCAACCGGTATTTTTCGGCCACGTATGCGCTGGATATGATTTATGATGATGATATCCGTTTATTCGGCCCTACCAATTCATCGCCCGGTTTGCAAACCAAAAGCCTGATCGGTATCGGTTTTTTAAAACCGCTGAATGTACGCAGGGTGGCAAGCAATTAAGCAGTTACCTGTAAAATGTGTTTGATCTTATTGGCCTTGTGTGTAAGGTCCTGGTAGTCGTTGCTGATAATGGTGACATGCCCCATTTTTCTACCGGGCTTGGTTTCTGCTTTTCCATACAGATGCACAAATACATTTTCCATGGAAAGCACTTCATCCAGTCCCTGGTAAACCGCTTTTCCCGAACACCCGCTGGCACCCAGTATGTTCACAATGGCCGATGGAAGGATGGGATCGGTATTGCCCATCGGGTAGCCCAGTATGATGCGCCAGAGCATATCGTACTGGCTTGAATAATTGGCTTCGATGGTATGGTGGCCGCTGTTGTGTACGCGCGGGGCGGTTTCGTTCACCAGCACTTCATCATTCTGATCGATAAATAACTCCACTGCAAAAAGACCGGGACTGTTCAGCTCTTTCACCAGCTTTGTTGCAATGGCTTCTGCGCGCCACAATGTTTTTTCAGGCAGCAGTGCGGGGCTTAACTGGTAATCGAGCAGGTTCCATACAGGGTCGAATACCATTTCGGCAGGTGGAAAAAGAACGGCCTCTCCTTTATCGTTCATGCCAACGATCAATGCGATCTCCTTTTTGATGGCCACTTTTTTTTCAAGCACCGATGGCGCATCAAATCCTTTGTCGAGATCATCTGCATTGTCCAGGATACTTACCCCTTTTCCGTCGTATCCACCCTGGCCTATCTTATGTACGGCCGGGAGAAAATCGAGATGGGCAGCCAGTTCCGAACGGTTTTGTGTGATAAGGAATTGTGAAGTGGGGATGCCGTGGGCGGCATAAAACTCTTTCTGTACCACTTTGTTCTTGATAGTGCGGATGGCGGAAGGTTTTGGATAGACTTTTACACCTTCTGCTTCGAGTTTTTCAAGCGCTTCCACATTTACGGCTTCAATCTCGATAGTGAGTGCATCCAGTGCTTTGCCGAATGCATATACGGTGTCAAAATCTTTAATATCCCCTTTCGTGAAATGGTGGCAGAGATGTGCTGCGGGGCAATTTTCATCATTTTCCAATATATAGGTTTCCACCACATAATTGGCTGCCGCCTGTAATAACATACGACCGAGCTGTCCACCGCCAAGGATACCGACTTTCATAAAACGAAGATAGGAGAGTTTGGAATGAACAGGTAAAATTGATTACGGGCACTGTTCAGAAATACTTTTCACTTTTTCCTGTTCATTTTAAACTTTAGATTTGCCCTGTGACGCCCGACTACCCACACAAACTATTTGGCGATAAACGCTTTGGCTACTGTCTGCTCATGGAAGCACTGGCAATGGATTCGGTTTTTATGCTTAACGCTTAATGCAAAACGCTGAACGCGGCATATTAGCATTCAGATTTGAATCAACTTATTCAGTATAAAAGTAACTGTAAATGATTTTTGATTGTGTACAGTTTCCATCACAATCATTGTTCTGCATTAGGCATTCAGCATTCTGCATCTTTGAATTCTATCACAAAAAACAATCTGCATGCAAACCATCGCAACAAATCATACAGCACCTGTTCATACAGAAGATTTCCTGCCTTTGCAGGGAACCGATTATGTTGAATTTTATGTGGGCAACGCCAAACAGGCCGCTCATTTTTATAAAACAGCATTCGGGTTCCAGAGCCTCGCTTATGCAGGGCCGGAAACAGGTGTAAAAGACAGGGCCAGTTATGTGGTTCGTCAGAATAAACTCACATTCGTGTTCACCACTCCCTTGCGCAGCCACAATGCAATAGCCGATCATATTTACCAGCACGGCGATGCAGTGAAAACGCTTGCATTGCGGGTGGATGATGCAAGAGATGCCTGGCAGCAAACCACCAAGCGCGGGGCGCGTTCATATATGGAACCCAATCAAATTACTGATGAACATGGGGAAATGGTGATCAGCGGGATACATACCTATGGCGATACGGTTCATCTATTTATCGAAAGAAAAAATTACCACGGCGCTTTTATGCCAGGCTACCGGAAATGGGAAAGCCTCTATAATCCTGTAGAAACCGGCCTGCAGTACGTGGATCATTGTGTAGGCAACGTGGGCTGGAACCAGATGAACCGCTGGGTGAAATTTTATGAAGAAGTGATGGGCTTCCGCAATATCCTGAGTTTTGATGACAAGGATATCTCCACTGAATATTCTGCATTGATGAGCAAAGTGATGAGCAACGGAAATGGTTTTGTAAAATTCCCGATCAATGAACCGGCAGAAGGAAAGAAAAAATCACAGGTGGAAGAATACCTCGATTACTATGATGGGGAAGGCTGCCAGCACGTGGCGCTCGCTACAAATGATATCGTTACCACTGTAACGGCTTTACAGGAACGTGGTGTTGAATTCCTCAAAGTGCCCGGCAGTTATTACGATGAATTACTCCAAAGGGTGGGCGATATCGATGAAGATATCGAGCCCTTGCGCCGGTTGGGGATCCTGGTGGACCGGGATGAAGAAGGATACCTCTTACAGATATTTACCAAACCGGTGGAAGACAGGCCCACACTGTTTTTTGAGATCATCCAGCGCAAGGGCGCAAAAAGTTTCGGGAAAGGCAATTTCAAAGCATTGTTTGAAGCAATTGAGCGGGAACAGGAATTGAGAGGGAACCTTTGAGAGTTGGGAGTTAAGAGTCAGGAGTCGCCAAAGGGTGATGACCACAATATGTTTGCTGCAGGTACGTTAATTTAAAGAAAAGCCCCATGGTTGAATGAGGCTGGAACGTATTTTTGGCTTTATGAAACGGATCCTCGGACTTTTATCACTCCTGGTATGTTCTGTGCCCGCACTGCAGGCGCAGGGATCGTTCCTGTCCGGTCAGCGGCAGATCCCTAAAGTGGCTGCTGCGATCCGCAGCAAAGAAGATTCGTTGAAAAAACAACTGGCGGCTTTGCACATCAACTGGCCGGTGAAACAGATCTACGTCAGGAGTTTTAAATACGACAGCCAGCTCGAAGTATGGGTACGCAACTCGGGCAAAGAGCCTTTCCGTTTGTTCAAAACCTATAAGGTATGCGCCTTATCCGGCGCACTCGGCCCGAAGAGGATCGAAGGCGATTACCAGGTGCCGGAAGGTTTTTATTATATCAACGAATTCAAACCGAAAAGCAATTATAACCTTGCACTGGGGCTGAATTACCCGAATGCTTCTGATCTCTTGCTCAGCGATTCAGTAAAACCGGGCAACGACATTTATATCCACGGAAGCTGCGTAACCGTGGGTTGTATCCCTTTGCAGAACCAGATCGAGGAATTGTACCTGCTCGCTTCCTATGCCCGCGACCAGGGACAGGATTTCATCCCTGTTCATATTTTCCCGATCCGCTATAACGTAGAAAAAAGCAGGGAATACCTTAATAAACTGATCAAAGATGACCCCGGGTATCTTCATTTTTCTTCCCGGCTGAAAGAAGTCTTTGACTATTTTGAACAGAATAAAAAACTGCCCCTTATCTCTGTTAATAAAAAAGGGGAATATGTGCCTTTAATCAGTCCCTGATCAGGCACTGTACGGTTTCGGGTGTCCGCTGCACCAGCAGGATGGTTTTTCCATCGGTCAGTTTTTCAAAAACATCTTTTGTGTAATGCCGTATGGTAAGAAGCGTAAGTTCTTTTTCCAGTTGCACATCGAGAAAGGAAGAAGCTTCGGCCGCAAGGTGATCGATCTTATCCTGCCGGTGATCAAGACAAACCTGGACGGTGATAGCGCCGGATTGTATCAGGTTGGGGCGCATTTTGTGCTTACCGAATAAACGGTAGAGGTGCTGCATATGTTCTTCCCCCACGAAAGAAAAATCCTTGCTGCTCAGTTGTATCAAAACCTGGTTGTTTTTGAGAACAATGATGGGAGGCAGGTTCTTATTTTTTTTACCGTGTATCGTAGTTCCGGGAAGGGAAGGATCCAGGAAACATTTTACCTGCAAGGGGATGCTTTTGTTCTGTAAAGGTTTGATCGTTTTCG
Source organism: Chitinophagaceae bacterium (assembly GCA_004028765.1). Lineage (GTDB taxonomy): Bacteria > Bacteroidota > Bacteroidia > Chitinophagales > Chitinophagaceae > Sediminibacterium. The sequence goes on along the minus strand of SAIX01000054.1, from coordinate 18,451 downwards.
GATGGATTACCTGCGCCCCGTAATATGCCATTTCGATCACTTCGGTAAAACTCAATTCCGTGATCAGTGATGCATCGGGGAAAAGTTTGGGGTCGGCATTCATCACACCTTCCACATCTTTCCAGATCGTAAGGCTTTCCGCATCGAGGATGTTTGCAAAAACCGCAGCGGTATAATCGCTTCCTTCACGGCCAAGTGTTGTGCTTTCGTTTTCGTCGGTCGCACCAATAAATCCCTGCGTTATATAAATAGAAGGGCCCGTAGAGGTATTGATGGCCGCACGGATCTTTTCAGAACTGATATCCCATTGGATACCGGCATCGCGGAAATTATCATCGGTCCGCAGCAGGTCGCGCACATCCAGCCACCCGTTTTGTACTGTGCATTCAGTAAGATAATGACTGATGATACAGGTACTCAGCAATTCGCCGATACACACCAACTGGTCATAATAATAATCGTAACCGCGAACGGGTTTATCATGCAGCAACCATTCTGCTTCCGTAAAGAAATCGGAGAGTTGTGCGAGACAAGGATTGAATTCTTTTACGAGTAAATATTTGGCCATTGTGAGATGGTGCTGTTTTACCACTTCGAACAACTGCAATGCTTCAGTGTTGTCACCGGCAAAAAAAGCCTCTGCTACTTTTTCAAGCGCATTGGTGGTTTTACCCATGGCCGAAATAATGATCACAAGCGGATCCCCGCTGTATTGCTGTACAATGGATGCCAGGTTTTGTATCCTTTCCACACTGTTCACGCTGGCACCGCCGAATTTGAATACTTTCATTCGCTTTTTTATTCAGGAACAGCAAAACTATGTAAATACCTTATACAGTTCCGGGTGCTGCAGATAACAGTTCAGCAGTTTCAATTTCCCTTCGTGTAAGCCATACATACCCCTGATAAAATTTCTTGAAAGGATACAGCATCGCACCTACCTTTATCAAAAGGAACCTTATGCATGTGAACCGGAATATTCTCACGCTCGATGAATTTACGCTTGCCCAGTTGCGCCAGTTTCCAACGGCTACCGGTGAACTGAGCCGCTTACTGCGCGACCTTGCCCTTGCTGCCAAACGCGTAAATGTGGAAGTGAACAAAGCCGGTCTTGTAGACATACTCGGTGATGCAGGCAGTGTGAACGTACAGGGAGAAGATGTAAAGAAGCTCGACATTTTTGCCAATAACCATTTTATGGGTGTGTTAAAACATGGTATCAGTTGTGCGGGTATCGGTAGTGAAGAGCTGGATGATGTGGTGGTGTTTGATGATGAGATCAGCAACAACAGTAAATATGTGGTGCTGTTCGACCCGCTGGATGGAAGCGGGAATATTGATGTGAATGTTTCGATCGGAACCATATTCAGTGTGTACCGACGTGTGAGCGAACTGGGCAAACCCTGTACCAAAGAAGATTTTTTACAACCAGGCCGCAAACAGGTAGCTGCCGGTTATGTGGTTTACGGATCAAGCACCATGCTGGTATACGCCACAAGAAGAGGTGTGAATGGTTTTACACTGGATCCATCCATCGGTGAGTTTTCATTGAGCCACCCGAATATCCAATGCCCGCCATCAGGTAAGTTTTATTCTGTGAACCATGGAAATTTTTTCCAGTATTCAGAAGCCGTGAGAAAATATATAGACGGCTGCCAGCGAAAAACAAAAGAGAACGGCGGCCCGTATACGCAGCGATATATTGGCAGCATGGTGGCCGATGTTCACCGCAACCTCATCAAAGGCGGTATTTTTATGTATCCTGCAACCACCGACAAACCCAAGGGGAAACTTCGTCTTTTATATGAGGCCAATCCCTTCGCATTTATCGTGGAAGTGGCGGGCGGGATGGCCACCGACGGAAAACAGAAAATACTGGATGTACAACCTACAGAACTGCACCAGCGTACCGCCCTTTTTATCGGCAGTAAAAATATGATGGAAGAACTCGAAACATTTACAGGTAAAATACAATAGCATGCGATCGATTTTTTTATTGACAGGATTCTTTTTCTTTTTTTCAATTTATGCGGAAGCCCAGGTGCCACTGAATAAAAACGGGATGAATTTTGTGCCACTGGTAAAACCGAATAATATCATTTACCGTGATACGCTGTACCGGGGTGTAAAAGAATTTTCAGGTTTGTTTTACCGTTCGGGTAACCCCGAATTGCTGATGTATCTTGATAAGCACCAGTCGAATAAAATCGCCGGACAGGTGATCGGCATCCTCGGCACATTTGCCACGGTTTTTGGTGTAGGGTATCTTTCGGATGATAAACAGAAAGGGCTAGCCTGGGGCTTGATCGGCGGTGGATTTGCCGCTACCTTAACGGGTGGCTATCTCCTGCTCAAAGGACAGCAGAACCTGCAAATGGCAGTATCTTTGTTCAATCAAAAAAATAACCGGGCCGCTTTGGGTATAGGTGTGGGTGAAAAAACCAGCGGCCTTGTATACCGATTCTGAATTATGGCAAAAACAATCATCCAGGTTAAAAACCTGCACAAAAAATACGGCGACTTTGAAGCGGTAAAAGGTATCAGTTTTGAAGTGATGGAAGGAGAGATATTCGGCTTACTCGGCCCGAACGGCGCCGGTAAATCCACCACCCTCGAAATCATCGAAACACTACGCGAAAAAACATCAGGGGAAGTATATGTTGACGGGATAAACCTTGATCATGCTCCCAACGATATCAAAAAGATCATCGGTGTTCAGTTACAGACATCCGGGTATTATCCCCTGCTGAATCTTACAGAGCTCATCACGCTTTTCGCAGGTTTATATAATGAAGAAGTTGACCCGCTGGCATTACTCGATACTGTAAACCTTCGCGATAAGGCAAAAGCAAAATTCAAAGAACTCAGTGGCGGACAAAAACAACGTTTCTCCATCGCCACTACGCTGATCAACCGGCCGAGGATCATTTTTCTCGATGAACCCACTACGGGTCTTGATCCGCAGGCGAGACGAAACCTCTGGGACCTGATCAGGGATATCCGTAAAAAAGGGACCACCGTTATCATCACCACGCATTACATGGATGAAGCCGAAGTGCTGTGCGACCGTGTAGCCATCATCGACAGTGGAAAAATTATTGCGATGAATACACCCGATAAACTCATCGACGAACTTGTGGAAACCGGTTTTGAAAAAGCAAAAGAAGTGAAACAGGCCAACCTGGAAGATGTGTTCATCAGTCTCACGGGCAGGGCACTCCGCGAAGAATAGGTCATTTCCTTATCATTTAAAAATTCACAACTATGGATGCACGTTATCCCATTGGTAAATATGCGCCGCAACCTTTTTCAAAAGAACAGAAAGAAAAATGGCTGCTCGATATTAAATTTTTACCCGAAGAAATCGAAAGATCCATCCTGAACCTCGATGCGGCGCAATTGCATACACCTTACCGCGAGGGTGGCTGGACGGTTCAGCAACTGGTACACCATGTTGCCGACAGCCACATGAATGCCTATACACGTTTCAAACTGGGCTTAACGGAAGTAAATCCCTCCATTAAGCCTTACGACGAAAAAGCATGGGCCGTATTACCCGACAATCAATTACCTGTTAATCTTTCCATCACCATTCTTCATGCTTTACACCAGCGATGGTATGCGGCCATAAAAGATATCGGTGATGAAGCATGGGAACGAACCGTGGTACATCCTGAACACGGCCGGCAAATGTCGCTCTGGTTTTTGCTTGGCATGTATGCATGGCATGGGAAACACCATACTGCCCATATCAATTCATTGCGTGAACAAAATGGATGGTAATGGGAGAGGAGAATCCAGGCCGTGATCTGCGCTGGCAAATGCTTTCGTCAGAATATGTTTACAGGGACCGTTGGTTTCAGGCGCGTGCCGATAGTTGCCGTTTCCCCGACGGGAGGATCATTGAACCTTACTATGTAGTGGAACTGCCTGACTGGTGCAATATGGTAGTGGTAACGGAAGATGAAAAAATAATTCTCGTGCGGCAATACCGTTACCCGGTTGACCAGGTTACTTATGAATTACCCGGGGGAGTAATTGAAAAAGGAGAGGACCCGCGTACGGCCGCAAAACGAGAAATGGAAGAGGAAACGGGTTATACCACGGATGATGTTGAATTTATTATGAAGCTGGCACCCAATCCCGCGATCAATAATAACACGGCTTATTTTTTTCTCGCAAAAAATGCAAGGCCCGCTGTAAGCACCAATCCGGATGCATTTGAAGATATTGATATTGTCAGTTTTTCAAAAGAAGCCATCATCCGGCTGGTGGAAGAAAATAAAATGCAGCACGGTGTGCAGATCGGCCCGCTGTATGCAGCATTTGTAAAACTTGGGTGGTTGCGATACCGGTAAGTTAAATCAATTCATCTTTCTTTGAATGTTGCAACCAGCGAATGAATACCGGATCAGCCCTTTTAAAGGGAAACTTCAGCAACAACGAACACACTTCCGCAAACCAATACCAGGTCCTCTTTGTGTGAATGCGACAGCGCATTTTTCAAAGCCCTGTTTACATCGAAAAAATGATCGCCGTGCAAATCATACGCGGAAGCTTTTTCTTTTAATTGAAATGCTTCCAACGCTCTCGGTATCTGTGCCTGCGTAAAATAGTAAGTGGCATGTTTGGGAAGCAACTGCAAAACTGCATGTACATCTTTGTCTTTCACCATGCCGATCACGATATGCAGGTGATGGTAACTGCTTAGCTCCAACTGCCGGATGATCTGTTGCATGCCATCCACATTATGGCCCACATCAAGAATTACCGCAGGGTTTTCATGTACCAGTTCCCATCGGCCATGCAAGCCTGTAAATTGTTTCACATGCGGCAGGGCTTTTTGCACAATAGCTGTATCTGTGCGCCAACCCATTGAATGCAGCTGGTGTGTGGCTTCCAGAACGGTTAAGAGGTTCTGTGTTTGGTAGATACCAGGAAGATCAAGTGAATAATGATGATGTTCATCCGTAGCTTTTTCAGCCACTTCGATCTGTAATTGGTGATGCGTGTATTCCCAGTTGGCTACATATCTTTTTTCCTGTGCATAACTGATGGGCGATTGAACCGCTGCTTTTTCAAATACAGGTCTTGTTTCGGCCAATACTTCCCCAATCACGACCGGGATGCCGGGTTTGATGATGCCTGCTTTTTCGCCGGCTATCTCTGGTAAACTATTGCCCAGCATATTCATGTGGTCCCAACCGATATTGGTGATGATGCTGAGTTCGGGTATGATCACATTGGTACTGTCGAGCCTGCCGCCAAGCCCAACTTCTATTACCGCTACATCCACTTTTTCTTTTGCGAAATAATCAAATGCCATTGCCACCGTAATCTCGAAAAAAGATGGTTCGATCACATCGATCAATGGCTGGATCCTTTTGGTAAAATCAATCACAAAATCTTCGCTGCACATTTTACCATCGATCTTTATCCGCTCCCTGAAATCTTTTAAATGCGGGGAAGTGTAGAGCCCCGTTTTATACCCGGCTGTTTGCAGAATGGCCGCTATCATGTGGCTGGTTGAGCCCTTGCCATTGGTGCCGGCAATATGGATACTTTTGAACTGTTGCTGCGGATTACCAAGTGCTTCACAAAGCCGCAATGTATTCGTCAGGTCTTTTTTAAACGCAGCCGCACCGATACGGCTGAACATCGGAAGTTTCTGGAAAAGATAATCAAGTGTTTCGGCGTAATTCATCCTGCAAGTTGCGATAAAATGGGGAAATGCAGAATGCTGAATGCTGGAAGCAAAACGCTTAACGCAGGATATTTAATGGAGAAGTCAAATTTGTATTTTGGTTACCTGTAAGGATTTGAAATATTTTGGTTGATCAGTATCCCATCATCCAAACCTTAGCATTCGGCATTCAGCGTTTTGCGTTATCCTCTTAATTTAAAATTGAATACCAGTGTCCCGGTCTGTTCATCTGCGGTGCCGCTGTTTAATTTTAATCCACGGGCTTTTCGCAATGCAATGGCGCGGATGGTTTGATTGGTGGTGGTGGTACCCCGCTGGTTCACAACGGCCATGGTTACATTACCGGCTTTATCAACCGTAATATCAACAGCCACTTTTGCATTTTCATTAAAATCATCTTCAAAAGAGGGCAGTTTGGTGATCCTTCTCCCATCCAGTCCGCTGCGGATACTGACACCTCCATTCCCTCCGGCACCACCATTGCCACTGGCCGCATTGCCTTTGTAACTGTCGGAATTGGGATTGCCATTCGGATTGCCCTGGTCGCCCTTGCCACCTGCGATGCCCTGGTTTTGGAGACCATTGTAGCTATCGGCCCGGTTACCACTGGTGCTGGTACTGGTGCCGCCTTTGAACAAGGCCTTGGGTTTTGGCGGTGCCGGGGTTGGGTTACTGGCTGTTACGGGAATATTTTTTTTAACGGTATTGCTGGATGATGCGAGCGGCTTCGCAGCAGCTTTGTTATTTTTCGCGATGGAAGGTGCATCACCGTCATCATATTCATCGGGTTTTACATCGGGCTGTTTGGCTGCGGTAGCTGCAGGCGGTGGCGCGGAAACAGCATCTTCTGAAACTGAAGGATCCCCGGGTTTTAAGGGTGCTGCATTTCCGGAGCCGGTTTCGCTGTTACCGAGGTTCACTTCAATCCCTTCCCCGAAATCAGGTGGCGGTATCTGCGGCAAAGCCCATTGGGTAAGAAAGAAGAAAAGGAATACAGCGGCGCAAACCAGGATGGTAAGACCGGATGCTTTCAGGTTCTTTTCCCTTTCAAATGTTACCGCCATTCGCGATGAATTGTTCATATCAAATATACCGGTAAGCTTTCAGCCGTTTCCCGATGTTGAAAATTACATGCGATCAACGAGGGTAATCCACTTTGGGGGGGAAATAATTAGTTAAAAGTTAGGAGTTAAGAGTTAAGAGTTTGGAGTGGGGAAGTTATTTGAAGAATGCATCGTATCCGAAACGGAGCAGGGTGAGGGATATAACAAACAAAAAGAAAATACGGATAAACCGGTTGCCTTTTGCGATAGCGAAGCGGGCACCCAGTAAACCGCCCAAACCGTTACAGATGGCCATGGGGACCGCGATGGGCCATAAAATGCTTCCTTTTAACAGGAATAGAAAAATAGAGCCGAAGTTGGTGGAGAGGTTAATGAGTTTTGCATGTGCACTTGCGCGGAGAAAATCAAAACCCAGTATGCTGATAAATGCCAGTACCAGGAAACTGCCGGCCCCCGGGCCGATAAAGCCATCATAAAAACCAATACTGATACTGATGGCAAGTGCGTATATCCATTCCTGCTTTGGCGATAATTGCTTATATACCTGCTGGCCAAAATCTTTTTTACGATAGGTATAGATCGCTACAAAAACCAGCACGATAAAGATCAGCGGTTTCATAAAACGGTTGCTTACCAGTGTCAGCAATTCAGAACCCGAGAAAGAAGCGATAGCTGCAGCCACACACATTGCCACTGCCAGTTTCACCTGCATTTTTACTTTGCGCAGGTACTGAACAGTGGCAAATCCGGTTCCGGTAAATGCAGGTACTTTCAATGTACCGATAACGTTTGAAACGGGAAGCCCTGGCAGCAATACAAGTGAGGCGGGCGTTTGTATCAATCCGCCGCCACCTACAATGGCATCTACAAAACCAGCAGTAAAAGCAAAGAGGCAAAGCAGTGCCAGGGTGAGTGTATCCATCTGCTTAGCTGCTTTGTTTTTTTGGAGAAGATAATTTCAGGTTGGCGAGTATGAGTCCGCCTATAACCAGCAAACCACTGATGAGGTGAATGATGCTGATCTTTTCGCCAAGCAGCCATACGGCTTCGAGCACGCTGAAAACGGGGATCAGGTTACCAAATAAGACCGTTCGCCCGGCGCCAATCTTTTGAATGGAAACATTCCAGCACAAAAAAGCTGTGACCGATGCACCTGCACCGAGATAAAGGATCACCCAGCCTATCGAAGCGCTCCAGTTTACTGCATTGCCTGCAGCTGTTTCTATCACAAAAAAAGGAACCAGTAAAACCGTACCGGCACTGAACACGGCCAGTAAAAAACTCAAAGAAGAAATACCGGCAGGTTTTTTTCGCACAAGTGTACTGTAAACCGCGAAAGCGAATGCTCCCGCTAATACCCAAACATCACCCAGTGAAAAATGAAAAGCGCGAAGAATTTCCCAGCTCCCTTTTGAAATGAGCAGCAGGATACCGGCGATACAGAGCAGCATGCCTGTTATCCGGATAAAGCCGGGCCTTTCCTTTAAAAAAACAGCAGCAAGCACGGTTGCAAAAATGGGCGAAGAAGTGGTACCGATCAATGCCATATTGATGGCTGTGGTGTAATGCCCTGCCACGTACACACAGGTATTGAAAATGGTGACACCTGTTATCGCCACCCAGAAAAGATAGGCCCGATATTTTTTTATTTCAGCATACTCGGAGCGGAATTGGTTCCATGCAATCGGGGCAAGCAACAAACTGGCGGTTAACCATCGATAAAATGCAAGGCTTACCGGGCCGATATCTTTGGCAATACCCCTGGCCACTACAAAATTGCCCGACCAAATAACCGTTGCGGCGATGGCAAGCAGGATGCCCTTTGTTTTATCAGCGGAATGGTTTGCGGATCTGTGCATGTCAGAACTTATCGGTAACGCTCACTTCCTGCGAAATCAGATTCATAATCACCCCGGATCCTCTCGATCGATGGATTGAAATAGCCATAGCGCAGCCGGGGAAATTCTTCCCGCAGCAGGTCCATCATCTGTTTAATTCCCATCATCTCGCCGGTTTCATGCACACCAATTTTCCCCATATACCAATCGGGGTCGATATTGAAATTGCGCCACTGGATCATTTTCAAATCCGTGTCCCTGATCAGTTTCCGCAATGCTTCGTATTCTTCCTCGCTGTCTGTCATACCGGGGAAAACAAAATAATTGATGCTTGTCCAGCCCCCGTATCCATTCACTACTTTCAGGCTCTCGATAATATCTTCGAATGCATAATTGTTTGGCCGGTAATAAGGTTCATAAATATGTTTACGGGCTGAGTTCGTACTAACGCGGATACTGTTCAACCCTGCTTCGCACAAAGCTTTTACGGCAACGGGGTTGGAGCCATTTGTGTTGATATTGATACTGCCTTTATCGGTGTGCCTGCGGATAGCGATGATGGCTTCGCGGATGGTTTCCCACATGAGCAACGGCTCGCCTTCGCAACCCTGGCCGAAACTGATAATCGGGTAAGGCGCTTCCAATAAATGGGGTACCGTAAATTCAACGATCTCCTCTGCGGTAGGTTTAAAAGTTAAGCGGTCCTGTGTGGATACAATGCTCTCTTCCTCCGGCTGAAAAGAAATACATCCGATGCAGTTGGCATTACAGGCCGGGGAGCTTGGCACAGGGCATTCCCATCTGCCCAAAGAGAAATTGCGTGCTGCAGGACAATGATACGTCATGCAGCAATTCTCCATCAGGTGTTTCACCAAACGGTTATGCGGATAGTTCTGCAGCAGTTGGGCAGCACCGGCTGCGATCTTATCATCATCATATCCTGCACATTCCTGGCGGATATCTTTTTCAATGCGCACCGCCGGAACATAGTAAGCATCATTCTGCCAGCCGATGGCGGTATAACAGAACAGCGGCAGTGTGGGCGCATTGTCCATCGTTTCATAAGCGGCGAGGAAAAGACCGGTATGTGCCGGAGGAATAAAGGCAGCAACAGCCCAGCCTTTTTCACACAAACGCATTTCGCCGGTATGCACATCGATACCGATACCGCGGCGGCCCGGCAGCTCATATACATTACCGCCATCGGGTAATTCGATCCAGTCGCTCAGCGGTACTTCAAATGCATCCCATCCCGCACGGCCAAGGGCGTAGAGGGTTTCATCTTCGTAAATATTTCCTTTCCCATCCGAATACAAGAGGAAGGGTGATCTTTGTAAGGGCATCGGCTCGGTATTGACAGTAATAAGGCTTCCTGCTTCAGGCAGTCAGCATCGAACGGCAAAATTCGTTAAAATCCTGCTCTTCTGCGGCAGAAGAACCGGATGCAATTGCTTTTTGAATGAGCTGGTTGTTTTTCAGATCGATAGTGAGAATGCCGTCTTTTAAAACCACATTCTGTACCTGTACCCAGGGAAATGTTTTTTTGGGAAGGGAATTGATCAGGATCCCCGTTTTGTCAAATGCAACTTCCTTGGGAAATTTCACCTGTTTTTCAGCTACAACTGCTAAGAAATATAGAAAGGGTATCCAGTGAAAGGCCAATAACATACCCATGCCGATGGTGGCAAAGCCCAACCCGGTCCTGTACATCGGTATCCCGCCTTTTTTCTCCAGGCGGTAACAGCGGATCACCCAGAAAATGATCCCCGCGATCAATAACAAAAGAACAGCCTGGTACCAGGAAAAAAAATTATGTGTCCAGATAACCGTATAACCCATCATTGCTATGGCGATCATGAGCATGAGGCGGCTGATCATATCCACAAGCGTATAATCCGGGCGTTCCAGTTCAATAATGTAATCGTAGGTCTTCATTGATTAAGCGCCCTGGTTTTTCACCAGCAGGTTGCAGAGCCTCCACAAGATACGGGCCCCTACATTACTGTCCCAGTCGGTTTGTCCCACACCAATTTCCACAAGATCAAAACCGATCAGCTGCCGCCCGCTTTCCGTGATTTTTTTAATCAGGTAAAATACTTCTTCCGTTTCAAAACCGCTGATCACCGGTGTGCCGGTATTGGGGCTGTGTTTGCGGTCGAGGCCGTCAATATCAAAACTCAGGTAAACTTTTTGCGGGAGGTGGCGGATGATCTCTTCCACGATATGTTTCCAGGTTTCGCCTTCGTATTTTCTTTCCTTGATCTCTTTGTCGAGATAAGCAATCACTTTAAAATCGCTGTTGGCGATATACTGCCATTCCTCCTCACAAAAATCGCGGATGCCGGCCTGTACCAGTTTGGTAAGCTCCGGGATCTCCTGCAGGGCATTGTACATGACCGATGCATGCGAGTACAGGAAATTCTCATAGGATTTCCGCAGGTCGCAATGCGCATCAATCTGCAATATGCCGAACTGGCCATGTTTTTCGGCAAGCGCTTTCAGGTAACCGAGTGATGTGCTGTGGTCGCCGCCGAGCAGGGCCACCAGTTTGTTTTTTTCCAGCAAGGCCTTGCTTTGTTCATATACCCACTGGTTCATATATGCGCTGCCTTCATTGATCTCTTTCAGGCTTTTGCACATGAATTTGTTTTTCTCTATCGAATCTCCCTTGGAAATATAATCGATATACAGTTCGGCCTCTTTACGCAGGTAATCACTTTTCATCAGGATCTTGCGGTCCACTTCGCGCATAAAAAAACCATTTCTCCAGCCCTGGCTGCCATCCACATCCCAGAGGTCTACCTGTTTACTGGCTTTAAAAATATGTTCCGCTGCGCGGGAAGTGCCTGCCCCGTAGCTAACGGTAACTTCCCAGGGTACGGGCAGTATTACGAGCCGGGCTTCTTCTTCTGTAAAAGGGAGGCCAAAAACATTGTTGTTGGGGTTACCCACTGCATTGGGGTCAAATTGCGATAGATCGGCCATGTTGTTTCTTGTATTGCAAACGGGATGCAAGGTAACGGCATTTTCTGAATTTGTAACAGGATTCAATGCCAGCCGGGATCCTGTTAAAGCCGTGCCCTTTTTTCTTCGGATAATTTTAACAAAATGAGCGGCCCTGTAAGCCCTGGGGATGAGAAACACCCCTGTTTACCATTTCATTTTGGGCTACTTTTGCAAAATAAATTCTGTTAGATGAAGAAATCGCATATCGCCATCCTGGTTTGTATTGCGGCGGCCATCGTGGTGCTGATCAGCTATACCGGCGATCTCACCACTTATGAAACCATCGCCTCAGCCAAAGAAAAAGAAGGGAAATTTGTGAACCTGATCGTGAAACTCGATAAGCAGCAACCGATGCAGTACGATGCGGTGAAAAACCCCAATTACCTTGTTTTTACGGCTGTGGATACACTGGGGAATAATATTAAAGTGGTGTATCACAATAATAAACCTACGGATATGGAGAAGAGCGAAAGACTGGTGCTGAAGGGACGCGTACAGGGGGATCATTTCGAGTGCAAGGACATCCTGCTCAAATGCCCTTCAAAATACAAGGACGATCCCAAAGCCAATAAAGATATCCCTGCCGCCAATTCCTGATCCTGTTTATCTGACCTGAAACCATCTGCATGAATTATATCGGAGAACATTTATTTCCCGGACAACTCGGACATTTTTTTGTGGTTCTTTCTTTTGTGGCTTCCCTCATTGCCACCATTGCTTATGCCAAAGCTTTCCGCACAGCTGATCTGGCACAGAAAGAAAGCTGGAAACGGCTCGCGAGAACAGCTTTTTTTACCGAATCAGTAAGTGTGCTTGTTGTATTTGTTTCGTTATACTATATCATTTCACACCATTATTTCGAATATAAATATGCATTTACCCATAGCGATAAAAGTTTGCAGGTGGAATATCTTTTGTCCTGTTTCTGGGAAGGGCAGGAGGGGAGTTTTATGCTCTGGAGTTTCTGGCACTGCGTATTGGGCTGGATCCTGATCTGGCGTTCGAAAGACTGGGAGAATGGCGTGATGATGGTGTTGAGTTTTGCGCAGTTCTGTCTGGCGAGTATGATACTGGGCATTTATTTCTTTGGCAATAAAGTGGGAAGCAGTCCCTTTATCCTTGCCCGTAATGAAGGTTTTTTTGATTCAGCACCTATATTCAAAGACGTTACGAATGGCGGTCTGCGCGCGGATTATTTAACGCTCTTAAAAGACGGCACCGGGTTAAATACTTTATTACAGAATTACTGGATGGTGATACATCCACCCATCCTTTTCCTCGGCTTTGCTACCACCATTGTACCTTTTGCATTTGCCATTGCAGGTTTGTTGCGGCAGAAGCACGACTGGATAAAACCCGCATTGCCCTGGGCTTCTTTCTCCGCAGCGATTCTCGGATTGGGTGTGATGATGGGTGCTGCATGGGCTTATGAAAGCCTTTCTTTCGGCGGGTACTGGGCCTGGGACCCGGTTGAAAATGCATCCCTGGTTCCCTGGTTAACGCTTGTTGCCGGGCTGCATACCAACGTCATCTATAAGCAAACGGGTTATTCGCTGCGGCCCACTTATTTTTTCTATATCATCAGTTTCCTGCTGGTATTGTATTCCACTTTCCTCACGCGAAGCGGGATACTGGGTGATACATCCGTACATGCATTTACCGACCTGGGAATGAATGTACAGTTGTTATTGTTTGTACTTGTTTTCCTCGTGCCCGCATTCGGATTGTTTGCATGGCGTTATAAATCGATTCCTACCATTGTTAAGGAAGAAAGCACTTACAGCCGCGAGTTCTGGATCTTTATCGGCTCGCTGGTATTGTTCCTTTCCGGGATCGTGATCATCGCCAAAACATCCGTACCCGTTTTCAATAAACTATTCGGTACCAATATTGCACCGCCGGAAGACCCGGAATATGCATATAACCAGATCCAGATATTTGTTGCGATTGTGATCGGCTTACTCACAGCCATTACGCAATACCTCAAATACAAAGACACACCCAAAGCTTTCTTCGCCAAAAAAATATGGATACCCACGGGAATTGCGGTGGTGATCAGTCTTGCGATCAGTTTCTTCGGCCATATTTCCTATGATAAAAAAGGGTATGGCTTTTTATATGCGATCCACCTTGCCATCTTCGCTTCGGTATATGCGGTGGTTGCCAATGCATCCTATATATGGCTGGGATTAAAGGGAAAAATAAAAGCGGCAGGGGCATCGGTTGCACATGTGGGTTTCGGGATGGTGCTGGTGGGCATTTTACTTTCCTCGAGCAAGAAAACGGTGTTAAGCTGGAACACAACAGGCATCACCCCTTTAACGGCCGATCCGAAAGCGAAAGGTAATGCAGCGGGGGATCCTGCGGAAAATATCACGCTTTTCAAAGGCCAGCCAACGGATATGGGCAGATACATGGTTACCTATACACAGGATACCATGAACCAGGCCGACCGGAAACGGTATTTTGAAATTGATTTTAAAGCCAAGGATGGCAGTGAGGGTTTCAGGGTATACCCGGATGTGATCAAACAGAATAAGGGGATGGAAGGTTTTTCAGCAAACCCCAGTGCCAAGCATTATTGGTACAAAGATATTTTTGTGTACATCACTTCCTTCCAGGAAAACTCGCGGGAAGACACTTCGAGTTACCGCAGCCGTGCCATGAAAGTGGGGGACACCGTTTTTTACAGCAATGGTTTTATGGTTTTGAACAGCGTTGGAAAGAACCCCGAGCGGATGAAAGCGAAATACCAGCCGGATGAAAGTGCCCTGTTCCTTGATATCACGGTTTTTGCAAAAGACGGGAGGCGTTACCCGCTTACACCCGGTGTGGCATTGAAAGGTATGCAGCTCAGGGAATTGCCTGATACGGTGCTCGCACAGAGCCTCGTGGTAAAGTTCAACCGGGTGCTGGATGATAAAGCCGGCAAACTCGAGATCGGCATCAAGGAAAGCGCTGCAATCACCGATCTGATCACGCTCAAAGTATATGAATTCCCCATGATCAATATCCTCTGGCTTGGCGTGATCGTTATGGTGACCGGTTTTATTATGTCGGTATTACAGCGGATCCGGGAAAACCGGAGAGGGGCTTTGCGCGTTTCTTAACAAAAGCAAAGGTTACCTTTTTCAGGCATGCAGCATTAAGCTAACAGAAAGTATCTATTTTTATAAGGCATGAAACCATTCCTGCGGCATATCATTTTTCTCAGCCTGCTCTTTTGGGCATGTGCTGAAGCAAAAGCGCAACGCGGTCCGATGGATACGGTAAAAGTATTCGCCTACGTGACACCGCAGGGGGACACCATCCCCAGCAGTTTATTACCGGGTGTGGAAGTATATGCCAAACTCACTAAAAAATGGAAGACTTACTGGGCGGAGTGGACACGCCTCCGCAATGCGGTATATGTTACCTATCCCTATGCGAAGAAGGCAGGAGTGATCATGAATGAGATCAATGCGAAACTGGCGAATGTTACCGAGCGCAGCAAACGAAGGGCCATCATCCGCGCACGCGAGAAAGAACTGAAAAAAGAATTTACGGATAAACTCACCAATCTTTCTATTTACCAGGGCAAAGTACTGATGAAACTTATCTACCGCGAAACAGGGAATAACTGTTACGAGATCATTGATGAGTATAAAGGCTTTGTTGCCGCAGCATTCTGGCAGGGGGTGGCTGTTATTTTCGGAAGCAACCTGAAACAGACTTACGATGCCAATGGGAAGGATGTTGAAATGGAGAAGATCGTAAAAGATGTGGAAAGGATGTACGGCTATAGCCGCAATGGATAAAACTTAACGCGATAAAATTTGATTTTAACGGGGATCAGATCTTTTCGCGCAGCGCCTGCACAAATTCATTTCTGGAGATCATTTCTGCGCCCAGGCTTTCGAGATGTTCGGTATATACCTGGCAATCGACCAGGAAAATTCCCTCTTTTTGTAATTGCTGCACATACCGGATAAAAGCAAATTTGCTGGCATTGGATTTTCTGCTGAACATACTTTCCCCGAAAAAGAATTTCCCCATACGGATACCATATAAGCCACCCACCAGTTCATCATCCAGCCAGGCTTCTGCGCTATGTGCCCATCCCATCCGGTGCAGTTGCACAAAAGTAGCTTCCAGTTCATCGGTGATCCAGGTGCCATCCTGCCCGCTGCGCTGGAGGCTTTTGCATGCGCGGATCACTTCAGCAAATGCAGTATCCACCGTAAACCGGAAAGCATTTCTTCTCAGCAATACCTGCATGCTTTTACTCACTTTCAGTTTTCCGGGATACAATACAAAACGCGGATCGGGGCACCACCACAATGGCGTATCCCCATCGTACCATGGAAAAATGCCATTGCGGTATGCCAATAACAAACGCTCCACACGTACATCGCCACCCATGGCCAGCAAACCATCCTCCAGGGCATCTTCCACAGGAGGGAACCAGAGACGTTGATCGATGGCGTACAGGGGCATTGTAACAGAATTGATAAGGCAATGATAGAATCAGAAATGGTTACCCGAAATTAGGTGGATGCAGACTTAATTGGCAAGGGCTTCGATGGTGGCGCCGATGCCGCGGTCGGTAATGGCATCGCACATAGGTTTCAGGGTTTCGTAATCTCCTTTTTTCACCGCGTATTTTCCCTGTGTATGGATGAGTAAAGCGCACTGTTCGGCCTGCTCCTCGCTGTGGCCGCATACTTTTATGAGGGTCTCGATCACCCATTCGAATGTGTTTACTTCATCATTCCACACTATCAACTGGTAACCCTGTGCCAGTTCTGTTAAGGTATCTGACTCTTCGGCTTCCCATGGACGGCTGGCATCAAAATACTTCTCGAGGATCATATTGCAAAAATACTGTCCGCCATGATTTATTTGCAGGAAGGATAAAATTTTAAGGGTTGTAATGCTTACGGAAAATGGTTTGAGGTTTTTTCGCAGGAGAAAAAGAGGCAAGGAGTTGGCATTGCTTAACTCCTGTTCTCTTTTACGCTGTTAACTCTTATTGAAATAAAATGGCCAACGTGTTTACACAGAATAAGGGAAGCGTTTGGTCAGGCGACCAACCGCGGCAATAGAAAAAGAGGCAAGGAGTTGGCATTGCTTAACTCCTGTTCTCTTTTACGCTGTTAACTCTTATTGAAATAAAATGGCCAACGTGTTTGCACAGAATAAGGGAAGCGTTCGGTCAGGCGACCAACCGCGGAAATAGAAAAAGAGGCAAGGAGTTGGCATTACTTAACTCCTGTGCTCTTTCACTCTTTTAGCTCTTATTGAAATAAAACAGCCAACGTGTTTACACAGAATAAGGGAAGCGTTTGGTCAGGCGACCAGCCGCGTCAAACGAGAATATATACAATGTACATAAACAAAAAACCCCAACAGGCTACTGTGGGGTTACTTGGTGGGAGCACACGGGTTCGAACCGCGGACCCTCTGCTTGTAAGGCAGATGCTCTAAACCAGCTGAGCTATGCTCCCTTTTTTGATGGGAGTGCAAAAATAGGCTCTCATCTGAATCCTCCAAAAAAATCTTTGAAATATTTTTAGTTCAACTGAAGTGCAGGTAAACGGTAATGCTGGCTGTCGTACACAAACAACTCTTCAATATGATAGGTCCAGTATTTATAGAGCGGCGATTTGGCCAGGTATCCATCTGCATCGGCCTTACTCTCTGTATTTAAAGTGATCCAGCAGGTCTGGCTTTCCATACTCACTGCATAACTGTCGATAATACCCTTATTGATCAGGTAATTGATATAAGTGCGGTGTGGCGGTACGAACGACATAAACTGCTCATCCATCGTAAATCTTATGATCGCCTGAAATTTCTTCATTCGTTTTGTTTTTCAATTATTTTACCACAAGTATCATGCAGGGGCTGTTTCAGGTGGCAAACTGGCAATCGCGGGGTCCGCATCTGCACTATTAGCAGTAATTTCGTGACACACTCACACTAATTTACTGATATATGCTGAAAACTGTAGGCCTCTTACTGCTTTCTAATATTTTTATGACGTTTGCCTGGTATGGTCACCTCAAAGACAAAGGCCTGCCACTCTGGAAAGCCATCCTGATCAGTTGGGGCATCGCTTTTTTTGAATATTGTTTAATGGTGCCTGCCAACCGCGCCGGTTTTGCACAGGGTATGAATGGTTTTCAATTAAAGATCACGCAGGAGATCATCACGCTGCTCGTATTCTCCGTTTTCGCGGTATGGTACCTGAAAGAACCTTTCGAACTCAAATACCTTGTCAGTTTTTTATTCCTGGTGGGGGCCGTGTATTTTGCTTTTAAAAAATAAAACTGACTGAAAATAACAAAGGGCATCCCGTTGCCGGTTTGCCCTTGTTTTACCCTGCTGCATAAGAACAAAGCTTATCTGCCGTTTGCGGCCGATTTATTATTTTTCAACTGCTTGAGAAGTTTTCTTTTTTGCTGTGGCGGTAAACTGTCGAAACGTTCCTTGATTTTTTCTTTGATCATTTCTTTCTGCTCCGCCGGTAAACTGTCGTAACGTGCCTTCAGCTGCTGGCGCATGGCTTTTTTCTCTTCCGGGGTCATACTGTCCATCAATGCCTTCCTGTTAAATCTTGGGAGACCTTTCTGTGCAAAAGCCCCGGTGGAAAAACCTGCCGATAATAACAGGCTGAACACCAATGTTACCAAACCTTTTTTCATGCGCTACCGGGTAATAGACCCCGCACATTAAAAAAGGTTTAAAGGAGAAATAAAATTTTTTATCAGGGCTGGATAAACTTCGCGATGCGGCCATTGGCCCCGGCCAGGAAAACAGCTTTTCCGTTCTTTGCCTTTTGACATACATGGTAGCTT
>SAIX01000053.1 GCA_004028765.1 Chitinophagaceae bacterium | reverse complement strand
CTATTCTTGATAGTTGGGTATTTAAAACATATTTTAAAGAATCTGAGTTAGAAAGTCTTAATTTAATTATCATTTTTTTAAAATCAAAGGTCAAATCACCTTTTGTATCTCTCTCTACTATTTCTGAAACGGTAATTTTAGCAAAAGGGTTTTTTAATACAATAGCACTATTTTCAATATCAATTGAAAAAATTTGACCATTTACGTAGTTAGAAAATGCAATTAAGATTAATGTCGAATAAATGAGCTTCATTAATTTTTAATTCTGGTAAAAGTTTCCGAAATAGAGTAAAAATCTCATAACAAATATAATCTTTCTAGCTACTCGTATTTCTTGTTCTCTATTTAACTATTTTATTTCATAGAGGGGCGTTTTGCCTTTGGTAGAGGTCATATTCTGACTCAGATATAACTAAAAAAGCCCACTCAAAATGAGCGGGCTTTGTATATGACAAGTAATCAACTCTAATTTGCATTAAACCGGATCATACCACCCGGACCGCCGGGGGAGCCCATCATATCACTCATGATTTTCATAAACTCTTTCTGCGTAACCACTTTTCCTTTCTGCGGCTCTTTCAGTTCTTTTTTATCGAAACTCTTTTTCACCTCCGTGGCATTATAAACGATCCGGCTGTTATCGATATCCAGTTGTAAAATCACACCCGGAAGCTGTCCATAATTTTCAGGCCCTGCGGGACTGATAAGATCATCCGCATACCATGCCACTGCATCCACCTCTTTGCCCTGTTGCGGGTTGCGTTGTACAGTTGTATCCGTATTTCCTGCACCGCCACTCATGATCATACGGGTAACAACACCTCCGCCCATCATGATTTTGCGCGTGGCTTTGTGGCAGGTATAACCTAAAATGGTTTTGGTTTCAGTACCTATTTTCCAGGGCTGTTGCCTGATCGAATCCACGATCAGGTAATTTTTTCCGGCTACTTCAGAAGATTGTATCGATTTTGCCAGTGTATAATTTTTAAACAGATCGCCACCACCGGCGGGTCCTGCACGCATTACAATCCGCGGGCCGCCACCACCACCTGCAAAGGGATCGGGTGCTTCATCTTCCGGAACCAGTTTGTACATCGAAATACTGTCGCTGAATAACAACATATAACGGCTTGTTCTGAACTCAGGTATCATCGCGCGCATCTGCTCATCGGTTATAGTACGGTGCAGGTTGGTTTTCTGCTCATAAAAAACAGTGCCTTCCTTTACCTGGGCATGGGCAGCAGCCAGCGCCAGCAGGCAGGCGATCAGGGTAACAGATTTTTTCATTGTTGATAGATTTAATGACCCAAAACTACAGACGGCCCTCGTTAAGTATTCTTGCGCAAAGGTTAATTAAGGTTAATGAAAGCAACAGCCCCCGGTAACCCTGTTTATATTTGTAAGTATGGGGCCAAGAAACAAGTTAAGACTTTCAAGGATATTGCTGGTAACGGCCATATTATTGATTGTTGCTTTTCAGTGGTACTGGCTTAACCGCCTGTACAAAGAAGAATGGCAAACCCTGAAAAAAGAAACCAATGGCATTTTCCGCGACGTGGTGTACCGGATGCAGGTGGACCGATTCAAAAACGACACTCTTTTTTTTAAACAGGGTACAGGAGAAAACCTGTTCGTGTACAATGCAGTGAATGCGATCCGGAAACAAACTGCTGATCTTAGTAAAGGAAAAAAACAGGCCCTTTTCGATACATTGCCAGGTAAACAAAAAGTACAGGCTGTTTTTTTCGACAGGCATGATACGGCTGCGATAAGGCAACCCCGGCGTATTGAATTTCATGGAAACAGCATGCCACCCGAACTGGCGCAGATGCTTGCAGAAAAACAGATGGGGAATGTAAAACTTCCCCCCAATATTGATACGGGCCTTTTACGGCGTATGTCGCAATCGGGTGTAAAAGTGGTGGTGAGTTTTAATGGAAAGATGCCTGATTCCAATACTGCTGAAATCAATCCGCGTATCGGTTACAGTGCTGCAAATATCATCACCAGAAATATTTCAGTACCTCAGGCAACACCCGCTGCAGCAGCAGGGAAAAAAACATCCGCATCCGTTACACTAAAATCTGAAGGCATAATCGGCCCGGATAAAACCTTTATCCGCATGATCTCTTCAGGCAAATCACTGAACGATACCTTGCCGAGATCGAAAATGGATTCCATATACCGGAAAGAACTTTCCAAAGCCGGTATTCCCGTTAGTTTTACAATCAGGGTGGGCAAAGAGGATTCTCTCCACCGGAAAGATACTGCAACCAATGTTTCACTTGCTACAAGCCCTGCAACAGTTGGGTTTACACAAACGCACTGGTACCAGGCGGTATTCGATAACCCAACCGGTTTTTTATTGCGTAAGATATCCCTGCAGCTGCTGTTCTCTGTTTTTCTCGTTGCGTTTACCTCGCTTTCCCTGATCTTCCTGTACCGTAACCTCGTGGCACAACGCAAGCTCACTGAAATGAAAAATGATTTTATCAGCAATATCACGCACGAATTAAAAACACCGCTTGCCACGGTAAGTGTGGCGGTGGAAGCTTTGCGCAATTTCGGCGGTATCCAAAACCCGGAACGCACCAAAGAATACCTGGATATCTCTGCAGGTGAATTACAAAGACTGAGCTTGCTCGTGGATAAGGTATTGAAGCTTTCATTGTTTGAGAACAAAGAACTGGAACTGAAAAAAGAAAACTTTGACCTGAAACAACTGGTGGAAGAAGTATTGAACAGTATGAAACTGCAGTTAACCACGCATAAGGCAAAACTGGAGCTTGAATTGCAGGGAAATTATTTTATCATTCATGCCGACAGGCTGCACGTGATGAGCGTGGTATTTAACCTGCTCGATAATGCATTGAAGTACAGCCGTGGCAAACCCGATATCATCGTTCGGCTGCACCAACAGGAGGATACGGTTATTTTGCAGGTGCAGGACCATGGCATGGGCATACCTGCTGACTACCGCAATAAAATATTCGATAAATTTTTCCGCGTACCAACAGGCGATCACCACAATATAAAAGGCTATGGACTTGGCTTAAGTTATGTGGCGCATGTGGTGAACCGGCACAATGGAACCATCGCAGTAGACAGTGAGCCTGGCAAAGGAAGTGTATTCACCATAAAATTACCGCTGGCATGAGTATAAAAGTATTGTATGTGGAAGATGAACTCTTTCTCGGGAAAATTGTAAAGGAAACCCTTGAACTACGCGGGTTTGAAGTGCGGATGGAAAGCGATGGTTCAGAGGTGATGGAAGCATTTGACCAGTTTCAGCCCGATATCTGTGTGCTTGATGTGATGCTCCCCAACCGGAGCGGCTTTGAACTGGCAGAAGATATCCGGAAAAAAAATGATGATGTGCCTGTGATTTTTTTAACAGCCAAAACACAAACCGATGATGTGGTGCATGGTTTTAAGATAGGCGGGAATGATTATATCCGAAAACCCTTCAGCATGGAGGAACTGATCGTTCGGATCGAAAATGCACTGCGTATGCAGAAAGATGAGCCGCATGCCATCACAGGCGATACCATTTCGGTAGGCAAATACCAGTTTCAACTGAACAAGCAGGTGCTGGTGTTCGGAAAAGATGAAAGAAAACTTTCTTACCGCGAAAGCGAACTGATCAAATACCTCTACCAGAAACGCGACCAGGTGATCGACCGGCGCGACCTGCTGAACCATATCTGGGGAAACGATTCCTTCTTTAACAGCCGAAACCTCGATGTATACATCACCAAGATCCGTGGCTACCTCAAAGACGATCCCTCCCTCGAAATCATTACGATCAAAGGGGTTGGATACCGGTTTGTGGTGTAAAAAATATCGAATACCTAACAAGGAACAGCAGAATGATGAAGTTGGCATTGAGGCTGCTTTTAACAACCCATTAAAGGCGTTCAAAATTCAATTCTCCCTATTCGTACTTCGTACTTTGTACTTCCAGATTCGATATTCGTAATTCGATATTTGTAATTCTCTACCTTTGCCCCTCAACCAACTAGTATGAACGAAAAATTTGTGTCCCGGATCAGCGGGGAGTTGAAGGAAATTGACGCCGCAGGGTTGATGAAAAGAGAACGCATCATCACCAGCGAGCAGGGACCCGAAATTACCGTGAATGGCAAACAGGTACTGAATTTCTGTGCCAATAATTATCTCGGCCTTTCCTCTCATCCCAAAGTGATCGAAGCGGCACACAAAGCCATCGATACGCATGGATATGGTATGAGCAGCGTTCGTTTTATCTGCGGTACGCAGGATATTCATAAAGAACTGGAACAGAAGATCGCTGCTTTCCTCGGAACAGAAGATACTATACTATATGCTGCTGCCTTCGATGCCAATGGCGGTGTGTTTGAACCTTTGTTTAATGAAGAAGACGCCATTATCAGTGATGCGTTAAACCATGCTTCCATCATTGACGGTGTGCGTTTGTGTAAAGCCCAGCGTTTCCGTTATGAGCACAATAATATGGCCGACCTCGAAGCAAAGCTGAAAGAGAGCGCCGGTTGCCGCAGCCGCATCATCGTTACCGATGGTTCGTTCAGCATGGATGGTACCATCGCACAGCTTGATAAGATCTGTGACCTGGCCGATCAGTATGATGCGATTGTAATGATCGATGAGTGTCACTCATCCGGTTTCCTCGGTAAAACCGGAAGGGGCACGCATGAATACCGCAATGTGATGGGCCGTATCGATATCATCACCGGCACACTCGGTAAAGCCCTTGGGGGGGCAAGCGGCGGTTTTACTTCCGGCCGAAAAGAGATCATCGAAATGCTTCGCCAGCGCAGCAGGCCATACCTTTTTTCAAATACTGTAGCGCCCAGTATCGTGGGTGCCTCCATCGCAGTGCTTGATATGCTGACAGAAACAACCGAACTGCGCGATAAACTGGAATACAATACAAAATATTTCCGCAGTAAAATGACGGAAGCCGGTTTCGATATCAAACCCGGTGATCACCCGATCGTTCCTATCATGCTTTATGATGCAGTGGTGGCACAAACTTTCGCAGCAAAGCTGCTGGAAGAAGGCGTGTATGTGATCGGTTTCTTTTTCCCGGTTGTTCCCAAAGGGTTGGCCCGCATCCGAGTACAACTGAGCGCAGCACACCAGCAGGAACACCTCGACAAAGCCATCGCAGCATTTACCAAAGTAGGGAAAGAACTGGGGGTGTTGAAATAGGAATTGAAATCAGGAATGAAGAATTTAAAATTAATCGTAAGCGTGGTGCGTATGATGAAAAAATATCGTTTTGAAGCAGTTCTTGTGATAGCTGCTGTTTGGTTGGTACAGTCCTGTACACCCAACAATGTAACCGTTGATAACAGCCTGCAGAAATATTTTGAAGAACAGCATGTAACAGGAACATTTGGATTATTTGATAATGGGGCGGGTCAGTTCTCAATCTATAATCTTGCACGGTACAAAGACTCTTCCTTTTTGCCTGCTTCCACTTTCAAAATTGTGAATGCATTGATCGGGATTGAAACCGGCAGGATCAGCAACGAAAAAATGGTGATACCCTGGGACGGGAAGATCCGCGTGTTTTCAGGAGGTGATACAGCGAAAGAATGGAACAAAGACCTTACCATGGCAGAAGCTTTTAAAGTGTCCGCT
This sequence comes from Chitinophagaceae bacterium, assembly GCA_004028765.1. Lineage (GTDB taxonomy): Bacteria > Bacteroidota > Bacteroidia > Chitinophagales > Chitinophagaceae > Sediminibacterium. The sequence goes on along the minus strand of SAIX01000053.1, from coordinate 21,679 downwards.
GTTCCTTATTTCCAGGAAGTGGCCAGGCGGATCGGGAAAGATACCATGCAGCACTGGCTCGACAGCCTCAATTACGGATCGAAAAAAATCAGATCCAGGATAGATAGTTTCTGGCTCGACAATTCACTCAAGATCACACCCGATGAACAACTGGGCCTTGTTAAAAAATTATATTTCGGCCAGTTGCCTTTTCAGAAACGCACACAGGATATTGTAAAGCGGGTGATGCTGCAGGAGAGCAATGCCAATTACCAACTCAGTTATAAAACAGGTTTGGGCTATGCCGAAAACGGGAAAGCCATCGGTTGGGTGGTAGGATGGATCGAAGAGAATAAACACCCTTATTTTTTTGTGCTGAATATAGAAGGCGACCGGTCTGCAGATATGAAAACGATCCGCATGGGTATCCTCAAATCCATCCTGAAACAATATGGGTTTCTCGAAGGGAAAAAATAAGGTCTGTAATGGGTTTTCTTATATCAAAAGAGCCGGGATCATTGTTCCGGCTCTTTTGTTTTTCGAAATATTTCTTTCATGCATCAGCTCGCAAAGCAATAGGCGCTGCCCTGCTCCTGTGCCCGACCGATGGCCCATATCCCCGAAGGAACAATGTTAACACCGGGTAATAAACCAGCTATCCAGTCTTTTTTGATCTCAGCACCATCCTTGTTTATTTTTTTTGCCATCCCGTAGCTGTTAACCGTCATGGCCATGTCGCAGACACAGATGGTTACACTACTGGCCTGTAATTCGTTGATACCGATATTCACCGCCCCGATACCAGGAATGCTGAATTCACCCGGCTTGGGCTGCCAGAACGGGTTCCGTAATGCGGGCTTTCCGGTAAGATGATCGTCGATGCCAAATGCTTCGCCCAGTTTATATTTTGCCCAGAGGCTGTCCTGCATTGCATAGGGAATGCCATTGTGCCGTAATACAATCACGGCATTTAACTGGTTTTCGGGCGTGCCTGTTGCCTGGTTGGTAAGCAGGAAAACACGCGGCCAGGCAAAAGGGAAAATGCCATGCGGCTGTGTAACATCAAAAACCATTTTGTGTTTGCCGGTAAGTTTGGCAATCCAGTCATCGGCAGGCGCTGTGGGAGAAGCATTACCCTTTATACCAAAAAGGGACAGGCCCATGGCGCCGGCAAAACGGCCAAGAAAACTTCTTCTTTGTGAAAGGATCTCTTCATTACTGTTTTTCATCGTAGTTGGTTTTGGGTTGAAAAAATGCAGGTGCAGTAAAATAAAAAATATCTCTGCCAAATGCAAGCCACCCCGCATTTTCATTTGAACAGTTTGCCCCTTACTGCTGTTTCTTTATTAGTTTTGTCCTTCATTTTTTGAGTATGCAATTATATTGTCCCTCCCTTACAAGCTATAAGCGTTTAAAAACCAGGGAGGTAAATGTTGCAGGCCTGTTACTGGGCAATGGTCATCCGGTTCGCCTGCAAACCATGACAACCACCGATACCCTTGATACGGCTGCAACTGTTGCACAAACCATCCGTTGTATTGAAGCGGGTGCTGAACTGGTGCGCATTACTGCACCCAGTAAAAAAGAAGCGGAGAACCTGCTGAACATTAAAAATGAATTGCGTAAAAAAGGCTATCACACACCCTTGGTGGCCGATATTCATTTTACACCCAATGCTGCAGAGATCGCGGCAAGGATCGTTGAAAAAGTTCGTGTGAACCCAGGCAATTATGTAGACAAGAAAAAATTTGAACAGATAGAATATACGGATGCTGAATATCTCGAGGAGATTGAACGTATCCGCGAACGTTTTACGCCATTGATCAATATCTGTAAAGAATATGGGACTGCCATGCGTATCGGCACCAATCACGGTTCGCTGAGCGACCGCATCATGAGCCGCTATGGCGATACGCCGATGGGGATGGTAGAGAGTGCAATGGAATTTCTCCGCATCGCCAGAAATGAATCCTACCACAACATTGTACTCAGCATGAAAGCGAGTAACCCGCAGGTAATGGTGCAGGCTTACCGTTTACTGATACAGCAGATGGATGCGGAATTCGGTGAATTGTATCCTTTGCATCTTGGTGTAACAGAAGCAGGTGACGGGGAAGACGGCCGTGTGAAAAGCGCTGCCGGTATCGGCACACTGCTTGAAGATGGCATCGGCGATACCATCCGCGTTAGCCTTACCGAAGATCCTGAATTTGAAATACCCGTTTGCCGCGACCTGGTGAAACGATATACCGATCGCGCTGCCACAGCTAAGATCATTGCCCCGGCTGAAAAAATTTCTTACGACCCCTTTCATTATAAAAGAAGAGAAAGTTTTGCAGTAGGCAATATCGGTGCACAGCAAGTACCGGTGGTAATTGCCGACCTCAGCCGCATTGAAAATATCACGCCTGAACATCTTCGTTCCATCGGGTACCAGTATGATGCAGCTTCCGATAAATGGAATATCAGCGATGCAGCGGCCGATTATATTTTCACCGGTCACCAGTTACTCAGTTTTGCTTTACCTGGTACATTAAAAGTGATTATTTACCCTGCCACCTGGCTGCAAGCAGCCGATAAAGAAAAATACTTTCCGATCTATGATGCTGCCGGTTATATAAATGCTGAACAGAAAAGTGCTTCGCTGAATTTTGTGATGATCGATTGTTTCAGTGATGATACCAATGTAAATGATTTCACACACCTCGATGAACTGGCCAATGATCCATCGGTGGTGCTTTGTTTCAGCAGTACCAATATCCATGCGATGCCGGCCGTGCGCCGTATGTTTATGGAATTGCTGAACCGCAATATCAAAAACCCGGTTGTACTCATCACCGACAGTAACTGGGAAACCACGGATGAACACCTGATCCATTATTCAACTGAATGTGGTGCATTGTTTCTCGATGGATTCGGGGACGGGATCTGTTTGGGGATGACGCAGGAAAGCTATCGTCTCTTGGCATCAGGTAAACAGGATACCAGCGGCAGGAACTACAGTAATAACAATTCGGTTGAACAGTTTATCAATACCACTGCATTCGGCATTCTCCAGGCAACACGCACCCGTATCTCAAAAACAGAATACATCAGTTGCCCGAGTTGCGGCAGAACTTTGTTTGACCTGCAGGAAACCACTGCAAAGATCCGAAGTGTAACCCATCATCTAAAAGGCGTTAAGATCGCTATCATGGGCTGTATTGTAAATGGCCCGGGCGAAATGGCCGATGCGGATTTTGGGTATGTGGGCAGCGGCGTGGGTAAGATCACGCTGTACAAGGGTAAGGATATCATGAAAAGAAATATCGACAGTGAAATTGCTGTGGATGAATTGATCGGGCTGCTCAAAGAGCATGGCGCCTGGGTTGAGCCCGCATAATAAAAAATATGAGAACAGATTTTTTAGTGATCGGATCGGGGATTGCAGGACTAACCTACGCATTAAAAACCGCGAGGGCATTTCCGGAACGAAAAGTGACGGTGATCACCAAAACACAGGCAGATGAAACGAATACCAAATATGCACAGGGCGGTATTGCAGGTGTTTGGGATGAAGAAAAAGACAGCTACCACAAACATATTGAAGACACCCTAGTAGCGGGCGACGGATTGTGTAATGAAAAGATTGTGGAGATCGTTGTTACCGAAGGACCGGAACGCATACGGGAGATCATTACCTATGGTGCCGAATTCGACAGGGATGAAAAAGGAGAATATAGTTTGGGTAAAGAAGGCGGTCACAGCGAAAACCGCATCCTTCACCACAAAGATGTTACCGGCCAGGAAATGGAAAGGGCACTGCTTTCCGAAATGGCCAAAGTGACGAATATCGAACTGATCAATCATTGCTTTGTGGTGGATATTATTACACAGCACCACCTTGGTTATCTCGTTACCAAATCAACCACTGATATTACCTGTTATGGTGTGTATGTACTGAACCTGCATACCAATCAGATCGAAAAGATCCTTTCTAAAATCACTTTGCTGGCAACGGGCGGTTGCGGACAGGCCTATAGAACCACCACGAATCCGCGTATCGCCACCGGCGATGGAATCGCAATGGTATACCGGGCAAAAGGAAGGATTGAGAACATGGAGTTCATTCAATTTCATCCAACCGCATTGTATGAGCCAGGTGTATCGCCCTCTTTTCTCATAACAGAAGCCGTGCGCGGTGATGGCGCTGTTCTGCGCAATAAAAGCGGGGAAGCCTTCATGGAAAAATACGATGCGCGTAAAGACCTCGCCCCGCGTGATATTGTGGCAAGGGCCATCGATAATGAAATGAAGAAAGGAGGTACGGAATATGTGTACCTCGATTGCCGGCACATGGATAAAAAAAAATTTATTCATCACTTCCCTAACATCTATGAAAAATGTTTGCGTATCGGTATCGATGCCATGCAGCAGATGATCCCTGTTGCACCCGCAGCACACTACAGTTGCGGTGGGATCAAAACAGATGAATGGGGCCGAACTTCGATTCAGAGACTGTATGCCTGCGGCGAATGTGCGAGCACAGGTTTACATGGCGCCAACCGCCTGGCGAGTAACAGCCTGCTCGAGGCAATGGTATTCGGGCACCGTTGTTTTATTGACAGTGAGAAGCAGATTGACAGTATCCAATACGAAGAAAAAATTCCCGACTGGAAAGCAACCGGTACCACCGACCCAAGTGAAATGATCCTGATCACACAAAGCCAGAAAGAACTGCAGCAGATCATGAGTGATTATGTGGGGATCGTAAGAACCGATACCCGTTTAGAACGCGCCATGAAAAGGCTGGACCTTTTGTTTACTGAAACAGAAGCCCTTTACCGGTCTACAAAGGTTTCCCCGCAATTGTGCGAACTTCGGAACCTGATCACAGTTGGCTATCTTATTGTGAAAGGGGCTGAATTCAGGAAAGAGAGCAGGGGCCTGCATTATAATACAGACCATATTCAGAAAAGCGATCTGCTGCAGAATATCATTCTGTAAATAACATTACAAAACCGGGTCAATAACATGTACCATCTACTTTACGGAATTTTTTACCTGCTGTCGCTGATACCCTGGCGCATCATGTATGTGATCAGCGATGGATTGTACCTGCTGGTGTATTATGTTTTTGGCTACCGTAAAAAAGTGGTGATGGGTAACCTTGGTATTGCCTTCCCGGAAAAAACGGAAAAAGAAAGGATCCGCATTGCGAAAGATTTTTATAAAAATTTTACCGACACCTTTGTTGAAACGATCAAGCTGGTTTCAATCTCCCCGAAAGAATTCGACAAAAGATATTCCATCAATACAGAAGTGTTGAACGATCTCTATCCAACCGGGCAAAGTGTACAGATACATGCCGGCCATTATTTTAACTGGGAATTCCTGAACCTTGGTATTGCAAAGAACAGCCGCTATCCTTTGATCGGTATTTTCACTGCCTTAAGCAACCCGCATTTCAACCGACTGATGCTGAAGATCCGCAGTAAGTTTGGCACCATATTGATCTCTACGGCCGATTTCCGTTCGCAGTTTCACCAATATGCAGATAAACCTTATGCGCTTGGCCTGGTGGCCGATCAAAACCCTGTTGACCCCGCAAACGCTTACTGGGTAAGGTTTTTCGGAAGGCTTACCCCATTTGTAAAAGGCCCGGAAAAAGGGGCGATCAGTAAAAATACAGCGGTTGTTATGGCTGACCTGTACCGGGTGAAACGAGGATACTACCGTACAGATTTCACCCTGCTTACCACAACACCCGGGCAAACACCCAAAGGGTTTATCACAAAAAAACTGATCGAGCATATCGAAGAAAGTGTCAAAAAAAGACCCCACAATTATTTGTGGAGCCACAGAAGATGGAAATTTTCTTACGATCCTGAAAAATTCAGTCAGTATGTGATTGAGGGCGAAGCTTAATTCAATACACCTGCTTCTTTTTCGATTTTTATTTTATCGCTTAATTCTTTGATCTTACCATAACCGCCTAAGACATTGCGCAGGTTATGGATGCCCTGGCGTTTGATCAGTGATGCAGCGATCACGCTGCGGTAACCACCTGCACAATGCACATAGATATTATGCCTGTCGTCAAGATCTGCCATGCTGCCCGGGTCGGTCATTTCCATTAAAGGGATATTCATGGCATCTTTTACATGCCCATCTGCATATTCTGCCGGCTTGCGTACATCGACCACCAGTAAGTTCTCATCAAAGGGAATATCCATCGCCAATTCATCTGCTTCCACATCAATGATCATATCAACGGGTTCGCCGGCTTTCTGCCAGGCTTCAAAACCGCCTTCGAGGTAGCCATCTATTTTATCATATCCCACCCGGGCCAGCCGCACAATCGTTTCTCTTTCTTTTCCTGCATCTGTAACAAGGATAAAAGGTTTGTCAAATGGAAGCAGGCTCCCTGCCCACTCGGCAAATCTTCCATCCAGCCCGATACTGATGGAGCCGGGAACAAAACCTTGGGTGAATGAAGAAGATACACGTGTATCGAGGATAATGGTTCCTTCTGCAGCGGCTTTCTCTTTAAATGCGGCAACACTTAACGCGGTCATGCCTTTGTTCAGCACGGCGTCGAGGCTTTCATATCCTTCTTTGTTGATCATGGCATTGATCGGGAAATATTGTGGTGGCGCTGTAAGGCCTTCCGTTACGGCTTTGATAAAATCCGATTTGCTTTGTTGCTGTAAGGCGTAATTTGTTTTTTTCTGCTCGCCGATGGTGCTGTAGGTTTCCGGCCCGAGGTTTTTACCACAACTGCTGCCGGCTCCATGCGCGGGGTACATAATCACTTCATCGGCCAATGGCATGATCTTTTTCTGCAGGCTTTCATATAGCATCCCTGCAAGGTCTTCCATTGTGGTTTCATTCGTTTTTTGGGCGAGATCGGGCCGGCCCACATCTCCCACAAATAAAGTATCGCCGGTAAACACGGCATGCCCTTTCCCGTTTTCATCTTTCAGGAGAAAACAACTGCTCTCCAGTGTATGGCCGGGCGTATGCAATACTTCAATGCTGATTTTTCCGAGCGCAAAATGTTCGCCGTCTTTTGCGATATAAACGGGCAGTTTGGTAACTGTATCGGGGCCGTAAATGATTTTAGCGCCGGTGGCAGCGGCAAGGTCGAGATGACCGCTTACAAAATCGGCATGAAAATGTGTTTCAAAAATATATTTGATCCGGGTATTTCGTTCGTTGGCAAGGTTCAGGTAATCTTCAATATCCCGCAAAGGGTCAACGATGGCGGCTTCACCATCACTTTCGATATAATAAGCTGCTTCGCTGATACAGCCTGTATACAATTGTTCTATGTACATAAAACGGGCTTTTGTGCAAAGATACAGGCAAGCATCGCGCCAGACTCCCCGGAAGGGGGAAATCGACCAAAATGGCAGGTTTATCCTACCAGCGACTCTACAAATTGAACCACATCTCCCAATCTTGCATAATTCACGGAATAGAAAATGAATTTGCCATCGCGGCTGGTGCTAACAATACCCGCCCTCCGTAAAATGGCCAGGTGCTGGGAAGCGACAGATTGCTCAAGGCGGAGTTTTACATAGATCTCGGTTACCGTCATTTTCTGGTGTTCATCCAGCAATTTGATGATCTGCTGCCTCAGTTTGTGGTTAATGGAACGCAGTATGAGAGAGGCTTTCTTTGTATGTAGAAAATCAACCTTAATCGGCGTTTTGCCGTTCACGAGAACTACGGCTTGCAGGGTTTGGGTCATGGCAATAAAAGTTAATTGGGGGTTAGGGGAACATTTTAATGCTTTAATAAAGTTACACAAATAGTTTCGGGATTCATAGTATAAATTTTGCCTATATTTTTCGCCAGACTAAGCTTTGCGGGCAGGAGTAAAGAACTCCTTTACATAAAAAGGTTCGCTATAGGCAAGGTCTGCAAACTGCTGTTGCTGGAATTTTTGCAGGGCCAATGGCACCATATCGGCAGCCGTATGTTGCTGATCTGTAAAATGTGCCCCGGCAGCGGGGGTCAGTACCTGACGGCATTTTGCCTGGCCGGAGCCACAGAACAGGACCTGTGCGGATTTTAATTCATCCGCAAAACTGCTTTCTGTTAAAATCAATGCATGGGCAGCTTGTTTTTCAGCGAGGTCACTGTTATACATTGCGGTAAAAACTTCCATTCGCCTCGCATCGATCATGGGGCAGATAACTGTCTTTTCTCCCAGCAAAGCCGCTTTCTCTTTTACTGATTGCGCCAATACCTGCAATGTATGCAGCAGGATCAATGGTTTATTCAAAGCATAACAAATGCCTTTGGCACTTGCAAGGCCAACCCGTAACCCCGTATAACTGCCAGGCCCGGCACTTACGGATATTGCATCGACAGCGGAAAGCACAAACCCGGATCTGTCCAACAGTTTTTGAATAGCTGTTTGCACAAACGATGCATGGTTTTTTTGATCGCTGCTTTCTTCCAATCCAACAACCTTTTCATCCTGTGATAAACAGATGCTGGCATGTTCGGTGGCGGTGTCGATATGGAGCAGTAAGGGCATAGTATTCTCAAAGTGATTCGGCGATTAAAGCCGGTGCGGGTAGGTAACGCGGATTTTCACCTGCAAGGATCGAAAGTAAATTTTGAATTTTATGGATGCCGATCTTTTCGCACCAGGCAAAGGGCCCATAGGGATAGTTGGTGCCCAGTTGCATTGCCGTATCGATGGATTCTTTGGTACTGATGCCATCGCCGAGGGCAAAATACGCTTCATTGATGATCATCGCAATGATACGGGGCGCAGTAAGGCCCGGCACATCCGGAACCTGCCTGCATTGCCAGCCCAGTTGCTCAAAAATTTTTATGGCGTTTGTAAAGAACGAATGATCGCTTCCTGTTGCCAGCTCAAGAATATTTCTTTCAAGAAAACCCGGCCATGCGTTGATGCGGATTGCATTCCCGGGAAGCTTTGCAGTGGTATCGGTAACAGCATTCACCAGTACAGGTTTGTCGGTAACCATTGTAAAAAAATAACCCTGCTCTTCGTAATGCAGATCGATGTAAAGATCGGCAGCAGGAACCGGTTCTGTTCGTTCACAGAATTGAAGCAATATCCCTTCGGGGGTTTTTTGTTTCAGGACATTTCCCTGTTCTGTATCGGCAAAAGCTGCAATTTTCATGGTATGGGCCAAAGCGCAAATTTAGGTTGGCGGGATGATAGAAATACAGCAACTTGCCGCTGATTAAAACTTTTCCTATGTCGAAGCAGATTATTAAAACGGATAAAGCCCCTTCGCCGATCGGTCCGTATAACCAGGCAGTAAGGGCCAATGGTATGGTTTTTTTGAGCGGACAGGTAGCATTTGTTCCCGAAACCGGTGAGCTGGAAACCAGCAGTATACAGGCCGAAACCCACCAGGTAATGAAAAACCTGCAGGCTGTTTTATCCGAAGCCAAACTCACGTTTGGGCATATTGTAAAAACCACGATTTTCCTCAGCGATATGAGCCTGTTTGCACAGGTAAACGAAGTGTATGGCACTTATTTCACCGGTGATTATCCCGCACGCGAAACCGTAGCTGTAAAAGGCCTGCCCCGCGGCGTGAATGTGGAGATCAGTATGATTGCAGTAGTGGATCTCTGAGAATATTGAACGATAGAACACGGAACACGGAATCTCGCAGTACTTCAGAATCCGGTATTCCTTATTCAGGTGAGTTCTTCTGCGCTGTACACTGTTCTGAACAATTTCTGTTCATTGGGTTCAAGTACCAGGAGATGGATATGGTTATTAAAATTATCCGGTGCACCGCTCAGGTTTTCGATGGCAATGCTTTTGCGGTGGGGCGGGGTATAAATTTGCAAAACCGGATAAGCTTTACCAGGCTCTATTGTAAAACGGAACCGCTTATTTTCAAGGATGCACCTGGGTTGTACTGATTCGAATGAAAGTTCAAAGGAATTATCCAGCGTTATATTTTGTAAAGAACTGCCATTCCTGAAACGCCCATCTTCTATAATGTTCCCGGTAGGTAACAGATCAGCATCGTATGCCAGTTGCCGCGAACTGCTGAACTGAAGTGTACAGTCATCCACCGGGCCTCCCAGTGTAAAATACGGGTGCCAGCCATCTGCAAAAGGGATGGCCTGTTCCTGGTGATGATACACCGAAGTGGTTACACTGAGATGGTTACCATCGGTAAGCTGCCAGCTTACCATCATGGTATACGGAAAAGGATATCCTTTGTCTTCTCCACTGTAATGATATTCGAGCGTTACCGCTGCTTTTTCATTGCTCGCGAATTGATCGGTTACTGTAAAAGCCGCATCGTACAATAAACCATGAATGGAATGTTCCCCGAGATACCATTTTTTTGTCTGGTACTTTGTATCATTCCATACATAACTGCCCTTATGCATACGGCATACAAACGGGCTTAACTTGGCGCTCCTGAAACCCTGTGTGATATTTTGCAAACAATCTTCCGGGGAAGAAAATCCATCAACAAAATTATGTTCACCTCCCCCGGATAAACGGATACAGAAAGCATTCAGCAAAGCACCGGCAGAATAGATCTCGGCGTAAGTTCCGCTTACTGTATCTGCAAGCCTGATCACGGGAAAAACAGCCTCTTTCATTACTGTAACAGAAAAGCGCATGGCATTGATTTGCTTCCAATGTAATCAAGTTCCTGAAATAAGATCTATTTTCGAAAGCTAACAATTGTTAACCTTAGCATTGAAACCTGTATTTTTGCCGGTACTTAATGTTCCGGCATGTCATATTCACCCAAACATAAGATCAGGATTGTTACAGCAGCAAGTTTGTTCGACGGGCATGATGCCGCGATCAATATTATGCGCCGCATCCTCCAGGCAAAGGGTGCAGAGATCATTCACCTCGGTCATAACAGGAGCGTGGCCGAAATCGTGGAATGTGCGATTGAAGAAGATGCGCAGGGCATCGCAATTACAAGTTACCAGGGGGGGCATGTGGAGTTTTTCAAGTATATGAAAGACCTGCTTGACCAGAACGGCTGCGGGCATATCCGGATTTTTGGCGGCGGTGGCGGAACCATTTTGCCTGAGGAAATACGTGAGCTGCACCAATATGGCATCACAAGGATCTACAGCCCTGATGATGGCAGAAAAATGGGATTGGAAGGCATGATCGAAGATGTGATACGCCAATGCGATTTTTCGCTCAATGGCAACGGCGAATACAAAACGCCGATGACGATCGGGGAAGTGAAAGATGTACGCCGTATCGCGCGTTTGATCACCAATGCAGAAAACGGGAACCCTGACCACGGATCCATAAAAATCAATAACATCCCTGTGCTTGGTATCACCGGTACGGGTGGCGCAGGGAAAAGCTCAGTTACCGATGAAATTGTAAGAAGGTACCTGCATACATTTTCAGATAAAACGATTGCGGTAATATCTGTTGATCCGTCGAAGAAAAAAACAGGCGGTGCATTACTGGGCGACAGGATCCGGATGAATGCGATCTCGAATGGCCGTGCATATATGCGCAGCCTTGCTACCAGGGATGACAATACCGCACTGAGCGCGCATGTACAGGATGCCATCGATATCTGCAAAGCGGCAGGGTTTGATTTTATCATTCTCGAATCGGCAGGGGTGGGACAAAGCGATGCATCCATTCTTGAATATTGTGATATCAGTCTCTATGTAATGACGCCCGAATACGGCGCCGCATCACAACTGGAAAAGATCAATATGCTGGATTATGCAGATGTGATCTGTATCAACAAATTTGATAAAGCCGGCGCACTCGACGCTTTGCATGATGTAAGAAAACAATACAAACGCAATCATGGGCTATGGGACACAAAAGATGAAAACCTTCCGGTAGTAGGCACCATTGCTGCGCAATTCAACGATGCGGGCGTAAATGAACTGTTTGAAAAGATACTGGACACCATTGCCAAAAAATGCGGTGTTGTATTTTCAGGAACCATACAGCATGCAGATGTAAAAGAAAGTACCACTACCAAATCACAGATCATTCCCCCCAAAAGGGTCCGTTATCTTTCAGAAATATCAGAAGCAAACCGGGGCTATGATGCATGGGTGAATGAACAGGTAGTGATTGCTTCGCGTTTGTACCAGGTAAAAGGAGTGGAGCAATCACTTTCCAAACCCTTGCAGGAACTTTCCGACCTGCGCTCACATTTTGAACAGCAGCTTCATCCTGAATGCAAAAAACTGCTGGAAGGATGGCCGGCGCTTGTAAAAAAATACGAGGCTGATTTTTTTGAATACCAGGTAAGGGATAAAATCATCAAGCAACCGCTCACTGCTAAATCGCTCAGTGGTTCGCGTATACCCAAACTGGTATTGCCGCAATACAAAGACTGGGGCGATATACTCCGATGGCAATTACAGGAAAATGTTCCGGGTGTGTTTCCCTACACCGCAGGGGTATTTGAATTAAAACGCAAGGGTGAAGACCCTACACGGATGTTTGCCGGTGAAGGTGGACCGGAAAGAACCAATAAACGCTTTCACTATGTTTCTTTGGGGCAGCCCGCTATCCGTTTATCCACTGCATTCGACAGTGTAACACTCTATGGCGAAGATCCCGATCACCGCCCGGATATATATGGTAAAGTAGGGAACAGTGGTGTGAGTATCGCAACGGTGGATGATGCAAAAAAACTCTATAGTGGTTTTGATCTCTGCGATCCGAAAACCTCTGTGAGTATGACGATCAATGGCCCCGCACCGATCATCCTCGCTTTTTTTATGAATGCAGCGATCGATCAGCTTTGTGAAAAATGGATCACGGAAAACAACCGGTGGGAAGAAGTAAGATCATACATCGATCAAAAATTCAAACAACTGCCCAGAGCAGTTTATTATAACCCTTCTCTGCCGGAGCGTTTACCGGAAGGCAACAACGGATTGGGCCTCGGTTTACTAGGTGTTACAGGTGATGAAGTGTTACCGGCTGAGGTATATGCAAAACTAAAAGCAGAGGCATTATCGCAGGTACGCGGTACCGTACAGGCTGATATCCTGAAAGAAGACCAGGCACAGAACACCTGTATTTTCTCTACCGAGTTTGCATTGAAACTGATGGGAGATGTGCAGGCATATTTCATTGATCAGAAAGTAAGAAATTTTTACAGTGTCAGTATCAGTGGCTATCATATTGCAGAAGCGGGTGCGAATCCCATTACACAGCTGGCTTTCACGTTGGCAAACGGGTTCACCTATGTTGAGTATTATCTTAGCCGCGGGATGCATATCGATGATTTTGCACCCAATCTTTCTTTCTTTTTCAGCAATGGGATGGACCCCGAATACAGTGTGATCGGCCGTGTGGCGAGGCGTATCTGGGCCAAGGCGATGAAATACAAATACAAAGCCAATGAACGTTCGCAGAAACTGAAATACCATATTCAAACCAGCGGAAGAAGTTTGCATGCACAGGAGATAGACTTTAATGATATCCGCACCACATTGCAGGCCCTGTATGCGATCTATGACAATTGCAACAGCCTTCATACCAATGCATACGACGAAGCCATCACCACACCCACCGAAGAAAGCGTACGGAGGGCGATGGCGATACAACTGATCATCAACCGCGAATTGGGTACAGCTGTTACGGAAAATTTTATCCAGGGCAGTTTTGCAATAGAGGCACTGACCAACCTCGTGGAAGAAGCCGTACTGGCAGAATTTGACCGCATTACCGACCGCGGAGGGGTACTGGGCGCCATGGAAAGAATGTACCAGCGGAATAAAATCCAGGAAGAGAGCCTGCATTATGAAACCCTGAAACATACCGGTGAACTCCCATTGATAGGCGTGAATACATTCCTGAATAAAAAGGGAAGCCCGACCGTTTTGCCAGGCGAAGTGATCCGCAGCACTACCGAAGAAAAAGAACAGCAGATACAGAACCTGAAAGCTTTTCACAAACGGAATGAAAACAAAGCACAGGAAGCATTGCAGAAACTCAAAGCAGTGGCCATTGCCAACGGAAATCTTTTTGAAGAACTGATGCAAACCGTGAAATATTGCTCACTCGGGCAGATCACCCATGCTTTGTATGAAGTGGGTGGACAGTACCGGCGGAATATGTAAATAGCTTTCTGTATCTTCCCGGTCTGATCAACGCCCCTTATTATGCGATCTCAGTGTCTTATTTTTTGCCTGGTTTTTGCATGCACTTTTTCTATTGCACCAAAACTGCATGCACAGTTACCGAACCTGTCGAGGAAAATTGATACCAGTATGAAAGTGGGTAAAACAGGGTACCGCGTAAGCTGTATCAATAAAAGCCCGGACCGCAACGTGGCTACCATTTCCCCTATCGGCTTTGATAAGGATATGCGTGAGTTTTCGTTTGAGATCAAAGGCCGTATTGCCAAAGCCGAAGTGGATGATATCAACCGCGATGGCTATCCTGACCTGGTGATCTATGTATATACACAAGGCCTTGATTCAACAATTCGGGGTAATGTGATCGCAATCAGTTCAGAAAAAAATGAATCGGTTGCGCCCATCATCTTCCCGGATATTTTTGACGACCCCAAGTTGCGTGTGGGATACAGAGGTGGCGATGAATTTTTTCTGATGGAGGGCGTGCTCGTTCGCCGTTTTCCTGTATATCCTGCTGATGGCAGCCCCAGGCCTGCCAATGCACCGGTTACGATCCGGCAAATTCAATACATGGTGATCCCCGGTGAAAAAGGTGGTTCCCGTTTTAAAGCGGGCCGGAGTTATGAGTACACCAAGCAGTGATGTTGGTATAATATCTCTCTATTATTAAATAATCGTGGCCTCCTGCTTTACTAAAACGGCTTCTGTATCTTTACGGGTACTAAAATTTCTGTATGAAAAAGGTCATCCTAGCCTGTACAGGGCTGTTCTTTTTTTCTTCCCTTTCGGCACAATCCATCGACCAGGTAGAAGCGAATAAAGTTACGCTTCCCAATGGCTGGAGCCTTACACCTGTTGGCCGCCATTTTCCGCTGGGTGATCTTCCGCTGAATATCGCTGTAAGCAGATCGCAGAAACTGGTGGCAGTCACCAATAACGGGCAGAGCGTACACAGCATCCAGTTGATCGATCCTTCTTCCGAAAAAATACTCGACAATGTAGTTATCCCGAAAGCATGGTATGGGCTTGCATTCAGCGCCGATGAAAAAAAATTATATGCCTCAGGTGGTAATGACAACTGGATTACGGAATACGCAATTGAAAACCAAAAACTGGTTTTGAAGGATAGTATTATGCTTGGGAAAAAATGGCCCAATAAACTTTCTCCCACCGGTATTGCCATCGATGATGCAAAACAGTTGCTGTATGTGGTTACTAAGGATAACAATTCATTGTATATCGTAGACCTTGCTGCAAAAAAAGTAACGGATAAATTCTCACTCGGCGGAGAAGCGTATGCCTGTACACTTTCTCCCGACAGGAAAGAACTGTATATCAGTTGCTGGGGCTGTGATAAAGTGTATGTTTTTGATACCGGTAAAAAGAACGTAACAGCAGAGATCGCAGTTGGCGACAACCCCAATGAACTCTGCCTTTCTAAAAACGGGAGATTTCTTTATGTAGCCAATTCGAATGATAATTCTGTTTCTGTAATCAATGTGCAGGAAAGAAAAGTGGCAGAAACACTGAACGCGGCTTTATACCCCGATGCCCCCAACGGTTCAACTACGAATGGCCTTGCGCTGAGCAGTAATGAAAAAACATTGTATATCGCAAATGCAGATAATAACTGTCTCGCTGTTTTTGATGTATCAATGCCCGGGCAGAGCAAAAGCCGTGGTTTTATCCCAGTAGGCTGGTATCCCACCAATGTAAAAGTGATCGTGAAAAAAGTATTCGTAGCAAACGGGAAAGGATATTCTTCGATGGCCAATCCTTATGGACCAAGCCCTTTCCAGGGCCGCGGCTCTGTCGTTTACCAGGGCGGCGATCCCAATAAACCAATTGATGTACAATATATCGCCGGTTTGTTCAAGGGTGAGATGAGTGTGTTTGAAGAGCCTACGGATAAACAGTTAAGCATTTACTCGCAGGTGGTATACCGGAATACGCCTTACAACAAAGTGAAAGAACAGATCACCCAGGGTGAAGCAGGAAACCCGATACCGCGTAAAGTGGGAGAGCAGGGCCCGATTAAATATGTGTTTTATATCATCAAGGAAAACCGTACTTACGACCAGGTATTGGGAGACATAAAGGAAGGAAACGGGGACCCGAAACTGGTATTGTTCGGGGAGAACGTAACACCGAACCAGCATGCACTGGCAAAAGAATTTGTTCTGCTTGATAATTTTTATGTGGATGGTGAAGTAAGCGCCGACGGGCATAACTGGAGTACCGGTGCGTATGCTACTGATTTTCTTGAGAAGAACTGGGTAACCAGTTACGGTGGCCGGGGTGGCGGCTATGATGCAGAGGGAAACCGTGACGTCGCAAATAATAAAGGTGGTTTTATCTGGGACCATTGCAAAAAAGCAGGTGTAAGCTATCGGACATATGGTGAATTTGCAGACAATTACAAACCCAATATCCCTGCATTGAAAGGGCATCTCTGCCCTTATTTCACAGGATATGATAATGGGGTAAGGGATACAACAAGATTTTACCAATGGAAAAAGGAATTTGATTCACTGCTGGCTGCTAATGCAGTTCCGCGGTTTAACAGTGTTCGTTTTTGTAATGACCATACGGAAGGTTTGCGCAAAGGCCGGCCAACCCCTTATGCGCATGTGGCGGATAATGATCTTGCTGTGGGATTATTTGTAGAGTATTTAAGTAAAAGCCCGATCTGGAAAGAAACAGCTGTTTTTATCCTGGAAGATGATGCACAGAATGGCGCCGATCATGTGGATGCACACCGCAGCCCCGCCTATATTGCCGGTGGTTTTGTAAAGAGGGGTTATGTGGATCATACGATGTATTCAACTTCTTCGATGCTTCGTACAATTGAACTGATTCTTGGGATACCACCTATGAGCCAGTATGATGCCGCAGCCACACCCATGTGGCGTTGTTTCACCAGTACGCCGAATCTTACAGCTTTCAATATGCGCCCGGCACAGGTAAACCTCACGGATAAAAATACAGCCATGAATGAATGGCAGCGCCGTTCTGAAAAATTCAATCTTACAAAAGAAGATGCGGTGCCCGACCTTGAATTCAATACCGTGCTCTGGTATGGTTTGAAGGGAGATACAGAACCCTTCCCCGGGCCAAAACGTGCGGCTTTTTTTAAGGCAACAAAAAAAGCAGATAAAGACAGCGATTAACGGCCGGAAGTAATTACGATCCTGGTTGCGATATATTCGTTGCCAGGATCGTTTCTTACGATGACGAGATATACACCACTGGCAACTTTCGAACCAGTATAATTTCTCCCATCCCATACAGCCTGTCCGCCATTGGCACGGGTCTGGTAAACAAGTTTCCCACTCAGTTCGGTGATCTTAACCAGGGCATTGTCCGTCAACCCCCTGATCGCAATTGTACCATTGTACCCGGGAGGAACGGGATTGGGAAAAACGAGTACCTGCGAATTATTTGTAGCCCCCTCGGTGGCAGTGCTTCGGAAACTGCAGATGCCGGATAAAGTGGAAAAGAACACTTCACCGCTAACAGGATCCACTGCAATTCTTCTGACATCATTGCTGAAAAGCGGGCTGTTCTCTTCTGTGAACCGGTATACGATTTTATCCCCTTCGGGCGAAAGCAGCCATACGCCATTTTTAGTGCCCACCCATTTTCTGTTGGCACCATCAATGGCAATGCACTGAACAATTTCATCTTTAAATAATAATCCCGCAAACTGGTCCAGTTGAACCACGGGCAGGGTTGCATCACAACTTTGCCCGTTGAAAACTGAACTTGTGCATTGAACGATTCCGATCCCTTTATCAGTACACACCCAGATAAAGCCGCTTTTGTCTTTTACAATATATAACACATTATTGGAAGGGAGATTTCCATTACCGCTTCCCTGCTGGTACCATTTCCATTTATCATCTGCAGCGTTATCGATAACGGGCCCATAATTGTAACAGATCAGCCCGTTGTTTTTCGGGCAAACGATCCAGAGCTGGTTATTGTCTTCATCGTTGATGATCTGACCTGCTGCATTTTCTGTTAACGGGAAAGGGATATTGAATGCTTTCCAGGCACCATTATTTTTTCTAAGATGAAGATTAGAAGCAGCACCATAATTGCTTACCCATAGATTCCCGTTTTTATCAAATGCAAGACCACTAACCCGCACACTGCCCGGGTCGCCAATGGCTGCCTGTAAACTGCTGTTTTGTTTTTTATA
Source organism: Chitinophagaceae bacterium (assembly GCA_004028765.1). Classification (GTDB taxonomy): domain Bacteria; phylum Bacteroidota; class Bacteroidia; order Chitinophagales; family Chitinophagaceae; genus Sediminibacterium. The sequence goes on along the minus strand of SAIX01000053.1, from coordinate 3,387 downwards.
GATATCTGTTGTGGCGGCATCTTTAAAATGAACCAGGCCTCCACCGAAACTCCCTGCCCACAGAGTTCCGTCTGTGGGATCAACGGCCACTGTGATAAAATCTAAAACAGAATCTAACTTGGGGATATTGTAATAACCTCTGTAGCCCCATTTTTCATCTGCAAATTCAAACACACCATTCCGGTTGTACTGGTAATTCCATGCAGTGTTCACACTGCCTGCTGCAGCATAGAGGTGCTGGTCTTTAAAAATAAATTCACCGTCTGCAGTGCCCAACGGGCCATTGGGTATCCATTGTTCTGTTCCATTACCAGTAAATTTTGATAAACCGCCAAACTGATCTGCCACCCAGATATTATTATTGTCAATGATAGCAGATGATGGATAGGAGATAACATTTGCCTGCGAAAGTGTTTTTTCTATCAGCCCGTTTGTATTCAACTGAATAACCCTTGCTGCACCGGATACTGTTCGCTGGCATACCAGTAATTTATTATCCGAGGCTGATGTGGAAACGATGGGCCAGTTTTTATCGTTGTATAATAACGACCAGTTTGTGCCATTGTAAAGAAGAAGGCTGTCATTTTTTTCAGCGACGATTGTTCCATTTACCGCCAATACATTTTTTATAGAGCCTGTAGTCAATCCAGCCACACCGCTCAATAACTGCCAGTTTGCATAGTTGGAAGGATTGGGATTATTTTGTGCGATTGATTTTAAGCCTTCTTCAGTTGCAGCATAAAAGCGATTGGCATCAGCAGTAAAAGCATTTACTTTTACCTGGCTACCGGTATTACCAATAAACCAGGTATCCTTTATTTCGTAACGATTTAAATCGGCGATGATGATGCCGAGCCCGCTGCTCAGGTAAGCAAACCCATTTTTACAGAAGATCCTGTACACAGATTTATTGCCCGATATCCTGCTCCTTTTAATATCTCCGATATTTTTTACAGAACTGTTTTTAAGGATATCAAGATTACTATTGGTATAGGCGACTACTAACTGACCTGTCTGTTGATCCCAGTCTATTGCCTGAACGCCGATATCATTCAGTCCATTTACTTTTGTGAACCTGTCTATTTCATTTTTATCATTGATCGCAAAAATTGCAGACGATGTTGCACAATAGATCCTGTCTGATTTTACTACCTGCCTGGCCTGTTGGTAACTGAGATGGTCGCGCCATTCACCAATTGCAGGAACCCGTGACTGGGGGAATATAGATGCACACGGAAATACTACCGTGATAAACAGGGTGGATAAAAAAGTATATTGATTTTTCTTTGATAGCATCCGTAAAAGGAGGATGCTTGTAAATTAGGAAAAACCAGTGATCATTACACCAGAAGGTCAGAGAGATTTAAATATTAACGATCCCGTTTTTAATTGCGAAAATGGCAAGGCCAACCCTGGTTTTAACATCCAGTTTTTTGAATAGGTTGTCTCTGTATGTATCAATGGTTCTCGGACTAAGGCACATTTCATCTGCAATTTCTTTGTAAGTCTTTTCGGTGCAGATCCATTTCAGGAAAGTGGTTTCATTTTCACTGAGGCTGTTTAAAGTAAATGCATCGCCATCAAAATTATCTTCCTGGTTAATATAATGCATCAGTTTGTTACTCACCAGTTCATTGATAAAATAGCCGCTTTCACGGATACTGTCTAAAGCTTCTTTAAAAATTTTTGGCTTACTGTCTTTCAGGATGTAGCCCCTTGCCCCGTTTTTCAGCATTCTTATAATTGCTGTATCGTTTTCAAGCATGCTGAGTACAAGCACCTTGGTTTGCGGCAGGTTGTTTTTGATCCAGATAGATGTTTCATAACCATCCATTTCCGGCATGGTAATATCAAGCAAAACAATATCCGGTGATATTTTCGATTTTATTTTTTCGATGAACTGTTTCCCATTATTCGCCTCCATTACAACTTTAAACCCTTCGAACGAGTTTATAATAGCAGCAAGGCCGGTTCGCAGAAGCTCGTGGTCATCAACTAATGCTACGGAAGTCATACGGATGCGGATTTGGGTTTGATATGTAAAGTTATGGCAGTTCCGTTACCCGGCGAACTATTTACTGAAACGGTCGCGTTGATCATTTTAGAGCGGTTGATAATATTTTGTAACCCGATACCGGGTCTTTCCTGGTTCAGCAGGCTGGTATCAAATCCAATACCATTGTCAGTGATCTGTATTGTGATCAAATCGGCCGCATCATTGTCGATCGAGATTTCAATATGATCAGCTGATGCGTGTTTGATGATATTATTCACAATTTCCTGTATCATGCGGTACAGGATGATATCTGTATTTGCATCAAGGATATGAAAATTATCAGAGGTTTTAAAACTCGTGGTGAACCTTCCCGTTTTTTCGAGTGATACCAGGAGCTGTCTTACAGATTCCACAATCCCGATATGGTGTATCCTGTTATTTTGAAGGTTATGGCTGAGGTCTCGCAGGTCTTTAATGGCTTTGCCGAGAAGTTCATCGGTTTGGTTTATTTTTTCTTCGGTGATCGAATTGTCAAACGTATTGAGATTTAGCCTCACCAGGCTAAGCACCTGTCCGATGTTGTCATGAATTTCCTGGCTGATATATGCGAATGCCTGCTCCTGAATTTCCAATTGGGTTTTCAGTAGTGTTCTTTCAAACCGGTTTTTCATTTCCTCTTTTTCTTCTTTGTTTTTTCTTTGGCGACGCAGGAAAACAAAAACAAGCAACAAAAGAAAGCTGCCAATCAATACAAAAAAAACAGAAGCGACTACGATGGTAATCAGGATATCTTCTTCTTGTCTGGGCATAAATAAAATGCTATACAGAAAGAGCTATAGAGAATTACATTAAGACTCCGGTTTATTATCATATAAATTTTTGCTCCTTCTTTTCTTAAATCATTACTAATTAAATATTCGAAAAGTGCATTAATTATTACGGACCCAAGATAAAAAATTAATAAGCCATTACATATCCAAAAAAATGGTTGTTTTGAAAGTTGTTGATCAATTTGCTCAGGCAAAACTGATTCGTAAAAAAATAAACAACAAAAAATGACAATAAAAAACGAGCCTAATAAAAAAGTATAAGTATTAAATGTAGAACTGAAACCTTGAATAAAAAAAATATTAATTAGTGAAAAAAGAATAAAAAAAGGGATAAAAAGATTTGAAAAACTACGAAATTTTTTCTTTTTTAAATTTAAAGAAAAAAGAAATGAGTAGAAACAAAATTCAAATGTTGTAAAAACGTTGTACATAGCATATTTCGATTGCATATTTAACCACCTTCCTCCGAATTCGACGGCAACGGTCAAAAATAAAAATGGCGTGAAATATTCAAGTATCCTGCTACGCTTAGTAAAGAGAAAAAACGTCGAAACTATAAAA
>SAIX01000052.1 GCA_004028765.1 Chitinophagaceae bacterium | reverse complement strand
CAGCCAGTGCACTGGCTGTATCACCACCGGCTGTTGAATATGCAAACGGAAAATTGCTTGCACCAAATACCACAACGGGTCCGATAGGCACCAGCATCTTCCGCAGATCGGGGCGGGGCGGTATTTTATCTGCAATGGCTGTATCGATCGTGGCTTCCACCCAGCTTCCTTCCCGTAACATTTTGGCAAACATCCTTAACTGCATCGTGGTCCTTCCCCGCTCGCCAACCAGTCTCGCTGCAGGCAGGTTCGTTTCCGAAGCGGCCATATTGATCAGGTTATCTCCGAGTGCCTCTATTTCATTTGCGATCGTTTCGAGGAATACGGCACGCCTGTCCGAAGGTGTGGCTGAATAGCTTTCAAACGCAGCAAGCGATTGCTGCATCGTGCTGTTGATCAGGTCAGGTAATAACATGTTTATACTTTCAGGTCTAAATACTGAGGCAGTTCCGGGCGCGAAACGATACCATCCCGTATGGTTCTGAGCACCCGCTCCCTTTCTTCACCAACCAACGTAAGCCGGGGAGGACGCACCGTTTCCGAACCTATGCCCGCTTCCGATTCAGCCAGTTTGATGTATTGTACCAGTTTTGGATGAATGTCCAGTTCAAGCAGCGGCATGAACCAGCGATAAATTTTTCTGGCTTCTTCGAGATGCCCGGCTTTTATCAACCGGTAAACCGCCACCGTTTCGCGAGGGAAAGCACAAACCAGTCCTGCCACCCAGCCATGGGCGCCGAGTAACATCTCTTCCATTGCCAGCGTATCCACCCCGCAAAGTATCCGGTACCGGCTACCGAAGCGGTTGATGAGACGGGTTACATTTGTTACATCCCTTGTAGATTCTTTGATTGCCTGGATATTGTTACAGGCAGTAAGGTCTTCGAACATATCCGGCGTCACGTCTGTCTTATAATCCACAGGATTATTGTAGATCATGATCGGAAGATCCGTTGCACGTGCAATGGTGGTAAAATAAGCAACCGTTTCGCGGTGGTCGGTTTTGTAACGCATGGGAGGAAGCAGCATCAAACCCTGTGCACCCCATTCTCTTGCAAGCGCCGCCTGATTCAAAGCTTCCCGGGTACTGCCTTCAGCGATATTCAGTACCACCGGTACTTTACCCGCCACTTTTCCGATCGTATGTTTTACCAGTATTTCCTTTTCTGATGTAGTAAGCACACTGGCCTCTCCAAGCGTACCACCAAGGATAATCCCATCAACCCCTGCATCGAGTTGTGCCTGCAGATTTTTGTCGAATAAGGTCAGATCGAGTTGGTCATCCACCGTGAACTTAGTGGTAATGGCGGGAAATACGCCTTTCCATTCAATAGCCATGTATTTCTTTTAGATGACTAAGATAAGAGAACTTTATCTCAAAGTTTGACTGACAGGCTGAAGCGATCTTTTATTCCAACACTTCTCCTTCCAGGTCGTAATCATAGGCTTTTGTGATGTGTACCCGCACAAATTCTCCAATGGCAAGTTTCTTTTTTGAATGGATCACCACTTCATTATCCACTTCCACGCTGTCAAATTCCGTACGGCCCAGGTAGCGGCCGGCTTCTTTTTTATCGATGATCACTTTCAGTATTTTCCCAACTTTCTCCTGGTTTTTTTCGTAGCTGATCTCCTGCTGCAGTTCCATGATCTCCTGTGCCCGTTCAGCCTTTACTTCTGCCGGAACATCATCTTCCACCTCGTATGCGGAAGTATTTTCTTCATGACTGTATTGAAAGATCCCCACCCTGTCGAAGCGGTGTTCCTGTAAAAACGCTTTCAACTCTTCAATATCCGCTTCTGTTTCGCCGGGATAACCGGCAATCAGTGTTGTTCGTAAACAGATACCCGGCACTTTTTCGCGAATGGTGTGGATCAGGTCCGTCATTTCTTCCCGGGTAATGTTCCGCCGCATGGCTTTGAGCATTGCATTGCTGGCATGCTGTAAAGGCATATCGAGGTATTTGCAGATATTGTCGCGCTCGCGCATCACATCCAGTACTTCCAGGGGAAATTTGCTCGGGTAGGCATAATGCAGCCTGATCCATTCCAATCCTTTCACATCGGCCAGCGCGTGCAGGAGCCTGGGCAAATCCCTCTTCTTGTAAATATCCAGCCCGTAGTACGTGAGTTCCTGGGCGATGAGCATGATCTCCTTCACCCCCTTTTTCACCAGGCTTTCCGCCTCTGCAACCAGTTCTTCCACCGGGCGGCTGATATGCTGCCCCCGCATCAGCGGGATCGCGCAGAAGGAACAGGTGCGGTTACAACCTTCGCTGATCTTGAGATAAGCATAGTGTTGCGGGGTGCTTAAAAAACGCTCTCCCAGCAATTCGCTTTTATAATCCGCATCAAATTTTTTCAGGATCAGGGGCAGTTCCATCGTGCCAAACCAGGCATCCACTTCGGGCATTTCTTTTTCGAGATCGTTACGATATCTTTCGCTGAGGCATCCCGTCACATATACTTTATCAAGTTTGCCCCTGCGTTTCAATTCCAGTTGATCGAGGATGGTATTGATGGATTCTTCCTTGGCTTTATCTATAAACCCGCAGGTATTGATCACAGATATATTATGGTCCAGTTTGCTGTTTTCATGCACCACACTGATATCGTTGGCCGCCAGCTGGCCGCTCAGTACTTCACTGTCGACCAGGTTTTTGCTGCAGCCGAGGGTAATGATATTGACCTTGTCTTTCCGGAGGGTTTTCGCTTTCATAAGAGCGGCAAAAGTACAAAGAAGCTATCTATGCCTGTCGCTTCAGCGAAAACAATTGAAGTTCTTCGCCATGCTGTCGGATGATGCCTTCCTGGCAGAAACCTGCCCGCAGCAGCACTTTTTGCGAACCGGTATTGGCCTCAACGGTAACTGCATAGAGTTTTTCCTGCCCGGGAACCTGTGCAAAAAAATAGGCCGCCCCCTCTTTAACGAGTTCTGTGGCAAATCCTTTTCCCCTGGCGGGAGGCAATAAGGCATAGCCGATATGGTAACCCATTTCCCCATCAAGCAGTAAAAGGGAAAAAGTCCCGATAAAACGATGGTCGCTTTTTTCGAAAACGGCAAAACGACCTTTTACAGATCCGTCTTTGTAAGCGTCGATATTTTCACTGAGAAAGAGATCAGATTCCGGTCTTGTTTTGGGCGGACGTATATACCGCATCATTTCCGGGTCGCCGTTTATCGCGAAAAACAGATCGGCATCTTCCCTGCTGAAACGCTTCACGATAAGACGGCTGCTTTCAAATAATATATCGGTTTTTGAATACAATTCAGTCGGGAATAAATATTCAATAAAATTGAATTAAATAATTAATAATCAATTTTATACTTGAATTTAATTTTATTATTAATTCAGCCCTATTTATGGATCTCACTCGTGAAATGAAAAGTAATATCCGGGTTATTGGTAATCTCGGTATTTAAGAACCATTCACTTTGCGCCAGGTAAACCGGCAGCCCGTCCTTATCTTCAGCCGAATTTTGCTGTTTGAACCGCAGGAAATCGGCCAGTTTCTTTTCATCCTTGCTCGTAAGCCAGCAGGCTTTGTAAAATGGCAAAGACCGGAATTCGCAGGCTGCGCCATATTCCTGCAGCAAACGGTACTGGATCACTTCAAACTGGAGCTCGCCCACGCAACCGATGATCTTTTTATTGCCGCCAAACTGCGTAAATAACTGCGCGACCCCCTCATCAGTCAATTGACTAATTCCTTTTTCCAATTGTTTGGTTTTCATTGGATCTTTATTCACCAACTCTTTAAAAATTTCAGGTGAAAAAGTCGGTATTCCCGAAAAGTAAAAGTCTTCCCCTTCTGTAAGGGTATCCCCGATTTTAAAATTGCCGGTATCAAAAAGGCCTACCACATCCCCGGCATAC
>SAIX01000051.1 GCA_004028765.1 Chitinophagaceae bacterium | reverse complement strand
CATCACCATATGTATGACCGCCGATATCATCCCGGAATCCCGGATTGCTCGTTCCAAAAAAATTGATCGTCGTACCACTCACCTGTGCACTCGTCATACCGGAGCCCGCCAGGTTCCATACATCCCCATAAGGATAATACAGGTTGAACACAGAACCCGTTGCAATCAGTGACCGCGTTGTACCTGTATTCGAAACAAAGTTCCCAGATGTGATCGTTTTACCATTCGTATTCAAAGTACCGCTGTTCAGGTACACGGAACTGTACTGATACGGCTGGTTCAGATCATCCTGCAGTATCCAGCTTCCCGTTCCGTTAAAATTCGTGCCCCCAGGTTGTTTGCCCGCAAACGTAATCGTAAGACCGGTTGCAGAACCATTAAACACAAGGCTACCCACGCCTGCCGACATATTACTGATGAATACCAGTGACCCTGAAATCGTAAGCCCGCTGTTATTCGTAAGAACAGGTGTATACAATGCACCCGTCCAGTCCATATTCCTGCACGTACCCGCCACATCTACCGTAACGGTTTTACTGGAAGAAGTGAAGGAGTTCGCATCAAAGATGACATCATCCACCGATTGTGGTATCTGCAGATAAAAACTGCTGCCTCCAGAACTGGTGGCCCAGTGATGCGAAAAATCTGACCAGTTACCACTGCCACCCACCCAGTAGTAGGTATTGGCAGAAGCAAAAAAGCCCGCAAGCAGGCAACAGATCACTAACAAACTCCGGAAAGGATGTGTAAAATTCTGACGAATTTTCATAAAGCAGGTTTTGGTATATATGTTTTCAGGGAGAACCAATGGAAACAGTCACGGTTATTTCATCCACAGATAAAATAAACTTGCCGGGGCACACATTGGATTTTTGGGGAGAAGGCATTTGCTGTCATAAAACTGCGATCCTGCAAACGGATGGCATTAAAACGTCAACTGGCCCTTGTAAACAGGAAGAATATTTTCTGCCGCTTATCTTTACAAAAATATCTATGCCTAAAACCGCAGGCAATAGTGCAAATGCACTAATTTGATAAAACCGATGCTAACCCGTTTCCTGTACCTGCTCACACTATTCGCAGTTGCTGTTGTCCATGCACAGGATCATCCGCGACTGACCGCTTATGGCGTAAATGAAGGTTTGGTACAAAGCAGTGTGGATGATATTATACAGGATAAAAATGGTTTTATCTGGATCGGTACAGCAGGCGGGCTTTGCCGTTTTGATGGGCACAGTTTCACTGCCTACCGCCCATCGCTGCAAAACAGGAATGCAATCGCCAGTGGTAAGGGATTCCATTTTTACAATGACCGGCTGGGGCAGTTGTGGATTGCCACTTACAATGGCATTAGTTTGTATAATGACCTTTCGGGCAATTTTACGAACCTCCTGAACTATACGCCTAAAAACACGATCACGATTTTCAATCATTTTTTCGGAGAAGATTCTTTATATGTATGGGTTGGACTTTGCAGTTACGGCATCGTAAAAGTGAATAAGCGCACATACAAAGTTGAGAATACACCTCTCACAAAAACTTCATACCGGCCAAGCATCACGGTGGCCTATCATGGTTTTATTGAAAAGGGAAAATTATGGTTGGTGGATAACAATGAATCCGCAAAACCTGTATTCCATATCTACAACATCCGCGAAAACAAAAGCGATACGATACCGATCGAAATAAAAAATCTTACCAATCTGAACGATTCTATCGCTATCGGCACCGGGGTTTCAGATATTGTACTCATCAATAAACAAACCCTGAAAACCAGGAATATCCCGGTGGTTACTCCCGGGAAAGAACACAATATCACACATATCCGGCCCTTGTCTTCAGGCGAGGTTTTATTATCGTCAGAAAGCAGGGGATTGTTTTTTCTGGATATAAGCACAGGAAAAATCACAAGGCATATTGCAGTTACAAATCCCGACAATAATAAATCTTCGTTGTTTGCAGTATGTGCATATGAAGATAAATCACATAATATCTGGGCAGGTACGCTGAGCGATGGTGTTTATAAACTAAACTATCCTTATAAAAAAATACGATGGTACCGTACAGACAGCACCAATGGTAATAATGTTTCCGCTATTTATGCAGATGCAGGCAATGTATACGTGGGTAACCAGGCCAACGGGATCACAATATATTCACGGAAAGATGGCCTGCGTAAAACAATTGCCGTAAACAGGTACGTAAAAGGTATTACCAATACCCCTTTTGTGATCAAACCCTGGGGCAAAAACCGCCTGCTGGTTATCAGTCACAGCAGCCAGCCCTCGGCTCCCAATGTCCCTTATTCATACGAAATCAATACGGGCAGGATCAGTTTATTAAACAAAGAAGTGCAAAAAGCATTTGCCGATCTTTGGGGCCGTGGCAATCTGCGGCAGTTTCTGTATAAGGACACGGGACAACAATACCTGTTAAACATCGGCGAATACCTCGCTGCATTGGTGAATTGCGGGGATAACCGCTTTTGTGTAAAGATCATCAACCGTTTTGCAGGTGAAACACTGGCCAGTTGTTTCAGGGATGCACAAAAACATTTATGGATCGGCACTTACGGCGGGCTGTATTTTGAAAGCAATAAGGGATGGGAAAAAATACCGCTTAAGAATACAGAAATAAAAACCATTAACCAGGATTTTGAAGGGAATACCTGGATAGGAACGAATGATGAAATATTTGTGCTGAACCCGCAGCACCAGGTGATACATCATTACACAGAAGAAAATGGGTTATTAAATTCTCACCTGTATGGCATTATCAGGGATGAGCAAGGGAATATGTGGTTCAGTCACAACAAAGGCATCAGTGTATTCCGCTGGAAAACAAAAAATTTTGAACACCTCACAAAAGAAGACGGGCTGCAGTCTTCTGAATTCAATGCCGCTGCATTTTACAAAGCAGATGACGGAGAAATATTCTTCGGTGGCATCAACGGGGTCAATTCTTTTTATCCCGAACAGGTATCGCACAACCCGAATGCCCCGGCTGTTAAAATAACTGCGATCAAATTATTTGATGAAGTATTACACAGTGATACCACTTTCTGGAATATCCGGAAACTGGTATTCCCGTATACCCAGAACAGCTTGAGTTTTGAATTTGTAATGCCTGAATTTTCCAATCCCGCTGCAAACAGTTACCGCTTTATCATGGAAAACCTTGATAAGGAATGGACACATGCCGGCGACAGGCGTTTTACAAGATATGCGGGGCTAAGGCCCGGTCATTATATTTTCCGGGTACAGGCAGCCAACAATGACGGGACCTGGAGCAAAGAAACCACCAGTGTCGACATCACCATCGTTCCGCCTTTCTGGCAAACCGTATGGTTTATCGGCCTCGTGATCCTGTTTTTTATTTTCCTTTCTGTCGGTATCGGTATCTATATTCAAAAAATACGGAACAGAAAAGAGATCCGTGCCATGGAAGTGCAGCATCGCATACAGCTGGAGAGAGAAAGGATCTCGCGCGATCTGCACGACAATGTTGGCACCCAGTTAAGCCTGATCAGCAAAAATATTCAGGGCGTGATAGACCCGCAGAACATGGTTTCAGAAACTGAAAAAAGAAACAGCCTTACCGCCATCAGCCAAACATCCAAAGAAGTGATCTTTACACTTCGCGAAACGATCTGGGCCCTCAATAAAGAGTCGATCAGCCTTGAAGAACTCTTCGACAAATTAAAAGCATATACCCAGAAACTTTTTGAGATCAATAAACACTGCCGTATACAATACCATGAAGAAATAGATGATGCCGCCATCAGTTTAAGTCCTTCCGAAGCCATCCATCTTTTCCGTATCTGCCAGGAAGCCATCGCCAACTCATTGAAATATTCCAATGCCGCGGAAATGAATATTACCGTAAAAACTTCCGCAGATAAATACAGCATCAGCATCGCGGATAACGGGATCGGTTTCGATACGCATCACCTCCGGAACGATTCACCGCATTATGGTCTGGACAATATGAAATACAGGTCCGAAGAAATTTCCTGCCACTTTGATATTGTATCTGAACCGGGTGCCGGTACAAGGGTGACCATTCAAAAAAAATAAATAGTGCATTTGCACTATACCCCGATCTGTCATAGGGCATATCTTTATAGCTGATATGCCCCATCGCTTAGCAATTGTAGACGACAAACCGCATGTACTTGCTTCCCTGAGCAGGGATCTTTCGGAGTCCGGCAAGGTATCCGTTGCCTTTACTGCGAGAAACGGTGCGGATTTCCTGAAACAAATGGAAGCACTTCACCCTGAAGATTTACCCGAAGTGGTGATCATGGACATCGATATGCCGGTGATGAACGGAATTGAAGCAGTGAGAAACGGCAGCAACCTGTTCGATGGCGTGCAATACATTATGCTGACGGTTTTTGATGACGATGATAAACTTTTTGAAGCATTGAAAGCCGGTGCACATGGTTATCTTCTCAAAGAAGAAGGGACAGAAAATATCCTTCGTGCCATTGAAGAAGTGGTTGAAAAAAAAGGCGCCCCTATGTCGCCCCGCATCGCAAGAAAAACACTTGAGCTGCTGCTGAACCAACCCAAAGGCAATAACGATCCATCAGAAGAAGAAATAAAACATTCCGGTTTGAGCGAACGTGAGATCGAAATTCTGCGAAATATGGTTGCGGGTTTTGATTACCGGCAAATCGGAGAAAAATTATTCATCAGCCCGCATACGGTACGAAACCATATTTCCAAGATCTACGAAAAACTGCATATCAGTTCCAAGGCGCAGGCCATCAAAATCGCCATCCGGAATAAATGGGCTTGATATCGTTTTGATCAACGACTGTTTCAAAAGAACTCCTCGCTGCATACGAGGTACAAGTAATGTGATAACAATAACAGGTTACCTGAAACTGTTTGTATTGATACCGGCTGTATTTTTTATGGCATCTTCGTTGCCTCGCAAGCTCTTCAGCTGAAGTATTGCATAGCAGCAACAAAGCTTTTATAAATGATCTGCATAACCAGTTAGTTGCTTTGTGCAATAACGGGTATTTGGGCACCCCTTCGACTGCTTACAACAGCAGAATAATTAAATTATCGGTAAGCAATGGCCCGGTAAGTTGAACAGTGTATAGTCTTTCAGAAATACAATCCCCTGCATTGTTAAAATAAATGGCAAACCCGGATTTTCATAGATACCGCATTATGCTTTAAGAATAAGTATCCTTATTTCAATTGTCTGATCAATTTGCAGAACAGGGTACAGGTAAGTTTCATGGATAAAAGGTTGCAAAGCTTCTGCAAATGGGGTGATCGTGATACGCTGTGGGGTTGACAAAAGCAAACAGCACCCGGTATGGATCAATTTTTTGATCAGTACCAATAAGGCTTGAAATTGATCAGGTGCATAATTCACATCACTCATCAGAACGAGATCGGGCAAAAGGTTTTCAGGCAGGTGGTTCCAGTCGATACAAGCAGCTTCTATGTTCTGAATACCCCATTGCCTGATATTCCGCTGGAGCAATGCAACAGCTTCTGCAGAAGAATCGCTGACGATTACACTCTTTGCATATTTCGCTGCGGTAAAAGAAGGAAGCCCGATTCCGCCACCCAGTTCAAGTATTTGTTTACCCCTGGTTATTTCACTGTGCTTTGAAATAAAATCTGCCAGTGCATAAGCAGCCGGCCAAACCTGCGCCCAGAAAGGAAAAGGCTCTTCCGGGTTCATTTTCAGCCTTTGCTCGTATCTGTCCTTTAACAGTAATGGATCAGGAACAAGCAATGAAATGCCGATGTTGAAAGACTGTAGAATAAGCGGGTACAAAATATAATTATCGTGTTAAATGAATCTGCGGCAAAATAGGTTTTCTCAACCATCCGGCATATCTTTTTCCGGATAAACGTTATGTATTGAATAGAATATAAGCTGTAATGAAAAAGACACTTGTATTTGATTCCATTATTACAAGCATTTCTTAGCCGTGGCAGGTCGCCTGACCTGACACCTGATATAATAAGAATAAAGCCAGCTACTCTACTCCTTTTCGAGCCTGCCAACAATTCTTTATTAAAATGCAATTAATATCAAACTGGTATACCCCGGGGAAAATCCCCTATCTGCAAATTGATTTCCTGTTTTGTTATGAAATCCGGTTTCTGTTTTCTATTTTAACCGGAACCAAAAAAATCAAAATGAAAAAAATTATCTGCTTAACCGCAATAGCGGCCATTGTTTTTGCATCCTGCGAATCAAAAAAAGAAGCGACCACAGCTGCTGAAGCGCCCAAAGGCTCTGGCTACACCCTCGATAGTTCCGCAAACATTGACCTTGCCAAAAAGATCAATTATGCATTTCCAGCGGGAGATTCTGTTACTGCATTTGCATGCTACAATGACACAGCGAAAGTGCATGACAATTTGCATATCATGACAGTAAAAGAAAATTTCCGGGAATTTCAGGGACTGGTTAAACAGGGGTTGACTTTTAAGGTAGATAAATTCAATGCCATTTTTGAAGTGGTCAATAATAAGCCTTCTCCCAATGGGATTTCCAATTATGTGGTAGCCTGGGTTACCTTGAACCTGCAGAAAGGGGCCAAATCCATCAAAGTACAAATGAACCAGGCTTTCGCGATGAAAGACGGAAAGATCGTGGAAGAATGGGACACGTATGACAGTGCAGGATTGATGGACCTGATGAAATAAAAGATTAGTCAGGTTTAATTTTCAGATATAAAAACAAAAAAGAGGAACCAAAAAGGTTCCTCTTTTTTGTGGAGCCGAGGGGAGTCGAACCCCTGTCCAAACATCGCTGCCATCAGCTTTCTACATGCTTATTTCTTTATTATTTGTCGGCACCCCGCAGGAAAAGAACAAACCAACGGAACACTTAGCTGGATGATCTTACACAACAGTCACAGCCTTCTGTTGTGGCAGCCTCTTTTGTTTTGAGTCGGCGGCGGCACCTGGTAAGAAGCGAACCTGTGCGGCGGCCCAAATGGTTACCTAATCACTGATTAAGCAGCCATGGCATACTGTGTATTGCCATTTGAAGTTTGCGTATTCAGATTAAAGTGCTAATTACGCAACGCACTGCATGCTTACACCAACCGCAACCTATGCTGTCAAAACCAGTACGGCCCCATAGGTAGTTAGGAGTTAAGAGTTAAAAGTCTGGAGTTAGGAGTCGGTAGTTTTTATAAGAAAACAACTCCTAACTCTTAACTTCTAACTCCAGACTCATTTAAACAGTCTCCAGAAATCCAGTCCCAAAGCGTATGCCATTAATCCCAGCAGCAGTACCATACCTGCCATCTGGGCGTATTCCATGAATTTATCACTGGGTTTGCGGCCCGTGATCATTTCAAAAATGGTAAATAAAGCATGACCGCCATCCAGTGCCGGGATCGGCAGGATATTCATAAATGCAAGGATGATGGAGAATATCCCTGTCAATGTCCAGAATTTTTCCCAGTCCCAAACACCGGGGAAAGTATTCCCGATGCTGATCACACTTCCAAGCGAATCACTCGCCGCCACTTTACCGGTAAACAATTGTTTCAGTCCGGTGATATATCGGTTCAGTGTTTCAAAACAACGTCGGAACCCGATGGGAACCGATTCAACCAATGAATAATTTTTGGTAACTGTACCGAGTATCTCAGCGGGGTTCTGAAAACTGAGGCTTACCAGTTTGCTGCTGATATGAAAACCCACTTCCACCGTATCAACCCCCCGCAGCACTTTCACAGTAACATTTGAATCGAGGTATTTCTTTTTCAGTTTGGCAAACTCATCATAGTATTCAAACGCATTTCCATTGAGCGCGATCATCCTGTCCCCTTTCTGAAAACGGTTTTTGGTGAATACCGCATTCTTTGTAACAGAATCCACGATCGCAGGGCAACGGGGATAAACAAGCCCGCTGAATTTTTTATTCCTGACGATCTTTTTGATAAAACCATCAGGCACCTGCACATCGATAGCTTGTCCGTTACGGATCACCTGCAGTTTTTTTGCTTCACTTAAAACGATCTCCGATTCAAGCGTACCGAAATTTTCGATCGTGCGCCCGTCGATCCCCACAATATTATCTCCATCCTGTATACCCATACTCTTTGCAAGCGAATCGGTATACACACCATATTTCAGGTTTTTTACAGGAAGGTTTTCTTCGCCCCATTTCCAGGTGATGCCGATAAAAATCAGGATGGCCAGCAATACATTCACTACTACCCCTCCGATCATGATGATCAATCGCTGCCAGGCTTTTTTGGCACGGAATTCATAATCCTGCGGCGGCAGTTTCATCTGCTCTTTGTCCATGCTTTCATCGATCATCCCGGAGATCTTTACAAACCCACCAAAAGGCACCCAGCCGATACCATATTCCGTTTCAC
The DNA here is from genome assembly GCA_004028765.1 of Chitinophagaceae bacterium. Lineage (GTDB taxonomy): Bacteria > Bacteroidota > Bacteroidia > Chitinophagales > Chitinophagaceae > Sediminibacterium. The sequence continues at coordinate 20,663 of SAIX01000051.1, read as the reverse complement.
CTATTTTTTTCTTCCACAAACTGAACCATGGATTGAAAAAGAGATAAAATTTCTCTACACGGCATTTGAATAAACGTGCCGGTATAAAATGCCCCAGTTCATGGAGCACCACAAGTATAGAGAAGGAAAGGATAAACTGTCCGGTCTTCACACCTACACTCGACCAATCGATTGCTAATAAACTCATACGTTCTTATTCCTCAGGGTTTGAAATGTGCTGATTCGCTTTTACATGTGTATCAGCGAAGCCGCGAAGTTACGCGCCTCGCCATCGGTTTCAAAATACTCTTCCAGCGTGGGGTTTGCGATAAAAGGTAATTTATTCATTGCCTGTTCCACCACTTCTGTCATATCCAGGAAACCGATCCGGTTTCTCAGAAACGCATATACGGCAATTTCGTTCGCAGCGTTCAGGATACAGGGCATATTCCCACCCTGTTTCAAAGCTTCCATCGCCAATGCCAGGTTGCGGAAGGTTTTGATATCGGGTTCTTCGAAAGTAAGCGATGCCGGTTTGCGAAAATCATAGCGGGGAAAATCATTGCTGATCCGCTGCGGAAAAGCCATCGCATATTGTATCGGCAGTTTCATATCGGGCAATCCCATCTGGGCCTTTATGCTGCCATCTTCGAACTGCACCATGCTGTGGATGATGCTTTGCGGATGCACCAGTACCTGCACCTGTTCCGGTGCGAGGTTGAACAGCCATTTTGCCTCGATCATCTCCAGGCCTTTATTCATCAGGGTGGCAGAATCGATCGTTATCTTGGCGCCCATGCTCCAGTTGGGATGCTGCAGTGCATGGTCTTTCTTCACGTTCACGAGAAAATTGGGTTTCTTCCCGAGAAAAGGGCCGCCGCTGGCTGTGAGGATGATCTTTTCAATACGGTTCTTTCCCTCACCCACGAGGCATTGAAAAATGGCCGAATGTTCACTGTCGACAGGTATGATCGGTATCTTTTTCTCTGCCGATTTCCGCATGATGATATCGCCCGCCACCACCAGTGTTTCTTTATTGGCCAATGCAATCGGTTTCCCGATTTCGATCGCTTTCAGCGTTGGTTTTAAACCGGCATATCCCACAATGGCTGCGAGCATCATATCGTAGCAATCCATAGCGGCCACATCTTCCAGCGCCTGCTCACCTGCCCATACTTTTGTATCAGTTCCGGCGAGTGCATCTTTTACAGTTGCATATTTCTTTTCGTCGCCGATCACTACCATATTGGGTTTGAATTCCAAAGCCTGTTTGATCAGCAGGGTATCGTTGGTTTGCGCGGTCAATATCTCGGCCGAAAACAAAGCGGGATTGGCGGCAATCACATCCAATGCCTGTGTACCGATAGATCCTGTTGATCCGAATATGGCAATCCTTTTCTGGCTCATCTATTGTTGATTGATACTTTTTTTGCCTGATAAAATCATTTCAATACATATCCTTCCATTCCTTCTGCGATTGTCCTGTCGTTGCTCAGGCGCGGCACTTTGTTTTGCCCGCCCAGTTTCCCGATCGATTTCATGTAATCGATAAATCCATTGCGCCGCACTTTTCTTATCTGCAGGGGTAAAAGGATATTGCCCCGGATAAGATCATCATAATATACATTCTTTTCCCGGAGACATTGATCCAGTTCCAAAGCAAAACGCGTGATATCGGCGGGTTCGTTCTCAAACTCAATATACCACTCGTGGTAACTTTTTCCCGCTCCCTGCTGGATAAACGGCGCCACAGTGAACTCCGTCACTTTTACAGCATGCGGTGTGGCCGCTTTCAGCAGCGATTGTTCCACTTCTTCCCCGATCACATGCTCACCAAAGGCGGAGATAAAATGTTTGATCCGGCCCGTAACCACCAGGCGGTAAGGGTCGGTGCTTACAAATTTTACCGTATCACCAATATTATAGCCCCATAAACCCGCATTGCTGCTTATCACCAGGGCATAATTCTCACCCACTTTCACATCTTTCAGCGATAAGCGGGTGGGGTTTTCAGAAAAAATTTCAGCGGCCGGTACAAATTCAAAATAGATCCCGCTGTTGGTGTTCAGCAGCAAACCCGGTGCTTCCTGCGAATCCTGGAAGGCAAAAAAACCTTCGCTGGCCGGGAACAGTTCAATACAGTCCACTTTGCGGCCGATGCTTTCGTATAACCTGGCTTTATAGGGCTCAAAATTCACGCCACCCTGCACCATCACGCTGAAACGGGGAAACAGTTCGCCTACTTTTTTCCCGCTTTTTTCGATCAGCCGGTCAAAATACATCTGCATCCACGGAGGTATGCCGCTGATCAGGGTCATATCCCGCTGAATGGTTTCTTCCACGATCTTATCAAGCTTGGTTTCCCAGTCTTCAATGCAATTGGTTTCGTAACCCGGTAACTGGTTGGCACGGAGGTAGCTGGGCACATGGTGGTTCACAATACCGCTGAGCCGCCCGGTTGGGATACCGGCGATCCGCTCCAGTTCGGGCGAGCCGCTTAAAAAGATCATTTTACCACCCGCAAATGCCGAATTCCCGGTTTCGGCCATATAGCAGAGAAGGGCATTCCGGGCTGTATCAATATGGTTATCAATAGAATCTTTGCTGATGGGGATATATTTTACCCCGCTGGTAGTACCACTGGTTTTGGCAAGGTAAAGGGGTTTCCCCTTCCAGAGTACATTGTGTTTCCCCTCTTTGATCTGCTGGATATAAGGTTTGTATTGTTCATAGTCCCTGATGGGAACCGCCCCGGCAAATGAAGTATGGTCGCTGACCGATTCCAGCCTGTGTTCTTTCCCGAACAGGGTATTTTTGCCGGTTTTGAGAAGGGTTTTCAGGATCGCTTCCTGGTCGTCAAGAGCGGTATGCATCCCCTTACGGGTCTTATTATATATATAGTTGGCAAAGGGTCGTGCCAACAGGGATTTTAAATTCATACGGCTCAGGATCGGTAAAGGTGGGCAAAAATAAGTGAGAAGTTCCGGCTTTCGGGCAGTGATTTTATGGATTTGGGGAGAAATTAAGGTTTGCACCGGAAGCGGGATGCGGGTTCCAAACAGATCCTGAGCCTGGCACAAAACCCTTAATCGCCGGCGACCGGGGCCCGGCAGCTGTTTTCCACTTCGGGGGATAAGATTTCTTCTAAAAATCTTTGTGAATTTTGCAGGGGAAACCTTACCTTTGCCGTCCTAATTTTGGTAAGCTATGTTAGCAGTTGTAAAAATCGCAGGTCAGCAATTTAAAGTACAGGAAGGTCAAAACCTGTATGTTCCTCACCTGGAAGGTAAAACCGGAGACAAGGTTGAATTCAGCGAAGTATTGCTGGTAGACAACAGCGGTAAGATCTCCGTGGGCAATGATGTGAAAGCCACTGTAAAGGCCGAGATCATCAACGACTTTGTTCAGGGTGATAAAGTGATCGCCTTCAAAATGAAAAGAAGGAAAGGCTTCCGCAAGAAGCATGGTCACAGAACCCAGTACACACAAATTAAAATTGAAAGCATCGCTTAATCAGCGTTCATTATCCGGTATCGTGTATAGTATCTGCACAACACCGGTTTAAAACAAAGAAACAATGGCACACAAAAAAGGTGAAGGTTCCGTAAAGAACGGCCGTGATTCACAAAGCAAGCGTTTAGGTGTAAAGATATACGGTGGTCAGCCTGCACTCGCCGGCAATATCATCGTTCGCCAGAGAGGTACAGTATACCATCCTGGTAAGAATGTTGGTGTAGGATCTGATTACACTTTGTTCGCACTTGCAGACGGATTGGTTGAGTTCAAGAAAGGAAAGAACGATAAAACAACTGTATCTGTTAAGCCTGTAGAAGTAACGGCTTAAAAAAAATTTTTTGCAGTTCCAAATAAGTTTTTACTTTTAATGTATTAACTAACCATTAAATCTAAAAAAACATGGCAACTGCAAAGAAAGCTGCTAAAAAAGCTGCTCCTAAAAAAGCTGCAAAGAAAGCTGCTCCGAAGAAAGCTGCAAAAAAAGCCGCTCCTAAAAAAGCCGCTAAGAAAGCTGCTAAAAAAGCTGCTCCTAAAAAAGCCGCTAAGAAAGCTGCTAAGAAGAAATAAGCTTCTTCTGAGTTCTAAAGCAGAAATAGATTTAAAGTCCCGGCATATGCCGGGACTTTTTTTATATGCCATCCCCTGCCTACCTTCGGAATTCGTTATAAGCATTGCCAATGGAAAATTATGTGATCGCCGAAAACTTCGCCCTGCTGGCCAAACTGATGGATATACATGGCGATAATTCCTTCAAAGCTAAGTCGTACGCTTCTGCAGCTTTTACCATTGATAAATTGCCAACCCCGCTCGCGGGCATTCCAGCCGCGCAACTGTTCGCGATCAAAGGCATCGGGGAATCCACCGGGAAAAAAATACTGGAACTGCTCGAAACCGGTCAATTGGGTATCCTTACCGAATACATCAGCCGAACACCACCAGGCATCCTCGAAATGATGTCGATCAAAGGCATCGGCCCGAAAAAAATCGCCACTATCTGGAAAGAGCTCGAGATAGAAACACTGGGAGAATTGTTATATGCCTGCAACGAAAACAGGCTGACGCTCTACAAAGGTTTTGGAGAAAAGACACAGCGAAACATTAAGGAAGCGATTGAATTTTACATGGGCAACCAGGGCAGCTTCCTCTACCAGGAAGTGATCGATTACGCAGAAAAAGCAGATACACGGCTGAAAAAGATTTTCCCGGAAGATACCTGGCTGCTTACCGGTGATTTCAGGCGGCAGATGGAAGTGATCGATAAACTGGAATGGGTTACTACCGCAAGCGTTGATAAGATCAAAAATCATTTTGAAAAAATTCAGTTGTTGGATCTAACCGTTTCTACCAGCGGGGGTAAAGAGATCGGTGGTACCGAAAAAACACAAAGGTTTGAAACGGCTGCCGTCACTCCGGACTATATTGATATCAAAGGAACAGGTACGGCACAAAATATATTGCTGCGTTTTTATACAACAGGGAAGGACCGTTTGTACACAGCATTATTCCGGACAAGTTGCAGCGAAGCGTTTCTTGAAAAATGGGAATCGGCTTATCCGCTTGAAAGTGATTTTGCAAACGAAGAAGCCATATTCGAAAAAGCGGGCGTCCCTTTCATCCCACCCTGCTTACGTGAAACAGCCGGGGTCATTGATCAAACAAAAAGCAAAGGCTTACCCAAACTGATAGAGCCGGAAGATATCAGGGGCATCATCCATAGCCACAGCACCTGGAGTGATGGGGTTCATCCGCTCGAGTTGATGGCAACAGTTGCGAAAGACAAAGGGCTTGAATACCTCGTGATCAGCGACCACTCCAAAACCGCTTTTTATGCAAACGGGTTAACAGAGGACAGGATCAAAGCACAACACGGAGAGATTGCCGAACTGAATCAAAAATTGGCACCCTTCCGCATTTTTAAAAGTATTGAAAGTGATATCCTCAATGATGGCAATCTGGATTACAGCAACGAAGTGCTGAACAGTTTTGACATTGTGATCGCTTCTGTTCACTCCAACCTGAAAATGAATGAAGAAAAAGCGATGATGCGTTTACTGAACGCCATCGAAAACCCATATACTTCCATTCTGGGGCACATGACAGGAAGGTTGTTGTTAAGCCGCAATGGTTACCCGGTTGACCATAAAAAAATAATAGATGCCTGTGCCGCTAATGATGTGGTGATAGAACTGAATGCCCACCCGAGAAGACTGGATATCGACTGGCACTGGATCGGTTATGCACTTGATAAAAATGTTCTGATCTCCATTGATCCTGATGCGCATGCAGTGGAAGGTTTTGATGATTGCCGTTACGGGGTTTACGCTGCTCAAAAAGCCGGCCTCACAAAAGAACAAAACCTCAGCAGTTTTTCATTACGCGATTTTGAAGCGTTTGTAGAGCGGCAAAAAAAGAAGAGACAATAGACAAATCACAGGGGCTGATTGGTTGAATTGTTTACTGGTTTATTGGTATACAAGCCAGTTTTCGATATTTATAACTACAGTCTTTCTCCGGTTGCCTGTTCATCTGTTCACCGGTTCTGCTTCGGGAAGGGAAATATAAAAGGTAGTACCTGTACCTTCTTCAGATTGAAACCAGATTTGCCCGTTTGCTTTTTCCACGATGCCTTTGCAGATGGCCAGGCCAAGGCCGGTGCCGGATGATTTGGTAGTGAAATTGGGGATGAAGATATTTTCCCACATTTCTTTTGGTATACCGCCGGAATCATCCTGAACGGTGATCAGCACCTGTTTGTTGGCGATCTCCTGCCTGATCAGGATATGCACGGTCCTCGCTGCATTGCTGTTTGCTTCCACGGCATTCTGTAACAGGTTTGTGAATAAACGGCTCATCTGCACACGATCGGAATATACCAGGTAAGGTTGGCCTGTTGTTTTTTCCCATTTCAATTCGATCGCAGGGTTCGAGCTGTATAAACGCACCACAGAACCCAGCACTTCTGTGATATCAAAAACCTCCATTCTTGCATTCCCGATATTGGCGAATTGTGAAAAATCGCCGGCGATCTTTGTTAACTGGTCGATCTGCTCGATCAGTGTAACCGCCATATTTTCCGACAACTCTTTTACATTAGGTGCACCACGCTGTATGGCGTTCTGCAGATACTGGATACTCAGTTTCATCGGTGTAAGCGGGTTCTTGATCTCATGTGCCACCTGTCTTGCCATTTCGCGCCAGGCCCCTTCCCTCTCACTCTGTGCCAATGCCTGTGCACTGATCTCCAGTTTTTTCACCATCTTATTATATTCTTCCACCAGCATCCCGATTTCATCGTTGCGTTTCCACTCGATGGCTTCATTGATACGGCCCAGGTTCATCTCCTGCATCTTCTGCCCGATGAGGCTGAAGGAAGCGGTGATACGGCTCGTAAGAAAAAAAGCAATCGCTCCTGCAATAAGAAAAATAAATGCGTTGAGGTTGATCAGGGTTGCGAGGAAACCCGATATTTCCTGGTTCAGCTCACTCTGCGAATTCAGGTAGGGGATATTCAGGTATGCGTAATTGTTTCCGCTTTCGTCGGTAAGCGGCACATAAATACTGAGGTATTCAAACGACCCGATCTTTTCCGATTGTATAAAACGGATACTGTGCCTGTTGTGCAGTTCACGGTATGCAACAGGCTCCATCCGCGTACTCAATAATTGTTTATTGTAGATATACGGCTGCGTGGAGATCACGAGTTTGCCGGCGGTATTGTAATAATTAATGTCCACATTGTGCAGATCGGATATTTCAGCAATGGTTTTTTCAAGATCGGCATGGATACCTGAATTATCCGGCACATCATCAAAGGCTTTCAGCGCATTCATTTTGGTATTGATCTCATTTGCCATCACCTGTATCGATTTAGAAAGGCGTTCTTCATTGTTCCGGTTATACCGGATAATAAAAAATGAGATCGTGGCGATAGCGATCACAATAAAAGAGAACACACTGAGGAAAATGATCGTCGCCTGTATCTGTGAGCGGATATTGAGTCTTACCATTTCACGCAGGTTTTTCCAGCGGAAATGGGCGAGCAGTAAGTAATTGCCAAAATGAAATACAAAGATGATAAAAAGAAAAAAGCAGAACAGGTAAGCAAAGAGTGTAACCGCTTCCATGATACGGCTGTTTCTCTTTACCACCAGTACCTGCTTATCATTTCCATTATTGTACCACAATTCCGTATAATCCCCGTTTTTGCGGCTGAGAAATTCAAAATGCTGCATCTGTTTTTTGTCGAGCAGCATCGGGAAACTATAGGTATTAAAGTGATTGATCATCCGCCCGCGCGAATACACGGCGTACGCATAACTGGTATTAAGATCCGTAGCTACATCCTGCACCTGGTTAAACAGTTCAGGGTATAAGGCTTCACTCTTATATCTTTTTGAACGGATCAACACAAAAAGATACCCCAGTGTGCGTTCCTGTTTGCGGATGATTTTCTGGTAGATATAATTCAACCCTTCAGATGCATTCTCGTAACTGTATACATCGGGGATCAGTGTTGGTTTGGCACGCCCTGTAAGAATCGTTTTTAATGCCGCATAATTCAGTGAGTCTTCATTGTACAAAGGGTGGTACAGGCTGTCGAAGGTGTAAATCCTGGTATCATACTTATTGAGATAGCCCGAAAAATTCTGGTTGATCAAACTGTCCTTTATAAATTTATTCGAGTATTCATTATCGGCAATCCTGTGGTAATTGTTTGTAAGGAACCTGTCATCAAAATTAGTGGCTGCGATATTGATCAGGTTCTCGCCCGAAGGATCGGTCTGGAGTGCCAGTTTCTCCGCGATCCTTTTGCGTTGCTCGAATTCCACCACACCGTTCTGGTAGATAACCATCGCGGCTATCGACATGGTGAATATCATCACCCAGAAAATAAAAAAACCTGACCGCAGCAATGGCTGATCAAAATCTTTTTTGCGTACGCCCAGCAACCACAGATACCCCAGTAACCAGGCCAGTACGCAGAGATATACTTTGGTTTCCAGGAAGTGTACAAATAAAAGAACGTACCCAAAACCAAACAGCGCCACTACCAATGCCTGGATATATACAGGAATACCGGTGCGGTTTACGGGTTTCAGCAATACCTGTGAAAAAAGAAAGAACGATAATACCAGCAGGCAAAGCACCATAAAGCTGATGACGCTGTAAATATTCAGTGCAAAAACATTGGTGACATCAAAAGGGATCTTCGAATCTTTTACAAGACTGATCACCACACCCGATAATGTGAAACAGATCAGCGCCAGCAATACCAGGCTCAGGTATCCCGTAATTTCCGAAGGAAGCAGTTTTTGAAACCAGGGGACCCCGTCATAATGGTTTCGGTAAAAACTGACCAGCCAGAATAACAGCACCGCATTCACAAAAAGATGACCCAGTGAGGGATGCAGGAAATTGGATGCGTATACCGAAGGGTCGAATAAAGGAAGTTTACTGAAATCAAACGGGAAATGTGCGATGTAAGACAAAAGCCGTAAAAAAAACACGGCGGAAAGCAGGAACACAAAACCACTTTTAAAACTGAGCCTGCGAACAATTTCAAGTGAGAGTGAATGAATAAATACCAGCAGCATTAATACAGCCAGTACCCGCAGTGCCACGGATACCCGGTCGTAAGCGATAAAAGATTTGCCTGGCTTGATTTTGATCCTGAACAATTCCTTCCCTGCCCCATCATTTACCGGCAGTGCATCTGCTTCCGTACTGATCTCATATTGTGCATTGATGCCTTCATACCCTGCAAATTCTGTACGCAGGTATTTATTCTCCATAAAATACGACCAGCGGATGGGAATGAGCCCGAATACATGGTAATCTCTTTCCCGGTGGCGTACCGTTCTAACAATCATTTCAAATTCGCCGTTCTGGTGTTCGGCATAATAAGTGCCATCTTTTAACAGGTGTTCATCTGGGTTGATGTACATCTGGTTGGTGTTCCAGTATAGTAATTCCCTTGTGCCATACGAATCGGCATTGCGGTAGATAAACAGGCCCGCTTCTCCCTCGGTCGGGTCATCAGCGGTTTCGGCTGTGCCCTGTGCCAGCGCTTTACGCAGAAAAACCGTATCGGTAATTGTATTGATAATATGGCTCTCTTCAAGCTTGAGCCTTTTTTCAAGTTTGCTTTTTACTTTCTGGGGAGAAGCGTGGTAGCTCCAGTAATTGATAAAAATAAAAGAGAGGGTGTACAGCCAGGCGGCGGTAATCAGCAGGTATCCATGCCTGTAAGCAGCCTGGCGTATGGTATTGATCAACTCGGTTCTTTTTGCTTTTTAACTTCATTCCATAGCTCATCCATTTCAGCAAGCGTCATCTCCTGCAGCTTACTTCCTTTTGCGGCAGCGATTGTTTCCATCTGCTGAAAACGGTGGATGAATTTCTGGTTGGTTTTTTCAAGTACCCCTTCTGCATCTACCTGCAAAAACCGTGCATAATTCACGAGGCTGAATAAAACATCGCCAAATTCTTCTTCTGTTCTTTCCTGTGAGCCTGCCTGTATGGCTTCTTTCAGTTCCCCGATCTCTTCTTCCACTTTTTTCCAGACATCTTCTTTATTGTCCCATTCAAAGCCTACCTGTTTTGCTTTTTCCTGTATGCGTGTGGCTTTAACCACGGCGGGTAAAGAAGGGGGCACACCGCTGAGAACTGATTTTTTGCCCTCTTTCATTTTTAATTTTTCCCAGTTCTTTTTCACTTCCTCTTCATCCGCTACTTTCACATCCCCATAAATATGCGGGTGGCGGAAGATCAGTTTCTCACAGATCCCATTGATCACTTCATCGAGCATGAACTGGTTCTGTTCCCGGCCGATCCTTGCATAAAAAAGAATGTGCAGCATCAGGTCGCCCAGTTCTTCCCGGATACCCTTCCAGTCTTTCGCAGTAATGGCATCGGCGAGTTCGTAGGTTTCCTCAAGTGTTAAAGGGCGCAGGGTATCGATGGTTTGTTTTTTATCCCATGGGCATTGTTCACGAAGTTCATCCATGATCTTTACCAGCCTCAAAAAACTATCCGCATTCTGTTGCATACAAAACGATTAAATGGCCATAGCCGAAAAAATAAAGAATAAAATAAAGATCAGTGTCATCAGTATCAGTGCCAGGAAAAGGGCAATGCAGTATTTCAGAATGGTTTTGCCCCTGCCCTGCCCATAAAAATTACGCAGCGCCTTGTACCAATAAAATAATCCGGCCAGTGTGAAGAATAAGCCCGTCCAGCCTGCGGCATCTTTTCCTGCAAAGCCAGCAAGGTATTCAATCCCCATCCCCAGCAGGATAATGATAAAAGTGGCACAGTACAGATGGATTGTATAAACCACATGGTTCACATAATAGATACTTTTCCTGCGCACATACAGCAATTGCAGTATCAGGGCAAAAAAAGGCAGCGATACGAATAACATCTGCGGTACCAGGTGCCGGAACTTATTCAGGATGGCAGTCCAGATGGCTTTCTGGTCGTTGTGATATTTTTCTTTGAGATAGATATTCTGCCGTTCAATTTTACCCAAAATGAATCCCGGCCTTTTTCCTTCCGGCATTTTTTTCTGTGCAGAATCATATTGTGCCACCGTTTCATAACTCACCGTTTTATCGTTGCCACCAAATACAGCAAAGTTGCTCGATTCCGATTCGAGCCTGTCTTTGGCAGTACTGTCTTTTTTCACCGCTTCAATATCCCTGTTTACCGCTTCTATCCCTTTACGGATGGCGTTCTTCGCAAGATCGGGCATACTGTCCTGCAAATCTTCAGACAAACCTTTTTTCCGTTTCTCCAGTTTTTTTAATACCTGGGCAGCGGTTTCTTTTTTCACATCGATCTTTACCGCATCTTCTTCTTTGTGTGCACTGAAAAAGATCAGAAAGAAAAAAGCAGAAGTAAAAACATACATCCTGATGGGGTGCAGGTAAGAAGCCCTCCGTCCACGCAGGTATTCATGAGAAAGAAAACCCGGCCTGAACAAGAGATATTTCAGCGTACTGAAGAATTTCCCATCAAAATGGGTGATATCATACAAAAAATGGGTTACTAGGTGCCAGAAACTTTCTTTAGGCTCAATATTTTCCTGTCCACAGATATGGCAATACCTTCCCTGTACTTCTGCCCCGCAGTTGAGGCAGTTTTTTTCTTTTCTTTCAGCAAGATGTGACACTTGTTAACATTTGACTAAAAATACAGAACTCTGTGCTTGTGGCAAGATACAGAAGCCGATGTTTTTGGTTTGTTGAAAACTGTAGCCCTACATTTGGGAAAAAAACAGTGATAAAAGCTTTGCCGGTTTTCCTGGGCGCATTTATTTTTACCACGGCAACGGGCCAGTACTATTATAATGATATTGTTTCCACGCAGCAGGGTAATGAACTTTTCAAATCCCTGCGCACAAATAAGGTGCATAAAATACGCGCTGCCAGTTTTGAGCCCGATAACAGTGCAACAGAAGGTTTTTCGCTTGAAGAAGACATCAGTCTCGACGGCAAAAAAGTTGTACTGAGCGCCGCCACTTCCGCCGGCAATACATCTGTTACCAACCGTTTTTATGAACTTAACCGTTTAAAACGTGTGCAGGTAAACAGCCGGAATATCGATAACCGTACTGATTACAATTATGATGCAAAAGCACAGGTGGTGAAACTGGTTTTCACCACAACGGATACTGCCATGAAAAGCACCGTGACTGAAACGCATGACTGGACATATGGCGACGACGGGCAACCGCTTGGCATGACCCGCATCAAAAACCGTGTTGATACCATGCAGGTAGAACTGGTGAAAGACGAACAGGGCCAGGTTGTGGAAGAAAGATGGAAAAAAAAGAACAGGGTGCTCGAAACCTATTACTATTATTATGATGGCGCCAAACATATAACGGATATCGTCCGTTATAACCTTAAGCTGAAAAAACTGATGCCCGATTTTCAGTATGAATACGATCCATCGGGACGGGTTACACAAATGATCCAGTTTACCTATGGGAATGCCAGCTACATCACCTGGAAATATACTTACAACGAAAAAGGCCTGAAGAAACAGGAAACGGGCTTTGACAAAGAAAAAAAACTGATCGGCCGCATCGAATATACGTACGAGTAACCCCGTTACGGTTGTTTGCTGCGGTTCGGTATGATCATCGTGAATGCCGTTCCTTTACCGAATTCAGATTTTACGTAGATCTCCCCGCCGATACGGGTAAGGGCTTCCTTAACGATATAGAGGCCGATGCCCAAACCATTTTTAAAATCCGTGCTGCGGAAAAAAATCTGGAATATTTTATTCAGGTGGTCTTCGATGATACCTACTCCATTGTCCTCAATCAGGATCACAGCTTCTTTCTCGGTAACATCGGCCTTTAACACCACTTTCGGGTGTTTCTCATCCATACGCTGGTATTTTACGGCATTGGATACAAGGTTGTTCAGGATCACGGATAAACGGAATGCATCTGAACAGAAAGGCACGGGCTGGTATACCGTTTTTTCAAAAGCGATCTGCGGGTTCTGCATGTGGCAAAGCTCGATACTGTCAGAAAACATTTTTTCAAAATCGATCTCTTCGGTAATATCATCCAGCCGGATCCCTTTATAGTATTCGATGGTTTTATGAATAAAACTATCCATTTTGGTTACGCAGCTTTCGATCATATCGAGATACAATGATATTTCGCCGGTAGGCTCCTGCATCTGGGCAAGGTTCAATATCCCGAGGATATTGGCCAGGGGTGAACGGAGGTCGTGCGAAAGGCTGTACACAAAACGGTTCAGTTCATCATTGGTTTTTTCGAGTTCTTCTATTTTGTTTTTTAACTGTTTCCGTGTCTGGTACAGTTCATAGGCATTCTGAATAGCCGTGGTGAGTTCATGATCGTCCCAGGGTTTTTTGATATAGCGGAAAACCTCTCCCTTGTTGATCGAATCGATCACCACTTCGAGATCAGCGTAGCCGGTAAGTAAAATGCGGATGGGTTCGGGATGCGCTTTGCGGATGATATGAAAGAATTCAACACCCGTGGTCTTGGGCATCCGCTGGTCGGCAACAATTACATGGATCTCTTTTTCGTTCAGGATATGCATCCCATCGGTCACATTATCCACGGTGTATATCTCGTACTTCCTTCGAAAGCCTGCAAAAAAAGCCTGCAGGTTATGCTGTTCATCGTCGATGTACAATACACGTATTCTTACTTCAGATGCGTTCATCGGATACTGGATTAACTGAGGGCTGTTTCGGGTAATGTTTTATATAAAGTTAATACAAACTCGGCACCCTGCCCCGGCGCAGAAATCACTTCAATTTTTCCGCCATGTTTCTGTATGATCTTATATACGATCGAGAGCCCCAGCCCCGTTCCTTCGCCCACATCTTTGGTGGTGAAGAAAGGGTCGAAAATTTTCTGTTTCACTTCTTCCGTCATACCGATACCGGAATCTTTGATATGGATCCCGATCCTGTCGCCGAGATCAATCGTTGTAAGCGTAAGGGTTTCCTCTTCGCCCTGCTGCTCCTTCATTTTAATGGCCTGGATTCCATTGCTCAGGATATTCATGAACACCTGGTTCAGTTTACCGGGGAAACATTCGATCTCCCCGTTCGCGCCGAAATGCCGGATTATTCTGATATTGGCGGGAAGGTTATTTTTTAAGAGGAGCAGTGTGGATTCAAGGCCTTCGTGTACATCTGCTTTTTTCACTTCACTTTCATCAAGCCGGCTGAAATTGCGAAGGCCCTGTACAATTTCAGCCGTTCGTTCTGCCCCTTCCTGTATGCCTTTTACAAGGCTGCCGATCTCATCTTTTACAAAACCCAGGTCGATCTGTTTTTTCAGTTTATCGATCTGCTGCAGTTTACCCGGGATCTCTGTTTCGGGTGCAGCATGCAACTGGCCGTATGCATCGATGAGTTCCATCAGGTCGTTAATATCCAGTTGCAGTGGTTTGATATTTGATTTTACAAAATTGATCGGGTTATTGATCTCGTGTGCAATGCCCGCAGTAAGCTGGCCCAGCGATGCCATTTTCTCTGCTTCCACGAGTTGTGTTTGGGTATCTTTCAACTCCTGTAGCGTATTACTTAGGTTGGTGTTCGTGGTCTGGAGCTCTTCCGTTCTTTCCTGTACTTTTTTCTCGAGCAGTACATTCTGATCGCGCACCAGTTTCTCATTCTCCTGCGAAGCCTTCAGCGCAAGTGCCTGCGAAATTTCTTTTTCTTTCCGAAGGATATTGATCTTATCCGCCAGGGCGATGGAAAGCAATATCCCTTCAATGGAAGAGCCTACATACAAAACATAGGTTGTGAAATTATTATAAGGGAGGATGTTCAAATTCCGCAGTACGAATGTCACCATCCCGCCAAGAAAAGCCGCCCAGGCAAGAAAATAGAAATAACCGGGCTTATATTTTTTCTTTACGGCGATATATCCTGAAACGCCCAGCAATGTAAGCCCGCCTGCGAGGCTAACCACGTTGAGCAGGTTATAGCTGAGGTCGTTTCTGCCCGTAAAAGAAAAAATGATCGAGAGCACATAAGCAGCGATCAGCAAAAACAATAAAGGGTTTACCCGGGGTGTATAATGTTTTGTACGGAGAAAGTAAATCGCAAATGTGATACCCGCCATACCGGCCAGCGCCGATGAAACGGGTAAAGCATACTCATTGAGCTGCGGCGTGCCGGGCCAGATATATTTAAAAGCAAAACCGGCCAGCGTAACCTGTGCAATACCCAGGAAAAAAAGATAGAGCACATACACGAGATAACTTGTATCGCGGGTAGAAAAGAACAGGAAAAAATTATACAGGAAAATCGCGAGGATAATACCACTGTACAAACCTATCACAAGGTCAAGCAAACCCGTTGATGCATCAAGCGCAATGCGGCTCTCCACAAACAGGGGCAGCAATACCTGGTGTTTGCTTTCTATCCGGATATAATAAGTACCTGTATCCCCTTTGAACAGCGGCACATTGCACACAAAATAAGGGCTTACCTGTTTTTGTTTTTCAAATGCCATGCTGTTGCCGGAATGCTGCAGCAACACCAGCCCCGAATCGGTTTGGTGATAAAAAGAGATCTGCGAAATATTGCTGTATTGCAGGTCGAGGTAAAGCGCATGCCCCGAAGTCTGATTGATCAGTGTGAATTTTGCCCAGATGGCCCCCTTCACCACCGGGTAAATCGGGATACGTGAAACAGCGGCAGTAAAACCGGTAGCTGTCGTAATATTTTTTTCGGTATAGCGCGATGAACTGTCGCTTAACAACCACATGCTTCTGCCCACCAGCAGGGGTTTATCCATATCTTTTACCACCAGCGGCTCCTGCGCATAAACAACATTAACGAACAATGTAACCAGGCAGCAGAAAAGAAAGCGATATATCCGGGCATTATTTTTCATAGGTAACAGGCAACGGTCTTTTACCAGATAAACGGGATGATCCGCTTTGTTTTTTGGCTGTAGTCGTTGTATTGTTCCCCAAAATAAGCAGAAAGCATCTTTTCTTCAACTCCGATGCGCAGGTAATAGGCAATACTCATGGCAATAACTGCGACAAGAACAGCCCAATATGCATTCAGAAAAAGCGGGCAGCCTGCAATGGCCATAAAAGCACCGAGATAACTGGGGTGCCGCACCCATTGGTAAGGGCCGGATCTTACAAGCGTATGGCCATCGGTCAATGTTACCGTGGCAGTGAAATGTTTGCCAAGTGTACGGATGGCCCAAACCCTGATACCAATACCTGCCGCCAGTAATACTAGGCCCATTATTGTTGCCAGAACAGAATCCTGTTTTGCATCGTTGGAATAAGCCCATTCCATTACGGAGGCCACTACGCTGAGCGAAGACATGATCAATATCACTACGATCGAAAACTTATCACTCCGTTGGTCGCGTTTGGCTTCGGTAGTGCTGAATGCCGGCTGACTAAGCCACAAAGCAGCGGCAGCAATGGCAAGGATGATCGATTTGTAATGAATTATCAGGTCCGGGCGGGCAGCCAATGGTGCAAAATTCAATAAAAGAATGGCCGTA
The DNA here is from genome assembly GCA_004028765.1 of Chitinophagaceae bacterium. Lineage (GTDB taxonomy): Bacteria > Bacteroidota > Bacteroidia > Chitinophagales > Chitinophagaceae > Sediminibacterium. Next base: position 4,126 of record SAIX01000051.1, on the reverse strand, counting down.
ATGGTAAAAACGAGTTTGTTCATTTCGTTAACCGGGCACTTTTTCTTTCAGAGGGATTTTAAACTCTGAAACGTCTGCACCTGCAATTTGCAGATCATAATGCACTTTCACAGAAATATTTTTGAAAGGCGATTTTTCTTCTGAAACCGAATGCAGGTTTTTCCGCAGGTGCAGCATTTTCTCCCGCTCCCGCGGATGCGCATGTGACAGGGTAACCGCATCTGCCAGGAATACGGCTGTGGCAAGCAGGTCGAGTTTGGGGTAATAAAAAGTACCGTCGTTACCTACATTTTTTAATACATCGCTCCCTATCCATTGATTAAAGCGGACCGTAGCCGGTGAACATAGTGAGAACATCGTGGTAAGACCGATCTGCTCCGCAATTACAACAGAAGCAATGGAAGGAAAAATACTGCCTACCCCAAGCCCGGCCACTTCTTTTGAATTCCACAAACCGCATAATTCACCTGTTCCGTTCTGTGCACATTCCGCCACGATATCATAGATCCTCGGATCCATATACCCTGTTGCTTCCTCAATTGGCAAAGGGGTGATCCCGTCTGCCGCATGCACCCTTGCACCGCCATATAATTTTGTGCCGTCCATTGTTTCCACAACGATCACAAAAACGGCGCGGCTGTTTGCCCACTCATTGTTGGAAGAAGTGACTTTGGTGATGCCATGGTGTTCAAGAACCGTTCGGTGGCCGTCAATAAATTTCTGACAGCTTACCGGGTCATCAACAGCCCTGAAGGCCCTGATCCTAATCTCAGTATCCAAACCTGCTCCTTCGATCATATTTCAATTGGGGGGATTCTTTCAAGAAGTTACAAAATTCTATTCTTTTTACCATATTTCTGGCATTAAATGCGGTTTTCCCCTATTTTTAACGCAGAAATTTGCTTTTTTACCCCCGAATCCAAAACCATCGAAAAACATGGAAGGTAACCAGATCAATGTCTTATACATTGACGATGAGTCGAATAATGTCATTTCTTTTAAAGCGGCGTTCCGTCGTGCCTTCAATGTATTCACCGCAGAATCCGCAGAAGAAGGCAGAAAAATACTGGAACAGGAAACCATCCATGTAATCCTCAGCGACCAGCGCATGCCAAAAGAAACCGGTATTGAATTTTTTCAGTCGATCCTCAGCTCTCATCCCGATCCCATGCGGATACTGATCACCGGCTATACCGATATCAATGCAGTGATCGATGCGATCAATGTTGGACAGGTGTACAAATACCTCACCAAACCCTGGATAGAACAGGAAGTAAAAACCGCTATCCTCAATTCGTTTGAAGTATACGACCTGAGGCGGCAGAACAAAGAGCTTACGCAGAAACTGATGGAAGCGAATGAAAAACTCGAGTTCCTGGCAAGACAAAATCTCCTGTCTTAATTCAACAGCCCCGCAGGAATACCATTCAATCAAGGAATTTTTCAAAATAAGTTTTATGAAAAAATCCATAACTGCCATCATCGGTATTGCCGCACTGTTCCTGTTTTCTTTCAAGCCAGTTCCCTATTACCAAAACGACAATCCCCTAAAAGGTGCATGGGGATACCATTCTCCTGAAGGAGAAACGGTGATGATCTGCACAGACCATGTTTTTGCCATCGCCACTTATGATTTTGCCGGAAAGAAACTGATCAGGTCAACCGGCGGGAGCTTGAAGCTTGTAAAAGGACATCTGGTACGGAAAATTGAATGGGATTCGAAAGACTCCACAGAAGTTGGACATGAAACGGAATACGATTTCCAGGTAACAGGAAATACCCTCACAATTGCAGATCATTCAAAATGGGAACGGCTCGATGATGGAAAACCGGGCGCACTCGAAGGCGCATGGGTCATCACAGGTAATTACAACAACGACAAAGTATCCAAGCGCCCCAATCCATTTTACCCGAGAAGGACCATGAAGGTTTTATCAGGCAAATATTTTCACTGGATCGCCTACAATGTTGCTACAAAACAATTCCTCAATGCCGGTGGCGGTAAATACACAACCGAGAACGGCAGGTATACCGAAGAAATCGAGTTTTTCACGAAAACACCGGAAAGCATAGGTAAAAAGTTACAATTCAGTTATGCTTTTGTTGATGGCGACTGGCGGCACAAGGGAGAGAAGTCAACCGGCGGACCACTGGATGAGTGCTGGTCGCGCAGGGAAACCCTTGAAAAATAATCAGGCCGGGCGCTGCAAACGTTCAATGGTTTTCGGTGTATTTGTATATTCACATAAATACGCGTTTCGTTTTTACCAACCCCTGCTTATGTACCAGCGTCTTGTACTTATTTGTTTTTTGCTTACCGGCAGTATGTCAGCAAAGTCCCAGGTTTTGAATACCGACAGTCTGCGTTCGCTATTAGCGCTTGAACGGGTCGATTCTAATAAAGTAAGGTTATTAAATGAGCTGGCGGAAGCTTATCAACTTGCCGAGCCGGCAAGGTCTATCGAATACGCACAGCAGGCGCATGACCTTGCGGCAAAAAAACACATCGAAAAAGGAGAATCAAGGGCGCTTGGCAATATTGCCACGGTGTATGATATCACAGCTAATTACAACAAAGCGATGGATATCCGTTTGCAGCAGCTTGCGCTTGCAGAAAAAGGGGATAACAAAGCAAGGCTTGCGGCTATTATCATGAATCTCGGGGTATTGTGTACCGAGCAGCAGGATTATCCGAAAGCCCTGCAATATTTTTTGCAATCCGATTCCATCATCCGTCAATTCAGAAGTACACAAAAAAAATTCGACACCCTTATTCTGTACAGTTACCAGAACCTTGCAGAACTGTACGACAGGGTGAACAATACCGATTCTGCTTTTGTAAACAACGTCCGTTTACTCAATGGTGCTTTGCAGATCAAGGACCCTTATTTTCTTGCTGCCGCATACCTCGGTCTTGGTAATTATTACGCAAGAAAAAAAGAATACCAGGAAGCATTTGGCTATTACAGAAATGCATTGGCGAACCAGTTATCAGTAAAAAATGAAGACTCTTATTGTGAAACACTGAAACAGATGGCGAAGCTATACCGGGAAGAGAAAAAATACGATTCCGCTTTTATTACCACGAGGCAAATGCTCGCCATTGCACGTAAAGCCGGTTTTGCACCCAAAATACTGGATGGCGTTACCCTGCTGGCAGACTGCTATAACGATATACAAAAACCCGACAGTGCATTGAAGTATATCAAAGAGATGGTTGTTTGGAAAGATTCCATCAACAGCCGCGATAAGATCCGCGACTTTCAGCAGAAAGCCATGAATGAGGAGATCAGGCAGGCCGAACTGGTAAGGCAGCGTTTGATAGAAGAGAAAGAACGTTTTCAGCAGATGCAGCTTTTATTGATCGGGATTTCGATACCTGTTTTTTTCCTGTTCACTGTTTTACTCAGCAAAAGAAAAGTGCATATACGGCTCATCAGGATACTCGGTGTGGTATCCATCTTACTGGTGTTTGAATACTTAACCTTATTGCTGCATCCCATGGTGCAGGAGTTTACACATCATACCCCCATACTCGAACTGCTCATCTTTGTGTGTATCGCCGCAGTGCTCATCCCCTCCCATCACCGCATTGAGCACTGGCTGATCGAAAGGCTTACACATAAGCACCGGCATACAGATACAGAGCATATCCAGGTGAAAGCATCCCGTATCAAATTAAAAGGCCCTTCGAACGGTTAACCATCCGAAAGGCCTTATTAATTGCTTCGTCACAGGTACAATTTCTTTTCAGAAATCATTAGTGTTTCTGTGCGGGCGCTGCTTCCTGAGCACCGGTACCTGGGCGACCAAGGTCTTTGCTGCCACCAGTGTCTTTCTTGGTGGTGTCTGGCGCTGCAGGTGCTACAGCCGTTGTGTCTTTTTTCGCTGCTGTTGAATCAGCTGCTTTGGTATCGCCGCTTCCGCCGCCACAGCCTACAATAGCTGCTGCAACAAAAAAGCCAACTACCAGCAATTGGAGTGTTTTTTTCATTTACAGTTTTTTTTGGAACCTAATAATACAGATTTTTTGAATTGTGGCCAACTCTGTGATCGATTGTTATACACATACCGGGTAAATCGCCTTAATAAACGATATTGCAGCAGTTTGAACCCAACTGTAAAA
>SAIX01000050.1 GCA_004028765.1 Chitinophagaceae bacterium | reverse complement strand
ATCGATTACTTTAAACGGCTCAGCGGAATCTCTGCCCCTCTGCAACTCCGCATTGAAATAAATTGATTGTTCCAAGAATAAGTTTACATGAAACTGTTCACTTTTCTTTTTTTGTTCGCGTCAGCAGGTCTTTCCGCACAGGAAAAACCTGCTGCTACAGACGCATTTCTCGTAACAGGAAAAGTAAGAAAAGAAAAAACCGTAACCGTACAATACCTTGAAAGCCTGCCTGCGAAATCAATTCCTGATATCGTTATTACAAATCATGCCGGTGTTGTAAAAGGAACTGCAAAAGAAATGACAGGCATACTGCTCAAAGATATTTTAGACAGTACCTGTTTTGCGGAACCCAATCCGCGTAAACTGAACGAATACTATATAACCTGCATTGCAAGCGATGGATTCAAAGCCGTGTACTCCTGGAACGAATTATTAAATTCCCCCACAGGTGATCATACTTTTCTGGTTACATCCAAACAGGGAAAACCCCTGCATGAAATGGAAGAACGCATACTGATCGCCACCCCAAACGATTTTGCCACCGGCCGCAGGTACCTGAAAGGCCTTTTAAAGATCGTGATCAGTAAAGTTGAATAATTGCAACAGGTTTGCATTCATCTGTTTTCCGTCAAAATGCCATCTTTTTGAATCACTTCATTGCAGCTGCATAAGCGGGTTTGTACAGGCTTTAACAGTTTTCCCAGCCAAAATGCCATCTTGCACATACGGCACCTGTTTTGTAATATTCGATACTGAATTACGACAAACAACTAAATTACAGTTAAATCAAACTTTGTATGAGCACAAAAAGAATTACCCTGATCGTTATTGTAGCCCTGGTGGTTATCCTGGGCTGGTCGGGATGCAATGGTTATAATGGATTGGTAAAACAGGACGAAGGTGTCAGCAATGCATGGAACAAAGTGCAGAGTGATTACCAGCGCCGTGCCGACCTGATCCCGAATCTCGTTAACACTGTCAAAGGCGAAGCCAACTTTGAACAAACCACTTTGCAGAACGTGATCAACGCCCGTGCAAGTGCCACACAGATGAAAGTGGATGCCAAAGACCTCACTCCTGAAAAACTGCAGCAGTTCCAGGCAAACCAGGGACAGTTATCACAGGCCCTTGGACGTTTGCTGGTGGTTTCTGAAAACTATCCCAACCTCCGTGCAAATGAAGCATTTCGTGGTTTACAGGCACAACTGGAAGGCACAGAGAACCGCATCAAAGTTTCACGTAATGATTTTAACGATGCCGTTCAGTCGTACAACGTGAAAGTGCGTTCATTCCCCATGAATATTTTTGCGGGTATGTTCGGCTTCAAAACAAAAGAAGGTTTTAAAGCGGATGAAGGCGCACAAAAAGCACCGGAAGTAAAATTCTAATCTTACCAAATGCTGGGATTGTTCAAACGGAAACCCGAAAACTTCTTTTCTGAAGAAGAGAAGCACCATATCATGGAAGCGGTGAAGCAGGCGGAACTGCGCACCAGCGGGGAATTGCGTATCTATATCGAAAACCGCTGTGAATATGTTGACCCGCTTCGCAGGGCGCAGGAAGTTTTTCATGGGTTGAATATGGAACAGACTGCACAACGCAATGCAGTATTGATCTATGTTGCGATGAAAGACAGGCAACTGGCCGTATATGGTGATGAAGGCATTCATACCAAAGTGGGGGATGCATTCTGGAACCGGGAAGTAAATTCAATGCTTCAGCATTTTAATAAAAACAATTACGCAGAAGGCATCGCCAATATGGCTCTGGCCGTTGGCGATGCCCTGCAAAAACATTTTCCTTACGATGCCGCAACAGATGTAAATGAATTACCGGACGATATCGTATTCGGCCGTTGATCCGTTATTCATTTCGGCGATCTACATTTTATAACAATTCCTCCGGGATATCCTGTTTATTAAACCGTTCATGAAAAAATTTTTCTTCATACTGATTGCGCTGATCGGTTTTTCAGCAGGATTCGGGCAAAACATTTTGCCGAAGCCCAATCCGCCCCGTTTGGTGAACGATGCTGCGGGGGTGCTTTCGCCCGAACAGGTGGATATCCTCGAAAAGAAACTGGTGGCACTCGACGACAGTACTTCTAACCAGATCGCTGTTGTGCTCATCAAATCACTGGGTGATTATGCCGTGGAGGATTATGCGCAGAAATTATTCCGCGACTGGGGCATCGGTAATAAAAAAACGAATAATGGTATCCTGATCCTCGCATCGATGGAAGACAGGAAAATGTGGATCGAAGTGGGCTATGGCCTCGAAGGTGCCATCCCTGATGTAACAGCTGCAAGCATCTACCGCAACGAAATGGTACCCGAATTTAAAAATGGAAACTATTACCGGGGTATCGATAATGCCATCAATGCATTAACCAAGGCTGCAGTAGGTGAATACAAGGTAAAACGCGAACGCAGGGGAAATGGTGAGGGGAGGAGCATTAACATCGGTTCCATCTTCGGTTTTATTATCATGATCATTGTGATCATCATTTTCATTGCCCGGCGTGGCGGTGGTGGTGGCTGGGGTGGTGGCCGCAGAAGTGGCTTTGGTGATATTGCAGAAGCCGTGATCCTTTCGTCATTACTTAGCGGCGGTCGCAGTGGCGGCGGCAGTGGATGGGGTGGCGGTGATAGCGGCGGCGGCTTTGGCGGCTTCGGCGGCGGAAGTTCCGGCGGCGGCGGTGCAGGCGGTAGCTGGTAAAAATATATTTTTGTGGTATTGTTGGGTTCCCAACATCAACCAAAAAGCCATCACGCATTCCGCATGATGGCTTTCTTTCTATAATCAGTTAATGAATTATTTCTTTGCCTGGATCTTCGATTTCACATATTCCGCGAGATCTTTCGCACCCGCTGTTTCTTTTGCACTGATCAATCCCTGTAATACCATATTATTGATATACGGATCGGTTTGTGGGCGTGCGGTGGAAGGGATATCATCCCTGAATTTCACAATGAGGTCTACTCCTCTTTTAAATTTATCCCCATCATTTACTTTCTTAAGGAAATCTGCCAGCGACATCAGCGCCTGGAATTTCGCCTGTGTCAAAGGCATCTTATCAAAGTTGCCTACTACGAAATCATACGCTGATTCGTCACCGTTTTTCACGATCACATTCGTGATGGCAGTAACCAGCCTGCCTTTGTTATCTTCTTTTGAAAGCTGGGTGGCGATGCTGTATGCCATTTTCCCATCTAATAAAGCTAGAGCTTCGAGTGCGGCGCCTGCAACAGAATAGGAAGAATCTTTTGTAGCAGATACAAAGAAGTCTTTAAAACGCTGGTCTTTTAATTTGGCTAATGCATCGATCGCCACCGACCTGGCTACCCGGTGGTCGTCATTTTTTGCGATCGTCTCAATCTTACGGATCGTAGTTTCATCCAGCTTTGCGTTACCAAGATTGGTGATGGCACGCATGCGGATACGGAAATACGGATCGTTCAAAGCATTCTCAAGTAAAGCATATGCCGCGGGATCGCTGGTTCGTTTACCCGCATATTCCAGCGCTTCTCTTCTGTCAAGAAATTTTCCTGCATAATTGTACTGGTGGATAAACTCAGCAAGGGTTTTATCATCTTTTTTCTCGGCAAGTATTACTTTATCTGCGTCCGGATTAATCAGGTCAGGTTTTGCAGCAGAAGGAAATGAAAAAGTATCTGCTTTGTTCTCTGCCCAAACCAGGTACCTTTTTTTGTTGCTTCCATTGTACACATCAACAGCGATCGGCAATTTAAAAAGTTTATCGCCCGCCTGCGTTTGTTTTACATAGAGTTTGGCAAGCTGTGTTTTCTCATCATACCCATAACTGTATTCCAGCTTAGGGTGGCCGCTGCCAAAATACCATTGATTAAAAAACCAGTTGAGGTCTTTGCCGGTCACTTCTTCAAAAGCCAGTCTTAATTTGTGTGCACTGCCATTTCCGAATTTATTGTTGGTAAGATAACGGTTCAGTGATTTAAAGAAAGCATCATCGCCCACATAATTCCGCAGCATGTGAAGGATGCGGCCGCCCTTCTGGTAACTTACAAGATCAAACATGTCTTCCTTATCTGCATAATAAAACCGGACAAGGTCTTTCTCCCGGCTGGATGGGTTACCAAGATAACTCTGCATCTCGCTGAAATTTTCAAAACCTGCTTCATCAGCACCATACTTGTGTTCCAGCCATAACAACTGGCTGTAATCGGCAAAACTTTCGTTCACGGTTAAATTGCTCCAGCTTTCAGCGGTAACCAGGTCGCCAAACCACTGGTGAAACAGTTCATGTGCGATTGTGCTCTCCCAGCTATTGCCATCCACCAGTTCGCGTGCATTCTGTTGGGCACTCTCCTGGTGTAAAGTGGCCGTGGTGTTTTCCATGGCACCGCTTACATAATCACGGCCAACGATCTGGCTGTATTTCACCCAGGGATAATCGATACCTGTTACTTTCTCCGAGAAAAATTTCATCATCTCAGGCGTGTAACCAAAAATTTTACGGGCAACTTTTTCGTAAGGCTTCTCCACATAATAATTCACTTCCTTGCCTTTGTAGCTGTCTTTCACCACAGCAAAATCTCCCACACCCATAAAAAAGAGATAGGGCGAATGCGGTAATTCCATTACCCAGGTATCGGTTCGGGTGCCATCCGTATTTTTCTTCTGCATCGTTAGCTTGCCATTCGAAAGCGTAACATATTTATCCGGGACGGTGAGGTTAAATTCCTGCGTTGTTTTCTGGTTGGGCTTATCAATCGTGGGGATCCATACAGAACTGGCTTCGGTTTCGCCCTGCGTCCATATCTGTGTGGGCTTGTCTTTTTCTTCTTCTTTGGGATTGATAAAATACAAACCTTTCGCATCAGTGATCGCAGCGCTGCCTACCGACTGGTATTCGTTCGGCTTTGCGGTATAATCGATGTATACAACGTAGCGCTCCTCTTTCTGATAGGTTTTGTCGAGTTTGATAGATAGAAAACTGCTGTCATAGCTGTACTTCAACGGGATGTTTTTTCCCGTTTTCACCATTTCCACTTTGTTGATGTTCATTCCCTTTGCATCCAGCGTAAGTGAATCAGTCGCATAAAAATGCGGCTTCAGCGTGATCCACACTTTCCCGTTCAGGTACGATTTACTGTAATCAAAACGGGCATCCAGTTTGGTATGTACCAGGTCGTTCACTTTTGTGGCAAAAGCGCGGTATTCTTTTTTCCAGTTATCATCTTCTGTGGTTTGCTGGGCCGTCGCAACACCGGTGGCGAGTAAGGCAAATAGCAATAGGCTTTTCTTCATGAAATCATTTTTTGAAACCTAAAGATAGAAGGCCCCGCTTGCAGTAGGGAAGGTTTTTTATAAAAGGATTGCAAATTTGCATAAGCCCTTAAACATGCCCCGCGATTATTAAGTAGCTTTGTAAAAAGCAGTTCTTAGATGATCCGTACAGTACTCAGGCTTCCCTTATTGGTTATTATATCCGTTTTTGTTACCGATGCCGCTTTTGCGCAGCAGGGAACATTTGTTTACCTGCAGTCAGAAAGCAACCTTCCTTACGATCTGCAATGGGGCGATACAAAACTCACGGCATCATCAACCGGATATCTCGTAATACCACAGGTGGCAAAAGGGGAGCATCGTTTCCAGGTAAACTTCGGCATTACAGGCACCCTGCCTAACCAGTTTACAATTACCGTAGGCGATAGCCCCCGGGGCTTTTCCATCCGCCAGGGGATCGATAATGTATTTTCCCTGGTTGATATGATCGATAATTCTGTGATCAAGGGCTCGGTTGTTCAACCCGAAAACAAAATAAAAGAACCCGAACAACTGATCATCAGTCAACCTGCAAAAACGGCTGAACCTGCCCCGCAGCCAACAGTTAAAAAAGAAGAAAAGGAACCCCAGCCCCAACCCGTACCAGTAAAAAAACAACCCGAAACAGTAAGGCAGCAACCGGAAATTCCCAAAGCCAAAGCCATTTCATCCGTTTCTGCTATCAATAAAATATTTGACCGTGCAGGTAACGACGGCATCGACCAGGTATATGTGATCGTTCGCGGCAATCGTTCGGATACCATCGCAGTTTTTGTGCCCGTCCTGAAAGATCATGAGCCATTGCCAATAGCCGCCGGGAAACCTGCTTCAGCAGCGGACGGGCTTAAGCCTTTTCTTGCCGCCGCCAATCCACAAAAAAGCCGCTATGCCGCGTTACTTTATCGAACTCGCTTATAAGGGAACGGCTTATAACGGTTTCCAGGTACAGGATACCGGTAATACCATCCAGTCTGAACTGCAAAAAGCCCTGAAAACCCTTTTCAGGGTAGATTTTTTACTGACCGGCTCATCCCGGACGGATTCCGGTGTGCATGCGAAACAGAATTATTTTCATTTTGATTGCGATATTGAACTGGATCCATCCCGCATTTATAACCTGAATGCCATACTGCCGGCGGATATCGCTGTAAAAGGATTGTACCTGGTTCCCGGGGAAGCCCATTGCCGCTTTGATGCGGTTGCCCGGGAATATCAATACTTTATTTACAGGGAGAAAAATCCTTTCCTCGCAGACCGGGCCTGGCTATATCCATACCCCCTCAACCAGGATCTTTTACAGGAAGCTGCACAGATAATCATTGGTTACCAGGATTTTACAAGCTTTTCCAAACGAAATACCCAGGTCAAAACCTTTCAATGCCGGATCGAAGCTTCTTCCTGGGCGATGGAAGGCGGGCTGCTGGTATATACCGTAAAAGCCAACCGTTTTTTGCGGGGGATGGTCCGCGGACTGGTAGGCACTATGGTAAAGATGGGGAGAGGACAGATCGATTCGGCTGCTTTCCGGGCTGTGATAGAGGGCCGGGATTGCACCCTGGCCGATTTCTCGACCCCCCCGCAGGGTTTATTCCTGAACCGTGTTTATTATAACAGCGAGATCAGTGGCTTTTTACAGCCGGCAGGCTGATGGGGTTTTCATTGCGGGTTCTGCCAATCTTCACCGGGTGTATGGGCTTTCCCACAGATGCCTCCCCGTTGCTGCAAAAAAAAATTATGCCCGCAAACCCTTACTGGCAGGGCATTATGGCAATTTGTAAAGATTTAGTTTTCAAAAAGATTTGGAGAAACAGATTCGCGGGTTATCTTTGCAACCCGCTTTTACAAAAAGCAGGTTGTTCTTAGAAAATTCGATCAAAAAGGAATGTAAAAATTCCGGTTTTTTTGAAAGAAAAATTTGGCGGGAATTTCAACAAGCATATCTTCGCCGCCCGTTTAACACAACGGCAGTTCATTGAAGCAAGTTTGAGAGGGAAAAGCAGAAAAATTTGAAATAAAATTTGGTGCAGAACAAAAGCCTCTTATCTTTGCAACCCGTTTGAAAAAAACGGAAGTTCTTACACAGTTTTTTAGTTCAAAAAAAGTTTGAAATTTCTTCAAATAATTTTGGTCACTAAAATAAAGGCTCTTACTTTTGCAACCCCAATCAAAAGGGTGGCAATAAAAAGCCAAAAGATCTTTGAAAGTTTGGAAGCAACAGTACTATAAAAATTCAATTTTTATGGTAAGGTTTACGCAATCAAAAAATACAAATCAAATCCGACGTTAATTTCAATTTATTTGAGAGTAATAGTCAGATCAAACAACATTTACAATGGAGAGTTTGATCCTGGCTCAGGATGAACGCTAGCGGCAGGCTTAATACATGCAAGTCGTGGGGCAGCGCAGAGTAGCAATACTTGGGCGGCGACCGGCAAACGGGTGCGGAACACGTACACAACCTTCCTACAAGTGGGGAATAGCCCAGAGAAATTTGGATTAATACCCCGTAACATAGCGATGTGGCATCACATTGCTATTATAGCTTCGGCGCTTGTTGATGGGTGTGCGGCTGATTAGATAGTTGGCGGGGTAACGGCCCACCAAGTCTACGATCAGTAGCTGATGTGAGAGCATGATCAGCCACACGGGCACTGAGACACGGGCCCGACTCCTACGGGAGGCAGCAGTAAGGAATATTGGTCAATGGACGCAAGTCTGAACCAGCCATGCCGCGTGAAGGATTAAGGTCCTCTGGATTGTAAACTTCTTTTATTTGGGACGAAAAAAGGGAATTCTTTCTCACTTGACGGTACCAGATGAATAAGCACCGGCTAACTCCGTGCCAGCAGCCGCGGTAATACGGAGGGTGCAAGCGTTATCCGGATTCACTGGGTTTAAAGGGTGCGTAGGCGGGCAGGTAAGTCAGTGGTGAAATCCTTGAGCTTAACTCGAGAACTGCCATTGATACTATCTGTCTTGAATATTGTGGAGGTCAGCGGAATATGTCATGTAGCGGTGAAATGCTTAGATATGACATAGAACACCTATTGCGAAGGCAGCTGACTACGCATATATTGACGCTGAGGCACGAAAGCGTGGGGATCAAACAGGATTAGATACCCTGGTAGTCCACGCCCTAAACGATGATTACTCGACATTTGCGATACACAGTAAGTGTCTGAGCGAAAGCATTAAGTAATCCACCTGGGAAGTACGACCGCAAGGTTGAAACTCAAAGGAATTGGCGGGGGTCCGCACAAGCGGTGGAGCATGTGGTTTAATTCGATGATACGCGAGGAA
>SAIX01000049.1 GCA_004028765.1 Chitinophagaceae bacterium | reverse complement strand
ACTCACCATAATCTGCGTATCCCCACTCACAAAACGCTGCATATTGGTTTCTTTCTGTTCAGCCGTTTGCCGTCCATGCACCATGCTGATGCGGTATTGCGGTTCGGGAAAAAAACTCTTTACCTGTTCATAGCCTTGCATCAGGTCTTCATAACTCAGCTTTTCACTTTCCTCGATCAAGGGATAAATAAAATAAGCCTGCCGGCCTTTGCTGATCTCTGTTTTTACAAAATCCATCACGCTGGCCCTCGCCGTTTCATAACGGTGCACCGTTGTAACCGGTTGCCTGCCGGGTGGCAACTCGTCCATGATGCTGTAATCGAGATCGCCGTAGGCTGTCATCGCCAGTGTACGGGGTATGGGTGTGGCCGTCATTACAAGTACATGCGGCGGGATACTGGCTTTTTCCCAGAGTTTTGCCCTTTGTGCCACACCAAAACGGTGTTGCTCATCCACGATCACGAGGCCGAGGTTTTTGAACTGCACCACTTCTTCAATCACTGCATGTGTGCCCACTACAAAATGGATCGTATCATCGATCAATCCCTGTAAAATCTTTTTCCGCTTTGCGGAGCGTGTACTGCCGGTTAACAATGCGATCTCAACGGGCATTTCTTTCAGCAAACTGCTGAGACTTTCATAATGCTGCTGTGCCAGGATCTCCGTTGGGGCCATCATACAGCTTTGATAACCGTTATCGGCAGCGAGTAACATACTCAGCAACGCTACGATGGTTTTACCGCTGCCTACATCGCCCTGCAGTAAACGGTTCATCTGGCGGCCACGGCCTGTATCGATCCTGATCTCTTTCAATACCCGCTTTTGCGCGCCCGTTAAAGCAAAGGGAAGGTGCTGGTTGTAAAACGTATTAAACAGTTCTCCCACTTTTTCAAACACAACTCCTTTGCTGGCGGCATGCCTTTGCAGGCGAACGAGGTTTAAGCGTACCTGTGCAATAAAAAATTCCTCGAACTTGATGCGGTGCAATGCTTTGGCAGCCATTTCCGGGGAAGAAGGAAAATGCAGGTTGATAAACGACTCAAAACGCCCCATCAGTTTTTCTTTTTCCAGGATCTCCTGCGGGATGTTCTCAGGGATGTCTTTTGCCTGTAGTAAACCAAGCAATGTATGTGTCAATTTCCCGATCTGCCTTCCATTCAATCCACGCGCTTTTAATTTTTCCGTGGAAGGATATACCGGTTCCAGAAAAGATTTTCCACCGGCTTTCATGAGCAGGTAAGGCTCTATTTCTGGATGCACGATCTGTGGTTTCCCATTAAAAAAACCGGTTTTCCCGAATACAAGGTAATCGCTCCCCACATGCAGGTTTTTAATGACCCACTGGATCCCCTGGAACCAGGTAAGTTCTAACAACCCGCTTGCATCGCGCAACTGCGCTACGAGGCGCTTCCCTCTTCCCGAACCGATCAGCTGGTAATCAAGTAAAGTTCCTGCTACCTGTATATAATCTGTTTGCAGACTGATATCGCTGATGCGGCTGAGTTTGGTTTTATCGATATGCCGGTGCGGAAAATGTTCCAGCAGGTCTTTAAACGTAAAAATCTCCAGTTCTTTTTTCAACAGATCGGCACGCAGCGGGCCCACACCTTTCAGGTATTCGATCGGGGAGGATAATATGGCAGATACCTGTGTCAAATGATTGCGTAAAGAAAAACAATTTCGGGTTAGTGGATTGCGAATTACCGGATTGGCGAATTTGCGGATTTTTTTTCCATTTTCTTTTGACCCATGTATGACTATCCCACTCAGTCCTGCTGCTGAAACAATTCGGTAATCCGCCAATTCGTGCATCCGATATCCTATCTTCGCGGCCATGAGCAAGGAGGTTGTTTTAAGTGGTATCCGCCCCACGGGTTTTCTGCATCTCGGGAATTATTTCGGGGCGATGCGCAATTATGTGCGCATGCAGGATGATTATACCTGTTATTTCTTCGTAGCCAACTGGCATAGCCTTACCACGCATCCGGATACAAAAGAACTCCGCAACAGTGTTCACCGTGTGATCGCGGAAAATATTGCCTGCGGACTGGATCCTGAAAAAGTGGCTTTATATGTACAGAGCGATGTACCTGAAATTGCAGAACTCTACCTGTACCTGAACATGCTTGCCTATAAAGGTGAACTCGAAAAAACGGTGACCTTCAAAGAAAAAGTACGGCTGCAACCTGAAAATGTAAATGCGGGTCTGCTTACCTATCCTGTATTGCAGGCCGCCGATATCCTGATACACCGTGCCGTGAAAGTGCCTGTTGGGAAAGACCAGGAACAGCATCTTGAAATGGCGCGCAATTTTGCGGAGCGTTTTAATTATCGCTATGGCGATGTTTTCCCATTGCCCTATGCATTTAATTATGGTACTGAACTGGTTCGTATCATGAGCCTTGATGGAAACGGGAAAATGAGCAAGAGCGAAAACCAGATGGCCACCATTTATCTTGCTGATGATGATGAAAGTATCCGCAAAAAAATCATGAAGGCAAAAACCGACCAGGGACCTGCCACGCAAAATGCAGAAAAGCCGGATTATATCCAGAACCTTTTCACACTGATGAAACTGGTGAGCTCACCGGATACCCTGCAAAAATTTGAAGACGATTTTAATGCAAGCAGTACCGGCAACTGTGTGATCCGCTACGGTGACATGAAAAAACAACTGGCAGAAGATATGGCCCGTTTTATCAAACCCATCCGGGAGAAAGCGGAAGATATCAGGCTGAACAGCGAACTGCTTGCGAAGATCATCCGGCAGGGTGCAGACAAAGCAAGAGCCAGTGCATCAGAAACACTTGACAGGGTTCGGTCATCGGTAGGAATGAATTATTGATGTCAGGTTCATGGCTTATGGTTCATGGATTGAGATACCAAAAGCCACTAACTATGAACCATGAACTATCAACCACCCCACCTCCCGGCTCATCAAAAAAAAATCTCTCCATCCTGTACTGGATAACCTGTATTTCGTATTTTCATTTTTATGGCAAAAGCTAAGAAACCCAAGCATATCGCGGTGGCCGGCAATATCGGCGCAGGTAAAACCACTTTAACAGAAATGCTGAGCAAGCATTACCGCTGGATACCGCAGTTTGAAGATGTGGACCACAACCCTTACCTGATGGATTTTTATGAGGATATGCCCCGCTGGAGCTTTAACCTGCAGATATTTTTTCTGAACAGCCGCCTGAACCAGTTGCTTGAAATACACCATGGAACCGAAACCGTGATACAGGACCGTACCATTTATGAAGATGCCAATATCTTCGCCCCCAACCTGCATGAGATGGGTTTGATGAGCAAACGCGATTTCGATAACTATTATCTTTTTTTCCAGACGCTCAAAACCATGGTGCAGCCGCCCGACCTGCTTATCTATTTAAAAGCATCTGTTCCCACACTGGTGGCGCAGATACAGAAAAGAGGAAGGGAATACGAAGAGAATATCCGCCTCGATTACCTCAAGCGCCTGAATGAATTTTATAACAAATGGATCGATGGATATAAAGAAGGGCCCTTGCTGGTGATCGATTGTGATAAAAACAAATTCGCAGAAAGCGATGAACATTTCGGTGATATCATCACCAAGATTGACAGTACTTTATTCGGTCTGTTCTAATTACCGCACCGTGAACTGGAAAAAAACAGCCTTGAAATTTTTACTCTATTGTATCATCGGCTTTGCCGCAGCATGGGCTTACCGGAAAATGAAGGGATAGTGTTACCCGTTTGCTTTTTACTTCATTGCATTTACAGCTTTTGTTTTTTTGCGCGGCCATAGTTTATTGTCGAGCCAGTTAACAAGGTATGCACTCCCGATCCCCAATGCAGCACCCGCCAATACATCGCTTGGGTAATGTTCGCCGAGATACAAACGGGAATAGCCCACCGATGTGGCCCATGCATAAGCCGGGACCGTGATATACCATTTGTGAAAACGGATGGCCAGGGATGCGGCGGTATTAAATGCAAGCGAAGTGTGTGCGGATGGAAAAGATTTACCCGTTTCAGAAGCATCATAGGGATGGATATCGGCCGGGTAACTGATATAGGGGCGGGGGCGGTTCACCGCGAGTTTAATGCCTTCTGTCAACACAACGATCACAAGTTTTTCTCCCGCATGTAAAAACAAACGACCCCGGTTTTCCGGGTCATTGAAATAATCAAAGGCCATCAGTCCACCCTGGATCGCAATCGTTGCGGGATAAGCAGAACCCGAACTCATTTTCCAGAACCAGGCATCCGGAACAGGTGGATTGATTTGTTTTAAGAGATTGATATCTGCATTTTGAGCATCTATTTTTGTGCAAAAAATAAAACACTGAAAAAGGAACAGCGATGCACGCGCAAAAAAATACTTCATTCCATAAAGATACAGGAACATTGACCGGCTGATAAAACAAAGCCCCCGGATAACCGGGGGCAAACCAACAAAGCAATCGAAGTGACCAAAGTTGGTTCCGGTTCTGCATAACAAAACCGGAACACATGAGCAGTTAGATTCCTGGTGCGGCCTGTATTATTTCGTCCGTTACACCTGAAGCATATTTTTCGAAATTTTTTACAAATTCAGCAGCGAGCGCTTTTGCCCTCGCATCATACGCATCGGGCATGCTCCATGTATTACGCGGGTTCAGCAGTTCCTTCGGCACGCCTGCGCATTCCGTCGGCATCAGCATCCCAAACACGGGATGCGATTCGTACACCACTTCATCCAGTTTGCCTTCAAGTGCGGCGGTGATCATTGCGCGCGTATAACTTAATTTGATCCGGTTACCAATGCCATAGGGGCCACCGGTCCACCCGGTATTGATCAGCCATACTTTTACATCATTCTTCTTCATTTTTTCTCCCAGCATCCCGGCATATTTACCCGGGTGCAATGGAAGAAAGGGCGCCCCAAAACAGGCACTGAAAGTGGATTTGGGTTCGGTAACCCCTGCTTCTGTTCCGGCCACTTTTGCCGTGTACCCGCTGATGAACTGGTACATAGCTTGTCCTGGTGTTAATTTGCTGATGGGCGGAAGCACACCGCAGGCATCGCAGGTAAGAAAAAAAATATTTTTGGGAAGCCCGCCGATACTGGGTTCCAGCGCATTGCTGATATAATGCAAAGGATAACTTACCCTTGTATTTTCTGTGATGGATTTATTGCTGAAATCCACCTGGCGTGAGCCGGGACAGAAGCCGATATTTTCCATAAGTGCACCGGGACGTATCGCATGAAATATTTCGGGTTCTTTTTCTTCGCTGAGATCGATCGTTTTTGCATAACAGCCCCCTTCAAAATTGAATACGCTGTTTTCTGTCCAGCCATGTTCATCATCGCCGATCAGTTTGCGGTTGGGATCGGCGCTCAGCGTGGTTTTACCCGTTCCGCTCAAACCGAAAAATACAGCCACGTCCCCTTTCGGGCCCATATTGGCGCTGCAGTGCATGCTCAAAACATTGCGGGTATGCGGCAGGAGATAATTGAGTACGCTGAAAATACCTTTCTTCATTTCACCTGTATAACCCGTTCCTCCGATAAGGATGGTTTTATGTGTGAAAGAAAGCATCGCGAAATTGTGTTGTCTTGTTCCGTCCACAGCAGGATCCGCATGAAAGCCAGGCGCCTGGATAATATGCCATTCAGGATCAAACCCTGCCAGTTCTTCTTCACCGGGACGAAGAAACATATTGTATGCAAAGAGATTGCTCCAGGGATTCTCATTCACCACGCGGATATTGAGGCGATAAGCAGGATCGGCACAGGCATATACATCACGGACCCATACTTCTTCTTTCTTGGCGAGATAATCCATCATCTTCGCACGCAGCTGGAGAAAATATTTTTCCTCCATAGGAATATTGAAATTGTTCCAGTCAACCGTATCCGCTGTTACCGCATCTTTTACAATAAATTTATCCCTGGGGCTGCGGCCGGTGAATTCGCCCGTCTGGATACACAATGCCCCTGTATCATTTAATACACCCTGGCCCCGAAGAAGGGTTTGCTCCACCAGTTCTGAAGGGGCCAATTGATAATGAATGTTGTTGTTAACCGATAAGCCGAACTGTTGTAATTGTTTTTTGGGAATGGCAATAGAAGTCGTCATCATATACGAACAAACGTTAGTTATGAGGCAAAAGTAGTTGTTTAATATTTCTGGCAAATTTTACGTGTAGGCTATACACATAAAGAATGCGCAGCATTTCCAGTTCTTTCTTAGATAAAATCCAAAAAAGCCCCGGCCCTATCAAACAGGTTCTGAAAGAAACAGTTAAGTATTGAAGTTTTCAGAAAAAAAAGGCAGCAAAGCCTTGATTTTGGTTGTCTTGTTCTTATAGCAGACCGGGAACACCTGTGTATGTTGCATTGGCGGATGACAAGGTGAAGAGGGAATTACCAGAGATTTTACATATTAAAAAAACTACATACCTGCTGAATCAGTAGGTTTGCATAAACAAGGACTATGAAGAATCTGCACAATTTTTTTTGCGTGTGTTTATTGCTTTGCGCACTTTCTTCTTTTGCACAAAATGAGGGTGATGAGCAAAGAGGAAAATTTAAAAAAGAGAATATTTTTCTCGGTACAAGTTTAAATCTTGGTCTCGCCAACCGCTCTTTTAACATCGGCCTCAATCCCGAGATCGGTTATAGCATCACCAGGTGGCTGGATGGCGGCATGTCGATGAACATCAATTATTTTTCACAGAATGCATCTGAATACAGCAGCATCCGTTTCCGGAATTTCAATTTTGGCGGCGGGCCTTTTCTCCGCATTTGGCCGTTGAATTTCCTCCATTTCCAGATACAGCCTGAATACAACTGGGTAAATTCAAGCCAGAAAAATGTGCTTACCGGGCAAACGGGCAGTTACAATTACAGTGCAGGAAGTTTGCTGGTTGGTGTGGGATATGGTACGCATGTGGTGGGTTCGCATTATTCGTATGTTACCCTGATGCTGGATGTGCTGCAGAATATCAATTCCCCCTACCGGGATCAATACAACGACCCCTTACCGGTTTTCAGGGCGGGGTTCGGTATCTATCTCAAATCAAACCGGCGATAGCATCTGCGGCTGTTTCTTTTACCAATAACCTTTCCCGCCAGTTATCATACAGGAAACCCTGAGTGCCCATTGTTTCGATATGCCCAACAAGATGGTCATAAAACCCGCCGATATTCAGCAGGAGGATTTTTTTATTGTGGATGTTTAGCTGGTTCCAGGTAAGCATTTCAAACAGTTCATCCATGGTTCCATTGCCGCCGGGCAATACGATCGCAATATCGCATAGCTCATACATCATTTTTTTGCGTATATGCATATCTTCCACCACATGCAGTTCTGTGATGCCTTTGTGCTGCGCTTCCCACTCGATCAATACTTTCGGTATCACGCCGATCACTTTCCCTCCTTCCTGCATCACCGCATCGGCCACCACTCCCATTAATCCCCTGCTGCCGCCTCCATATACCAATGTGATTCCATGCTGTGCCATCAAACGGCCCAATGCAGCTGCTTCCTTTGCATAACGCGCATCCGTTCCTGGTTTTGATCCACAAAAAACCGCTATGTTTTTTGCACCCATACAATTGTTTTTGCAGCGGCAAAATAGGTTAATTATTTTTCACTACTTTTCATGCCGATTATTTAACTGTTTAATCATCTTACATGTCGCCCCTACTCCTCTTCTCTTTTGTGGTTGCCTATTTTATGATCCTCCTCGGAGTGGCCTGGTTTACGGGTAAAAACAGCACCAATGATTCTTTCTTTATCGGCAACAAGAGCAGTAACTGGATGCTGGTGGCGTTCGGGATGGTAGGCACATCACTGAGCGGGGTTACCTTTGTAAGTGTACCGGGCGCAGTTGCGAAAGAATCCTTCGCCTATTTCCAGATCACACTCGGTTACCTGATCGGCTATGCTGCCATCGCGTATGTTTTACTGCCTTTGTATTACCGCCTCAACCTTACTTCGATCTATCATTTCCTGGATACCCGTCTCGGTTTTACATCCTATAAAACAGGGGCAGGTTTTTTTATCCTTTCCCGTATCCTCGGCGCCACGGCCCGTTTGTACCTGGTGGTAAATATCCTGCAGGATGCCATCCTCAACAGTTTTCATGTGCCTTTCTGGCTTACCACACTGATCATTCTGGCGATGATCTTGTTGTACACTTATGAAGGCGGTGTAAAAACCATTGTATGGACCGATACGCTGCAAACCACCTGTATGCTGCTGGGGCTGGTGATCTGTGTGATCTATATCCTGAACAATATGCACATGGGTTTGGGTGAAAGTATCCGGGCCATGGGCGAAAAAGGATATTCTAAAATCTTTTTCACCGATCCCAACAGCAAACTGTTTTTTGTAAAGCAGGTACTGGCAGGGGCTTTTATTACTGTTACGATGACCGGGATGGACCAGGAAATGATGCAGAAAAATATTTCGGTAAAAACTTTAAAAGATTCACAGAAAAATGTGTTGTCGATGTCGGTAGTATTGATGGTGGTGATCCTGATCTTTCTTTTCCTCGGCGGATTATTATATCTCTATGCTTCGCAACTCAATCTTTCTGCAACCGGTGATAAATTATTTCCTACGATCGCGCTGGAACACATGCCGCCCTTTGTATCCGTGATCTTTATCATTGCGTTGATCTCAGCCCTGTTCCCAAGCGCGGATGGCGCCATCACCGCACTCACTTCCACATTCTGTATCGATATCATCGGTATGCAGCGCAGAACAGATATGAATGATGCACAGAAAAAGAAAACAAGGCAGCGGGTGCACCTTTCTTTTGCCTTTATCTTCCTGTTATTTGTGATGATGTTCAAATGGATCAACGATCCGAGCATGATCGGCCTGCTGCTGAAAGTGGCCACATTTACTTACGGCCCGTTACTGGGGCTTTTCAGCTTTGCCATCCTGGTAAAAAGAAAAGTGACCGACAGGCTCGTGCCCTATGTTTGCATTGCCTCTCCTGCCATCTGTTTTATACTCGACCGTTTTCAGAAAGAACTCTTTGGTTCATTTGAACTGGGACTGGAGATGCTGATCATCAATGGCTGTATTACATTTATCGGGTTGTTTCTGGTATCGAAAAAGATCGCTTAATATTTTATTTGAATCAACAATATTTTTTTCACCACAGAGCCGCGAAGGGCGCAGAGTTTGGCGGGGCAGTTTATTGGTTTACTGGTTTATTGGTTTATTGGTGCAAAGGTTAATTCGCCTACACTCACCACTGCCCATTCACCATTCACCCTTCTCACCGCAGAGCCGCGGAGGGCGCAGAGTTTCGCGGAACAGTCTACTGGTTTATTGGTGCAAAGGTTAATTTGCCTATACTCACCACTGCCCACTCACCATTCACCCCTTTCACCGATGAAATCTCTTTTAATTTTTGAACTGATTGGCTTCATCTGGGAGGGCATACTGGTATCAAAGTATCATTGATTATATTTGCGCATGGATCTGATTCACCCCCTGGCAGAGGTCTATGCAGCAGATTTTACGACGGAAGAAAGCAGTTTGCTGCAGGAGATCAACCGGTTCACCACCGAACACCATGCTCAGCCACATATGCTGAGCGGCCATGTACAGGGAAGATTTCTTTCCATGATCAGTACAATTTTACGGCCCCGTTACGTTTTAGAGATAGGAACTTTTACAGGATACAGCGCTTTGTGCCTCGCTGAAGGGCTGGTACCGGAGGGAGAATTGCATACGATTGAACTGAGACCCGAAGATGCTGCCTTATCACAGGCTTATTTCAACAGGTCGGTAAAAAAAGAACAGATACACCAGCATACGGGAAATGCGATCGATATCATTCCGCAACTGCAGAAAACCTGGGACCTGGTTTTTATTGATGCGGATAAGCCAGGCTATATCGGTTATTATGAATTGGTGATGCCGCTTTTACGCCCCGGCGGACTGATCCTGGCCGATAATGTGCTTTTTCACGGGCAGGTGCTGGAAGAAACAGTAAGCGGAAAAAATGCCATGGCCATACAGGCATTTAATGAACATGTAAAAAATGACCCCCGCAGCGAACAGGTATTGGTAACCCTGCGCGACGGGATATTGATGATACAAAAGAAAATGTGATGAAAAGAACCCTGGTTTTATTATACGTGCTGTTTGCATTGCAGGTACACGCGCAAAAAGAGAAAGCAGAAGCGTATATCAATACGTACAAAGAACTGGCCATCTCGGAGATGATCCGTTCAGGTGTGCCTGCCGCTATCACACTGGCGCAGGGCATACTCGAATCTCAATCCGGGGAAAGCATACTCGCAAAAGTTTCGAACAACCATTTTGGCATCAAATGCAAAACCGAATGGACGGGTGCCAAAACCTATCACGATGATGATGCCAAAGGCGAATGTTTCCGTGTGTATCCCAGCGCGGAAGATTCTTACCGCGACCATTCCGATTTCCTGAAAACCCGGCCGCATTATGCCTTTCTTTTCAACCTTGACCCAACCGATTATGAAGGATGGGCAAAGGGATTGAAAAAAGCAGGCTATGCCACGAGTCCCACTTATCCGCAGAAACTGCTGAAAGTGATCAACGACTATAACCTGCAGCAATACAGTTTGCAGGCCATTGCAAGGATGCATAATCAACCTGCGAAAGCTGTTTCCCCGACAGATGTCACAGCAGCTTCCCATCAACCCCCGGTTGCAGAAAAAGAAGCCAGTGCTGAAACCGTACAGGTAAAAGCTTCGCCGGGCGAAAAAGAAAAAACAGAACCCCAGGCAGAAGAAAAAAATGAAGCACCTGTGGTGTCTGCAACTGCTTCACCAAAAACATTGAATTATCCCGCAGGTATTTTTACCATCAATCATTCAAAAGTGATCCTCGGAAAGGAAGGGGTATCGCTGCTGTCGCTGGCGAACCAGTTTGATATTCCGCTGGGGAAACTGATCGAATACAATGAACTCACACCCATGGATATCCTTGACCATGACAGGCTTTTGTTCATTGAAAAGAAACAGAAAAAAGGGGCCACTGATTTTCATGTGGTAACCGCAGGCGAAACGCTGTATGATATTGCACAATCCGAGGGTGTTCGGCTGGAGAGCCTCCAGGAATACAATCATCTTGATGCAACCACAGTATTAAAAGCGGGTGATAAAATATTATTAAGAACTGTGGCGCCGGTTTCAAAAACCTCGCCCCGCGCTCCACGATAAATTCTTTATTTTACAGATCATCCAAATTCATTTTATGCCGGTGTTGAAAGTTCACGACAAACATTTTGTACCCTATCTTCCTGAAAACCTGATCCAGGAAAAAGTAAAAGAACTGGCTGAACAACTGAACAGGGATTATGCCGGTAAAAAACCTTTATTTATTTCGATCCTCAACGGGTCGTTTATGTTCTCATCCGATCTTTTCAAATACCTCACGATTGAAGCGGAGATCTGTTTTATCAAACTGGCTTCTTACAAAGGCACCAAATCCAGCGGGCAGGTAATTACAGCCATCGGGCTTGATACAGATATTGCCGGAAGACATATCATTATACTTGAAGACATCATCGATACAGGGAAAACCATGCATGAGTTTCTGCCGCAGTTGCGTAACCAGCAACCTGCATCACTCAAAGTAGCCATCCTGCTGCACAAACCCGAAGCCACAAAATTTGAAGTGCCGATTGATTACTGCTGTTTTTCC
This sequence comes from Chitinophagaceae bacterium, assembly GCA_004028765.1. GTDB lineage: Bacteria > Bacteroidota > Bacteroidia > Chitinophagales > Chitinophagaceae > Sediminibacterium. The sequence goes on along the minus strand of SAIX01000049.1, from coordinate 75,077 downwards.
ATCCCGAATAAATTTGTTCTCGGCTATGGACTCGATTATGACGGGCTTGGCCGCAATATCCGCGAATTGTACCAGCTCAGCGAAGAAGGCTAAAGTTCTGCAAATTCAGGTGCTTCCTATATCATTTCCGGGTTTTCATCGTTATCTTAACAAGAGAAAGCCCGTTGCCAATGAAAGCCCTCGCAGGGATATGGCTGTTTTTGCTTGCCGCCACCGCCGTGAACGGGCAGTATTACCTGCGTGGCGAAATCAGGGATGAGCGGGGCAGGCTGCTTGAAGGGGTAAAGATCCAGCTTACATCCCGCGGCAGTTTTCCCTATTACAGCGGCACAGCGGGAACCTTTGGTATCACTACCACAGCGATGTATGATACCATCAGTTTATCAATGGATGGGTATGAAAGTTTCCGGTGTTTTGTAGATACGAGGCGGTTTCAGAACCTGCAGTTAAAGATGCTGCCCACTACGGCACACCTGTATGCGAAAAAACTTTTGTCGCAAACCACAGACCTGCGCAACGCACAACAGGCTATATTTTCTACACAGGGAGAGAGTTACAACAACCAGGTGGAAAATGTTTTCATCAACGCAAGCCAATACCCCGAAACAGGTTTTGCGCTCAACATCGACAAAGCATCTTACAGTAATATCCGTCGTTTTATCAATAACGGGATGGCTGTTCCGGCAGATGCAGTGCGCATTGAAGAAATGCTGAACTATTTTGATTTCACCAAAGGTTTTACGCAGAACCATACAGAATTTCAATACCGCACACAGCTCAGCTCCTGCCCATGGGAGCCTAAAAATCAATTACTCTTTATCCACCTCCAGGCACCGATGCTGGATCTCGATAAGATACCGCCATCCAACCTTGTTTTCCTGATCGACATTTCGGGATCGATGGATAAACCGAATCGGTTACCGCTGCTGCAATCTGCTTTTAAAATGCTCACACAAAACCTTCGCAGTATTGATACGATCACGATTGTTACGTATGGCGGAGGTGTGGGGGTTGCGTTATCGCCCACAGGCGGTGACCAGAAGCAAAAGATCAGCGATGCGATCGATTCACTAACCGCAAGCGGCGATACACCGGGAGAAGGGGCGATCCGCATTGCGTACGACCTTGCAAAAAAAAGTTTTATCCGAAACGGGAATAACCGTGTGGTGCTTGCAACGGATGGGGATTTTAATGTTGGCCAAACCACTGAGCGGGAACTGGAAGACATGATCACCGCATACAAAAAAACGGGGATTTATCTTACCTGTTTGGGTGTGGGTATGGGGAATTATAAAGACAGCAAACTGGAAACACTTTCCAAAAAAGGCAATGGTAATTTTGCCTATATCGACAACCTGCAGGAAGCACAGAAAATACTGGTGAAAGAATTTACACAAACTTTATATGCCGTTGCAAACAATGCATACCTGAAAATACAGTTTGAACCGGGAAGCATCGCTGCATACAGGCTGATCGGTTTTGATAACAAACTCAACGCGACCGAAGACAGTACCAGCGAACTGGAAGGCGGGGAAGTTGGCAGCGGGCATTCGATGATCGCAGTTTTTGAAATAGAACCGAAAGCCGGTGCTGAAAAAAAAACGGGAGATAAACTTGCCATGTTATCGTTGCAATTTAAATCTGCAAACAACGGTGCCGCACAGGTACAGACTTTCCCGGTGCCGTTTCAGTTTACCGAGATCAACGCAATTGACAGCTGCTACCGTTTTGCAACGGCTGTTGCCATGCTGGGATCGGTGCTGAAAAAATCGAAATTTACCCGGAATTTACTCCCTGAGGATGTATTAAGTTTCGCAAGAACCGTTGTAAACGTTTCAGACCCGCAGCAAAATGAATTTCTTTTACTCACAGAGAAAATGGTTCGGATATACCAGCCACCCAAAAAGAAGAAAAAAGACTGAGCCCATCTGTTAACCGATTATTCATACCGGGCATCATCAGAATCCCTTACCTTACCTTTTCAATCGATCACCATCAAATAGCAAAAAATGAAAAAATTATCAGCCTGTTTACTGGTATTATTATCCGCATTTCTGGAAACAGGATCTTTCGCACAATCCAGCGGTTATCATCTCGGTAAAACTTTTCACATCGCCAGCCCGGGCGGATGGGATTATCCGGCGGTGAATAAATCTTCCGGCCGGTTATATCTTTCACACGGCACACAGGTAAATATCCTGAATAAAAATACCGGTGATTCGGTTGGTATCATCCCCAATACACAGGGGATACATGGTGTGGCTTTTATCCCTGAATTAAACAAAGGATATACCAGTAACGGCCGCACAAATAATGTTACCGTATTTAACCTCAAAACAAATGAAGTGCTTGGCCAGGTAGCTACCGGTAAAAACCCTGACTGGATCATGTATGACCCTTTCTCCAAAAAAATCATTACAAGCAATCACAGCGGGGGCGATATTTCTCTGATCGACCCTGCCACCGACCAGGTGGTCGCAACCATTGCCATCGGCGGTACAAAACTGGAGACGATCGTAAGCAACAATGCAGGCAAACTGTATATTAACCTCGAAGATAAAAACCAGGTTGCCGAAGTGGATGTGGTTCAGAACAAACTGCTCAACCTTTGGTCACTCGAGGGTGCTGAAGGCCCTACCGGGCTTGCAATAGATACCAAAACCAAAAGACTGTTTTCAACCTGCGACAAGCAACTGGTTGTACTGAACGCAGAGAACGGAAAAATCGTGGCCAAAGTCCCCATCGGTGATGGCTGTGATGGTGTGGCTTTTGATCCCGCCACCAAGCTCATTTTTACATCCAATGGCGAAGGCACCGTAACAGTTGTAAAAGAAAACAGTGCCGATGATTACAAAGTGCTTGAGAATATCCCTACCAAACGCGGCGCAAGGACCATTGCGCTCGATGAAAAAACACATAAACTGTATCTACCCACAGCCGATTATGAACCACTTCCGGCGGATGCGCCAAAAAATACGAGGCCCAAAATGATACCCGGTTCTTTCCAGGTGCTTGTGTTGGAAAAATAATTTTACGACTCATTAAAAAAGGGAAGCAAAATGCTTCCCTTTTTTAATGTCAGTTGAATGCCTCTCTTATCCGGTCAAAGAAACTCTTCTCCCCTTTTGCAGGATGCGGTTTAAAGTTTTCACTGCCACTCATTTTTTCGAGTGCAGCTTTTTCCTCTGCATTCAGGTGCTGGGGTGTCCATACATTTACCTGTATCAGTTGATCGCCTTTGGCATAGCCCTGCACTTCAGGGAAACCCTTCCCTTTGAGGCGGAATATTTTCCCGCTTTGTGTACCCGGTGGTATTTTTATTTTCGCTCTCCCGTCAATTGTAGGTACTTCCACCTGCGTGCCAAATACGGCATCGGGTATGGAGATGTAAAGATCATAGGCCACATTCAACCCATCGCGGTGCAATTCTGTATGCGATTCTTCCTCGATCTGAATGATAAGGTCGCCTGGCATGCCCCCTCTTTCACCCGCATTGCCTTTTCCGCTCATGCTTAACTGCATTCCATCCTGCACACCTGCCGGTATTTCGATGCTGATGGTTTCTTCACCATATACCCTTCCTTCTCCTTTACAATTGCCGCATTTCGCTGTAACGGTTGAGCCTTCCCCATTACAGGTAGGGCATGTAGTAACAGTCTGCATCTGCCCCAGGAACGTGCTGGTGACTTTTCGCACCTGTCCGCTTCCGTTACAGGTACCGCAGGTCTGAACACTGTTTTTATCTTTCGCACCATTACCGCCACAGGTATTACAAACCACGTGCTTCTTTACTTTCACATTCTTCACCACACCTTTTGCGATCTCTTCATAAGTAAGTTTCATTTTAATGCGGAGATTGCTGCCACGCTGCCCGCGGGAAGCCCTTCCGCCACCGCCGCCGCGACGACCGCCGCCAAAGAAACTACCAAACATATCATCGCCGAAAATATCCCCGAACTGGCTGAAAATATCTTCCGCATTCATTCCGCCACCATATCCGCCACCGCCCATACCGGGTGCAAAAGCCTGGTGGCCAAACCGGTCGTATTTAGCTCGTTTATCTGTATCGCTGAGAATTTCATAAGCTTCGGCAGCTTCCTTGAATTTTTCTTCAGCAGATTTATCACCGGGGTTACGGTCGGGGTGATATTGCATGGCCACTTTGCGATAAGCTTTTTTGATCTCATCGGCCGAAGCAGATCTGCTTACGCCCAGTATTTCGTAAAAATCTCTTTTGTTAGACATCAGTTCTTAATTAGCATGAAACCTGTTCATGTATGATCGCTCGAATAGTTATTTGCCCACAACCACTTTCGCGAAGCGGATGAGTTTATCGTTGAGGTAATATCCTTTTACCACTTCATCGATCACCTTCCCTTGCAGTTCTGCATCCGGGGCAGGGATTTCAGTGATGGCCTCATGTTTCTCCACATCAAAATCGGTGTGGATACTATCCATGGGTTTTACGCCTTTTGACTGAAGTGTATTTCTGAGTTTATTAAATACCAGCATCACCCCTTCTTTTTGCGCAGCGATATCCTCAGAGCCCTGCAATTGTTTTTCAGCACGGTCGCAATCGTCCAGCACTTCGAGCAGCGATACGATCACTTCCTTTCCGGCTGTTTGCATGATCTCGAGCCTTTCTTTTGCAGTACGGCGGCGAAAATTGTCGAATTCTGCCATCAGCCGCAGGTATTTGTCTTTTTGCTCTTTCAGTTCGGCTTCCAGTTTTTCCACCTGGTTTTCATCGGCCACCGGTTCATTCAGGTGCGAGGTACCGGCTGCATTTTCGTCAGCATTGATATCCATTCCGTTCAAAGTGTCGGCGGTTTCCATGTTTTGGGTCATTTCTTGCTCTTCCATAGCTTTTTTTCGTTGTATGGCAATACTGTCAAAAATATTGCCGGGGCAAAGAAACGGGAAAAAATGGCAGGAAGGAGGGAAAGTCTGGAGTCAGGAGCTAGGAATTAGGAGTACAAACCACTCCAAACTCCTAACTGCTAACTCCTAATTCCAAACTCCTAACTCTCTTATCTTTGCCGGATGGAAAGAATTTATCTCGACAATGCCGCTACTACCCCGCTTGACCCGCAGGTATTGGAAGCGATGATGCCGTATATGACCGAATATTTCGGGAACCCATCTTCGATCTACAGTTATGGCCGCGAATCGCGGATGGCGATCGAGAATGCGCGTAAATCGGTGGCTAAAATCCTGAATGCGCATCCCGCAGAGATATTTTTCACCAGCGGCGGAACAGAAAGCAGCAATACCGCCATCACGGCGGCCGTACGCGATCTCGGCTGCAGACATATCATTTCTTCTGTGATCGAACACCATGCAACCACCCATACGGTGGAATACCTGTACCATAACGGAGAAGCTTCACTGAGTTATGTAAAGCTGTTGCCGAATGGGCATATTGATCTTGAAGACCTGGAACGTTTATTGGCCGAGAGTGAAGAAAAATGCCTTGTTACACTGATGCATGCCAATAACGAGATCGGTAATATTCTTGATATCCATGCCGTTGGCGAACTCTGCAAATTGTACAATGCAATATTTCACAGCGATACGGTTCAAACCGTTGGGCATTTTCCTTTTGATCTCCGCAATACACCCGTTCATTTTGTAACGGGGGCCGGACATAAATTTCATGGCCCCAAAGGCGTAGGTATGCTTTATATCAATGAAAATGTAAAGATCAAGCCTTTTGTACATGGCGGCAGCCAGGAACGCAATATGCGTGCAGGTACCGAAAACCTGTATGGCATTGTTGGTTTTGCAAAAGCTCTGCAACTGGCAACAGAAAATTATGAGGCCGAGAGCAGTTATATCAAGGGATTAAAACTGTATATGCTCGAAAAACTGAAAAAAAATATCAGGGGGGTAGCATTCAATGGCGATCCCTTGGGAAGAAGCCTGTATACTGTTTTGAGCGTAAGTTTTCCGAAAACAGAAAAAAGCGAGATGATCCTTTTCAACCTCGATATCAATCATATCTGCGCCAGTGGCGGAAGCGCCTGTACCAGCGGTGCCGACCAGGGCTCGCATGTGATCAGGGCGATCAATAATAACCCGAACCAGGTTACGGTTCGTTTCTCATTCAGCAAACACAATACCCGCGAACAGATAGACGAGGTGGTGGAGAAACTGAAAGACCTGATTTGAGTATGGGTTTAGTTGTTTATTGGTTTATTAGTGACAGAGACGATCTGACCATACCCACCATTCACCATTGACGATTCACGAATTGCCGAATCAGCGGATTGCGGATGCATACTCACCACTCACCATTCACCACTCACAAAATTCCTCGCGAAGCCGCAAAGGTGCAAAGTTTCGCAAAGTGTGATTAAAATGTTTTCACTTCCGCTGTTCCTTGTTCATCTGTTCGATATTCAATAGTCTTCTTCCGAAAAACCACTTTCTTCATCGTCCATATTTATTGAACCAAGGTTCATCATACTGCCTACCAGGTCTTTGAATTCGATTTTACCGGCGATCATTTTTTTACTGATCATCGAATAAGCAGATAGCCCATGCAGCACGAATTCCATCAGTAATGCATTTTCTTTTTCGTTGGCATGCGGGTAATATTTTTTTACAAACCCATACAATCCATCCACTTTGTATAAAGCAGCGATCTTATCGGCGTCTTTCATATCCAGTAAAAGATCAAGGTGGTTACCGGCATCAAACCAGCGCGAAATGGTTTTATAAGGGTTCTCGGGTTCTTTCTCCTCAACAGAACGTTTGCCGCTTCCCCTGCGTTTTTTTAACTGATCAGGATTGGGGAAATATTGCGCAAACTGTGTGCGGATGGCTTTATCAAGCAGGTTCACCGCTACCTGGTAAGGCCCTTCCTGTTCACCTTCATATACCAGTTCAATTTTACCAGTAATCGCAGGGATGATACCTGAGAGATCACTGATCCATACCTGTGTATTTTTTTCGTTGTGGATGATCGCTCTGCGCTCTGCGCTGCTTACGGCATTTTCAAACGCGGCGATCGTAAGCCTTGCACTCACACCGCTTTTTTTGTCAACATATTCATTGGCCCTCGCTTCAAAAGCTACCTGTTCCACCAATCTTTTTACAAGATCGCTTACATCAATTTTATCCTTCTGCTCAGGAAGTATTTCTGCTTCTTGTTCCGTAATGGCGAGTGAGGTTTCAATGTCTTTGGGATAATGCGTCAGTATCTGGCTTTCGATCCTGTCTTTTAAGGGTGTTACAATACTTCCGCGGTTGGTATAATCTTCTGGGTTGGCCGTGAATACAAATAAAATATCGAGTGGCATCCGGAGTTTAAATCCGCGTATCTGGATATCCCCTTCCTGCAGGATATTAAACAGTGCCACCTGTATACGCGCCTGCAGATCGGGCAATTCGTTGATCACAAAAATGCCCCGGTTGCTTCGCGGGATGATGCCATAGTGGATCACTTTCTCATCTGCAAAACTGAGTTTGAGATTAGCCGCTTTGATAGGATCGATATCTCCGATGAGATCGGCAACACTTACATCGGGTGTCGCAAGTTTTTCACCATAGCGCTCGCTTCTGTGCAGCCATTGCACGGGTGTTTCATCACCATGTTCGGCAATCAGGTCACGCGCATACTTGCTCAAAGGGTTTAATGGATCATCATTCACTTCGCTTCCTGCCACAACAGGAATATATTCATCCAGCAGTTCGATCATCTGCCGAGCCATTCTTGTTTTGGCCTGTCCGCGTAAACCGAGAAATAAAATATTGTGTCGGCTCAACAATGCGCGCTCGGTATCGGGTATCACGGTATCCTCATAACCCAGTATCCCTTCAAAAGGGTTTTCTTTATTTCGGATACTGTTCACCAGGTTTTTCCTGATCTCTTCTTTCACACCAAGTGGTTGATAACCGCTTTTCTTTAACTGGCCGAGGGTCTTTATTTTTTTAATGTCCATATAAAATTTTTTGTGAATGGTCAATGGTGAGTGGTGAATACGACTGCTGCATTGCCCATTCACACTCACCATTCACTTTAATACACCGTTCTCCGTTTTCCGCTTTCAAAATCCCGGAAGATAAATGCGCCGAGTTTATCGAGTGACGCAAAAAAAGCTTTGCCCTGGTTCATCTCGGTGAACTCCTGCACAAAATTCTGGAGATAAGGATCCGATGCGATCATAAAAGTGGTGATGGGTATTTTCAGTTTTTTACACTGGGCCGCCAGGTTGATGCAACGGTTCACCACTTTCCGGTCGAGGCCAAAACTGTTTTTATAATATTTCTTCCCGATCTTCAAACAGGTTGGTTTCCCATCGGTGATCATAAAGATCTGTTTGTTCGGGTTTTTCCGCCTGCGCAGGATATCCATCGCCAGTTCCAGCCCGGCTACCGTATTTGTGTGGTAAGGACCTACCTGCAGATACGGAAGGTCTTTGATCTCAATACTCCATGCATCATTCCCAAACACAACAATATCGAGTGTGTCTTTGGGATATTTTGTGGTGATCAGTTCGCTCAATGCCATCGCCACTTTTTTGGCAGGTGTGATCCTGTCTTCGCCATACAATATCATTGAATGCGAAATATCGATCATCAGCACAGTTGAAGTCTGCGTTTTAAAATCACTCTCCCTGATCTGCAGGTCTTCTTCTTTCATCGAAAAGCTGTCGATCCCGTGGTTGATCTGTGCATTGCGGATGCTCTCCGTAAAATCGATCTGTTCCAGCATATCGCCGAACTGGAAGGGGCGTGTATCCGGGTTGATCTCATCTCCCTGTCCGGGTTTGAAAGTCTGGTGGTTGCCCTGTTTTGATTTTTTGAGTTTACCGAATATTTCCTCGAGACTTTTCTTCCGGATGGTTTGTTCCGATTTACCAGTGATCTTCAAACTGCCATCCTGCGGGTTTTCCTGCAGGTAGCCGTTCTCTTTCAGGTCTTCGATAAAATCGCCCATCCCGTATTCGTCATTTGTTAACTGGTATTTCCTGTCGAGCTGGTTCAGCCAGTCAAGTGCTTCTGCAGCATCCCCATTGGTATAGGTAAGTAACTGCATAAAAAGGTCGAGCAACTGTTCAAATTTGCTCTTCCCGTTTTCATCGGGGTTGAATTGTATAAAACGGTGACCAATCATACATCAATATACAATACTAACGTAAAAGCAGGCCAATGGTTTTCGGAAAAAGAAATTATCGTGCCATCGATTTTTTTCAAAAAAAATGCCCGGTGATTACCGGGCATTACAGGTTATTTATTTTTTGGCACTGTCCTTCGGCGCCATCAGTTTACCGGGTATCTGTATCCGGGGGTCCGGGTTGTAAACCGATTTCATCTGATCGATTGTTTTCAGGTAATTCTCTGTGTATCTTCTTTCTTCTGACATCCCTTCGGCCATTGAACCGCTGAGCGAATTGTAATACCGCATCTGTTGGTTCAGGTCGTTCTTTACAGAGGTCTCCACTTTTTTGGCAAGTGTTGAATCGCCCGACATGTAACAGGCTTCCAGGAACAATAATGAATTGCGGTTATGCATATTACCGCGGCTGGTCATACCATAATCAAAATTGTCTTTGTTCAGCATTTTGTCGCAGCGCTCCAATACCTGTGTGGCTTCCTGCTTGCGGTTTTTCGCAGCCAGATCCATGGCAAGTTCTGCATAAGCTGTGCGGATGGTATTCAGGTGACGGCGGTTCTCTTCATCAAAATACACACCAGGTTTATCTGCATTACCGAATGCAAATTTATGCATGGCCCTGTCGAGCATCCAGTCGGTGTTCACACGACTGTTTTGCACAGGCACCAAACGGAAACTCAATCCATCCCTGCGGATATACTGGTCGAAACCAAGTTCCGCTGTTGGGTTGGTGAAATAGATCGGGCGTTTCCATTTATTGGCTGCTATGATATTGAGCAGTGCCAGGTCATTTTTTACCAACGCACTTTTCGGGATATCAAAACGTACTTCGTTTGCAATACTGTCGCTTGCATTGACAGTCCCGTTTTTCACAACAAAATTTTTATCAACCGGTATGGAAACTTTTTTAACCGGGTAGGTATTCAATGCTTCACCGCCGCCACGGTCTTCCATTTTCGCGGGGTCATCACTTCCTACATAATTTTTCATCAGGTCGTACAAATCGTAGTAAGAAGTTTCAGGTATTTCCGCCTTGGGGCGATAGAGTACGTAATCGCGTTTGCCGCCTTCGATCTGGTCGGCCGACCAGATCACATCGATCGGATCGCTCTGGTTCACTTTATAGCGGAGTTCATTGATGTACCAGTCGATACCGAGCAAACTGAAATTGATCACACGGATATCAGGGCGGATGCCTTCCACTTCCTGCGCATACCACAGCGGGTAAGTATCATTATCACCAAAAGTGAAAAGAATGGCATTGGGCGCACAACTTTCCAGATAATCTTTCGCCATATCGCGCGGCAGTTCCTTACGGCTCCTGTCGTGGTCGTCCCATTCCTGCTGCGCCATCAACACCGGTACGGCAAGTGTACACAATACGGTTGCAGCAGTGGCGGCAACGGCCTGTGACATTTTTTTGCTGAACCATTCTTTTACTTTTAAGACACCGAGCCCTATCCATATTGCGAAAGCATAAAAACTTCCTACATACGCATAATCACGTTCACGCGGCTGATAGCCTGCCTGGTTAAGGTACAGCACAATGGCAAGACCGGTGAAGAAAAACAAGAGCATATTCACAATACCATCATCGCCTCTTTGTTTGAATTGATAAAAGAGACCAATCAGCCCGAGTATCAGCGGCAGCATGAACAGTTTATTATTTGCCTTATTGTTTTTAAGGCTGTCGGGCATGGCGTTCTGATCGCCATACATCAGGTTATCGATCGGGGTGATGCCCGTGATCCAGTTACCGTCTCTTTTATTACCTGCAAACAATCCCTGGTTGTCATTCTGTTTACCAGAAAAATTCCATAGGAAATAACGCATATACATCCAGTAAACCTGGTAACCTACAAAGAAATTTACATTGTCCAGTTGATTGGGGGCCCGTTCGTATTTTCCATCGCGGGTACGGCCGATGCCGAGATAATACGCATAGTAATCGGCATGGTTCTGATCGTTGCTGGGATCCCATACACGGGGGAAAACCATTTTATCATCAGAAGCATACACATATTTCCTGTCCTGCCCCAGTTCGATATATTTATCTTTTGACTTCTGGTAACGCATCCCTGTATTACGCAGATCGATGGGATCGGCAGTGAATTTCTGTCCGTACAATAAAGGGAAATCACCGTATTGATCACGGCCCAGGTAACCCACAAGGCTCATCGGGTTATCCACGTTATACATATCCACGGAGGGGTTGGCATTACTGCGGATCATGGTGGTTACATACGTGCTGTAACCGATCAGCATAAATGCGAGGCACCAGATGCCCAAACGCAGGTAAGCCCATCCTTTTTTAGAAGCCAGTTTGAGGCAATACCAAAGCACGGCAGCTACGAGTACGAAGAAAAAAGTGAACCCGGAAAAGAAAGGCAGCCCGAATCCATTTACAAAATAGCGGTCGAAGGTTCCGGCTAATTTTACCGAATACTGTATCACACCAACCTGAACTGCACCTGTGATCACACAACCGATCACAAAGAAAATATAGATACCACCGTAATAAGCTTTGTTCGCTTTGCCCAGTCTTTCTGAAAGAAAAAGCAACCCGATACCGGCAAGTGTGGCCAGTACCATCAGCCCGGCCAACGTACCATCCATCGGAACATTGTCGGTAGACTCAGAAGAAGCCATGACCAAGGCGAATATAACAGCGAGTATCCCGCCAACACCTACTAGTCGTAGGAACCATTTGCGGATCAACGGATAATTAAAAGTTTCTCTCCTGCGGAAATAATACACCATTACGATTGCAGGGATCGTAAGCAGGTTCAGCAGGTGTACCCCGATGGATAATCCCATGAGGAAGAAGATCAGCACGATCCACCTGTCGGCACCCGGTTCATCCGCATGGTTTTCCCATTTGAGGATGGCCCAGAATACGATGGCAGTAAAGAAAGAAGACATGGCATATACCTCACCTTCCACTGCACTGTACCAGAATGAATCGCTGAAAGTATAAGCCAATGCGCCAACAACACCGGCACCCATGATGGCCCATGCCTGTGAAGAGCCCAGGATATCTGAAGTTTTCACCTGCATCATTTTTCTTGCAAAGTGGGTGATGCTCCAGAAAAGGAATAAAATGGTAAAACCGCTGGCCAGTGCACTCATAATGTTCACGGCTTTGGCTGCACGCAGCGGGTCATCGCCAAAAAGAACGATAAAAATACGGCCAAGCATTACGAAAAGCGGGGCGCCCGGCGGGTGCGGTATCTGTAATTTAAAACAGCTACTCACAAACTCGCCGCAATCCCAGAAACTGCCACCTGCTTCCGTGGTCATTACATATACGGTACAGGCGATAAGGCAAACTACCCATCCAACAAGGTTATTGATCTTCTTAAACTGCATTGGTTTTGGTTTTTTAAGACTGGCAAACATAACTTTTATATCGTAAAATGGAAAATGAGGACAGGGGTTTCCCCTATTTTAAGAAAACCTTATACCATAGAGAGTTAGGAATTAGGAGTTAAGAGTTAGGAGTTGGATGACATTACAGATAACTCCTAATTCCCTACTCCTGACTCCAGACTCCCAAATACCTATCTTTGCGCCGATGGAAAAGAAACGCAGCGTAGCCTTTCACACACTGGGTTGTAAACTGAATTTCTCAGAAACCTCGACGCTTTCCCGTTTACTGGAGAGAGAGGGTTTTGAGAAAAAAGATTTCGACGACCGGGCGGATGTATATGTGATCAATACCTGTTCGGTGACTGATAATGCCGATAAAGAATGCCGCCAGCTTGTTCGGCGCATACAGCGAAAAGCCCCGGAAAGTTTCGTAGTGATCACAGGGTGTTATGCACAGCTGAAACCCAAAGAGATCGCTTCAATACCGGGTGTTGACCTGGTGCTCGGCGCTGCCGAGAAATTTAATATCGCGGAACATATCGGTCAGTTGGCCAAATCAGAAGAAGCCCGGATCTGTAGTTGTGATATTGAAGAAGTGAGCGGCTTCAATGCCTCTTTTTCGCAGAACGACCGCACCCGTACTTTTTTGAAAGTGCAGGATGGCTGCGATTATAATTGTTCTTTCTGCACCATCCCCATGGCGAGAGGAAAGAGCCGGAGCGACAATGTTGCCAATGTGGTTAAGCATGCAGAACAACTGGCGGCAGATGGCGTAAAAGAAATTGTTCTCACCGGCGTGAACCTCGGCGACTTCGGCCGCGGACCGGATGGCGACCAGAAATATCCTGAAAATTTCTTCAGCCTTGTAAAAGCCCTTGATAAAGTTGCGGGTATCGAACGCTACCGTATCTCCTCTATCGAGCCCAACCTGCTTACCAACGAGATCATCGAATTCGTGGCCAACAGCGACAGGTTCATGCCGCATTTTCATATCCCCTTACAGAGCGGGAGCAATGAGATATTGGGAATGATGCGCAGAAGATACAAACGTGAGCTGTATGCCGACCGTGTGCAACTGATCAAAACCCTGATGCCGCATTGTGCCATCGGTGTGGATGTGATCGTTGGCTTCCCTGGCGAAACAGATGCGCATTTCAAGGAGACTTTCGATTTTCTGCACTCGCTGGATGTTTCATACCTGCATGTGTTCACTTATTCCGAGCGGGATAACACAAAAGCGCTTGAGATTAAACCCGTGATCCCGGTGCATACCCGGAACGAACGCAATAAAACATTGCGCAATCTTTCTTACATGAAATCGCAGTATTTCAATAACCAGTTCAGCGGACAGAAAAGAAAAGTGCTGTTTGAAGCTTTTGAGAAGAACGGGATGATGGAAGGTTATACCGATAACTATATCCGAATCAGCACCCCTTACCGGAAAGAATGGGCCAACCAGGTCGTGGAATGGACAGTGTAATTTGAAAATTAGGCAATTTGATAATTTGAAAATGAAAGATCGCCCATGGTTGTCAGGCATTTTCAAATTCCCCCATTTTCAAATTTTCAGATTAAATAGGTGAGAGATATTCCGCCGGAAATTCAACCACCATGATTTGGCCGAGGCTTTCCAGTTTCACATACACTTTTTTGCGGTTTCCTTTTAGTACGGTGCCTTCATTTCCCATGAACACGCCATGTTCCACCCGGATACGGGTATCTTCCCGGAAACCTTCCTGCGAGATCACCTGGATCAGGGCATCTTTTTCAGAGAGATATTTTTTTATCGTGGAAACTTCTTCCTCGCGGATAACAGCAGGCTTTCCGAGATAATACACAAAATTGAGCACCCCATCGGTCATCAGTACTTTGGTACGCTCGGTATCATCGATGTGTACAAAAACATAGGATTTGAAAAGGGGATCTTCAATGATCTTTTTCCGGTCGCTCCACTGCCGTTCCAGTTTTTGCAGCGGGCACCAGCTTTCAATGCCTTTTTTCCGGAGAAGGCCATCGATCTTTTTTTCCCAACGTGGTTTTGTATATAAGGCGTACCACTTCTTCACAGGCTCAGTGTACATCAGGCAGTTTTGTTTGGATTGCCAAATATACGAAAACGATGCTGCAGAGTTCCGGGATAAATCCCGGTTTTATAAAGGGAATAATTATTTATTCTGAACGGTTTGTACCGGAATGGATGACGCCATCTCTCCCACCATCTTAACCGTTTCATCGATATGCACATCATTCCTGAGCGATTTCAGCCAGGCCTGGTAGCGCTGTCCTTTCGCGGTATCAGAATTGTGGTAAAATTTATCATTATCAGCCGTTAAGGCAGAAATCATCATTTCCTCTTTGCTCTTTAATAAAGTATTGTTCTGGTTAACGGTGGTGATGATCTGTTTCTGCCTGGCCTTGTATTTTTCAAGACTCAGCGGAACCGGCATTTCGGCATTTTTAGCAAGCCATTGCAGGTTGCTGTTTAATAATGTAAGTGAAGGATTGTTTTTGATCTTCTCATTTTCTTTTTTGATGATCGCATCCAGCCCGAAATTATTCTGCCATGTCTGGTAGTTTGTGCGCTGTATCTCATCATAAGGCAATGCAGCAGGATTGTCTTTCTCCCGCACTTTATAATACTCATACGCATCGGGTAATACCACATCCGGAACAATTCCTTTCAGTTGTGTTGAATTACCGGTGATGCGGTAAAACTTCTGGAACGTAAGTGTCATCGCACCCATATCGGTGCGGCTGCTGAACTGGTCGTTGCGGCTGCCAAAAGGTATCTGGCGCTGCACGGTTCCTTTTCCATAGGTAGAAGTGCTGCCGATGATGATCCCGCGTTTATAATCCTGGATGGCACCTGCAAATATCTCGCTTGCGGAAGCGCTGAATTCGTTCACCAATACTGCCAGCGGGCCATCGTATAAAACGGATTCATCATTGTCGCGCCAGGTATTCTGGTCAACACGGCCGCTTCTTTCTTTCACCTGCACCACAGGGCCGCTTTTGATAAACAGTCCTACCATTTTCACCACTTCATACAAAGATCCTCCTCCATTATTCCGGATATCGATCACGATCCCTTTTACATTTTCATTTTTCAGTTTCACCACTTCTCTCGCCACATCCTGCGAACAGCGGTGGCCGTTCTCATTGTCGAAATCGGCATAAAAATCGGGCAGCCAGATATAGCCGATCTTATCATTGCCGTTTTTAATAACGGCACTGCGTACATCCAGTTCATCCTGTACCACTTCTTCGCGGATCATACTCACCACTTTAATAGAGCCATCCTGTTTCTTGATGGTAAGGCGTACTTCGGTCCCTTTGTTTCCGCGGATCAGTTTCACCGCATCGGTCACATCAAAACCGGTAACATCCACCGCTTCTTCTTTGCCCTGCGCCACTTTTGTGATCACATCATTCACCACCACTTCTCCTGATTTCCAGGCAGCGCCACCTGTTACAATACTTGCGATCTTGATGCCATAATCATCCTTGGTAAGTGTGGCACCGATCCCGAAAAACCTGCCGCTCATTCTTTCATCGAAAGAACGTTTTTCAACCGGCGGGAAATAATCCGTATGCGGATCCATCAGGTTTGTGATCACATTGATATAAGAATTGAAGCGCTCATCTTCTTTAAAAGTCTTCTGTATGCGCTCATACGTATCATTCATCACTTTCAAAACACGCGAACGGGCTTCTTTCTCGAGCTCTGCATCGGTTTTTACTTTATAATCCTTGCTGTCTTTGTTTTTTTCGCGTTCTTCCACCAGGTCGGCATAACGCTCAAGGGTATAGTATTTCAGCTTTTTGCGCCAGCGTTCTTTGCGCTCTGCTTCCGTGGTTACATAATTCAGTTTCTCGCCATCGAGTACGATGCTTTCG
The DNA here is from genome assembly GCA_004028765.1 of Chitinophagaceae bacterium. Classification (GTDB taxonomy): domain Bacteria; phylum Bacteroidota; class Bacteroidia; order Chitinophagales; family Chitinophagaceae; genus Sediminibacterium. Next base: position 58,690 of record SAIX01000049.1, on the reverse strand, counting down.
TCTTTACTGAAATCAAAAGGTTTTGCGAGTATGTCTTTGTAAATGTCCTGTGCTTCTTTGATGCGCTGGTCGTAAATAGCGCTGACAGCAGGCACAAAATCAAGCGGGGCATTGCCATGGATCTCATCATCCAGTAATGTCTCGAATTTCTTCAGGGAATTGATATCGGACTGAAGAAAATGTGATTTGTCTCCATCCAGTTCATCAAGGTATTTTTTGAATACCTGTTTTGAAAAAACATCATTGATCGCTTTGGGGCTGTAATGCTGCTCTTCAAGATAAGCGCCAACCGCTGCGAGTAAACGCTGGCGAGGGGTAAGTATAATATCAGTTGAACCAAAACCGGAAGTTTTAAAAGCAAAGAACAGGCCGCCGAACAATACAACGGCGAGCAACAGTAACCCTTTTCTACTCTTCATAAATTGCGTAAATTTTTGCATGTCTGTTTCCAAAAATAACCTAAAATGGGTACGAGGCGCCAACCTTTGTCCCAATTAACAAAGGTTTTGATGAACGGTTAAAGAAAAAGAAAGCAAAATCTCTTCGTGCGTATGCACTATTTTCCTATTTTTGCTCTCCCAAAAACGGAGAGCGTAGCTCAGTTGGTTAGAGCGTCAGTTTGTGGCACTGAAGGCCGTGGGTTCGAGACCCATCGTTCTCCCGCTTAAAACCTATCCTGCATGTAGAGCGGGATAGGTTTTTAAATTTAATGACATGCGTATGGGTTTATGGCTGATCCCCTTTATTTCGGCATTTATCGGCTGGTTCACCAACTGGATCGCGATAAAAATGCTGTTTCACCCGAGAGAACCTAAAAAAATACTGGGATTCACCTTCCAGGGTATTTTCCCGAAAAGACAGCGGCAATTCGCTGAAAAACTGGGAAAACTGGTAAGCGAACAGTTATTGTCGTTCCGTGATATCGAGGAAAAGATCACCAACCCGGAGAACGTAAAAAAACTGATGCCGCAGATTGAGGGGCATATCGACCAGTTTCTCCGTGTAAAACTCGCCGAACAGATGCCCGTGATCAGCATGTTTATCGGTGATAAAACAATTGGTCAGCTAAAATCCGTATTCACCGCGGAACTAGAACAGCTTTTCCCGTTGATCATGCAACGGTATATGGGCAGCCTGCAGGGAGAACTGGACCTGGAAAAGATCGTGGTGGAAAAAGTGGCCGGCTTTTCATCGGATAAGCTGGAAGAGATATTGAACGGCATCATGTCGAAGGAATTCCGTTTTGTGGAGATCATCGGCGGGGTGCTGGGATTCCTGATCGGCCTGCTCCAGATCATCATCAGTTCGCTATAATCACCGATGATTCAGGGCCGTCACCGACAAAAAAGGTAAATCTACCCCCCATTTTCCAACTTTGTCCACTCGAAATTGTCATATTACCGCTGGTGTAATGAAAAATGCAGTTCATCAGCCGCTAATGCAACTTTGCAAAACATACATAAGTAAATAAAGTCATGAGAAAATCCCTTTTGTTCTGTTCCCTCGTACTGCTAACCCTTAGCCTTTCAGCCCAGATGCCCGGTGGCATGCGCGGCGGAATGGGCGGCGCGAATAGCCAGAATATGAATATCGGCCATTTTTACGGGAAGCTGGTAGACAGCAAAACCAACAAAGGCCTGGAAGCTGTAACTGTACAACTCGTTGGTAACAAGTTTGATACGGCTGCCAAAAAAATGAAAGAAGTGATCCTGAATACCCAGATCACCAAGGCAAATGGCAATTTCAGCTTCGACAACCTGCCTGTTTTCGGGAATTTTAAACTGAAAGCCAGTGCTTTAGGTTATAAAACGATTGACAAACAGATCAACTTCGGGATCAAAATGCCCCAGGGAGGTGCTGCCAATGCATCCGGGGGTGGAAGCGCGATGATGCAGCAGATGCTTTCGATGGCAGATAAAGACCTTGGTAATATTAAAATGGAAGAAGATGCCACAAACCTCGGCAATGTAACCGTGACCTCATCTTCGAAACCACAACTGGAACTCGGTATCGACCGGAAAGTGTTCAATGTAGACAAGAACCTGACGAGCACCGGTCAAACTGCAACGGAGATCATGAAGAGCATCCCTTCTCTGAATGTGGATATTGATGGAAATGTGACCCTCCGCAACGCTTCACCTACTATTTTTATTGACAACCGCCCCACCACTTTAACGCTCGACCAGATCCCTGCGGATATCATCGACAAAGTGGAGATCATCACCAACCCTTCTGCCAAATATGATGCATCGGGTGGCAATGCCGGTATCCTGAATATCGTGTTGAAGAAAAATAAGAAAGTAGGTTATAATGGCGGTATCCGTACCGGCATCGATTCCCGAGGGAAACTGAACCTCGGTGGCGACCTGAACGTACGCCAGCAGAAAATCAACTTTTCCCTCAGTGGGAACTTCAATGAAAGAAAATCGATTTCAGACGGGATCACCGATCGTAATAATTTATTAAGCACCCCAAGCCAGGTGTATAATACCAGTCATGGTGTGAACACCGGCTATTTCGGATTTTTCCGTGGAGGCCTTGATATCTTCCTCGATAACCGGAACACCCTTTCACTCGCCGGTAATTTTATGCGTGGCCAGTTTGATAATGACCAGACGCAAAAAGTGGATTCAACCATCAAAAGTGTATTCACCTCGTACAATAATATCTCTACCATGAGCCATGCAATGATGCGCAATGCAGGAACACAGGTGAGCTTTAAACACAATTTTGAAAAGAACGGTCATAACATCTCTGCCGATTTCAACTATAACTCCAGCAACAACGAAAATAATTCCACGATCGGTACGCAAACCTATAACACGAACGGAAGTACCAAGGGCCAGGCTTTGTTGCAGCAAACCATTGGCAGCGGTTCAACAAAGAATTATACCCTGCAGGCGGATTATGAAAACCCGATCACGGATGATATGAAACTCGAAGCCGGTTTGCGTACAGCAATCCGTGATTTCAGCAACCTCAGCGACCAGTACCGGTACGATTATACCACCAGCAGCTATGTACTGGTGCCATTGATCAGTAACAAATACAAATTCAACGACCAGGTATCTGCTGCATATCTTACTTACAGCTTTAAAGTAAAGAAATGGAGTTACCAGGTTGGCCTGCGTGCAGAAAGTTCGAATTATACCGGTACCCTGCTCAACAGCAAAGGACTGGATTCAGCCAACTTTACGGTGAAATATCCGCTGAGTCTTTTCCCAAGTGCGTTTGTAACTTATAAAATTGATGACAAACAGGATTTCCAGTTGAACTATTCACGTCGTGTAAACCGTCCGAACTTTTTCCAGTTGATGCCTTTCCCGGATTATTCAGATCCGCAGAATATCAATATCGGTAATGCCGGACTGAAGCCCGAATTCACCAATTCATTTGAAGTATCCTACAGCAATTCATATACCCGGGGTGCCAACTTCCTCGCTACGGTTTATTACAAGCATACGACAGATCTGATCACCCGTTATGTATATCGTGATAAAAACGGTTTGACAAGCGGCGACAGTGCTTATTTCAATACCTATATCAATGCTGATTACAGTTCATCTTTCGGGTTGGAACTGACAAATAAAATGCCGCTGGCCAAATGGTGGGATTTTACTGTGAACGTGAACCTTTTCAACTCCCAGATCACTGCCACGGTTCCCGGCCAAAGCCTCAGCAACTCGCTGTTAAGCTGGTTCGGAAAAGTGAACAATAACTTTAAAGTAGCCAAAGGATGGTCTGTGCAACTGAGCGGCGACTACCAGGCTAAATCAGTATTGCCTGCCAATTCCGGTGGTGGCGGCGGTGGTATGGGTCGCGGCGGTGGCGGTGGTGGTATGATGTGGGGTGGTCCGCAAACCACTTCGCAGGGATATAACCTGCCGCGCTACGGGGTTGACCTTGCTGTCCGCAAAGACTGGACCTGGAAGAATGGTCAGAGTGGTTCATTAACACTGAGCGTGAATGATATTTTCCGTACGCAGGTATTCAAATCCTATTCGGAAAGTACCTACTTTACCCAAACCAGTGAAAGAAGAAGGGATCAGCAGATCGTTCGCCTGAACTTCAGCTATCGCTTTGGTAAATTCGATGCTACCCTTTTCAAACGGAAGAATACAAAAGCCGAACAGGGTGGCGGTATGGATATGATACAACAATAAGAATTAGGAATGTAGGATTAGGAGTTAATTCATCATTCCTAATTCTGCATTCTACATTTATAAAAGCTGCTCTGTTGGGCGGCTTTTCTTTTTCAGTGGCGCCCATATTTAACAGGCAGGGTATTGCGAAATGAACTTGGATCCAAATGAATGCATCCTCACAAAAAAGAAACAGGAATATGAACCCAACTCTTCATTCTTCATTCTTAATTTCTAATTCGTAATTCCCGTAGCCTGCGCATCGACAGTAACCCAATTAGCGGCCCTATTGCGAGGAAAAGACAGAGATATTTCGGGTCAACGATGGAGCGAAGGGAATTGATCGTTTCAATACTCAGGATCGTGATAGCGAAACCTATCGAATTGGTAATGGTAAGTGCGGTGCCTCTTATTTCAGCAGGGATCGACTGTGCCACCAGGGTCGAAAACTGCGGCGAGTCGGTGATCACAGCCATACCCCAGATCAGCAAAAAGAAAAGAAAAAGAAAAAAAGGGAGGCCGAATAAAAACGGAGACAGCACACAACAAAGACCGGATATGCTCAAAGCGGTGAACGCCGTTTTAGCGCTTCCATATTTCTGCGAAAGAAATCCGCCGATGATGCAGGCAGGGGTACCCATTGCAATAACAATAAAAGCCAGTAAACTCAGCGGTAACACTGTTACATGCTGATCGGCCCAGCTTTGAAGAATAAAAGGAACAAAGGCCCAGAAACTGTATAACTCCCACATATGGCCAAAATAGCCAAACGCTGCATGGCGGAAACCTGCTTTTGTAAATAACCAGATCATTCTTGCAGGATAAAAAGCGGTTGCCTTCGTACGGAATGGTCCGTCGGGGACCAGTAATAAAACCAGCACCCCACCGGTTGCAGATAACAAAGAACAAATCGCGATCACCCATTGCCAGGAAAGTGATTTTGTAAATACATGCACCAGGTGCGGGAATGCCGTACCCAATACCAATGCACCCACCAGCCAGCCAAGCGCCTTGCCCAACCCTTTTTCATGATGGTCGGCTGCAATTTTCATCCCAACCGGGTAAATACCAGCCAGCAGGAATCCGGTACAGGCCCTTGTGATCATGACCATCTTATAATCATCGATCAAAAACAAGGACAGGTTGATGGCTGCTGCCAGCATCGCACAACAAAAAAAGATACGTGAGGGAGAAAACCTGTCGGCAATACCCAATAAAGCAAATACAAGCGTACCACCGATAAAACCAAACTGTACGGTTGATGTGATATGCCCTGCAGCAGCACTGCTTAAAGAAAACCGTTGCACAAGGTCGTTTACAACGGCATTGCCTGCAAACCATAAGGAGGTGCAGGCAAACTGTGCAATCACGATCAGTGTTAAAATAAATGAGACAGAACGGGGCTTTTTCATTGATATCCCGAATGTAGGAAACCTTTACCCATTAATGGTTTTTACCCGTAAGCATGGGAACAAATGAGAATTTTTCAAAGGATTCTTCTGCGTAAGAACCATCTTCCTTTTTGGTGATACGGAGCATACGCTGGTTATCGCCTTCATCAACCGGTATCACCATCATGCCGCCGGGGCGTAACTGCTGTACCAGTTTTGGCGGAATAAACGGTGCTGCTGCGGTGATGATTACTTTATCGAATGGCGCAAACGTGGGAAGACCTTCAAAACCGTCTCCGAAAAAGAATTTGATATTGGGGTATTTTTTTTTGAAATAATAATCCTTCTGCAGCTCGTATAATTTTTTCTGCCGCTCGATCGTGTAAACCCTTGCACCGATTTCTGCCAGTATTGTGGCCTGGTATACACTTCCGGTACCGATCTCGAGCACTTTGTCGTTTTTCTTCAGCTGTAATAACTGTGTCTGGTAGGCAACTGTATAGGGTTGTGAAATGGTTTGCCCCGCTGCAATGGCAAAGGCCCTGTCTTCGTACGCAATCTTATCAAAAGCAGAGTCGAGAAAATAATGCCGGGGAATGGTGTTGATGGCTTCGAGCACAGCTTCATCACTGATACCTTTTTCGCGGAGCAGGTTCACCAGTTGCCGGCGCAACCCTTTGTGCTGGTAGGTATCTTCATACTTTCTCATAGCTGTACGAATATACAGTAAGAACTGCTTGCTGCGGAAAGCATTGCGGGTATGTGAAAAGAAATTGAAGCAGAAAAAATATTCCACAAATGCAGCAGGCAGTTTTACACCAACTGCCTGCTGCGGGAAATATTTTATTTCAGCTGCATATCAGCGATGATCTGGCTGATCCTGTTTGCGAGTATGGCGTATGTGGCATCAAAATCTGCCTTATTTGCCAGTTTGGTATTTACGCTGAAATAGAATTTGATCTTGGGTTCTGTTCCTGAAGGGCGGGCAGAAATCTTTGTACCATCGGCAGTGATAAACTGAAGCACATTGCTCTTAGGCAATTCTATCTTCCAGGTTTCGCCCGTGGTGAGATTTGTGCCTTTCTGCAGTTCATAATCGAGTAAAGCAGTAACGGCAGCGCCGGCAATCGTTTTCGGGGGATTGCTGCGGTAACTTTCCATCATTTCTGCGATCTCTTTCTGGCCGTTCATGCCTTTTTTGGTAATGCTGATCAGGTTCTCATAATAAAAACCATATTTCACATAGAGATCGATCATTTTATCAAACAATGACCTCCCCTGGTTCTTTTCATAAGCGGCCATTTCGCAGAGAAGTGCCACAGCACTAACGGCATCCTTATCGCGGATCTTATTACCGATCATCAGTCCAAAACTTTCTTCCCCGCCGATCACATAGTTTTTCTGACCGTCGAGTTCTTTGATCTTTTCGGCGATCCATTTAAAACCGGTCAATACATTATAACAGGCCACTTCATTCTGTTTCGCCACTTCATTGATCATTTCGGTGGTAACGATGGTGGTGATCACCATATCATTCGGCTGCGCGATACCTTTGGCCTTTCGGGCTTCCATCATATAACTGAAAGCAAGTACAGCGGTCTGGTTCCCGTTCATCAGTACCCATTCGCCTTTATGGTTTTTCACACCGATGCCCACACGGTCGGCATCAGGATCGGTACCCAGTAAAATATCCGCATCGAGTTCTTTTGCTTTTTTCAGGCCGATGCTCATCGTTTCACTTTCTTCCGGGTTCGGGTAATTCACGGTTGGAAAATTACCATCGGGCGTAGCCTGTTCTTCCACCACCGTAACATTGGTAAAACCAAAACGTTTCAGCACTTCGGGTACCAGCATGATCCCTGTTCCATGAATAGGTGTGTATACGATCTTGAGGTCTTTTTGTTTTTCGATCACATCCGGATATACACTTAGCTCTTTCACCATATCCATATACGCTTCATCGATCTCCTTACCGATAAGGGTGATATTGGCAGCGCCTCCCTCCCATTTCACTTCAGCCACGCTGGTAATGGCTTCCACTTCTTTTATTACATTTTTATCGTGCGGCGGCACCAGTTGCCCGCCATCATTCCAGTAAGCTTTGTACCCGTTGTATTCTTTGGGATTGTGTGATGCTGTACAAACCACACCGGCTTTGCAATTCAGTTTGCGGATGGCGAAACTGAGTTCGGGTGTAGGGCGCAGCGCTTCAAAGAGATATACTTTGATACCATTTGCTGCAAATACATTGGCAGTTGTTTCGGCAAAAAAGCGGCTGTTATTACGGCTGTCGTGTGCAATGGCAACGCTGATCTCTTCTGAGCCATAGGTTTTCAAGAGGTAATTGGCAAAGCCCTGTGTGGCCATCCCCACAGTATATTTATTCATCCGGTTGGTTCCCACACCCATGATCCCGCGCAAGCCCCCGGTTCCGAATTCGAGATTGCGGTAAAAAGCATCTGCAAGTTCATCCCGGTTTTCCTGTTGCAGTTTGCTGATGACAGCTTTGGTATCGGCATCATAGGCTCCGGTAAGCCATAGGTTGATCTTTTCCTGAATGGCAGCATCCATATTCAAATAATTTGGTTGGTAAGTGTTTCTACAAGTTTAGGTATTATTCAGCAAATAACGGAGGATTGGTTACTCAGATAATATAGGCACCGGTTACCTCTCCCTGTTCCACTTCCACCTGTATATGTTCCTGCAAAGTGGTGGCAACGGATAGGCCCACATAATCGGGTTTTACCGGGTAACGTTTGTGCATCCGTTCCACCAGTACCAATGTACGGATGCTGCGCGGATGAAAAGAAAGCAAAGGTTTCAACGCATATAATAAAGTGCGGCCGCTGTTGGTAACATCATCGGTAACCACTACGTGGAGATGATTGAGGTCTACCGCATCAGACAATTCAACAGAAACAGGATGGTGTTTGTCGAGATCGACGGATATCACGGATACAGGTCTGTTCACATATTTCCTGAGTGATGCAGCGATCTTATCGGCAATCACTGTTCCACTGCCACGCACCCCGATGAGTACCACCGGCAATGCATCTTCTGCAAGTGATTCGGCCAGTTCCAGCGCCATCCGTTCCAGTTTCTGACTGATTTCTTCCCGGGTAAGGATATAATTTTTTTCGCCCATCCTTCACTAATTGAATACCAAATGTAACAACAATAAAACCATTCCACAATCCCTTTTGCAGCAGAGAAAACTGTTACCTTAGCAACCTAAGTTTAGTATATGCATTACTTACAACAGGTATTGTTTATCGCGCTTACCGCATTCGGAACCTGGTTATTTACCCGAAAAGCCGGAGAGATCAGGAGAAATATCCTGCTGGGAAAAGAAGAAGAAATCAGCGGGAACAGCGGGGCAAGATGGAGGAACTTATTGCTGCTGGCACTTGGACAGAAAAAAATGTTCAAGAACCCTTTGGTGGCTATGATGCATCTTGTGATATATGCCGGTTTTGTCATCATCAACATTGAAGTGCTTGAGATCGTTCTCGATGGACTTACGGGTAAACACAGGCTGTTTGCAACCCCGCTGGGCAATCTTTATACAATACTTATCAATGCATTTGAATGGCTGGCTGCGGGAGTGATCCTGGTTTGTATCATTTTCCTGGTCCGCAGAAATTTACTCAGGCTGAAACGTTTCCTCAGCCGCGACCTTGATGGATGGCCCCGCAGCGATGCGAATTATATTCTTTTAACGGAAATCGTTCTGATGTCCTTATTCCTAACGATGAATGCGGCCGACCAGGTTTTACAAGCAAAGGGAAATGAACATTATCTGCATACAGGGGTGTTTGCGATTTCGTCGTTTATCAGCCCGTTACTCAGCGGCATGAGCGAACAATCGTTGATCGTCCTTGAAAGAAGCTGCTGGTGGCTGCATATTGCGGGGATCTTTGCTTTTCTCAATTACCTGCCCTATTCCAAGCACCTGCATATCCTGCTTGCTTTCCCCAATGCGTATTATGCCAGACTGGAACTGCCGGGCAAAATGCACAATATGCCTTCGGTACAAAAAGAAGTGTTGTATGCGATGCAGCCCGAAACGGCCCCTGCCGATGCTGTGCTGCCTGCTCATTTTGGCGCCAAAGATATTTTTGAACTGAGCTGGAAAAACCTGCTCGATGCCTATAGCTGCACCGAATGCGGGCGTTGCACCGCTTCCTGCCCGGCAAACCTTACCGGGAAAAAATTGAGCCCGAGAAAAATCATGATGGCAACACGCGACAGGCTGGAAGAAGTGGGAAAAAATATCAATACGAATAAAACCTTTATTGCCGATAATAAATCATTGCTGCATGATTATATCAGCGTGGAAGAGCTGAGGGCCTGCACCACCTGCAATGCCTGCGTAGAAGCCTGCCCTGTCAGTATTTCGCCGTTGGATATCATTACCGAGTTACGCCGGTCGCTGATTATGGAAGAAAGCAATGCACCGCAGGAATGGAACAGTACTTTTAGTAATATCGAAAACAATTTTGCGCCCTGGAAATTTTCACCCGATGAACGCGACAAGTGGGCAGCGGAAGCTTAGCGGGGTTGGTTTATTAGTTTATTGGTTTACTTGTTTATTGGCAGAGGTTTGTTTGAACATACTCACCACTCACAACTCACCATTCACCAATTTCACCGCAAAGTCATGAAGGTTCACAAAGGGTGGTTAAAAAAGTGAAAGGGGTAAAAAGGGGTTCATTTCCTCTGTTCCTTTCATCATTCATGATTCCTTGTTCGATATTCAATATTCATTTATGCAATTTTCTTCTTTCCCTTTTTCGATCACCGACTTTTCTGCAATTGAACCAGAGATTAAAAACGGCACAACCGGTTTTGCCGAATGGCGCACATTTTACAGGGATGCAGTAAGGGTCCGGAAAGTAATTTACTCGCCCGGTTATCTCGCCGATCACTGGTGCAGCAAGGGGCATATTATTTACTGCATCGAAGGTTCCATGGAAACAGAACTGGGCGATGGAACGAAACACCTTCTCTCAAAAGGCCTTATTTATACGGTAGGTGATAACAGCGATGTGCACCGTACTTATTCGGATGAAGGTTGTGTGTTATTGATTGTGGATTGAACCCTGATAAAATCACCTAATCGTTCCGATAAGTTTTCACCGCAGAGGCGCGGAGGACGCTCAGTTTCGCAGAGGGCATTGGTTTCCTGGTTTATTTGTTTATCGGGCTAGTGGTTTGGAGACCTGATCCTACTCACCATTCACAATTCACCACTCACCATTCACAAATTTCTCGCGAAGACGCAAAGGCGCGAAGTTTCGCCGGGATCGTTTATTGGTTTATTAGTGTGCAAAATCTGACCCTACTCACCATTCACCATTCACAAATTTCTCGCGAAGACGCAAAGGCGCGAAGTTTCGCGGTATAGGTTGAAATAGTTAAAGAAGTTAAATAAACGGCTTCCAGATCATCCGGTACAATTGTATCAATGCAGTGACGATAAAAATGATGCCCATGATTTTATTCAGGGTTTTATTACTGGTTTTCATCCGGGATACAAGCCAGTTACCCCCATGAATATATACAGCCAAACCACCGATGGTGCCTGCACCGGCGCCTGCAGTGAAAAGGTTAAAGGCAAAACTTTCCACAGGCAAAACTTTTGTTTGAATAAAAGTGGAAGTCCATAAAAACCAGAAAGGGATCTGCACGGGGTTGAGCGCGCTCATCATCAACCCTAAAAAAAAACGATGCAGTGAATTGTTCAGCAACAAAGCTTTTTTTTCGCCTTCCTGTTTTCCCGCTGCCCTGAATGCCAGTATGCCCAATGCCCCGAACATCACTACGGTGACCCATCCCAATACAAGAAACCATGCACGGTGCTTTACCACCCAATCCATCCCCGTTAATGCAAAACGCAGGTAGATCATTTCAACAATTGCCACACCGATTGCGAATTGCCAGGCTTTGCGGAACCCCTCCTGCAAACCGATCTGCGTGGAAGTAAAACTCATATTGCCCAATGGCAACTGCCCGAGAAAACTAACGAGAAAGCCCAGGAATAACACATAGATCATAAGCGGGAAAGTACGATAACTGTGCCATATACCAACACGCGTTATTCCGTTCCACACAAGGTTACCTGTTATCGAAAAAAAAGTACATTCGTACAAATTCTTCCGGATGAAAGTGAATACCCTAGCAGAGATGATGGCCGAAGGCAAAACACCCGATATTCTTTTCTGGGTGGGCTGTGCCGGCAGTTTTGACCAGCGCGCACAAAAAATCACGAAGGCATTTGCAGCGATACTTGACAAAGTGGGTTATCAATATGCGATACTCGGAAAAGAAGAAGCCTGTACCGGCGACCCGGCACGAAGGGCGGGAAACGAATTTCTTTTCCAGATGATGGCCTACCAGAATATCCAGGTGCTGAATGGTTATGGTATCAAAAAAATTGTTACCACCTGTCCGCACTGCTTCAACACCTTAAAAAATGAATATCCCGAACTCGGTGGTGATTATGAAGTGATCCATCATACCACTTTGTTGCAGCAGCTTATCGATGAAGGAAAAATAAAACTGAAAGAAGGCGGTTCTTTCAAAGGAAAAAAAATCTCTTACCACGACAGTTGTTATCTCGGCCGTGCGAACAATATTTATGAAGCACCCCGTAAAGTACTGGAAAGCCTCGATGCCGAACTCGTGGAAATGAAACGGTGCCGTACCAATGGGCTTTGCTGTGGTGCAGGCGGCGCCCAGATGTTCAAGGAAGATGAACCTGGCGAAAAACGGATCAATATCGAAAGAACGGATGAAGCCCTCGCTACCGGCGCTTCTTTTATCGCATCGGCCTGCCCTTTCTGTAATACCATGATGACCGATGGCGTAAAAAACCGCGAAAAAGAAAGTGAAGTGGCCGTACTCGATATCGCTGAAATGATCGCAGCGAGTATGGAATGATATTCTTGGCAAAGAAACCAGTTCCCGGTAAAACCGGTAATTCTGTAATTTTACACCATGCAATACGAATTCAGCCATTTAATACCGGAATATTTTTCCCCAGATTCCCGTGTATGGATATACCAGAGCAGCCGCATTTTTCTGATCAGCGAAGCTTTGCAGATCGAGGATATGCTGAATGATTTTTTGTCGCGCTGGAATACACATGGCACCCCTGTAAAAGGATATGCCAACCTGTTATTTGGTCAATTCGTTGTATTAATGGCCGATGAAACCAGGGCTGGTGTCAGCGGATGCAGTACCGACAGTTCCGTACATCTTATCAAAAAAATAGAAGAAACATTTCAGGTGGATATGTTCAACCGCCAGAATCTCGCCTTTCTTGTAAAAGAAAAAATACAAGCCATCCCACTTGCTCAAATTAACTACGCAATGGAAAATGGTTTTATAAGCGCAGATACCATTTATTTCAATAACCTGGTAGCCGATAAAGCCGCTCTGCTTTCCAACTGGATGATACCTGTAAAAAAAAGCTGGCTGGCTGCAAAGCTCCAAACAAAAGCCACGGCTCAATAGATACATGATACATTTCAACGGATTAACCCCCATGCTGTGGAGCAACGACCTTGCTGCCACCATCCTTTTCTACGGGCAAACCCTTGGATTTACGCTGGATGAATACAATGAAACATGGGGCTGGTGCCATTTACATAAGGATGATGTGGCGTTGATGTTTGCGCGCCCTAATGAACATGAACCTTATAATGGCAAGCCCGTATGCACCGGCAGTTTTTATATTTATACAGATGAAGTGGATGCATTATGGGAAAAACTGAAAACCCAATGCACCATTGGTTATGCCATTGGAAATTTCCCGCACAATATGCGCGAATTCGCTATCTACGACAACAATGGATATATGCTCCAGTTTGGCCGGGAATTGGCAGAAAACGAAGCGGTGGATGAATGGGAAGAATAAATGATCGTCTGATCAGTTATGTTTCAATTTATCGAGCGCGTCCTGTTTTTGCTTATCGTTGAGGTTGCTCCGGATCTTTACTTTACTAAGCTGGTAGCTGAGCGATAAACGGAAATTCCTTGTATTGCTTACACTGTTGCTTTCGATCATGAAATTGGTTCCGTAAGTATAGCCGTGGTATTTCTGCAGACCCAAGGGGTCTATCGCTGCAAGCGCAACTACAAATCGCTTATTAAAAAATTTCCGCTGCACACTCAGGCTCATGTTCACATTGCTCCTCGAACGCCCCTGCGGACCTGCATAACTTGTATACCGGTTATTGGCTTCGATCATGGTAAGGTTATCGGGGGAATAACTGTAATTCAGCGTGGCATAGATGGTTCCGCCATCCACATAGCGGTATAATTGTTTTTCGCGGTCGCTGTATTTATTATAATTATATCCGCCACTTACATTGATCCGTAATTTTTTTGCGAGGGTGATACCGCTCCAGATACTGGCCTGGTATTCTTCCTGGTCTGAAATATTCTGGTAAGTGGTTTGTGTTTTACCGCTGTCGGCCAGTGTGCGGATAGAATTGAATACATTCTTCACCCGGTTATACCCCAGGTTGGCATTGATATTGAAATTTCTTTCCGCGTAGCTGAAGTTAAGATCGTAATTGTCCGTAAGCGATGGCTGGATATAAGGGTTGCCAAAGCGGATATTGTACGGATCGCTGTAATCGATGCTGGGATTGAGTTCCGTGATACCCGGCCGGCGGATGGTTTCGCGGAACACGAACGACATATTGAACTGTTTGTCGAATTCTTTGCGCAATGTGAAATTGGGCAGCAGGCGCCAGTAAGCATTGTTTGCATCAGGCGCATTGCCTTTGATGAACTGGAAATCGGTTTGCGTATGCTCTGCCTGCGCACCGAGTATCAGTTTCACTTGTTCGGATAAACTGATCACCAGTGCAGCGCGCACCGCATAAATACCCTGGCGGAAATAAAAATTATTGCTGAGCAGATCGTTACCAACAAAAATGCGGTCGGTTTTGCGAAGGAAACTTGTGTTCAGGATATTGTGATAAGAATTGGAAGCATACGAACTCCCGGTTGAGAGATAGATGGTACCCGTATCATTCAGCGGTTTGTTATAATTCAGGTTCACATAAAAAGATGTGATATAATTATCCGTGATCTGCAGCTGCGTGGAATCGAGGCCTGTCGGTAAAAAATCTGTCTGCAGGTACTGCTGGTAAAAATCACGGTCGTTCAGGTTTTTGCTGAAACTGATCCCGCTGTACACCTGCAGTTTTTCCACGGGGTTCTTTCCTTTCCACTGGTAAGAAGACGAAAAACCATGACTATAACCGGTACCATCATACGCATTGGCCCTGGAACTGGCTTTGTAAACGTTCAGAGCGCTATCCCGGTTGTTGTACAATACATTGCTCTCGTTGTTAAAGAAATTGAGATTGCCCTGGTACACAAAACTGAGTGTACTCTTTTTGGTAAAATCATAATCGGCCTGGAAACGCGCATTGGGGTGCCTGCTGAAATTATTGTAACGCGATTCAGAATAAAAATAATTTGTGGAGTCGCGATAAATATTCTGCCGGTGCGACCATGAATTGCCGATCGACTCACCCACTCCATAACCCGCACTTGAACTGATATTGAGTTTGCTGCTGCGGTAATTAAAATTCCCCGAAACTGCCGCTTCACCGCGTGTTCCGCCGCTGACACTGATGCGCTGGTAAATCCCGATACGGCCTTTGCGGGTAATGATATTGATCACACCGCCGGGGTAAGTCGCGTATTCCGGTGGCGGATTCTGCATCACTTCCACTTTTTCAACCACGTTTGCGGGTAAACTTTCCAGCAGGTCGGTTAATTGCTGGCCATTCAGGTTCACGGGTTTCTCATCCATCAGAATCAGGGGCTCTTTGCCGCGAAGCATTAATGTGCCATCCGGGTTGGCCGACATCAGCGGAAGGTTACGCAGCATTTCGGAAGCATTGGAGCCGTTGCTCAAAGCGCTTTCTGCAACATTGTAAATTACTTTCCCGTCTTTGTTTTCCACCAATGGTTTCTCAGAATACACCACCACATCATTCAAAGCAGCAGTGGTTGAATTCAGTTTGATATCCCCGAGGTTGATATCTGTTCTTTCGGTGTAAATATGGATACTGTCGATCCGCATCTTCGCAAAGCCAACCATATCCACCTGTAAGCGATAATATCCCGGGGCTAATTTTTCAAAATCAAAGCCGCCGTTCTTATCGCTGAGCTGTGAAACCGCTTCTGCTGCCATATCGATACGGAACAAGGATACCGTGGCGGCCGGTACCGGTTTACCCGAACCGTTATCAACCACGTTTCCGATAAGACTGCCCACTACTTTATTACGCAGTTTGGCATCCTGCGATTGTGCTGGTTGATAAAAACCCGTTATTAAAAAAAGGAGTAGAAATAAACGCATGAAACGATTGCTGCCGCAAAATAAGCGTATCTGCGGGTATTTGCAGGTTTAAAAAAGCAATACTTAGGTATTTTTGTGTCATTAATCGGTAAAATATGTATACAGTTTACGGGATCCCCAATTGCGACACGGTAAAAAAGGTATTTACCTGGTTAGATAAACATAAAATACCATATGATTTTCATGATTATAAAAAATCGGGCATCAGCGCCACTGTACTAAAAAAATGGAGCATGCAGGTGGGCTGGGAAAATTTCCTGAACAAGCGCAGCACCACCTGGCGCGAACTTGATGCAGCCACGCAGGCATCCGTTACCAATGAAAAAACTGCCATTGCCCTGCTCATCCAACATACCAGTGCCATCAAGCGACCCGTAATCGAGAAAGATGGAAAAGTGATTGCTATCGGCTTTGATGAAGCGCGGTATAAAGAAGTGTTTTTGAAATGAATACCGAACAAGGAACAGAGGAAGTGAAATCTTTTTACCCTGCTTCGCGTAACTCCAAGCCTTTGCTTCTTTGCAAGAAACCAGTGAGTGGTGAGTGGGCAGTGGTGAGTATGTATCCGCAATTCGCCAATTCGTCAATTCGTGATTTCGTGAATCGTCAATGGTGAGTGGTGAGTGTGGCTAAACATCCCGCAAACCAATAAACAAATAAACCAAATAACAAATAAACAAGTAAACACCTCACTTCAACAACTCCCGTAACTTTTGTTGCAGTTCCTCACCCCTGATGTCACGGGCTACAATTTTCCCGTTGGGGTCGATCAGCAGGTTGGCAGGAATGCTTTGAATATGGTATAGCTGAGCCACGGCATTGTTCCAGTATTGAAGGTCGCTCACATGCGTCCAGGTTAACCCATCGGCACGGATCGCTTCCAGCCAATTGGGTTTTGACTGATCCAATGACACCCCAAGCACGGTAAAATTTTTATTCTTGAAAGCATGGTACGCGTTCACCACATTCGGGTTTTCTGCCCGGCAGGGCCTGCACCAGCTCGCCCAGAAATCAACCAATACATATTTGCCACGGAAAGAAGAAAGCGACACCAGTTTCCCATCCACATCTTTCTGTGAAAATTCGAGCGCCTGTGTCCCGACCATACCTATTAATTTCCCCTCAATTTCTCTTCCGAAAATTGTTTTTTTAGCAGCTGGCTGCAGTATCGAAAAAGCATTCGCCACTTCATCCTGGCTGCCCATCACAGGCATTACCGCATACACGGCAAGCGAGCTTACCACAGAAGCCGGTTTTTCGCGGGCAAACTGGATAGCATTATTCACAATCACATTCTTCGCCTGGTTATATACCTGTATCAGCGAATCTTTTTTTGCAGGGTCTTTTTCGGGATTGATCATTCCTACCAGTGTACGCAATGTGGTGAACTGGTTATTGAAACGTGTTTTGAATACCTGGTAATCGTCCTGTGCAGCAGACCCTTTGATTGTGGCGGCAGGCAGGCTGTTGATATCTCCGGTAAGCGTCATTTTATCATTCCCGATAAAAATATCGAGCATAAAAGGTTTTCCATTCACAGCCAGCTGCATGATACCGGCCTCATTCAGTTTGCCCCGTAAGGTAAACACACCTTTCCTGGCTTTGTCGCTGGTTACCACATGTCCATCATTGCCATCCAGCAAACGAACGGTAATCGTATCCGGCGCGCCGGTAAGCGTTCCTTTGATCTCAAAACCGGAAGCAGCAGGTGGGTTCATCACAAAACCCTGTCCGCCCTGGGCCATTCCCAGTACCGGCAACAACAACAAAAGCAATCCTTTTCTCATTTTATTTAGAATGACGTTTTTGCAGCACATTCATTACATCCTGTAATTTATGGCCTTTGGCGTTAAGCAAAAGTAAATAATGAAAAAGCAGGTCGGCGGCTTCATTTATAAACAATTCGTCGTTATCGTCCTTGGCTTCTATCACCAGTTCCACAGCTTCCTCCCCCACTTTCTGCGCGATCTTATTGATGCCTTTGCCAAACAGTTTCGCCACATAAGATTCATCGGGCGACACCTGTTTGCGCAGGCGGATGATGTCTTCGAGATAAAACAAAAAATTATCCGAATGGTTGCGCTCGCTCCAGCAGGTATCTGCGCCGGTATGGCATACCGGGCCGGTCGGGTGTGCCTGTATCAGCAGTGTGTCATTGTCGCAATCCACCGCCATGCTTTTCAGCTCCAGGAAATTGCCGCTCTCCTCGCCTTTTGTCCAAAGTCTTTTTTTGCTGCGGCTGTAAAAAGTCACTTTACCGGTCTGTTCGGTTTTCTGCACGGCATCGGCGCTCATAAATCCGAGCATCAGCACTTTATGGGTGGTATAATCCTGCACAATGGCCGGAACCAGTCCGTCTGCATATTTTTTAAAATCTATTTTCATGTTACCGGCTTTTGTACGCTGTTCAGCTTTCTTGCGTCGCACACTTGTACAGTTGGTCCGCTTGGCAGCAATTATATGACCCCCTTCAGCAGCGAACGAAGTTAGTGCAAGATTGCATCATCTTATACAATCTGCGATCCCCGCTTATCGTCTTACCACAATTCCCCTGGCCGAGAGGTATTCTTTTAAATCAGGTATCCCGATCTCTTTAAAATGAAAAATGGAAGCGGCTAATGCAGCATCAGCCTTGCCCTGTTCAAATACATCCACAAAATGTTCCATCGTTCCGCCACCACCCGATGCGATCACCGGCACCGGCAGATCCATTGCCAAACGGGAAGTGATATCCAGCGCGAACCCCTGTTTGGTGCCATCATGGTTCATGGATGTCAGCAATATTTCACCCGCACCCAGGTCCACGGCCTGCCTGGCCCATTCGGTACAAAGCGAATCCGTTTTGGTGCGGCCACCATTCAGGTACACATACCAGTTGCCATCAGCTTCCTGTTTGGTGTCGATCGCCAGTACCACACACTGGCTGCCAAATTGTTTGGCGAGCTCGTTGATGAGTTGCGGGTTTTTATAGGCCGCCGTATTCACAGAAATTTTATCGGCGCCATTCTGCAACAGTACCCGCACATCTTCCACGCTGCTGATGCCGCCGCCCACTGTAAAAGGGATATTGATCTTATGCGAAATGCGGTTCACCAGTTCACTGAGTGTTTTTCTTTTCTCTACCGTTGCGGTGATATCGAGAAAAACCAGTTCATCTGCACCCTGCCCTGCATACAATGCCCCCAGTTCAACGGGATCACCGGCATCGCGGATATTTTCAAAATTGATCCCTTTTACGGTGCGGCCGTCTTTGATATCGAGGCAGGGTATGATTCTTTTGGTGAGCATGGTGTTGATTAATGAATTACGGATTTCGGATTACCGGATTGGTTGATGCGCGCAAGTTCATCGAGTGTGATCCTGCCTTCATAAAAAGCTTTTCCTACAATGGCGCCACTGCAGCCGATGGCATTCAGTTGGTGAAGGTCATCAACCGTGGCTACGCCACCACTTGCAATAAACTGTAACGCAGGAAAACGTTGAATGATGTTTTGATACAGTTCAATGGAAGGGCCTTCGAGTTTACCGTCTTTGCTTACATCGGTACAGAACACATTAATTAATCCGTAGCCAATATATTTTTCCAGAAATGGATAGATACCGATATCGGTTGTTTCGAGCCAGCCGGCAACAGCGATCTTTTCTTCTTTCACATCCGCACCCAGTAAAAATTTATCCGCTCCGTATTTTTGGATCCACGCTGCAAACAGCGTTTCATTTTTTACGGCCAGGCTGCCAATGGTGGCGAATGCCGCACCGCAATCAAACACCCGTTTCAGGTCTTCTTCTTTTTTGATACCACCTCCAAAATCGATCACCAGTTTTGTTCCGGCTGCAATGGCTTCAAGCACTTGCTGGTTTTTCACCGAACCGGCTTTGGCGCCATCAAGATCAACCAGGTGCAGGCGCTGTAACCCCGCCCCCTCAAAAGCTTTGGCCACTTCGAGCGGGTTTTCGTTGTACACGGTTTTTTGTGCATAATCGCCCTGCGTTAAGCGGACACATTTTCCGTCGATGATATCTATGGCGGGAATGATGAGCATGAAAGAATGATGAATTAGGAATGAAGGATTAAGAATTGGGGGGTTACAATACTGCGATTATTTCTTTTCACCACGGAGGCGCGGAGAGGCAGAGGTTTCGCAGAGACTTTAGGTATCAATTGTTTTATTTTAAAAATGAATAAGACCAACACCTATTTACAGTGAGATAAAATTTTTCAATAGCTGTTCCCCCGCACCGGCACTTTTTTCAGGGTGGAACTGCACACCATAAAAATTATTTTTCTGCAGTGCGCTGCTGAAACGGATACTGTATTCCGTAACACCGGCGGTTTCTTCACATAGTTCGGCATAATAACTGTGTACAAAATAACAATACGGCTCCGCTGAAACCTGATCGAACAAAGGTGATTTGGTATCGAGCACTTTGTTCCAGCCGATCTGCGGTATTTTCAGGTTGCCGCTGAAACGTTTTACGCCTGTATCAAAAATACCAAGACAATCGGTATCATTCTCTTCGCTGTGCCGGCACATGAGTTGCATACCAAGACAGATCCCCAGCACTGGTTGTTTCAGTTGGGTCAGCAAAATATCCAATCTGCGTTCCCGCAGGTATGCCATGGCACTGCTGGCTTCGCCTACGCCCGGAAAGATCACTTTATCTGCAGATCGCAACACTGCATGATCATCGGTTACCGCTGCTTCCATTCCGATTCTTTCCAGTGCGTACAACACTGATTGAATATTTCCTGCATTGTATTTGACGATTGCCAGTTTCATTGTAACTTTAGTTTCATAATCTGCGACAATAGCTCATCCGGTAGAGTATCAGTTTCCCAAACTGAAGGTGGCGGGTTCGAGTCCCGTTTGTCGCTCTCAGTTTAATACCGAATCAAGGAACGATTTCGTTCCTTTTTTTATGTCTGTTTCGTTTTCAAGCATTTTGATATAAGCCGTACCGATGATGGCGCCGTTGGCAAATTTACAGGCGGTATCAAATGTGGTTTTGTCTTTGATACCGAAACCTACCAGCACTGGGTTTTGCAACTGCATTGACTGAAGCCTTTCCAGGTATACTTCCACCGCAGTAAAATCTTTGTCTTTGCCCGTTGTGGCTGATGAACTCACCGCATATAAAAAACCACTGCTTAATAAATCCAGTTTTTGTATCCTTTCGGCAGAAGTTTCGGGTGTTACCAGGAAAATAAAATCGAGCCCGTATTTTTTAATGATGGGGCCATATTCTGTTTCAAATTCAAATTCCGGTAAATCGGGCAATATCAGTCCATCGATACCAAGCGCAGCAGCATCTGCACAGAATTTTTCAAAACCATATTGCAGAACGGGGTTCATATAGCCCATCAGGATCACAGGGATATTGATCACTGAACGGAAATTTTTCAGTTGTTCAAACAGTGCGGCGATCGTCATACCATTTGCCAGTGCTTTTGAACTGCTGGCCTGTATTACCGGGCCATCGGCGAGCGGATCGCTGTAAGGCATGCCCAGTTCAATAAGGTCGGCTCCGTTTTCCTGCAGGGCCTGCATGATGGTAAGCGTGCTTTGCAGTTCAGGATACCCTGCAGTGCAATACACGTTGAGCACCCTGTTTTTTTTCTTTTCAAATACTGTTTTGATCCTGCTCATATCATTTTCATCAACTGGTGTAATTATTTTTTATCAAAGTTGTTGGTCAGGCGACCAACAACAGCGAAACCTGACCATCACTGGCGCACTACAAACAACAAATGCATTTACAAATCCATTGCATTCATATAAGTAGCGAGGTCTTTATCACCCCTGCCGCTCAAACAGATCACGATTTTATCTGTTTCCTGCAAACCCAGTTTCCCGAGTACCGCAAATGCATGTGCGGTTTCCAGCGCCGGAATAATGCCTTCCGTTTTACTCACATGGAATGCAGCCCTTAATGCTTCTTTATCTGTTGCACTCATAAAAGTACCTCTGCCGCTGTCATACAAATGTGCATGCAGCGGACCGATACCGGGATAATCAAGCCCGGCAGAAATACTGTGTGGCTCCACTACCTGTCCATCCGCAGTCTGCATTACAAGGCTCTTGCTTCCATGCAGGATACCGGGTTTACCCAGTTGTGAAGTTGCTGCACTCATACCACTGTTAACACCATGCCCTGCTGCTTCTACGGCAACAAGTTTTACAGATAATTCATCGAGGAAATGATAAAAAGCGCCTGCTGCATTGCTGCCGCCCCCTACACATGCAATCACATGCGTTGGTAATTCGCTGCCGGTTTTTTCTTTTAACTGCCAGCGCGTCTCTTCGCTGATCACACTCTGAAAACGCGCCACCATATCCGGGTAAGGATGCGGGCCCACCACACTGCCGATGATATAATGTGTATCCACCGGGTTATTGATCCAGTCGCGGATAGCTTCATTGGTGGCGTCTTTCAATGTTTTACTTCCGCTGGTGGCAGGAATTACTTTTGCACCCAGCATTTTCATCCTTGCTACATTGGGCGCCTGCCGTTCAATATCTTTTTCGCCCATGTATACGATGCATTCTATTCCTTTTAATGCGCAAACTGTAGCTGTTGCCACACCGTGCTGGCCGGCCCCGGTTTCAGCGATGATGCGTTTCTTACCGAGTTTACGCGCCAGTAAAATCTGGCCGATGGTATTGTTGATCTTATGTGCACCTGTATGACAGAGGTCTTCACGTTTCAGGTAGATAGCTGCATTGAATTCTTTGCTCAGTCTTTCAGCAAGGAACAAAGGCGTGGGCCTTCCCACATAATCTTTCAGCAACTGCCGGAACTCTTTCTGAAAAGAAGCTTCATACATGATATCGAGATAACGATCACGCAGTTCTTCCACATTGCGGTGCAGCATTTCAGGGATATAGGCGCCTCCGAAAAGCCCGTAATAGCCCTGCGCATCGGGCCGCTGGTATGTCTGGGTTGTTGTCATTTTCCGATCATTTTTATTTCCGGGACAAAAGTTCTCAGTTTTTCCATGTCCTTTACCCCGGGTGATAATTCAAATTTGCTGTTCACATCAATAGAGAAAAGGTCTTTGGCAACAGGGTCTTTTGTGAACTCCACCAGTTTCCCTGCATCCGCGGGGTCAATTCCTCCGCTCAGGAAAAAAGGTTTACCGATATTCAATCCTCTTAATAACTCCCAATTGAATTTTTTTCCGGTTCCGCCATATCCTGCGCCTTCCGTATCAAAAAGAAACATATCCGCGATATCCTGGTAATCTTTGATCTTCCAGGGGATATTGTCTTCCTCGCGCAGGCGGAAAGCTTTTACCACCGTTACATAATTCGCGATCTTCTCGCAATACCTCGGCGTTTCATCTCCATGGAGCTGAACCAGGTATAAGCCACAGTCGTCAACGGTTTGCAGTACTTCTTCCACAGGCGCATTTACAAATACCCCCACTTTGTTGATCCCTTTTCCGCGGATGCGTTTGATCTCCGGCCTTGGCATAAACCGGTACACATAACGGGGCGATTTGGGATAGAAGATAAACCCCGCAAATTCCACACCCATTTCATCGAGTTGTAGAACCTGTTCGGTGCTTGTCATACCACATACCTTGATCCGCATGTTATTTTGCTTTTAGTTGATGTACGAAATCAGTAAAAGCAATCGAAGGGTTGGCCTGTTTCATAAAATTTTCTCCAATGAGAAATCCTTTAAAACCGGCCTGGCGTAAAGTTACAATAGTATCTACATCACTGATACCACTTTCGGCCACCGCGGGTTTTTCGCGTGGGATCCTGTTGATCAGTGATAAAGAAGTATCGATACTCACTTCAAAATTTTTCAGGTTGCGGTTATTTACACCTACCAGGTCAACCGAATCGCAGATATGTTCCAGTTCTTCTTCATTGTGTATTTCCAGCAATACTTCAAGTCCCAGCTGTTTTGCCGTACCCGCCAGTTGCTTCACGCGTTCGGGCGATAAGCAGGCGGCAATCAGCAGGATCACAGAAGCACCATGGGCTTTTGCTTCCACGAGCTGGTATTCATCGATCATAAAATCTTTGCGCAGCAAAGGAACACCCGTGCCCGTGGCTTTCAGCAGGTCGTTCAATGATCCGCCGAAAAAATCAGTATCCGTAAGAACAGAAATCCCGGATGCACCGTTGCTGGCATAAGCAGCAGTTACTTCCTCCACAGAAGCTGTATCGTTGATGACACCCTTGCTGGGCGATTTACGTTTAAATTCTGCAATGATGCCTGTACGTGTTCCATCCAGCAGGAATTTTTTGAGCGATAAAGCCGCAGCCGGAAACAAAGGCCTTTGTTCCAGTTCAGCAATACTGACCAGTTGCTTCTGTGAAGCCACTTCTTCTTTTTTCCGCGCGATGATGGTATCAAGGATATTCATATTACTGCATGCTGATTAAAGTTTGCAATGCCTGGTAAGCTTTTCCGCTTTCGAGGCTTTCTACTGCCGCATCATAAGCTTCGGCATATCCGGGGTAATTGCTGGTGCAATGCAATGCCATTGCCGCATTGGCGAGCACCACTGCATTCTGCGCCCAGCTGCCTTCGCCCCGGATGATTTTTGTAAACAGTTTTGCAGCATCTTCCACTGAGTTACCGCCATAAATGTCTTCGGGCGAAACAATTCGTTTACCCAGTTGCTCAGGTGTCATCACCCTTTCCCCCTGATTGGTGATCACTTTGGTATCGCCGGTGAGAGATATTTCATCATATCCGTCGAGGCTATGGATGATCGTGAATGCGTTGCCGGTTTGCTGCAGGAGATAGTTATAGATCCGTGCCATCTCAAGATTATAAACACCCACCAGTTGATAGGCAGGAACTGCGGGGTTTACCATCGGGCCGAGCATATTGAAAAATGTACGCACACCCAGGTTTTTCCGGATAGGGCCTACAATTTTCAATGCCGGATGAAATAAGGGCGCGTGTAAAAAGCAGATATTGGTTTTTTCGAGTTCAGAAAGCAAGCGGTCATTGTCGTTTTTAAAAACATATCCCAGTTGTTCCATCACATTCGAGGCACCGCTGATAGAAGTTGCACCATAATTGCCATGCTTGGCTACTTTTTGTCCGGCGCCCGCCACAATAAAACAAGACAAAGTGGAAATATTAAACGTATTTTTCCCATCCCCGCCCGTACCAACAATATCCATCACTTTATGTCCCTGCAGATCGGTTTTTACACAAAGTTCAAGCAGGGCATCCCTGAAACCCTGTAATTCTTCGATCGTGATACTGCGCATGAGGAATACGGTGATAAATGCAGATATCTCGCTCTCATTGTACTGGCCCCGGGAAATATTCAGCAACACTTCTTTTGCTTTTTCCCTGGAAAGTGTTTTGTATTCAAATAAGTATTGAAGGATCTTTTTCATAATTATTTTGTTAACCAGTTTCGTAACATTTTTTCTCCGTCGGGGGTCAATACACTTTCCGGGTGGAACTGCACACCCTGTATATCGTATGTTTTATGCCGTAAGGCCATGATATAATTATTTGCATCCCTTGCGGTGATTTCCAATTCGGAAGGAAAATTTTTTTCATCCACCACCCAGCTATGGTAACGGCCCACTTCCAATTCATCAGGCAGGTTTTCGAAAACACTGGGTGAGTGGTGAGTCGTGAATGGTGAATGGTGAGTTGCACTTTCTCGATCCAGCGTCTTTGATTCATGACCGATCACTTTGATCTTCGTTGCCACTCCATGAAATACCGTAGAGAGGTTTGTCAATGTACCACCAAACGCTTCGCCGATTGCCTGGTGACCAAGGCATACGCCGAGTATCGATTTGCTGGCGGCGTATTCACGGATCAATGGCAATAACATGCCGGCTTCAGAAGGTATGCCTGGGCCGGGAGAAAGAATGATCTTATCATACACTTTCACCTTCTCCATCGGCAGTTCATCGTTGCGGAATACATCCACTTTCTCATTTGTGATCTTTTCCACCAAATGAACCAGGTTATAGGTGAACGAATCGTAATTATCAAATACTAAAATTTTCATTACCTGATTGCTTGTTTTAAACCTGCTAAACCATTTAATTAATAAACAATTAAACCCGTGAACAAATAAACCAACCGCACTAAATCGTTTCCGCGATCTCTATCGCTTTTTTCAATGCATTCAGCTTATTATTCACTTCCTGTAATTCATTTTCGGGGACACTGGCTGCCACCACACCTGCTCCCGCCTGGTACACCAGTGTATTGTGCCTGCTAAGGAACGTGCGGATCATGATGGCATGGTTACAGGTCCCATCAAAACCAATAAAACCGATTCCGCCCCCGTAATAACTGCGCGCGGTTGGTTCATATTCGTCAATGATCTCCATCGCTTTGAATTTGGGCGCACCACTCAGTGTCCCGGCAGGGAATGTTTTGGCGAGCAGTTCAAACGGGTTCTGTCCAGCCCGTACTTTGCCGGCCACTTCGCTAACGAGGTGGATCACATGACTGTAATACTGCACCTGCCGGTAATGACTTACCTCCACTTCTTCACAGGCACGGCTGAGATCGTTACGTGCAAGATCCACGAGCATTACGTGTTCTGCATTTTCTTTTGAATCGCTGAGTAATTTTTCGGCCATCTGCTGGTCAAGTGTATCATCACCGGTTCTTTTAAAAGTTCCCGCGATGGGATGTACAACCGCTTTCCCATTCTGAATAATGAGCTGTGCCTCGGGAGAAGAGCCCATCAGTTTATAATCGCCATAGTCAAAAAAGAAAAGATAAGGGGAAGGGTTCACACTGCGCAGCGAACGGTACACATTGAATTCATCGCCGGTAAAAGATTGCTGGAAGCGGCGGCTCAGCACTACCTGGAAAACATCGCCACGCATACAGCGGCGTATCCCTTTCTCCACCATTTCCCGGTATTCACTGTCGGTCATATTGGAGGTTTCACTGCCCTTTGCCTTAAAAGGAAATACCGGGACATCTTTGCTCCTGATCAGCGATTCAACAACAGCGAGTTCAGATTCGATGCCCGGCAAACTGTTTTCGCAGATATAGAGTTCGTCTTTGAAATGATTAAAAGCGATCACATACTGGTACAACCTGTAACGGATCAATGGGATGGCAGGTTCAGTTGATGCAGCCGTATGCAAGGTGATGGTATCGAAAAACTGTACCGCATCAAAACTGGTATAACCAAACAGGCCCTGCGCAAAACGGCCCTCTTTTACCGATGGCTTATGCACATCGAAGCGCTGCATAAACGACCACAACTGTTCCGGCACAGCAGCCACATCTTTGATATCTATACGCTCCGGTTTTTGCCCGGGCAATTTGAATTCGATACTTTTTTTGGAACTGATCTCGATACCCGCGATGGCATTGATGCAGATAAACGAATAACTGTTCTCCGCCTGGTGGTGATCGGTGCTTTCGAGCAGTACCGTATCGCGGAAACGGTCGCGCACGCGCAGGTAAACGCCTACGGGGGTGAACAGGTCGGCCAGCATCTTGCGGCATTCAGTCTGTAATTCGATCTTTTTCATGGTATGTATTTCCTCTTTTCCGCCGCTTGTTTTCAGCGGTATCATCAATTCACAAAAACAAAAACCCCGACATTTTATTGTCGGGGTTTTGAATATGATTCAAACGTACTGGCATGCCATTACAATCCCCGACCGGAGTTTGAATGCCACCACCAATTTTGCCCTGCTATTTGTTTCATGACAGGGCAAATTTGGGGCAGAATGTTTGGATAAACAAATTTTTTTTAGCAGCCCCGATCCTTTGTTATCTTCATCTACAGCCTTTACTATGAAAAAAATATTGATTGCAACCCTTTTATTAAACGGGCTATGCGCGTCAGCACAGCAAACCGATACTGCGATCCTGCTGAAAGCAGACAGGTTATTTGATGGGGAAACACTGCACCAGGACTGGGCGGTATTGATCAGTGGCGATAAGATCACTGCGGTTGGAGAGAGTGCTTCGATTCACCCAAGTGGTAACTACCGCACGATAGAGCTCAAAGGGAAAACGCTTTTGCCGGGGTTGATCGAAGGGCATTCTCACCTGCTGCTGCACCCATACAATGAAACCAAATGGGACGAACAGGTACTGAATGAAGCGCGCTCGGAAAGAGTGGCAAGGGCTGTAGTGCATGCGCAAAAAACACTGCTGGCCGGGTTTACCACCGTACGCGATCTCGGCACTGAGGGTGCGGATTATGATGATGTGGGATTGAAATCCGCAATCGAAAAGGGTGTAATACCCGGCCCGAGAATGATTATTGCCACCAGGGCGATAGTAGCCACCGGGAGTTACGGGCCTAAAACAAAAAATACGGATCATACCATTATCCGCGGTGCGGCTGAAGCAGATGGTGTGGATGCATTGATCAAAGAAGCGCGGACACAGATCGGGAATGGCGCTGATCTTGTAAAAGTATATGCCGATTACCGCTGGGGACTTGATAAGAAAAAATCGGAGCCCACTTTCACACTCGAGGAATTAAAAACGGTTGTTGCGGTGGCAGCAAGCAGCGGCAGAAAAGTAGTGGCACATGCAGTTACTGAAGAAGGGATGCGCAGGGCAATTCTGGCCGGTGTTTCAACCATTGAACATGGCGACAATGCAACAGAAGAAATTTTTGACCTGATGCTGCAGCATAAAACTGCGTATTGCCCCACACTCAGCGCAGCTGAAGCAACCGCGCAATATGACGGATGGATAAAAGGATCCCTGCCTGAACCAACACGTATCATTACCAAGCGAAAAGCGTTTCAGCTGGCGATGAAAAAAAATGTGACAATTTGCTTTGGCGGGGATGTGGGCGTATATGCACATGGTGACAATGCGAGAGAGATGGAAGCGATGGTGGCATACGGAATGAAACCACTTGATGTTTTAAAAAGCGCCACTTCGGTAAATGCGGACGTGTTTGGATATGGCAATAGTATCGGCAGGTTAAAAAAAGGGTTACTGGCAGATATCATTGCTGTTGATGGTGACCCCACGCAGGAAATTTCCTCGATACGAAAAACTGCGCTTGTGATGAAGAACGGGGTGCTCTATGTGAAGCCCTGAATCGCGTAGGGAATATTGAATATCGAACAAGGGATAATGAATGTTAAAGGGAGCAGAGGAGCAGAAGAACAAGGAGCAGCAAATCGGAAAGTAATTTGACCTCTTTAACCTTTTTAACTTCTTTAACCACCTCCGCGAAACTTCATACACTCTGTGCCTCTGTGGTGAAAAAAAATCAAAAGAAGAACGAATATTGAAATTGTTATCAAATCCTGACTTAAATTTCTGTTTTCTGGATCATGAATTTTTGAAAAATCATTTACATGAAAAAGATATGGGTTC
Organism: Chitinophagaceae bacterium; assembly: GCA_004028765.1. Taxonomy (GTDB): domain Bacteria; phylum Bacteroidota; class Bacteroidia; order Chitinophagales; family Chitinophagaceae; genus Sediminibacterium. The sequence goes on along the minus strand of SAIX01000049.1, from coordinate 29,441 downwards.
TTATCGGTCTTTTCCTTTGTTCGAAAGCTTTTGCCTATGGTGGGCCTGATGACATCATCGGTACCTGGTTAAGTTCCACGGGCGAAGGGAAAGTGCAGATCTATAAAGAAGGAAACCAATATTTCGGCAGGCTTATCTGGATGAAAGAACCCAATGATAAAAATGGCAACCCCAAACTCGACGCCAATAACCCTGATGCATCACTTCGTACAAAACCTTTACAGGGCACCATCCTGCTGCGCAGTTTTACATACAATGACGGTGAATGGAACAGCGGTCGTATCTATGACCCCAAAAACGGGAAAGACTATAAATGCTACATGAAACTTAAAGATGCCAATACACTCAGCATCCGTGGCTATATCGGCATTTCACTGATCGGGAGAACGGAAGTGTGGACGAGGGTGAGGCAGAGTTAAAAGTTAAAAGTGAATAGTTAAAAGTCTAAAGTATACTGTTCCTCACTTTTAACTATTCACTTTTAACTCTCTCACAAAACCCCTTTCGTAGAAGGCAGGTGATTACTCATCGGGTCGCGCTTTACGGCCATACGGATAGCTTTGGCAAAGGCTTTGAAGATGGCTTCAATTTTATGGTGTTCGTTCTCGCCGGTACATTCGATGTTCAGGTTGCATTTTGCCGCATCACTGAATGATTTGAAGAAATGAAAAAACATTTCAGTAGGCACCTCCCCTATTTTTTCTCTTTTAAATTCAGCATCCCAAACGATCCAGTTACGCCCGCCGAAATCGATCAGTACTTTTGCTTCGGCTTCATCCATCGGCAGTGCGAATCCATATCTTTCCATGCCGCGTTTATCGGCCAGCGCTTTTGCAAACGCTTCGCCCAAAGCAATACCGGTATCTTCAATAGTGTGGTGTTCATCAATATGCAGGTCACCTTTTGTGATCACGGTGAGATCCATCTTCCCATGCCTCGCGATCTGGTCGAGCATATGATCAAAAAAACCAAGGCCCGTTTCAATTTTTGCCTTACCGCTGCCATCCAGGTTCAGTTCTATATGGATCTTTGTTTCGTTTGTATTCCGTTCATGCGTTACTTTTCTTAATCCAAGCTTCAGAAAAGTATATACTGCCTGCCAGTCGCCGGTTTCAAAAACGATCGTCTCACGCAACCTTATTTCCTGTTCATCCGTTAACTGGTGCAGACCTGAACGAAAATAAATGGCTTTACAACCGAGGTTTTTTGCCAGTTCAATATCACTCCACCTGTCGCCGATCACAAATGAATTGGCGAGATCATATTCCGGGTTGTTGATGAAGTGCTGCAGTAAAGCTGTACCCGGTTTACGTGTAGGCTTGTTTTCGTGTGCAAAAGTTTTGTCGATGATCATTTCATCAAACACAAACCCTTCACCCTGCAATGTGCGCAGCATCAGGTTATGATAAGGGCTAAAATCTTTTTCAGGATACGATTCAGTACCCAACCCGTCCTGGTTGGTCACCATCACTTTATAAAAATCCAGTTCTGCTGCTATCCGTGCCAATGCAGTGATTGCCCCGGGAACAAAAGAAGTTTTCTCAATACTGTCTACCTGGAAATCCAAAGGCGGTTCCTGTAACACTACTCCATCCCTGTCAATAAATAAGATCCTTTTGGCCATTTCATTTTATTTTAGCCCTAACGGCTTTTACTTCCGCTGCTGTAACAGCAGAGGCTTTATTGCTCCAACTGTTCCTTATATAGGTTAATACATCTGCAATCTGCTGATCGGTCATTTCAGGATGCGGGGCCATGGCATTGCTGTAAAATTCGCCATCCAGTTCCACCCCTTTTAGTCCCTTTATCACAATCGTAATCAGTTTTGCCTTGTCTTTACCCGTAACCGCAGTTGCGCCATCAAGGGGTGCATTCAGGTGAGGTACACCACCGCCATCTACCTGGTGACAGGCAAGGCATTGGGTGAGGTAAACCGTTTTCCCCCTTTCCATCACAGCTGCATTGCCTGCAGTCGTCTTTGCAGGCGTGGCAGCATTGGATTTATTCACCGCCGAAGCAGAAGCAGTTTTTTTTGGAGCCGTTTGGAATGAGAGCAGGGCCAATGCACTTAGTGCCATCAATGCTTTTTGTTTCATACTTTATTTGCCGGTATAAATGATACGGTAAATGGTTCCCTTAACATCATCGGATACGTAGAGCGACCCATCGGGGCCCTGGGCCAATCCGCAAGGGCGGTGTTGCGCGCCGCGCGTACCGGTAACCACTTCTATGCCTGCAAAACCATTGGCGAATACTTCCCATTTACCACTGGGTTTTCCATTCTCAAAAGGAACAAATGCTACATAATATCCTTCCTGCGGAAGTGGTGCGCGGTTCCAGGAACCATGAAATGCAATGAATGCACCATTCTTATATTTTGCAGGAAACATATTCCCGGTATAAAACAATAATCCATTCGGCGCCATGTGCGCAGGGAATGCTACAACCGGATCTACATATTCGCTGCTGCCTTCTTTCTTACCATCGCCACCATATTCAGGTGATTGTATTTTTTTATTCTTAAAAGGATCGTAATAAATATAAGGCCAGCCCGCGTTGTCGCCTTTCTTTAAAGCATACATGGTTTCAGCAGGCAGGTCTGCATTTTCCTGCTCGGTGTATAAGGCAGGGAAAATATTATGCAGGTCATCTCTTCCATGCTGCATTACAAACAGCTGGTTGGCCTGGCTGTTCCAGTCGAGCCCTACGACATTGCGCAAACCGGTGGCATAGCGAACCCCATCTCCATAAGTCTGGTTCAGTTTATCCGCTTTGAACTGCCAGATGCCACCGGCAGAATCGAGTATGGGGCAGGGTTTCATCCCCATTGAACCTGTTTGCCTGTCGCGCTCCTGGCAGGAATTGGAATAAGCGCCGATGTTCACATAAATATTTCCATTGTTATCCAGCGCGATGGACTTTGATTCATGCTGGCGGCGGTTAATCAGTCCGGAAATAATTTTTTCAGGTTGAAGCGGGGCGATCACATCGCCTTTTGCATCCAGCTTATAGCGGAACACTTCTTCATCGGAAGATGCGTAGAGGTACCCGTTCTTAATGGCGATACCTGTACCGCCATAATTACCAAAGCCGGTGGTGGCGTCTGATTTACCATCACCATTGTTGTCATGCAATTTTAAAACTCCTTTCCCATCCACAGCACGCATCAGTTTTACATAAATATCTCCCTGCTGGGTAACCACAATATGTCTTGCACGGCCAATGCCATCCGCAACTTTGATCGCACCAAAACCTGCGGGCAGTTTTAATCCGGCGTTGTCCGCATCAGCTACGAGCCCTGCCGGTTTCGGGACAGCGCTCTTTTCAGGTGAATAAACACCAGGGTTATCGCCCGGTTGCTGGGCGCAGGCGCTGAAAACGGCCAGTAATGAGAGTGAGAGAAGAAAGTTGTTTTTCATAACAGTATTTATTTGGGCTTTGAAATTACAATGAAAACAGATACCCGGCGGTTTTGTTTATTGTTCATACCATTGCTGCATCGCTTCCACCAGCTGCGTGTTTTCCTGTTCTGTGCCAACGGTGATACGCAGACAGTCTTCAATCAGTTTCACATGGCTCCTGTCGCGCACCACGATACCTTTCCCGAGTAAAAATTCATAGATTTTCCTGGCTTCCCTGATCTTTACCAGGAAAAAATTGGCATCGGAGGGATATACTTTCTCCACGGTTGGCATCGACCGGAACACATCGGCAAGTGCATCGCGCATATCCACCAGCAGGCGGATCATATCATTTACCTGCCCCACTTCATCCAGTGCTTTCAGCACCAGTTCCTGTGTGGCTTGATTGATATTATAAGGAGGTTTTACTTTATCAAGAATCCCGATAATGGCTTCAGAAGCGAATGCCATCCCGAGCCGAAGCCCGGCCAGGCCCCATGCCTTACTCAGTGTCTGCAATACAACGAGGTTCGGATAATCGGCCAGTTCCTGTATAAATGATTTCTGTTTCGAGAAATTGATATAGGCTTCATCGATCACAACGATCCCTTCAAAATTATTCAGCACCATTTCAATATCGGATCTGTTCAATGCATTGCCCGTCGGGTTATTGGGAGAACAAAGCCAGATGAGTTTTGTGTTGGCATCCGCCAGTGTTTCGATATGTGCGAGGTTGAGTTGAAAATCATCCAGCAACGGCGCTTTCCTGATCGCCACATCATTGATATTGGCAGATACTTCATACATACCATAGGTGGGCGGACAAATGATCACATTGTCTTTTCCCGGTTCACAAAAGCTGCGGAATAAAAGATCGATACATTCATCGCTGCCATTGCCGAGAAAAATATGTTCCGCACCGATGGATTTTATCACCGCCAGTTTTTTCTTGATCGCAAGCTGGTGTGGATCCGGGTATCGGTTATACCATTTGAGCAATGGTGAGCCAAGGCTGTTCTCATTCGCATCGAGAAATATTTTTGCCTCCCCGCTGAATTCATCCCTGGCGGAAGAATACGGGATAAGTTTTTTGATATTGGGCCTTACAAATGTATCGAGATCAAATGCCATATTTTTTCTTTTACAGATTTTTTTGGTAGTGAAACCCCAGTATTTTATATCCTTCGTTGGCCCAGAATTTCTGGCCGCCGCTGTTCGTGGTATAACAATTCAGTTCAGATGACACACAACCTTTTGAACGGCCATACGCATATATCCATTGCATCATTTCCTCGCCAATGCCCCTGTTGCGGTATTCAGGCAGTATCATTACATTATCGGGCTCGATGTGGCGGCCGGCATAATATTTTACAAGTATCCATATCCCGCAGATGCCGATAAGTTTTTCGCCATCATATACACCGAGGCATTCATATCCCCGCTGCAGCATTTCTGCAAGCCTTTCTTCCAGTATTTTTCTTTCGATCTTATCATTCAGAACCTGCAGCAGCGGGATAATGCTCTGCATATTTTCCTTCGCGATGAGTTTGTATTCGAACATAGTGCTTTTTTTATGACTGGATCCTTACCCGAACGGCATTGGCATGTGCTTCCAGGCCTTCGGCCATTGCCATCTGTTCAACAGCAGCGGCAATCTGATGCAAGCCCTGTTTCGTTAATTTCTGGTACGTGATCTTTTTTACGAAACTATCCACACTCACTCCGCTGTATGCCCGGGCATAGCCATTGGTAGGAAGTGTATGATTGGTGCCGCTTGCATAATCACCCACGCTTTCGGGCGAATAATTACCAAGAAAAACAGAGCCTGCATTTATGATGCGTTCTGCAACTGCATCTTCCTCCGCGCAGGAAATGATCAGGTGTTCGGCCGCATATTCGTTTACCAATTCAATCATTTCTTCCCTGTTATTCAGTAAAACGGCTTTGCTGTTCTGCAAAGCTTTTGCCGCAAATTCTTTTCTTGGCAAAAGATCCAGTTGCCGAGAAAGTTCTTTTTCAACTACATCGATGATTGCAGGCGAAGTGCTCACCAGTAATACCTGGCTGTCGGCCCCATGTTCGGCCTGGCTCAACAGATCGGCGGCAATGAAAACGGGATCGGCAGTATCATCTGCCATTACACATACTTCACTCGGCCCGGCGGGCATATCGATGGCGGTACCTTCCTGTTGTGCCAGTTGTTTGGCGCAGGTTACATATTGGTTACCCGGACCAAAAATTTTATACACTTTGGGAATGGTTTCTGTGCCGTAGGTCATTGCAGCAATGGCCTGTACACCTCCTATGCGATATACTGACGTGATACCTGTCAGCGATGCGGCATATAGAATTGCGGGGTTCAGTTTGCCATCTTTTCCTGGGGGGGAACATAAAATGATCTCCTTACAACCGGCGATCTTCGCGGGGATCGCGAGCATTAAGATGGTAGAGAACAATGGTGCCGTACCGCCCGGAATATACAGCCCTACTTTTTCAATTCCCACTGAACTGCGCCAGCATTGGATACCGGGCATGGTTTCAACAACAGCTGGCTTTGTAACCTGTTGTTCATGGAAGAGACGGATATTGGCAGCCGCCTGTTGTATCGCTTTTTTCAGTTCTGCAGAAACGGCTTTTTCAGCGGTAGCAAAATCTTCTGCAGGCACTAAAAAATCATCGGGTGCAACGCCATCGAATTGTAAGCTGTATTTTCTGATCGCTTCATCACCGTTCATCCGCACTTGTTCCATCACGGTTTTTACCGTTTGCTGTAAGGAACTGTTATCGATCACCGGCCTTTTTAATATGGAAGACCATTGATCTTTGGCCGGGTATTTTATTTGTTGCATGTATATTTGGTTCGAGATAAAAAATATTTTTCAACGCAGAGCCGCGAAGGCCGCGAAGTTTCGCAGAGAGCCCCACCTTCACTTCTAACTTTTAACTTCTAACTCCTAACTTTTAACTCCTACCTCCCCTACACCACCATCTTTTCAATCGGCACCACTAGTATCCCCTGTGCTCCCGCAGCTTTCAGTTGCTCAATGATGTCCCAGAATTCGTTTTCATTCAGCACGCTGTGTACACTGCTCCAGCCTTCTTCTGCCAGCGGCAATACCGTCGGGCTTTTCATTCCGGGTAACAATGAAATGATCTCTTTCAGTTTTTCATTCGGGGCATTCAGGAGAATGTATTTATTGTTCTTCGCTTTTTTTACGGATTGAATACGGAACAACAATCTCGCGATCAGTTGTTCCTGCTCTGCAGATAGCCCCTGGTTTTTGATCAGCGCGGCCTGTGATTGCAGGATGGTTTCTGCTTCCTTTAACCCGTTCATAAACAAAGTGGAGCCACTGCTTACCAGGTCGCAGATGGCATCGGCCAGGCCGATACCCGGTGCAATTTCAACACTGCCACTGATCTCATGTATCTCTGCATTTACATTATTTGCTTTCAGATAGTCTCCGAGGATCACAGGATAACTTGTGGCAATTTTTTTCCCTTCCAGAAAAGAAGGGCCGGTAAAGGCTTCACTTTTCCGTACCGCCACACTCAGCCTGCATTTTCCAAAGCCCAGTTTTTCGGCAACGGTCACTTTTTTCTTTTTTTCATACACCACGTTCTCTCCTACAAAACCGATATCGGCCACGCCATCTTCTACGTATTGCGGGATATCGTCGTCGCGTAAAAAATATACTTCGATCGGGAAATTGCTGGCTTCCGCCTTCAGTTTGTTTACGCCATTGCTGATATCGATACCGCATTCTTTCAGCAGCCGTATCGAATCGTCGTGCAGGCGGCCGCTTTTCTGGATCGCCAGTTTCAGTTTAACAATATTCATGGTATTTGACATATTCATTTGGTTTGCTTCCCTTCCGGGAAAATAAAAAGGGCCTACCCTGGAGTAAGCCCTTTAATGTTTTATTGTGACCTGCACAAAACACCAACAGCTTACCCGCGGGGTAAGAAATGATGGTGATGTTTGTGCGTAAAACTTTTCATGATGCGGCAAAGCTAATACCCAAAAGGTTTTCAGGCAAATTTTTTTGGGGTCTTACCGATTTCATGTAACCGGGTAGCGGTTTGTAAGTATATTGTTGATCCGTAAAAACTGACCTGATGAGAAAACTTACAGTTGTTATACTCTGCAGCCTTGCCTGTTACAGTGCTTCTATAGCACAGGATAAAAAGAAGCTGGTATGGAGCGATGAATTCAATTACAAAGGTTTACCCGATTCCACCAAATGGAGTTATGATGTGGGCGGAAACGGATGGGGCAACCACGAACTCCAGTATTATACAGCCCGCAAAGCCGAAAACGCACGTGTGGAAAATGGTTACCTCATTATTGAAGCCCGGAAAGAAAAAAACGGCACCAATCATTACACTTCTGCCCGCCTTGTTACAAAAGGCAAGGGCGATTGGACCTATGGCCATATCGATGTCCGGGCTAAGTTGCCGAAAGGGCTGGGTACCTGGCCCGCTATCTGGATGCTCGGATCCACTACGCCATTGAAATGGCCCGATGACGGGGAGATCGATATCATGGAGCATGTAGGATACAATCCGGGCGTGATCCATGCATCGGCACATACCCGGAAATATTTTCACAGCATCGGCACGCAGAAAACTGCCACTACTTCCGTTCCTGATTTCGGGGATGCGTTTCATGTGTATTCGCTCGACTGGGATGCGGAAAGTATTACGATCTCGGTAGACAGCAAACCCTATTTCACTTTCAAAAATGAACATACCGGAAAAGAAGCCTGGCCTTTTAATGCACCATTTCACCTGCTGCTGAACATTGCCGTGGGTGGCGACTGGGGCGGGCAAAAAGGCGTGGATGAAACAATATACCCGGTAAAAATGGAAGTGGATTATGTGAGAGTATACCAATAACCGGAACAATACAACTAAACAAAACTGTATGAGAAATCTAAAACCGATCCTGGCAGGCTGCCTGCTTTTGCTGGCATTCAGCGGCCCAAAAGCACAGGATGCCGTGAGTTACCAAACTCCTCCCAAAGAAATCGCTGAGCTGTTGTTAGCCAAACCTACACCCGGCGTACGCATCGACAGCAAAGCAGAATGGATGCTGTTAAGCGAACGCAATTCTTATCCCACAGTGGAAGAACTGGGCCAGCCCGAAATCCGCATCGCGGGTTTACGACTGAACCCGAATAATTATTCGCCCAGCAGGCAGTCTTTTGTGAATGATTTCAGGTTAAAAAATATCAAAAGCAACCAGGAATTCCCTATTGCAGGTTTGCCCGCAGGTATGCTCGCCGGTGCCGCAACCTGGAACCCTTCTGAAACAAAGATTGCCTTCACCAATACAACCGGTTCGCGTGTGGACCTGTATGTGATCGACATCGCTTCCAAAAAAGCCACCAAGATCAACAAACAACCTTTGAATGCAGTACTCGGGCAAAGCTATACATGGGTGGATGATAATACGCTGTTGTACAAAACAGCTACCCAGCCCGCTACCAATGCAGCCAAACGCCCCATTACGCCAAAAGGGCCAACGGTACAGCAGAATCTTGGCAAAGCCGCGCCCAGTCCCACTTTCCAGGACCTGATCAAATCACCTTACGATGAGCAGTTGTTTGAATTTTATGCAACCACCCAACTTGTACAAAATAAAAACGGAGTTGAAACCAATATCGGGAAAGCGGGTTTGATCAGCAGCTTTTCTATTTCACCTGATAAAAAATACATGTTGGTGCGCACCATCAAAAAACCATTCTCTTATCTCGTTACCGCCAATGGCTTTCCTTCAACCGTTGCCATTACCGATCTTACGGGTAAAGTAGTGAAAGTGCTTGCAGAACTTCCTTCTACCGAAGGAACCCCATCGGGCTACGATAACACACAAAATGTAGCCCGTGCTTTCGACTGGCGCGATGATGAACCTGCTACTATTACATGGGCCATGCCACTGGATGGTGGTTTGATCAAAACCAACGTGGAATACCATGATGCCGTATATGCATTGAGCGCCCCTTTTACCGGCGAAGCAAAAGAACTTTTCAAAACCAAAATGCGGTATGCAGGCACTACCTGGGGCGATGCATCATTATCGCTGGTAGCCGAAATTTCCCGTACCAAACAGATGAACAGGGTAAGCCGTTTTAATACTGCTACCGGCGCAATGGAATTGTTATACGAACGCAATCAGACCGATGCGTATAACAATCCCGGCAGCCCGGTATTAACCCGGAATAAATTCGGCAGACCAGCGATACAGACCACAGACAATGGAACAAAAATATTGATGAACAACACCACGGGTTCTTCGCCCAAAGGCGATCTTCCCTTCCTCGCCAAGTTTGATCTTGCGGGTAAAAAGAATGAAATTATCTGGCGCTGCCAGGAAGGTGTTTTTGAAGTGGTGGAAGACGTGATCGATGCGGATAAACTTGTTTTGCTTACCCGCCGTGAATCGCAGAAAGAAGTTCCCAATTATTATATCAAAAACCTTGTATTGCGGATGGCCGACAAAGCGATCACCAGCTTTGTTAATCCTTATCCGCAGATGGAAGGCGTTACCAAAGAAAAGATCAAATACAAAAGAGCCGATGGGGTTGATCTCACCGGCGATCTCTACCTTCCCAAAGGATATAACAAAGAAAAAGACGGGCCGCTTCCCGTTTTGATGTGGGCTTATCCGAGAGAATTCAATTCCGCTGCAGATGCCGCACAGGTACGCGGAAGCAAAGACCGCTTTACTGCCATCAGCTGGGCATCTCCCATCTTTTATGTAACACAGGGATATGCCGTTCTCGACAATGCAGAAATGCCGATCGTTTCCACGGGTCCGGATAAAAAACCAAACGATGATTTTGTTGCACAATTACAACTCAATGCAGAAGCTGCGATTAATAAATTAGTGGAAATGGGTGTGGGCGATAAAAACAGGATGGCGGTTGGCGGGCATAGCTACGGCGCATTTATGACAGCCAACCTGCTGGCGCATACCAATCTCTTTAAAGCAGGTATTGCACGGAGTGGTGCATACAACCGCACACTTACCCCATTCGGTTTCCAGAATGAAGACCGCACTTACTGGCAGGCTCCTAAACTGTATTATGAAATGAGCCCGTTCAGCTATGCCGATAAAATCAAAACACCGATCCTGCTGATACATGGTGAAGCAGATGACAATACCGGAACCTTTCCCATTAATAGCGAACGTTTATTTGCTGCCATCAAAGGGAATGGCGGAACGGTACGTTTTGTATTCTTACCTTATGAAGCGCACAGCTATCGTGGCAAGGAAAACCTGCTGCATATGCTATGGGAACAATACCAGTGGCTGGAGAAATATGTAAAAGGAGGAAAATAATATTGTTTACAGATGTTTACCAAAAAGGGGCTTCCGTACGGAAGCCCCTTTTTGGTAAATGATTTTGTCAGCATTACGATGTAAAAATTATTCCCGCTTCTTTACCTGCAGCTCTTCCCAGGGTGTGCTGCCATCTTTTTCCCTTTTAAAAACAAGATCTTTTGTTTCGCTGATCACAATTTCTACAGTCGTATAAATTTTACATCCTTCCAGTAAATGCCCGCCGATGGTTTTACCGGTGCTGTCAGACAATGCAATATGCAAATGTGAACCACTCACCGAAACCGTACCTACGAGGCTTACGATCTCGAAATGTCCCTTATCGCTATATCCTTTTTCCTGGTTGGCAAACCGGATATGGTAATCCGTAAGGCTGCCCACACAGGTAGCGATCCATCCCGCTTTAATGCCGGCGGCTTTTACAAAACTGTCGATGGATACACGCAGGTCCTGCCCGGGCTTTAAACGAAATGCATGATGTGTTGGATTCATGGTATGTGGCGTTTTACAGCAAACGATTGCGGAAGCGAAAAAAATAAAAATCAGTATAAGACGGTGCATCTTGCTAAGATACCGTAACAAGCGCTTCAGTTTATCATATCCAATCTTTATCTTCAACGTGTAAAATCAACACCATGCGATCATTGCTTGCCGCCCTGGCTTTTTTTCTATGTACCGCTATAAGCGCACAGGATTATTATCTTTTTGCAGGAACTTATACAACAGGAAAAAGCAAAGGCATTTATGTTTACAAATTCAACTCGGTCAACGGCGAATTGCAGTGGGTGGGAAATACCGACAGTTGCACCAATCCCTCCTTTCTTTCCGTTTCACCCGATGGGCGTTATTTATATGCAGTTAATGAAACGGGCCGTGAACAACCAGGAAGGGTAAGCGCATTTTCGTTCGACAAAACCACCGGTAAACTGCAGTTCCTGAACCAGCAGGTTTCCGGCGGGGATGATCCCTGTTTTATCACCACGCATTCTACCGGCAAATGGATTGTGGTAGGTAATTACAGCGGCGGTAATTTATCTGTATTCCCCGTTGCAGCCGATGGCAGCATCAAACCTTATGCACAAATGATCCAGCACAAAGGCAATGGCCCCAATAAAGAAAGACAGGCAACCGCACATGTACATTCCACTTTTTTTTCACCCGATTTTCAATATATCCTGGCCCCGGATCTCGGAACAGATAAAATAATGACTTATCGTTTTAATGCAACCAGTGCAAAAACCTTAACACCCGCCGCCGTCCCTTTCTCTGCTTCTGCACCGGGCAGCGGCCCAAGGCACCTGGTATTTCATCCGAATCAGAAATTTGTTTACCGCATCGAAGAATTATCCGGAACCGTAACGGTTTCTGCCTACCAGAACGGAGTGATGAAAAATATCCAGACCATTGCAACGCACCCCGCCGATTTTAAAGGGCAACCCGGCAGTGCCGATATCCATATTTCGCCCGACGGAAAATTTTTATATGCATCCAACCGAGGTGAAGAAAATAATATCGCAATCTTTTCAGTTGATGCAGGAAGCGGAAGGCTGAGTATGGTTGGTTACCAGTCTGCAGGCGGAACGGCTCCCCGTAATTTTATCATTGATCCCTCCGGCAAATTCCTGCTGGTTGCCAACCAGAAAACCAGCAATATCGTGGTGTTCCGCCGCGATATGAATACCGGTTTGCTGCAACCCACCCTGCAACAGATCGAAATACCCAACCCGGTTTGTCTGCAATTATTAAAACTATAATTTTCATCCCCATGCAAAACTGGAGAATCAAACTTTCATTGTTCCTCAACTATTTTGTATTCGCCATATTATTGAACAGCGTTGGCACAGTGATACTGCAGGTGCAAAATAACTACGGTGTTACACAAGGCGCCGCATCCGTACTGGAAGCGTTTAAAGACCTTAGTATCGCCGTGGTTTCTTTTCTTGTTTCTTCGTACATCACGAGGATCGGTTATAAAAATGCGATGCTGATTGCATTGGGTTTTGTAACGGCGGTTTGTTTTGTGATGCCATTCACCGGCAGTTTCCTCACCACCAAATTATTGTTCGCCGCAGTGGGTTCGGGGTTTGCGTTGATCAAAATGTCGGTATACAGTACCATCGGGCTCGTCACAAAAGATGAAAAAGAACATATCAGCCTGATGAATTTTATCGAATCCTTTTTCATGATCGGCATCCTCACAGGTTATTTTATTTTCAGTTCTTTTGTTGATAGCAGTCACCCGCAATCCACCGCCTGGTTACAAGTATATTATCTCCTGGGCAGTATTTCGCTGCTGGCATTCCTGCTTCTGCTCAGCGCACCGCTTGATGAATCATCCGTAAAAAATACAGAGACAAAATCGATGGTCGCCGATTTTGGAAAAATGTTTGAACTGGTGGCTGCACCCATTGTACTCGTTTTTATTTTCTGTGCTTTCTTTTATGTTCTGATCGAACAAAGCATCATGAGCTGGTTACCTACTTTTAACAACAAAGTATTGAACCTGCCCGCTGCATTAAGTATCCAGATGGCAAGCATCCTTGCTGGATCTACAGCACTGGGCCGTTTCCTCGCAGGCGTACTCCTAAAAAAATTCAACTGGTTTACCGTGCTCTCCTGCTGCGTGGTGCTGGCAGCAGCATTGGTACTGGTGGCTATCCCGCTGGCGAAGAACGTTCCCGCACATCCTATTACAGGCTGGGGCGATGCGCCGCTGGCCGCTTTTATATTCCCGCTGATCGGTTTGCTGATTGCACCCATTTACCCGGCAGTAAATTCTGTTATCCTGAGCACACTGCCGGTACAAAAACACGGGTTGATGTCAGGCCTTATCATCATCTTTTCCGCATTGGGTGGCACAACAGGTTCCATCATCACCGGTCATATTTTTGAAAGTTATGGTGGTGAAACCGCGTTTTATTTTTCACTGGTACCAATGGCAATCCTCATCACCTGCTTGTTTTTCTTCAGAAGGTTGCAGAAAAAAATCAAACAGGCATAATATAAGTAAGCATGGCTTCTTTTTTTTATATCGATCAACTGGCTGAGTTGTATGAAGAAGTGCAGGTGAGCGGCATTTTTCCTGATTCAAAATATTTTGTGGATTGCATTCCCAAAGCCGACAGTGCTGAAATACTCGAATCATACCGTTCTGCAAAAAATACAGAGGGTTTTCAACTGCGTGATTTTATCGGGCAGTATTTCGAATTGCCAGGGGAAGCAGACGATTCTTACCAGTCTGCCGGTAAACCGATACATGAACACCTCGATATATTATGGGATGTATTGACACGCAAACCTGATAACCGTAAAGGAACATTGATCCCGCTACCCTATCCTTATGTGGTTCCGGGCGGGCGTTTCAGGGAGATCTATTACTGGGACAGTTATTTCACCATGCTGGGATTAAAAGAATCCGGCCGTACCGACCTGATCGAAAACATGGTCAACAATTTTGCCTACCTCATCGATACGGTGGGTTTTATCCCGAACGGGAACCGCACCTATTACCTCGGCCGATCCCAACCTCCTTTTTTTTCGCTGATGGTTAGCCTGCTGATGGAACTGAAAGGAGAAGAAACCCTGCTTACCTACCTGCCGCAACTGGAGCGCGAATATTTTTTCTGGATGCGCGGCACACTTGAGCTTACTGAAAAGAAGACCGCCATCCAGCGCGTGGTACGGATGCCCGATGGCAGTATCATGAACCGGTATTGGGATGAATATGATACCCCAAGGCCTGAAGCGTTTTCGGAAGACCTGCACCTTGCCAAAAGATCGGGTAAGAAGGCCGGGGAAATATACCGCCATATCCGAGCCGCGGCTGAATCGGGATGGGATTTCAGCAGCCGTTGGTTTGCCGATGAAAAAGATATGGCAACGATCGAAACTACGAATATCATTCCGGTAGACCTGAACTGTTTGATGCTATGGCTCGAAACGCTGTTGCACAAGGGCTATGAAAAAAAACAAAACCGTGAACAGCAAAGGGTGATGCAGCAAAGAATCACTCTCCGCAGAGCTGCCATCCAAACCTACTGCTGGAATGCAGAAAAAGGGTTTTACTTTGATTACCATTTTAAAAAGAAACAAACAACGGCCGTGTATTCGCTGGCAGGGCTGTTTCCTTTTTTTCTTTCCATTGCCGGGCCTGAACAGGCAGAAAGCGTCGCAAAAATTATGGAAGAAAAATTTTTACAACCCGGCGGTTTACTTACAACACCTGCTGAAACCGGTCAGCAATGGGATGCTCCCAATGGCTGGGCACCGCTCCAATGGGTTGCTTATGATGGATTAAAGAAAGATCCGTATAACCAGGATACAGTTGCTGAAAAAATCCGTGCCAACTGGATGCGCAACTGCGAAAAAGTATATGCTGAAACCGGTAAGATGATGGAGAAATACAATGTGCGTGACACTACACGAAAAGCAGGCGGCGGCGAATACCCCAACCAGGACGGTTTTGGCTGGACTAACGGCGTGTACCTGCGTTTTCTCGCAGAGAAAAAAGAGTAATGGCTTATTTGTGTTTGCGGTGCTTGTGGTGATGGCTTTTCTGTACCGGGTGTTCGGGCTTCTTGGTTTCGGACATGATCTTACGCTGGTATTGCAGTACACCCAGTGCAATGAGTAAGATACCTGCGGCAAGAAAAAGATATTGTATCAGAAAAGTTTCATCGAGCAGCAAGATCGCCATAAATACAAACAGGCATACTATCGCACCCTGTAACATGATCAATACAGAATAATACCTGTTCCGCAATGTGATCATCACGATCACGAACATGCTTAGTAAGCCAACCGTTACCAGTAATATCCATCCCGGTGTAGCATAATCGCTGAACATACTGCCGTTGAGCAGGTACACGGGGAAACCCAGGGAACTGCCGCTGGGTTCTGTGATCATATAATAACTCAGGAACAACGCGGTAATTCCCGTCAGGGCAAGCATGGCGATCGAAAGTTGACGGGCGGATTTCATCTTGTATGATTGATCAGTAAAGTAAATCAAAATACATAGGAAATACTACGATGCTTGTCATCTATTCCTCAAAAAGGGGGAAAATCCCAGTAGAGTACCCGGGGAATTTACCGCTGTGATCAATGAAGTGCTTCTATCCTTTTTTCACACCCAATACTTCAATATCAAATACCAGCACACTGTTCGGCGGTATGGCTTTGCTGCGGCTCCTGATCGTATAAGCAAGCCCAGATGGAATGATGAGCCGTATTTTTCCGCCTGTCTTACAAAGCGGCAATCCTATCTGCCAGCCTTTGATAAGCCGCTTCAGCGGAAAAGTGGCCGGTTTTTCTTTGGTCTGATCAAATACCGAACCATCTTTCAGCAACCAACCTTTATAAAATACCGTGAGTGTATCATTCGCTGTAAAACCTTCACCTGCTCCCTCCTTTAATATCTGGTAATACACACCTTCCTTACTGCCTGTTGTATCGATGGTGTGATTGGCCACCGCGGCAAATATCATTTGCTGTTCTTTACCTGCCTGAATTGCGCTGTCTGCATTTTTTGTCCAGTCGATCACAGGGCGCAGATTGGCAGCAGGTCGGTTAAACAGATCGCCATAAGCAGCATTGGCTTTCTGAAAACCACCATTCCATAAATAAAATTTACCATTATCCATACCACCGCCATAATCGATCCTGTCTCCTGCTTTTCCGGTTGCATCGTATGAAAAACTACTTTGGGTGATTTCTTTCCAGCTACCATTCTCTCTTTGTATCCACTGGTTACTGAAAAATGCTTTTCGCTGCAGTTGACCGTTCAATCCCACAAAATTTTCATTGAAGGAATAAAGGCTGCGCAGGTTCTTTCCATCTTTCGGCGCACGGAAACTGGCGATGAGTTTCCATTTCTGTAATTCAGGAATAAAAAAGTAACCCGTATAAATGGTACTTTGTGTGGCACTGTCGGCCAGGGCCGTTACCATCAACGGATACGTAACGCCTGCCTTCCAGTTATATACCCAATGACTATGCCCGCCGGTTCCTTCATTACCAAAATCGTTTGCGATCACCTCTTCTCCCTTGGCGAGTAATTGAACACGGTTCGAATCGGGTACCTTATTCCTGTCAACCGCCTCGTTCCCGGAATCCCATACAGAAAATATCACCCGTCGTTCAGAAGCGCTGTTTACCTGCATGCCGAAATAACCACGTGCAAAACCACAGGCCATATAATAACTGTGAACGATATCCGCTCCCTGCGGGATGGTGATCTCATTGTAAAAGGCAACGGCTTTTACTGAATCGGGCAATGGGTACCGTAAATGAACCGAAGCTGCATTGCGGCGGGGTTTGGGATTATAATGAATGTCTGCGGCAGTACCTGATAATTCGATGGATTGGATATCAGCGATCGTGTTGCCCGCTTTTTTTATTGCGCGGAGTGTGATATTGTAAAAACCGCTGTCAGGAATAGATACTGTGATACAATGAATGGATTTCGCTGTTTTGGAAGAAGGTACCGCAATTGTGGCTTCCTTCCCTGCACAACGCAATGCGATCACAGAACCGGGTTTTGTATTGGAGGCAAGCAGTGCGATCGAAAGACTGCCTGCTTTTTTTGCATAGAAATAATAATCTACCGTTTGTTTTGAATCTACCCAGTGCAGCCCGTTTTTTTCAGAGAACATTTGATCATCCTCTTTTTCAGCCGGTACAGCATAACCGGTAAAAGCCGGGATACGAGCCGTTTGCGCATAACAGGAAAATCCAGCAAAGAAAAAAATGATGATACAGAAGGGACGGAACATGGGTTGGTTTTAAACAACCAATTTAGCAAACAATTCAGGAACCACGCAGAAAATCGCGGAACCAGTAACCCGAATTCTTGATCGTTCGCAGCTGCGTGGCAAAATCAACATGCACCAGTCCGAAACGTGCTTTATATCCTTCCGACCACTCAAAATTATCTGTGAGTGTCCACGCAAAATAACCGGTGAGGTTCACGCCTTCTTTTCTGGCTTTTAAAGCAGCAGAAAGATATTGCTTGAAATAATCGATGCGTCGTGCATCGTTTACCACCCCGTTGTGGAGTATGTCTTTAAAGTAAGCACCGCCTTCTGTAATCATGATCTCTTTTACACCACCGTATAACCAGAAGCGTTTGATCATGCGGTAAAAACTTTCCGGGTTAATCTCCCAGCCCATATCGGTATGCGGCACTTTCCGCGAAGCAGCTTTTACTTCCGATGCATGGAGATATGGGATCAGTGCATTGTTGCGTACCGTTAATGAAAAATAATTCTGGATGCCGATAAAATCAAAATTAAACTGCATGCGTTCGGTGTATTTCCAGGCTTTATTATGCAGGTGCAGTTTATCCAGTAAGGGGAAACGTTCCATTTGCGGGTAACCCCTTCCCAAAGCCGGTTCAATAAATAAACGGTTCAGCAATGCATCGGCTCTTTGGGCAGCCAGTATATCCTCCTCTCTTTGTGAGTAAGGCACCACTTCGCTGCAGGAAAAACTCGTGCCTACCCTTGCTTTTGTTACGGCTGATTTTACGATCCTGCCGCCTTCTGCCTGGCATAGCACCGCATTATGTACTGCCGGAAAAAAATTACGGATCCCCGTTTTACCCGGTGCATGCATCCCCAGCATATAGCCAAGGGAAGTAAATCCCATCGGTTCGTTCAGGATGATCCAGTTCTTTACTTTATCGCCGTATTCTTCACAGCAAAGCGTGGTAAAACGTGTGAACCATTTCAGCATCTGGTGACTTGTCCAGCCGCCCTGTTTCTGCAGTTCCTGCGGGAGGTCCCAATGGTAAAGGGTTACATAAGGGGTTAAACCCAGCAACAAACATTCATCGATGAGGCGGTGGTAAAATGCAATGCCTTCTCTGTTTACTTTTCCCATCCCTTCGGGTAAGATGCGGCTCCAGGAAATCGAAAACCGGAATACGGTAAAGCCCAGTGCTTTCACCAGCATCAGGTCATCTTTGTAGCGGTGATAAAAATCGCAGGCCTCATAAGGTTTTGCTCCCCCTTTGATTTTTCCTGTACGGCGGGAAAAAACATCCCAGATAGAAAGTCCGCGCCCGTCGGTAAGATAAGCCCCTTCATTCTGTGGGGCGGCGATGGCGATGCCCCACTGAAATTTCGGGCCGAATGCGTTGGCGCTGATGGATGGGTTCGTCAAACAATTCGTTTATGCAAAATTGGTAAAGCCTGTTTTAGCGGGATATTATCCTATTGTTATCATTCATGGAAGATTTCCCGTAACAGGTTTACCAGGCAGGTACAGAAAGCCTTTGTCCGGGAAATGGACCCCCAGCCATTTAAGCTGGCCTGGTTTTCCGGTAATGGATTTTTTTAAAAATTTTTAAACAAACGTTTGATTAATTCAAACATTTGTTTGAAATTTGCATTTTTAAACGATCTATGATGGATAATACAATCGCCGATACGGTCCTGTCTGATAAGAAACAGCATATCATCAATGCCGCTATCGAACTTTTTGCAGAAAAGGGATTTGAGGGCAGTTCTATCCGCGAGCTGGCGGCCAAAGCCCATGTGAATGTGGCCATGGTGAATTATTATTTTGGCTCGAAAGACAAACTCTTTGAAACCATTGTTGAATACCGGGCTTCTTTTATGCGTGGAAAACTGGATGAGATTGAAGCCGATAAAAACCTGACCGAGATCGAAAAGATCGACGCCATCATTGAGCATTACGTGGAAAAAATATTCTCACAGCCCTCCTTTCACCGCGTGATGCACCAGGAACTGCTGAAAGACGACCGGGAAACCATGCACCAGAACATCATCCGCATTTTTGTACGGAATACCCAAACGCTCCGCAAGATCATTGAACAGGGCATCCGCCGGAAAGTATTTAAAAAAGTAGACCCCGAACTCACCATGGCTTCACTCATAGGCACCATCAACCAGGTAATGCTGTCAAAAGCACTTTGCGTGATGCTGATGGAAAAGGATAAAAATTTTAATCCGTATACCGACCCTGCATTTAAAAACCGTTTGATGAAGCACCTCAAACAAATGATGCACAGCTATCTCCTGGTGAATAATGAACAGTAGAATATAGAACAAGAAATAATGAATACAGAAAACCCGGATAGCCAAAGACAAAAGATGAATATCTAAAGACTAAAGACCAATAAACGAATAAACCACTAAACAAATAAACCAATCACCCGAATGTCACAAGCAAGCAATCCGAAAAAATCACCTGTAAAGATCATCGTACTGGTAGCCGTTCTGCTGGTAGCAGGCTATTTCGGTTATAAAAAGATCCATTACGCGATGACACATGAAACCACCGACAATGCACAGGTGGAAACGCAGATCACACCGGTATTACCGCGCGTTGCCGGTTATGTAAAAACCATTTCCGTAAAAGACTATGATTCTGTAAAAGCCGGTCAGTTACTGGTTGAACTGGATGATGCCGAGTTGCAGACACAACTCGCCGAAATGGAAGCCGATTATAAACAGGCCGAAGTGGATGTGATCAATGCAAAAGCTGCATTAACCAATGCCATCGTTTCACTCCGTGTGAACAAAGGCAATATCGAACTGGCACAACTGCGCAGGAAAAAAGCGGAAGACGACCTGAAACGCGACCAGAACCTTTTTGCCGACCAGGCCATCACACGCAAACAACTGGACGATTCAAAATTCAATCTCGAATCTGTTGCACAACAACTGGACAATAACAAGACCGATCTTACTGCTGCGGAAAGCCGGATTGCCGTATTACAAGCAGGCGTTCAAAAAGCGGAAGCCGGGCTGGGTGTAAAAAAAGCCAAGATCGAACAGACACAGCTGAAGATCACTTACACAAAGATCTATTCGCCGCAGGCAGGAAAGATCGGTAAGAAAAATGTTTCGGAAGGTCAATATGTGCAGGCCGGCACCCCTCTTTTCTCGATCGTGAATGATACCACGTACTGGATCGTTGCCAACTTCAAAGAAAACCAGTTAAAAAAATTATATCCAGGGAAAGAAGTGGATATCGAAGTGGATGCATTTCCCGACCTGAAACTGAAAGGATCCATCGAAAGTATGAGTGAAGCAACAGGTGCAAAATTTTCACTGCTGCCGCCTGATAATGCCAGTGGCAATTTTGTAAAAGTAACCCAGCGTGTGCCGGTGAAGATCCGCATAAAGGATATCGATAAATACCGCAATATGCTGCGGGCAGGTTTGAGTGTACTTATCAGCGCAGATACCAATTAATTCATCTTATCCACTGTTCCCGTTGCGATAAGCAATGCGGGCAGGCTGTTATATTATGGCAACACCTAAAGGATTTGCAAGGGCGATCATTGTTCTCACTACGGTTACTGCCGCTGTGATGGAACTGATTGATACCTCGATCGTGAATGTGGCACTCAGTGATATGAGCGGGAGCCTTGGCGTGAATATTGAAGATATCAGCTGGGTGATCACTTCTTATGCCATCGCCAATGTGATCATCATACCGCTCACCGGTTTCCTGGCAGAATATTTCGGAAGAAAAAACTATTATATCGTTTCAATGATCATCTTCACCATCGCATCCTATATGTGCGGGCAATCGGGCACACTGGTGGAGATCATCATCTGGCGTTTTGTACAGGGCGTGGGTGGCGGTGCATTGTTATCCACTTCACAGGCCATCCTCTTTGATGCATTTGAGCCCAAGGACCGGCCGCTCGCCTCGGGGCTGTTCGGGATGGGTATCGTGCTTGGCCCTACACTCGGCCCCACACTGGGCGGGTACATCATTGATCACGCATCCTGGCCGCTGATCTTTATGATCAATATCCCCATCGGGATACTCGCCACTTTTCTCGCATTCACATTTATCGAACAAAAAGAAGGCGAAGGCAAAAAAAAGAAAGAGATCAAAATCGATTATACCGGGATACTGCTGCTTACCATCGGGATCGGGTGCCTGCAATATGTTCTTGAGAGAGGCGAATCGGAAGACTGGTTCAGCAGTGATGTGATCCGCATCACTTCCCTGGTGGCTTTTGTGGGTATGATCGGTTTTATTATCTATGAACTCAGCATTGACCATCCCGCCGTAAACCTGCGCGTACTCGGAAACAGAAACCTCGCGTTCACCACCATCTTTACTTTCGTGGTTGGGCTCGGTTTGTTTACTTCGGTTTTTGTATTCCCGGTTCTTGCACAAAGAATTCTGGGCTTCACCGCTTTTGAAACAGGCTTTACCTTATTGGGGCCAACCCTGATCACGGTGGCGCTCATGCCCATCATCGGGAAAGTGATGAGCAAAGGTGTGAACCCGATTCCATTTGTTGTAATGGGTTTCCTGTTGTTTGCGGCCTATGCCTGGATGAGTGCTGGAATGAGCCCCGATGTGGTTCGCGGTGATTTCTTTTTCCCACTTGCATTGCGGGCAATAGGCATCAGTATGGTGCAGTTGCCATTGATCAACCAGGCTGTGGCCGGGCTGCAGCCCAAAGATTATGCATCGGGTATTGCATTGAATAACATGATCCGGCAGCTTGGCGGCGCATTCGGTATCGCCATGGCAAATAATTATATCGCGAAACAATATGCGCAGCACCGGTATGACCTCGTAACGAAAGTAACCGGCGAATCGGAAATGTTCCTGGAACGCAGTCGCACCATTGCAGGCGGTATCATTAACCGCTCAGGCGATGTGGCCGGCGCAAGCACCAAAGCAGTGGCAATGATCAATGGCATTGTTGACAGGCAGGCATATTACTTATCCTATCTCGATACATTCCGGCTGATCACGATCTTCTTTATCCTCGTAATACCCCTCGTGGCTTTCTTACGCGTGAAAAAGAAATCGCAGGCAGAACTGGCAGCTTCGATGAAAGCGGCAGCAGAATCGCACTAAGATCACAAATGACTAAGAATTGACTGATTATAAAAAATGAATGAATACCATGAAAAAAATATTACTGGCTGGTATTTTCCTGCTGAATGCACTGCATATGCAGGCGCAGGTAACGGTGAACAGTGAATTGAAAAACCTTGTAGGGTTATCATTTGGCTATTTCCCGAAAGTAAAAGAAGTGGAGAATACCGTTGCCACCGCACAGGAAAAACTCTCGCTTACCGAACTCAATAAATTCCCGGAGATCACGGCAGATGCTTCTTATGCATATGTACGGCCGAAAATTGAACTGCCGATCAATGGCGACAAATTCCAGTTTGCACCTGTGCATAACCTCAGCACTTCCTTAAATGCAAATTATGCGTTGTTCGATTTCGGCAGGCTGCAGGCAAATATCAACCGCTCGAAAGACGACCTGCAATTTGCAAAACACAATCTCGATAATATCAAATCACAACTGGCTTTCCAGGTGGCGAATGTGTATTATAATATTGTGTACCTGCAAAAAGCCATCAGCATACAGGACAGCGTGCTCAGTTTTTTAAATGAAAGTAAAAAGATCGTGGAAAGCCAGCTGAAGAACGGCACCGCTTTGCGTATCGACCTGCTGAATATCCAGGCTTCCATCGATAATGAAGAAAACCGAAAGATCGACCTGAACAATAACCTGCAGAAACAATGGAACCTGCTTGCATATACCACCGGCCAGAAACAAAGCAATGGCCGCAGTTTTGATTTTGATGTCAATCTCACCGATGCTGCATCTGCATTGGGATTGGCGCAGGCACAGAACCCGGATTTTATGATTGCCAAAGACAGGATCAAACAGGCAGAAAGCGATCTCGCCATCACCAAAACCGTTGAGAAGCCAATGGTGGGTTTAAAAGCTGCCGCCGGTGTAAAAAACGGTTACGTTCCTTATATACAGGATATGCGTTTTAATTATCTCGCCGGTATCGGTATTTCGATCCCGGTTTATAATGGCGGGAAAAACAAACAGCAGCAAAAATTACAGCAGAACCTGATCAAACAAAATGAACTGGCGGTGGAAACGCTGAGCAGTACTTACCGCAAAGATATCGACCAGGCCATCACTGATATCGCATCAAGCCTCGAGCGCATCAAAAATACCAGGGGGCAGATCGAACAGTCACAAACCGCACAGCAACTGGCCACCAACCGTTTGAAAAACGGGACCGGAACCAACCTGGAGATCACCAATGCCAGTACCAATGTTCAACGTGCCCTGCTCACCAAACTGCAGTATGAATACCAGCTTTGTGTTGCGAAACTGGAGCTAGCGAGACTAATGGGGTACCAGTATTGGAATTAGGAGTTAATAGTGAAAGTATGTTATCTGCTGCCACTTGTAACTATTGATTATTAACTTTTCACTTTGTTTCAAACCAAACCTTCTTCTTCTCTTCCGGGTCGGCGTTGTAGTTGATGAACAATTCTTCGCCTGCAGCGATATTTTTTACGGTAATGATGCAGATCAGCGAATGGGCAAAATCCATCTGGTAATCGCAATTGGCTTCGTAGGAATGATTGTACAATGAAACATAACCCAAAGCCACACAGCACTGTTTACCGGTTTCGCCCCATTCAAAAATATAATCGTACAAAAGTGTTTTCTCCACTTCCACACGTTCCTGTTCATTTAAAACCAGTACGGGCGATATCTCAATCGTGGTCCCTGAAGGGATCGCTTCTGTTGCAAATACCCCGCGCCCCCGTTTCGGCGATGGCGCAATGGTGAGAATTGGCAATATCATGGGGTGAAGATAAGGAATAGCGAATATTGAATGAGGTACTGGCAAAGCGATATTTCTTGGTGCCCTTCAGAGTAATCTGTGGCAACTACCTGATTCAAAAATCAAAAGTAAAAGGTCAGAATTTACCTTGTATCACCTTGTGGATTTGTGTCTTTGTGGTGAATGGTGAGTGGTGAGTTTGTATCCGCAATCCGCTAATTCGGCAATTCGTGAATCGTGAATCGTCAATGGTGAATCGTGAGTGATCTTTACTCTGCGAAAGCTCTCCGTGCTCCGAGCCTCTGCGGTGAAATGGTTGAATGGTGCATCTGTATCCGTTGAATCGTGAATCGTGAATCGTCAATGGTGAATCGTGAGTGATTTTACTCTGCGAAAGCTCTCCGTACTCCGCGCCTCTGCGGTGAAAAAGTGAGTGGTGAGTTGTCAGTGGTGAGTGTATTCAAAAAAACATATAGACAAATAAGCCAAAGACTAAAGACCAACAGCTAAAACCAAAGACCAACCTCCAAAGACTAATAACCAAATAAACCAGTAAACAATCCCCACTCCTGAATTCTTAATTTTTAATTTTTAATTATTCTCTACCTTGCGTTCATGTCGCTGGAATTGGAACAACCCGGGCTTTTCGAACAATTTGAACAACTGGTATCCAAAGAGGATAAGCTGGAGATCCGTGATTTCCTCGACGACCAGAACATTTCTGATGTAGCCAATCTCATCAGCGAATACCCCGAATACGAGGCGCAGATCATTGCCAATATGGCCATCCACCGCGCCGCCAGTGTTTTCAAAATTCTCGACATTTCGCAGCAGAAGGATATCGTGAAAGAGCTCCCCTCTGCCAAAACCGCGGAACTGCTGAATGAACTGCCTGCTGATGACCGTACCGACTTCCTGGAAGAATTGCCCAAAGCCGCCATCCGCGACCTGATCAAACTGCTGGATCCGGAGGAAAGAAAGATCACCCTTTCGATGCTGGGATATCCCGAAGACAGCGTGGGCCGTTTGATGACGCCTGATTATGTGTACATCTACCTCCACAACACCATCAGCGAAGTATTCGAAATAATTCGAAAGCATGCGAAAAACAGCGAAACCATTGATGTGATCTATGTGATCGATACCAATGGCCAGCTCATCGATGATATCCGTATCCGCGACATCATCCTCGCATCTCCCGAAAAACGTGTGGAGGAAATTATCGATGGCCGCTATGTTTCCCTCAATGTAACCGACGACCAGGAGCATGCCAGCCAGGTATTTAAAATGAATAACCGGGTGGCCCTTCCCGTAGTGGATGATAACAATATCCTGCTTGGCATCGTAACCATCGACGATATGCTATGGGTTGCCAATGAAGAATTCAGCGAGGATATGAAAATGATGGGTGGTACCGAGGCTTTCGAAGAACCCTATCTGGATATCCCGTTGTTCAAACTTTTCCGCAAACGCATCGGCTGGCTCGTGGTGCTGTTCCTTGGCGAAATGCTCACGGCGACTGCCATGGGATACTTTGAAGATGAGATCGCGAAGGCAGTGGTACTCGCATTATTTGTACCTCTCATCATCTCAAGCGGCGGCAACAGCGGGTCACAGGCTTCCACCCTTATTATACAGGCCATGGCCGTAGGCGAGATCACCATCGCCGACTGGTGGCGCGTGTTACGCCGGGAACTGCTGAGCGGTTTGCTATTAGGCTCTGTGCTAGGTATCATCGGCTTTGTTCGCGTAGCGGTATGGCACAGCATTGCCCCCGGTTTGTACGGCGAGCACTGGATGCTCATCGCCCTGACCGTAGGCGTGGCCCTGATCGGTGTGGTTTTATGGGGCACATTATCGGGCTCCATGCTGCCCATCTTCCTCAAAAAACTCGGTGCCGATCCGGCCGTTTCTTCCGCACCATTTGTGGCAACACTTGTGGACGTAACAGGGCTGATCATCTATTTCAGCTTCGCGTACTTGTTCCTGCAGGGAATTTTATTATAGAAAATTTTCTTTGCACCAGCGACGGTTTTCTATGGCATCGGCGCTTGTGTCACTCACTGCATCGTTCCCCCTTTGTGGCGGCAGTATCCCTGAAAAATGAAACGGAAGTTCCCTGCATTTTCTACTGCAACAGTATGTATCTTACAATGCAACACTGAGCCATGCCTCCTGCTAAAAATAAAAACTGGTTTCAAAAATTTTCGCAAAGAAAAAAAACAGTTCCCGCAAGTACATTACCCTTACAATTAAAAGAATCGATCGAAGCGCTTTCTGGTATAGCTATGAAAAACACAACTGTCCATTTTAACAGTGATAAACCTGCGCAGCTTTCGGCAGAGGTTAATGCGCAGGGAAGCGATATCCATATTGCGCCGGGCGCTTCTTCTACGCCACTCAAAGAAAGCTGGCATGTGGTGCAGCAAAAACAGGGACGGGTAACACCAACTTCTGTAAAACCCGGCCATCCTCCTGTGAATGATATTGAAGGTTTAGAAAAAGCAGCCGATGAAATGGGAATGAAAGCCGGCATGCAGAAGCGCCGGCAGCATTAATTGTAAAAAACATCCGCAATCTTCGTTTCCATTTTTTCTTCAATAGCCACTGATGGCACTGAGAGGCACTGAATCATAGCTGCCATGAAAACAGGCAGATGAAGTGCTTGCGACGCAACAGGGATGCCATGGAATACTGCTGCCGGTATCCCCAATAAATTGCCTGGATTTTTACGATTATCGCCACCTGCAAAAATAAATTTTGCGAAACCGAATAGTTGCATATATATTTGCAACCGAACAGTTTCATAAAACTTCCCGCTATGAGAAGAGATATTTTCCAGGCCATTGCCGACCCAACGCGGCGGGCCATTATTGCCCTGATTGCCCTGCAGGCCATGACGCCAAACGCGATCGCCGATAATTTTCATACCACCCGGCAGGCGGTTTCAAAACACCTGCGCATACTAACTGAGTGCGAACTGGTAAAACCCCAGCAGCAGGGCCGGGAAATTTATTACTCGCTCGAAATTGAAAAAATGAAAGAGATCGACAAATGGCTGGACCAGTTCCGGAAATTATGGGAGACCCGCTTCAACCAGCTCGATACTTTATTATCCAACCTAAAAAAACAGAAACATGGAAAATAGCCTACTATTCGATTTTGCCATCGACAAATCCACCAACTCCGTATTTGTGACAAGGGAATTTAATGCAGGGATTTCGCTGGTATGGGATGCGTTTACACAGCAGGAAATACTGGACCAGTGGTGGGCGCCCAAACCCTGGATCTCGCGGACAAAGATCATGGAATTCAAAGAAGGCGGCCGCCGGTTTTACGCGATGGTTAGTCCGGAGGGGGCCGAACATTGGTCGCTGCAATTGTTCTCTGCCATCACACCAGTTTCCCATTTCAGGATGGAATCCGTATTTACGGACCAGGATGAAAACCGCAACCCTGATATGCCCGGCTCAATATGGGATCTTCATTTCAGTGAAGAGAACGGGATCACGAAAGTACATATTACCATCGTGCACAAAACCCTCGCGAACCTCGAGAAACTGATCGAAATGGGCTTCCAGGGCGGATTCACCATGACATTGAATTTCCTCGAAACGCTGTTAGCGGGTTTGTCGAAACATTAGATAATCTTCGATGCTTTTACACCGTGAAAAAATGGCGGATTCCTATCCATATCTGCGGTGTTTTATCACGTACCTGTTTGCTGCAGGTACGTGATCCTTAATTTGTGTGCGAGCCGTAACCCCATCAAACGGTTTACATGCGCACAATTACATTACGCCCGGTTCACCACAAAGGCGAAGACAGGATCGCCCTTTATTTTCCGGGTGAAAAAGACCTCACGGAAAAAGTAAAACGGGTAAAGCATGCACGCTGGAGCGGCACTTATCATTGCTGGCATATCCCCTGCACCCGTGAAGCTTATGAAGAGCTTAAGGGGTATATCGGAGACAGTGCTTTGCTGGACAGTGAAGAATTACGCAGGTATTTACAGCAGAAAAAAGTGCTGGTTCCCGCTACGGTTGAGCAGCCGCATTATACACAATCGAAAATGATGCTGGCGCATCCTTTGTCGGAGCCCAATTTATCCGCGCTTGCCCAGTTCCGGGATATGCTGCATTTAAAAGGGTATAGTGCCAATACCATCCGTAATTACTGTAATGAGTTTCACCACCTGCTGAGGCTGCTGGGGAAACATCCCGTGTATGTGCTGGAAAAAAAACATATTCTTTCGTACCTATTATGGCTGATTGAACAATGCGGGCACAGTGAAACGCATGTACATACGACAGTGAATGCGATTAAATTCTATTTCGAAAAAGTGCTGGGTCGCGAGAACGAATTCTATGACCTCCCCCGGCCCAAGAAACCCCTCAAACTGCCCGATGTGCTGGCGCAAACGGAAGTGATGAATATGATCCTGAAAATTGAGAACCCGAAACACCGCTGTTTACTGATGGCCGGTTATTCCGCAGGGCTTAGGGTTAGCGAGATCGTTGGGTTGAAACTGATCGATATTGACAGTCAGCGTATGATGTTACATATCCGTTGTGCAAAAGGCAAAAAAGACAGGATGGTTCCGCTGTCGCACAAGTTCCTTGAATCGCTGAGGGAGTATTACCGGGAATACAAACCAAAAGTATATGTATTTGAGGGGCAGGCGGGCGGATCATACAGCATACGCAGTGTGCAGAATATTGTAAAAGCAGCCAAAGAAAGGGCGGGAATCCATAAAATAGGCAGTACCCATATGTTGCGGCACAGTTATGCCACACATTTGCTGGAATCGGGAACAGATATCCGTATTATCCAGGAGTTGCTGGGGCATAACAGCATTACGACTACGATGCGTTATACCCATGTAAGCCGGAAAGATATTGGACGGATTGAGAGCCCGCTCGACCGGCTGGTATGGTAATTTTATTCTACCGGCATCCATGCGCTACCCATATAACGCACTACTACCCCCCACCCTGCGCTACGCATATAGCGCATGTTTATTCAGTTGGAAATAAGTTGAGATATTCGGTGGCGTGGCGTACTTTTAAGTGTTAT
>SAIX01000048.1 GCA_004028765.1 Chitinophagaceae bacterium | reverse complement strand
GAAAAATACATCGATCTCAGCCTGGTATGGCTCATCACCGGGAAAGGAAAAATGCTGCTTACGCCTCCCAAAATGGTTTATCCTCCGGTTTTGCTTCGGCAGGAATCTGAAGAGGAACAGAACAGTTGTTTTGAAACACCCGAAGAAGTGATCCGTTTATTGCAGCGGCAGATCCGCTGGCTCGAAATCCTGCTTGCTGATAAAGAAAAGATCATCGCTTTACAGGATGCAAAAATCAGGCAGGGAGGTAATATGATCTATAAAAAGGTTGGTTAAACAAAAAGGCGGCAATGGCCGCCTTTTTGGTATCGTTTTCAAAATGTATTTATGCATTTTCAGCATATGATGAAACCGGTTCGCAGGTACAGATCAGGTTTCTGTCGCCATGCGTATTATTCACCCTCGCCACGCTGGGCCAGAATTTATTCTGGGTAACATAATACAACGGGAAACCGGCCTGTTTGCGGGTATACCCGTGGCTCCATTCATCACCACAAACCACAGCCTGTGTATGCGGCGCATTTTTTAAAGGGTTATCCGTTTTGTCAAGTTTGCCTTCTTCGATCGCTTTGATTTCTTCATAGATCGAGATCAATGCATCACAGAACCTGTCCAGCTCGCCTTTGTCTTCGCTTTCCGTAGGTTCGATCATGATCGTTCCCGGAACAGGGAAACTCATTGTAGGTGCATGAAAACCATAATCGATCAAACGCTTCGCCACATCTTCCGCTTCAATTCCCGCAGTTTGTTTAAAAGGCCGCAGGTCAACGATAAATTCATGCGCACAGGTACCATTGTTGCCGGTGTACAATATCTTATAATATTTTTCCAGTCTCGCCTTCATGTAGTTGGCATTTAGAATGGCATACTCGGTAGACCTGCGGATACCTTCTGCACCCAGCATCCTGATATAACCATAACTGATCAGCAAAATACTGGCAGAGCCATATTGTGCGGCACTAACCGCGCCGGTTGAAGCGAGGGCCGGGTGACCGGGTAAATATGGGGCGAGTTTATCATTCACACAAATCGGGCCCATGCCCGGGCCGCCGCCGCCATGCGGAATGGCAAATGTTTTATGGAGGTTGAGATGACAAACATCGGCACCGATCATTCCGGGGCTGGTAAGACCCACCTGTGCATTCATATTCGCACCGTCCATATACACCAGTCCGCCATTGTCGTGGATGATCTGGCAGATATCACGGATGGTTTCTTCAAACACACCATGTGTAGAAGGATAAGTAACCATTAAAGCACCAAGCGTGTCTTTGTATTGTTCTGCTTTTGCTTTTAGATCTGCCACATCGATATTTCCTGCATCATCACATTTCACCACCACGACTTTAAAACCACACATCACGGCGCTGGCGGGATTGGTGCCATGTGCACTGATAGGGATCAATACCACATTCCGGTGCGATTGTTTATGCGCTGCATGATAAGCCCTGATGGTAAGTAAACCTGCGTACTCGCCTTGTGCGCCGCTGTTCGGTTGCAGGCTGCAGGCAGAGAAACCTGTGATCTCACAGAGATAGCCATTCAGTTCTTCGATGATCTCCTGGTAACCTTCCGTTTGAGATGCTGGAGCAAATGGATGTAATCCGCCAAATTCCGGCCAGCTTACCGGGATCATTTCTGAAGCTGCGTTCAGTTTCATCGTACAGCTACCCAAACTGATCATGCTTGTATTCAGGGAAAGGTCTTTGTTCTCCAGTTGTTTGATATAACGCATCATCTGGCTTTCGCTGTGGTGCGTGTTAAACACGGGGTGCGTAAGATAAACGGAACTGCGTTGCAATGCAGCAGGAATCGCATAACTGATCCCGGAAATTTCTTCGCTTTTAAAAAGATGGCCGGTATTTTTTTCGGTAAGCGATTCGAATATCCTGATAACAGTATTCACATCTTCTGCAGAAGCTGTTTCATCAACACTGATGCCGATACTGCCATCCGCGAAATAGCGGAAATTACTGTGGAACTTCTCTGCCATATCTTTCACCGCAGCTGCCTGTAACCCGGATATTTTCAGCGTATCGAAATAAGCTGTGTTTGTTTGCTGAATGCCGAGTTTCTGCAACCCTTCAGCAATCGCCTGCGTAAGCAGGTGTACACGTGTCGCGATCTTTTTCAAACCATCCGGGCCGTGGTACACTGCATACATAGCAGCCATATTGGCGAGCAATGCCTGCGCGGTACAAATATTGGAAGTGGCTTTTTCGCGTTTGATATGCTGTTCGCGGGTTTGCAGCGCCATGCGCAGTGCACGGTTGCCTTGCGCATCGATGCTCACGCCGATCAGTCGGCCGGGCATCCCGCGTTTAAAATCATCTCTGGTAGCAAAGAACGCGGCATGCGGCCCGCCATAACCCATTGGCACACCAAACCGCTGGGCAGAACCTACTGCAACATCGGCACCCAGTTCTCCGGGGGGCGTTAATAAAGTTAATGCGAGCAGATCAGTTGCCATAATTACCAATCCGCCTGCCTTGTGTACAGCTTCAATAAAACTGCGGTAATCTTCTACTGAACCATTGTCGTTCGGGTATTGAACGATCGCACCAAAAAAAGTATCATCAATGGTTGCAGTATGATACTCTCCATAAACCAGTTCGATCCCGATCGGTTCTGCCCGGGTTACGAGCACATCTTTTGTTTGCGGGAAAATGGCATTGTCAACAAACAGTTTGGGTTTGCTGATCACATCCGTTTTGTTGATGTGGTGAAAAATCATTGCCATAGCTTCTGCCGCTGCCGTGGCTTCATCCAATAAAGAGGCATTGGAAATGGGCAAACCGGTAAGATCGCTGATCATCGTCTGAAAATTCAGCAGGCTTTCCAAACGGCCCTGTGATATTTCTGCCTGGTAAGGAGTGTACTGGGTGTACCATCCCGGGTTTTCAAAAATATTCCGGAGGATCACACTTGGGGTAATGGTTCCATAGTATCCCTGTCCGATATAATTTTTAAAGACCTTGTTTTTTGAAGCGGTTTTTTTCAATTCAGCCAAGTATGTGAATTCACTCACGGAGGCGGGGATATTCAGGTTCCCTTTGATCCTGATGGAAGCGGGTACGGTTTTGCTGATCAGTTCTTCAAGCGAAGCTGCGCCGATGGTTTGTAACATCGATGCCGTATCTGCTGCATTGGGGCCGATATGCCTGTTCTGAAAATCTGCGGATTGTTCTTCAAATAGATTCATAGTATAGCCTGGAAGTTTGAGTGTTTACCCGGAAAGGGAACGGTGATTTGGATAATCCGCCGCAAAATTACGGTTATTGCTGTGTACGGGAAAAGGATTGTTTAAGCTGGGGAAATCCGGTGGACAGGGTGAGTTGACATTTGCTGTGATCGTTCGTTATCGGTCGGCAATCATCAATCGCGAATCGGTAGGGGAATGGGGTATGAGGGGATAGATATTTTGTAAAATTACCATGAATGATCAGCGATTGATGATTCACGATTGAAGGCTCTGCTCCTCCCTTTCCCTCAATTCCCTGCTCGTAAGCCGGCTGCCGTCATGGCTCCAACCGGGCGGACCAAACAGGTATTTCAGTCTTTGGCGGAAAGAAAGCCCTTTACCGCAGATATCCCTGGCAATCGAAATCCATTCATGAAAAATAACTTTTACAGGATGATTACTGCACAGGTTTTTTGTGAGGCCGTACCGGATAGGCTGGTATTCGTTCCCGCTTAATTCCGGTTGAAATGTGCCAAAGAGCTTGTCC
The DNA here is from genome assembly GCA_004028765.1 of Chitinophagaceae bacterium. GTDB lineage: Bacteria > Bacteroidota > Bacteroidia > Chitinophagales > Chitinophagaceae > Sediminibacterium. The sequence goes on along the minus strand of SAIX01000048.1, from coordinate 4,639 downwards.
CAGATGATGAGGAACATCCCCATATTTTTATCAAGGTATTTGGGATTGGACCCATGGTGTACGCGGTGGTGAGATGGTGTTACGAAAATATATTCCAGCCATCCCATTTTCCGGATCAGTTCGGTATGAACAAAAATACCCCAGATCTGCGTAGCCGAATATACCAGGGCAATATCAACCGGGCGGAAACCCAGTAATGCCAGGGGGATAAAATAGATGAAACGATAGAGGGGTTGAAAAACAGAAGAGCGGAAGCCCACCGTAAAATTCATGGTTTCGCTGCTGTGGTGCGTAACATGCACAGCCCAGAAAAGCCTGATCTCATGATCAAAACGGTGCAGCCAGTAATAGAGCATGTCTTCGAGCAGCACCAATAACAACCAATACCAGAGGGGATTGGGAATATGCAGCCATGCACGGATAAAAAAATATTGCAGGATGGCAAGATATATTACGCGGAATGCCAGGTCGATCCCGCTGTTCAGCAGCATCAGGTATATATTGGCCAGGGAATCTTTCCAGGTGTACAGTTTCCGGTGCTGGAAATGGGTAAGCAGCAACTCAACGCCAATGATGATGAGATAAAACGGGGTGGATACCAGTATCAGCCATTGCTCCCTGAGGTCTTGCATATTTCAAATATCGAGGAATTTTGCAGCGATTTGCCTGAATGCCGTTAAATCATTCTAATCTTGCAGTGAATTCAGGTATATGGCTGAGATCAATCTCGATAACTGGGAAAAAAGAAGTGCTGAACACCAGAAGCAGTACAAACAGTTTATTCAGCGCGCCAGCAAAAACAAAGTACTGAAGCAATTACCTGATTTGCACGAAGAGGCTTTTGAAAAGATCGATTGCCTGGCCTGCGCCAATTGCTGTAAAAACTATTCGCCCCGTTTTAAAACACCGGATATCAAACGCATCAGCAAGCACCTCGGGATGAAAGAAGGTGATTTTATTGAAACTTATCTCACGCTTGATGAAGAGGGCGATTATGTAACCAAATCGCATCCCTGTCCTTTTTTGGGAGAAGATAATTACTGCAGCATTTATGAAAACAGGCCGTCCGACTGTCAGCGTTTCCCCTATACGGATGAAGACGTGATACTCAAACGGCCTGCCATCACACTAAAAAATGCGAGTTTCTGCCCGGCGGTATATTATGTCCTTGAAAAACTGATCAGCCAGCCGTAAGTTCTTCGTAAGCGGCAGTAAGGCTCCTTTCGGCGCCGCTGTTTTTCCAGCTTACCCCCGGGATATCTTTTACTTTGATGATCTCCTCTTTTGTTTTTCCAGCTTTTATCTGGCTGTCTACAAAGTCGAGCAGTTTTTTCAGGTAATCTTCAAAACCGGCAAGGTCTTCTTTGGACCCGGTAACTTTTTCCGGGTCGGCGGCATGGCCGAAAATAAACAGCGTGTCTTTGTGAAATGTTTTCTGTGCCTTCTGCATGATCTGTATCCAGTTACGGATATTGGCCCCTGCACTTCGATCAATAAAAGGAGCGAGTTGGTTAAACACAAGATCTCCCATGTGGGCGATGTTGGCATTTTCGAAATGGATGATGGCATCGCCATTGGTATGCCCCGGCCCGAAATAGTAGGTACGGATCTTTTCTTTCCCGATCTTTTGTTTCCAGCTGTCACCAAATGTCATATCCTGGAACAATTGTTTATCTGCATTCTTCGCCTGTTCAGCAACGCGTTTGTAATTCACGAGACAGTTTTCATGCCCCACCACATGTTCAGCAATGTCTTTAAAAGAAATATTTCCGCCGGTATGATCGCCGTGGTGGTGGGTGTTGATCAGGTAACGGAAAGGCATTTCTTTCATTTTCTTCAGCTCATCAATTACATGTTTGGCAGGGTCGGGGAATTGCGAATCGATCACAACATATCCCTCTGCAGACTGGTAAAAACCAATGGTACCGCCGCGTTCGGTAAAGATGCCGATATCGCCGCGCAGCATTTTGATTTTAAAAGCAGGTTGCTGTTGCAGTGCTGCCAGTAAATTTTTAGATGAAAAACCAATGGCGCCTGCAGTAAGGCCCATATTCCGGATAAAGGAACGACGTTGCATAGAAAAAATTTGAGTGGATGATGACGGGATACTAAAGATAATTAAAATCAATATTCCATTTTGCGCAGGCTCGGCGCTTTGAACCAGGTGCTTACTACCACGAGAACTGTCATGCAGCCGCCAAATACCACCGAGGGAATCACACCCATCAGTTTGGCAGCCACACCGCTTTCAAACTGGCCCAGTTCATTACTGCTGTTGATGAACATCGAATTCACACTCATCACCCGGCCCCGCATGGTATCGGGTGTTTTTAACTGCAGGATCGTTCCGCGCACCACCACGCTGATGCCATCGAGGATACCGCTGAGTAACAAGGCAGCAAAGGACAGCCAGAATAATTTTGATAAGGCAAAAATGATGATACAGACCCCAAATCCGCCTACAGCAAACAATAATTTACGCCCTTGTTTTTTATGCATCGGCGAAATCGTAAGGATGATGATGATCAATATCGAACCGATATCGGAAGCCGCGTTCAGCCACCCGAACCCGATCGGCCCCACCTTCAGGATATCTTTTGCAAAAACCGGTATCATCGCCACAGCGCCACCAAAAAGTACCGCGAAAAGATCGAGCGATAATGCACCCAGTACTTCTTTTGTGCTGAACACAAAACGCAGGCCCTCTTTTACACTGTCGAGTGTTTTCTTTTCACCCGGTTCATTTAAGGGTGGTTTGGGTTTGATGCGGTAGAGATTATAAAAGCCAAGTATTACCAGCAAACAGATGACGCCCAAAGCACCGGTTAATCCCAGTCCGGCGATCAGGAACCCTACTGTGGCATGACCGGTTACTGAAGCGGATAGCCATACACCCTGGTTCCAGGTTGTTGCGTTTTGTAATACGGATTTGGGTACGATGGAAGCCACCATGGTTCCGAATGTCGGGCCGGTGAAAGCCCTGAATATACCTGTAAAGAAAATGATCAGGTAAATACTGAAAGCGATCCAGTGTTTGCTGAACTGTTCGGCACTGAAACGGGTGGACAATACTAAAAGCAAAACCGCACAGAGCAGGTAAAGCAATACACCCTTTAATAATAATTTTCTTTTTTCGCTGATATCGATCACATGGCCGGCATAGAGCGATAATGAAACGGCAGGGATCACTTCCGACAAACCGATCAGCCCGATGGCGAAAGGTTCATTGGTTAATTCGTACACCCACCAGCCCACCAGTGTGCCCATCATGCGAAGCCCCATGATAAACAAAAAACGCCCGATCATCAGGTGCCGGTATTCGGCAATCCGGATTGATGCAAAGGGGTCGTGTTTTTGTTGGGTAGACATGAGAGAATTAAGAATTAAAAATTAAGAATTAAGAATTGGTTAGAGGGCTTGCGATCAAAATCTTTTACTCACCATTCACCACTCACCTTTTACGGCAAACTGAAATAATGCTGGCCGGTTTCGTAATCTTTTTCCAATGCATCGATCACGATCTGTAAATGCTTTTCATTACCGAGAAAATCCGCATTGCTGGCATCGATAAAGATTGTTTTGATATTATGCTGTTTGATATAACTCGTATAAGTTTCCTGCAGGTTAAAAAGGTATTCATCCGGGATGCCCTGTTCATAAGAGCGGTTTCTTTTTTTGATATTGGCCTGCAGTTTCTGCACAGGCGCGTGGAGATAGATCAGAATATCCGGGAACACCAGTTGCTGGTGAATGATATCAAACAATTTCTGGTACAACCGGAATTCTTCCTCGGGCAGGTTCACTTTTGCAAAAAGCAGGCATTTGGTAAACAGGTAATCGGAAATGGTAAGGCTTTGAAAAAGGTCCTTTGTATGCACCATATCTTTTAACTGCTTATACCTTTCTGCCATAAAAAACAATTCCAGCGGGAAAGCATATTGACCCGGGTTCTCATAAAATTTCGGAAGAAAGGGATTGTCGGCAAACTCTTCCAGTATCAGCCTCGCATTAAAATGCTTTGCAAGCAGGTGTGAAAGTGTGGTTTTGCCTGCGCCGATATTCCCTTCCACTGTAATAAAATGATGCTTCATGATTCCCAAAACTCAGTTCGGGCCAAAAATAACCGGCATCAGATTGCAGGCGATGATTTTTTTTGCACATTCCCTTCATCGGTACAGTCTGCAAGCAATTGCAGAATCGTATTCCCCAAAACAGGGTGTATCAGTGCCGGCGCGATTTCCGCCAGTGGCATCAATGCAAATTTTCTTTGCGGGAGATAGGGGTGGGGTAATGTTAATAAATCGCTTCGGATAATGACTGATCCGTACAGCAATATGTCGATATCGATGATCCTCGGCCCCATTTTCTGCTCCCTGATCCGTCCCATTTTTGTTTCAATTCCGAGTAATGCTTTTAGCAGCGGTTCGGGGGCTAATTTTGTTTCAAGTGCCAGTGCCTGGTTATAAAAAGAAGGCTGTTCTGTAAATCCCCAGGCCGATGTTTCATAAATAGCCGAAGAATGAACGATATTGCCGCAGGATTGTTCAATCAGGTCGCAGGCCTGCTGCAGGTATGCAAGCCGGTTACCAAGATTACCTCCTATCAGCAAATAAGCTGTGTTCATACGACGCAAATAGAT
>SAIX01000047.1 GCA_004028765.1 Chitinophagaceae bacterium | reverse complement strand
TACCGAAATCAGCATCGTAACGGCCCATTTGGATATTATTTTTATAGTAGTTACCAAAAACTAAAATGTCCGGCAGGTTATCCTGGTTGGCATCCACCACTACCGCATCCCGGTAACTGCTGAGTTGCGCCTGCCATGGCAACGGTATCGCTGTAAATTCCATCTTACCGTTATTCAGCAAAATTGCGTTTGAAAAGTAATCCGCTTTTAATACCTGTGCATTGTTCAGCTTGTCTTCGGTAAAGATTTCCTTCAACCTGGCTTTGGCAAAATCTTCCGCGTAGAGATATTTCTTTTTCAGTTTGGGTATCTGTCTTGTCAGTTCATCTTTATTGGCGAACGCGATCTCTTTTCCCTGGAGATAATAGGTAAGCACCTGCTCCTTTCTGCCATTGTCATCAAAATCGGCATAGTATAATTTTACCGGTTCTTTTTCGCTTGCCTTTAAACGGCTGTTCAGGCCCAGGTTACCTGCCACAAGATCGATATCGCCATCGTTATCGATATCAACCGGCAGAACAAAATTCCACCAGCCTTTTTTAGGGGTGATTATTTTTTTTGAAAAGCTTCCTTTCTCATTTACAAAAACAAAAATGCCATCCCATTCTGTTGAAACAACCAGGTCTTTGTCACCATCTTTGTCCATATCCACCCAAACCGCATTGGTGACCATTCCGAGTTCCTGTAACCCCGGCGCTGCTTTTTCTGTTATGTCTTTAAAATGGCCGCTGCCATCATTTTTTAATAAATAAGATTTGGGAACAGACCCATAAGCAGCGGGAACAGATCTGCCGCCTATGAAAAGGTCCATATTCCCATCTCCATCAAAATCCACAGGTACAATACAGGATGCATTCACAAAAATATTTTCAAAAGCTTTTTCCTGTTTTACCAGAACGCCCTTTCCATCGTTGAGGTATAGCCTGGGTTGCAGATGCGGGTCGGGGCCATAAAATTCATTGCCGCCACTGGCAACCAGCAGATCAGGTTTCCCATCTTTGTTTACATCGGCCCAAACTGCATCAATATCCTCGTATATGCTATCGGCCTTTAAAGCAGGTTGCTCGTTACGGATAAATTTTCCATCAGGCTTTTGCAAAAACAATCCGCGTTGTTTATCGCGCGAAGCGCCGAGGTATACGTCTTCCAATCCATCTCCATTCATATCACTCACAGCCAATGCCGGGCCTTCGGTGGAAACCATATGAGGTATCAATGGCTCCCTGTCGAATTCATTGAATGCATTTTCTTCATGCCGGAATTCAAGCTGCGTCTGTGCAGTGATATCCTGCATTGCCCGGGTGGGTTCGGGCCAGCATTGTGTGATATGTGTGTAATTAAATTTTGGTAACCCTTTCCGGTAAGTGAACCGCAGTTTCTGCTGCCCCGTTGTAATTGTGATTTTTTCAAAACTGTTATCAGGCCAGATCAAAAAAGCAGAATCCACTTTTGTTTTGTCAAGACCGATATGCAGGGGAGCTTCCATGCTGGATTGAAAACCATGCACAGGATATTTTTCATAAGTCCGGATCCCACCGCCGGCATAGAGGATCAGTTTTGCACCAACCGCATTCCGGTTTTGCCCAGGACCATCCAGTGTTACAGAAACAAAGGGTTTGTCTTTTTTATCATTCGCTGTATTCCGGTAAACCATGGCGGCTTCATCAATATTGTTCACAACAATATCAAGATCGCCATCATTGTCAAGATCGGCGTAAATAGCGCCATTCGAAAAAGTGGGTTTATCGTTTTTTACCTGCTGCCTGATATCATCAAACAAAAGGTCGCCTTTATTGCGGAAAAATTTATTGGGGATCTTGATCTCCGGGAATTTATTCACCAGTGCCATATCTTTCTCTCCCATCTTGTTACCCGATATCTTCTGCTGAATCTCATCATTGGATACGAAGTTTACATAATCCATATCATTCATCCGCTTGGGTATCCCGTTCGAAACAAACAGGTCTTTTAATCCATCATTGTCAAAATCCATCCATAAGGCAGCCCAGCTCCAATCGGTGGCATAAATTCCTGAGTAAAGCCCCACTTCGCTGAACATGCCATTGCGCCGGTTCCATTGCAGGTTATTTCTTGTGTATTGGTGGTTGTATCCTGCGGCAATCTTATACTGGAAAATATCATATTCATCTTCTCCCAACGACCGTTTCAGAATATAAGGATCGGAAGGCAGCATATCCATCGAAACAATTTCGGGATAGCCGTCATTGTTTGCATCAGCCACATCCACGCCCATCGAAAACTGGCTGGTATGCATCACATGCTCATTGATCTCTTCTTTAAAAGTTCCGTTATGCTGGTTGAAATAGAGGTAATCGTTTTCATGAAAATCATTTCCTACATAAAGATCCGGGTAGCCATCCAGGTTGATATCGGATACTGCCACTCCCAATCCGTAACTGATCGAAGAACTGTTGATCTTTGATTCGTGTGTTACATCGGTAAATTTTTTACCATCGTTACGGAACAATCTGTCACCGGATAAAGGATGATAAGTACCCAGAAAATCTTTCCGCGGAGCGAATGAACCATTTCTGTGTACAGAATGGTTCAGCAGAAAACAATCGAGGTCGCCATCCATATCGTAATCAAAAAACACTGCCTGCGTACTGAAACCGGAAAAATCAAGGCCGTATTCTTTTGCTTCGTCTTTATAAAAAGGGACACCATCTTTGCCGATGCCCTGGCACACCAGTAACTGGTTATGGCCATGCAGGGTTTCATATTCCCCAACACGGCACACATAAATATCAAGAAGACCATCGTTGTTGATATCCACCACCGATACGCCGGTTGACCAGCCGCTATCCTGCGGTATACCCGCTTTTTTTGTTACATCTTCGAAATGAAGTTCTCCTTTATTGAGATAGAGTTTATCATCTCCCTGATTAGCGCTCATAAAAAGATCGATCAGGCCATCATTGTTAAAATCTCCTGCACCGATCCCGGCACCATTATAAAAATACATGTACTTAAACATGTTGAACTGCTGCGTAGGATGCAATTGGTTGGAGAAAAGGATACCCGTCCGGCTGCTGTCGAGCAATTCGAACATTGGCGGAAGATCGGGCTCAGAGCGTTTACAGGCAGCAAAAGCTAACAACAGTATTGCACTCAAAAAAACAGAAACAAACTTTCCTCTCCTTCTCATCCTTTATTTTTTTTAACGGCTGCGCTGATTGTTTGCGCAGGTTGCTTCCTGACTGTAAAAAGTACCGGCAGCATATCGTTCCGCAGAAACAGCAGCTGTTTACCGGAAGCGGATTTGATGGTTTGAATATCTCTCACCTGTCCTTTCACTTCTACGCCGGATTCATCGGTGCCAAGCAACCGGAAATCACCTTTGCCTTTATTGATCATCACCGCGCCTCTTCCTGCATCAAGCCTTTCAAACTGCGGCAGAAAACCGAATTCATTGCCACCTGTAATAATATCCGGTTTGCCATCTTCATTGATATCCGTAATGCAGATAGCATTAACAGACGATAATTGCTGCATCGGCGGCATTTTCGCAATCCGGAACTGGCCGTTCCCTTCATTGCAGGCAATGATGGAAGAAGCGTAATTGAATTTTTTGACCTTACAGGTTTTGATGATCTCTGCTGAAAACAATTCCTGTATCGGTTTGGAAGCATAATCACGGTGCTTCAGGTTTTTCTTTTTGAGGGATGGCACCTGATCTTCCATTTCGTGTTTCATAAACACGGGCATGTCTTTCCCATTGATCGTACTTGTGATGATCCTGTCGCTGGAATGGTTCTGGTCAAAATCATTGAGCCAGAGTTTTATGGGATGATCCATATCGGGATTGAGGTAAAAATTCTCGCCGATATTGCCGATCACAAGATCATTTTTTCCATCGCCGTTCAGGTCGGCCACCTGTATCGATTCCCACCAACCGAGCATTTCTGCGAGATTGGTTTTTATTTCTTCAAAATGATCTTTACCGAAAGAGAAAATCCGCGTGGGCATCCATTCTCCCGTAATGATTAATTCAGGATTGGCATCGCCGGCTATATCGGCCCATGCAGCCCCGGTAACCATCCCGATATGAGCGATATCCGGGTTTTTTTCAGGGGCGATATCTTTAAAATGCCCTTTGCCATCATTGATCAGCACATAGCTTGCAGGATCCACTCCATAATTTCTCGGATCACTCCGGCCGCCAAGGAACAGGTCAGGATATCCGTCTTTATTAAAATCCCCACTCACCGCGGCAGAAATATTCATGCCGGTATTCGGGAATGCAGAAACATCAATACTGAAATTGCCTTTGCCGTCATTTTTAAACAGCCGCAACTGCATCTGGCGGCTATCGGGCTTGTTATTGTTTCCACCCGGACAAACCAGCAGATCAAGGTCACCATCTTTATCGGCATCAAATAATAGTACGGCCACATCTTCAAAATCGCTGAACTGCTGAAATGCAGGCTGCGCAGATTTTATATAGCCACCGCTTTTATTCTGCAGGTATAACTGTCCTGCATGACCAGCCGTACCGCCGATAAATACATCATCGAGGCCATCGCCATTTACATCTCCAACCGCTGCTTTGGGGCCTTCGCGGCTGGTCATTTTAGGAAGATTGCGTTCGTAATAAAAATCGATATTATCATCTTCCGTATGTTTCTCAAAAACAGTTGTAACAGAGTCAAGCAAAGCTGGAGAAGATGGTTTATGGTAGGGAACGAATTTGTTGTTTTTGGGTGGTTGCTTTAATACGAGCACAGTATCTGTTACCGGATTCAGATAGGTTTCCATACTCAGATCGGGCCAGGTGATTACCATCGAATCGATGCGACTGTTATCGCCCAGGCCAATGATGAGTTTGTAATCCATGCACGACTGGAAGCCGCGGCTGGGATATTGTTCCCTCGTGATAATTTCTTTGCCTCTGTACAAATTGATCTTTGTACCGATCGCGAAAGTATTTTTGTCCTTACCCTGCAGTTTGATACCGAGGTAATGATTTTTGTTGATCTGCCTGCTATTGTTCCGGTAGACAAATGCGGGCTGGTTTTCGTTATTTACCACAAGATCGAGGTCGCCATCGTTATCAAGATCGCCATAGGCAGCACCATTCGAAAAACTCGGTTGCTTCAGTCCCCATTCAACGGCTTTGTCTTTGAAGCGGAGATTCTTAAGATTATGATATGCCTTGTTCACGAGCGGGTTCTGCGGGATATGCTTCAGCACTTCATCCACATCCTGTTTTTGCCCGGTGAGTACCATTTTCTGGATTACATCATTGGCGAAAAATTCAATAAAGTCGAGATCGGTCACATCCCTGTTCACGCCATTACAAACGTAAATATCATTGTAACCGTCGTTATCCATATCAAACATCAATGCACCCCAGCTCCAGTCAGAAGCAGATACACCACTGTAATTTCCTGTTTCAATATATTTTCCTTCGCGGTTACCTAACTGTAAACAGTTTTTTACATACTGGTAATAAAAGCCGGTATTCAGTTTTGTCCGGAACAGATCGATATTATCAAAGGCGCCGGTCGTTTTCAACCGGTAATCGTCATCCGGCAACATATCTGTATTAAAGATGTCCGGGATACCGTCGTTATTGATGTCTGCAAGGTCGGAGCCCATCGAAGAAAAACTGGTGTGGTCAAACCTCTCTTCAAATTCATCTTTAAAAGTTCCGTTTCGCTGGTTTACATAGAGGTAATCTCTTTCATACGAATCGTTGGATACATAAATATCCGGGTAACCATCTCCGTTCACATCACCCACAGAAATCCCAAGACCAAAACTGATGAGGCTGCTGTGGATACCGGCTTCCTTGCTTACTTCGGTGAAATGATTGTTGTCATTCCGGAAAAGATGGTTACCTCCACCTTTCAGAAATTCACCCACATTCCAGTCTTTATCCGGCAGGTCGCGCTTATTATTATACCCCAGCTGGTTCACTGGAATCGGGCTGTTATCAATCATAAAACAATCAAGGTCACCGTCGAGATCATAATCAAAAAAAGAAACCTGCGTGGAATAGGCTTTGTGATCGAGCCCGTATTCTTTTGCCGATTCAGTGAAAGTGAGATCATGGTTGTTAATATATAATTTGTTCATCCGGTGGCCGCTTGACATATGGCCAGAGTTACAGATATACAGATCAAGCCATCCATCATTGTTGATATCAACGAATACAATGCCTGTACTCCACATACTGTCCTGCTGAAAGCCTGCTTTGCTTGTGATGTCATCAAATTTAAAATCACCTTTGTTCAGGTACAGTTTGTTTTCGCCCATATTTGATGTCATGAACACATCAGCTAGGCCGTCATTGTTTATATCACCGATGGCAACACCACCACCATTGTAAAAATTCCGGAAAAGAAAACTGTTTTCTTTCTTTCCATCAGCCACATCATTCCGGAAATTGATACCTGTGTTTTCAACCAGTTCAAATAATTCAGGTTCTTTTTTCTGTTTGCAGGAAAAAAGTGAGATACATAATAAGAATGAGAAAGAATAGCGGTTCAGGTTCATCAGTAAGCAATTAAGAAAGCTGCTAAAGTTACTAATCAATAAGCAGGAAAACGGTGAAGCCTGGCAGGAATCTCCCGTTAATACAACGTTATATCAACGCGTTCAGGGATATGCAAAAAAGAAAGAGAGACCCGAATGAGTCTCTCTTTGCTTATTGGAATTTAAACGAGATAATTAGTAGCCAGGGTTCTGCTTCAGGTTGGGATTAGCTGCCAGCGCAGAATTCGGAACCGGGAAGATGAGGTTTTTAGGATCATCTGTCGGCTTATACTGCCATGGTTTCAGGTACACACCAAAACGCTGAAGGTCTGTTCTCCTTACACTTTCCCAGTAGAGTTCACGTCCTCTTTCTGCAAGCAGGGTTCCGGGATCTTCCACGTTACTGGTGTTCACGAGTGTAATAGATGCCAGCGGTGTTGCTCCACGTGCGGTACGAAGGCCATTAACCAGTGTAAGCGCAGCAGCCGTGTTACCGGTTCTCATCTGTGCTTCAGCCACCATCAATACCACATCCGGATAGCGGAAGATCATCAGGTCGTTACCGGCAGGACCGCCACCATACTGTGTATAGTCCGGTGGATATTTAATGACACGGATACCGGTTACTTCCAGGTTGTTTCCGGTTTCAATCATATTGCTTGCGATGGTTTTGTCATAAGCCAACGGGTTACCTTTTCTGTCTTTGATGGCAACACCATTTTCGTTGAATTGCTGGTTAACAAGGAATCCTGGGCGCAGACCTGAAATGGGTGTTGTTCCTGCATAATAGCGGCCACCAATCCTGCCGTCAAGTAATGTATCTGCCGGACCATAAACCGTAGGAGCTACTGTTGTGTTGAAAGATGCATAGAAATCACCGATAGTAGAGAATCCATTCCATCCGGCATTCGGGTTATTGGGTGTCCATGAATTGTAGTGCAATGTCATGTTCCAGCGTGCACCGATACCAGAGTTATTGGCAGAAACACCAGCAGTGTTATCATAACGGAAGATTGCTTCCTTGGCGTTATCATTACCTGGCTTGAAGTTATCGAAGTAATTCGCTTCGTAGCTGTATTTGCCACTGTTGATAATGGCGTTACCCAATGTGATTACCTGGTTCATATCTGCAGCATCAAAAGTAGGTGCTGCGCGGTTAGTCCAGGTACCTTTCTGGAGATAGCATTTCATCAATAACACACGGCAAGCATCAGGATTCGCTTTGTTACTACCATTGCTGGCAGGCAGGTTTGGTAATGCCGCATTCAGTTCAGCAATGATAAAGTTAGCCGCATCGGCACCTGATTTCACAACCGGTGCAAGCAGCAGGTTATCACCCGGGTTACGGATCGGGAACTGGCCATAGAGATCAAGCAGGTAATACAAAGCCAATGCACGTATAAATCTTGCTTCAGCAGCCTGGCTTGCACTCGGCTGGAAGCCAAGTACGTTGGTTGCATCAAAGTTGATCTTGTTAAGGCTGTTGAATACGCTGGTGATCTGACCATGGTCGGCATTCCAGGTATGGTTGTGCATCACACGCCAAACACCATTGTCATCCCAGTCACCACCACGTGTAGGAACCAGTGATTCATCAGTGGTATTTTCCATCAGGGAGAATACCTGGTCCTGGCTGGTCAGCGGACCACCCAGATCGGCATAGGCAGCAGATAAAAGCAGACCCACACCAGCACTACCAAGCGCATTCGATACCTGGCTGTTCGTAAGCGTACTGCCGAGGTTTTCGTCAAGCTTGGTACACCCCGTCATTGCAAGCACTGCAAAGAGAGAAGCAGCAAACTTTTTTATCATATTATTCGGTTTCATACTGTTATTTTTTGGTATTGAGTGTGATTATAAGTTAAAGTTAAACCCGAAAGAGATGGTCCTCGGTGTAGGATAAGGAACATACTCGATAGACCTTGAAGGGTATGAGTTGTTGCTCTTATCGATATTCACCTCAGGATCAAATCCTGTGAATTTAGTGATCACAAAGAGGTTGGTTCCGCTTACAAAACCTGTCATGTTCTTAATGTACTTACCTACATTACCGAAGTTATAACGAACAGTAAGGTTGCGGAGTTTCAGGTAGTCGCCTTTTTCCAGGAACCTGGAAGAAGCACCTACCCCACTACCAACGCCTTCGCCGGAATTAACTGAAGCTTTATCTACGTTACGGCCCTGTGCCAGACCAGCCAGGTTGGTAACAGAGATCGCTGTGTTGTTCAGGATCAGGAATCCGCTTGCACCACCCATATTAACGGTGAAAGTGAATTTGCCATAGCGGAGGTTATTGGTCATACCAAATATATTGTGTGGGTTGGGATCACCTGCAATTTGCGGGTTACCACCAATCTGTTGGTTACCACTTGCATCAAAACCAAGGAATGGCTTGAGGTAGTAAACGTTGATCGGCTGGTTGTTGGTGATTACCTGCGCCAGTGTTCCGGATACACCCTGACCGCTGACAGTTGCAGTATTTACCTGCAGGTCAAGTCCGGTATTGGGATCTTTGAAATTCTTAACTATGTTTTTGTTGTAAGCATAGTTGAATGTGAGGTCCCATCCGAAATTCTTTTTGTCAACGATGGTTGCACCCAATGCGATCTCTACTCCTGAGTTAACAATATTCGCGTTCTTAAGGTTCACGAAAGAGATAGAAGAAGGAGCGGGTTGAATCGCTGTTGTCTGGAACAACACGTCGGAAGTGTTTTTGTTGTAGTAATCGATTGAACCGAAGAACTTACCGCCAGCAATAGTAAATTCAGTTCCGAAATCAATTGACCTTGTTTTTTCCCATTTCAGGTCGGGGTTACCGTTCACTACCTGCGGAGCGTTGTTAAACGCATTCAGGGCGAATTGCTCCTGTGATGAACCGGCAGGGTATTCCTGGTTACCCGTGATACCATAAGAAGCGCGGAATGATAAAGCCGAAAAGAGTTTATTACCCTTCATGAAAGCTTCGTTGCTCGCTACCCATTTCAGACCGGCTGATGGGAAATAACCATATTTATTATTCTTACCGAATTTGCTGGAACCGTCTGCCCTGATGGTTCCGGTCAGCAACAGTTTGTCTTTGTAGTTCAGGGTCGCCCTTCCGAAATAAGACTGGAGCTCAGCCTGCGGATTTGCATAAGAGAAGAAGGGATTCTGGTTTTTGGCATTCGACATCAAGTCAGTATAAGGGATGCCGATTACGGTACCCTGACTGAGGTTGGTGTTAAAGCCCGAAGCAGTTACACCATTACCGCTATAATTGGTTTTGAAATATTCGTAACCAACAAGGGCATCAAGTGATAAACTGCTGCTGAGGTTTTTACGATAATTCAGAGTATGTGTAATGGTCTGAGAATTGAGTTTTGCAGTAGCGATACCGGCAAAACCCAGACCTGATACACCCGGGATACCCTGCAGCCATCCATCAATATTCATGTAACGGCTACCGGTACCACTGTTGATACCGAAGAGAAATTTATAATCGAGGTTATCACTGATTTTATAAGTAGCAGAGATATTTCCGAGGAAAGAGTAAACGCTGCTCTTATCAGAGTAAGCGTCCTGGAAAGCCCTTGGGTTACCGGAACCGTTTGTAGGGAAGTTATACAACCCGCCTGCGCCAACCAATGCCTGTGTAGGGTTCCAGCTAAGCGCAGAAGAAATGATATTACCAGTAGAACCTGCGGTGTTTGATACGCTGGTCAGGGTTTCAGCATAGTTACCTGTAATGATACCGAAATCGATCGTTAAACGCTTGTCGAGGAATTTATAGCTTCCGCCGATTGTAGCGAGGTATTTATCGAGAGCAGATTTTTTCAGGAAACCTTTATTATTTGAAGCAAGCAGTGAAGCGCGGAAACGACCTACATCATTACCACCGCTCAGTGCCAGTGAATAGTTCTGTGAGAAAGTGCTTTGTGTGATCTCTTTCAGGGCATCAACATTCGCACCGCCATCCAGTGTGGAAGGCTGGCTGAATTTTTTCAGAGCGGCACGGTAACCGGCCGCATCAAGTATTTCGAAACGCTTCATGTAACCGATATTGGTTCCGTAGTTCGCTCCGAATTCAACTTTCATAGGTCCTGCAGCTGCTTTTTTGGTAGTGATCACGATCACACCATTCGCACCACGTGAACCATAGATCGCTGCAGAAGAAGCATCTTTTAATACATCGATCTGGGCAATTGAGTTCGGGTCGATGAACAGCAGCGGGTTTGAATTCGGGTTGCTACCGAAAGCATTACCGAGGTTCGGGCGGGCAGTACCGCCATCCAGGGGCACACCATCCACCACATAAAGCGGGTTGTTATTGGAACGGATTGAAGAAGTACCGCGGATCTGGATCGTGGAAGCGGCACCTGGCTGACCGTTCTGGTTGGTTACTTCCAGACCGGCAACTTTGCTTTGCAAGAGTTGATCCGGAGCAACGATAGCACCCTGGTTAAAGTTCTTGGCTTGCAGAGAAACCACAGAACCTGTCAGGTCTTTTTTACGGGCAGTACCATAACCGATCACCACCACATCATTTAATTGGTCATTGGTGGCACTCAGTTTTACATCAACGGAGGTTTTACCCTGGATACTTACATCCTGTGAGCCGTAGCCAACAGAAGAAATCACCAGTGTAGTGGCAGACGCAGGAGCTGACAGTTTAAAAGTACCATCAGCACCGGTTTGTGTACCGATGGTGGTTCCTTTTACAACTACCGAAGCGGCCACCATGGGTGATCCGTCTTTTGCATCTGTAACCTTACCGGAAATGGTTTTGGATTGGGCCTGCGCGTAGAGTACGGACAAGCAAGCAAATAAACCCATGAGAATGGGTCTGACAAGCTTCGAAAAATTCATAAATGGCAGTTTATTGGTTATTAAGCGTGTACAAAGTACACATTTTTATTCCGAAAAAAACTTTTTGTTAAAATTTTTTTGTCTTTTTTCCAGCAATCACTAAAACAAACCTCTCTGCACCGGGCTATTATCAGACCAACCATTTCACCAAAACGATGCATCTATTACTGATATTATCCAGCCCCCGAGATATTTGTATGTTTAAAAATAAGTTTCTTCCCGCACCGGGGAAGCGGATGATAATGAGGCCGTTACCTGCAAACGTTTGCGAAACCCTTTGTTGTGGAAAATTTATCTGCCAGCAGTAAATGCCCCGGAAATGACCAATCCGACCTTAGAAGGATAGCAGAACTTGTGGGCACCAGTACCAGTGTATCAACTGTGCCGAGAACCTTATTAATCATCCGGGTATTGCGCAGCGAACCCGGTAAGAGGTGGCGGATCTGGCGAAAGCCCTGATGATGCCCAAATGCAACTGTATTACTATTAAGAACATGGAACTGCCGGCTCTTCGGCATAATAGCGGAAGGTGGTTCGGGGTGATGCTCAGTTCGTTCCTCCGGATACCATATACCGGTAAATCATTTCAGAAACTTTTGCAAGCGCCGCGGTGGATCTGTCGACATCTGCTAATTCTTTGGATAAAAGCACCAGCACGTATTTCCGCCCGTCGGGAAGAAACACAATGCCGGAATCATGGTGCACGCCGGTGATGGTTCCTGTTTTGTGCGCCACTTTCACTTCCTTGGGCAGCAATGCAGGGATCATGGTATTGTGCCGCTGGTCAAGCAGCACCCGGATCATATCCCCGCAACTGTTTTTATCAATGATCTCCCCTTTCGCCATTTTTGAATAGATCAGCATCAGGTCAAAAGCCGTTACTGTATTGTTCCATCCTTTTTCAAAAGCTTTACTGTCTTCCACACCTCTTAATACTTCAATATCTTTTGCTCCCATTTCCCTGAGGGTGGCAGTTACTTTTTTTGCGTCAACCATTTCGATGACGAGATTGGTGGCGAGGTTACTGCTGTTGATGATCATCTGGTATACCAGTTCGGAGAAAGGGATTTTTTTACCCGTCATGCCGTACAATTCCTGCTGGCTGTCGTCCGCAGGATTCAGTGAATACGGGCTGCCGTCTACAATACTTCTGAATTCGTTGCGGATCAGAACAGAATCAGTGAGTTTCCATTTTCCCTGTTTCACCTGTTTATATACTTCGATCATCACCGGTGTTTTCATGGTACTGGCTGCATGAAACTTCATACCGGCATTCCAGAGGATGCGCTCACCCGTTTGTATGTCTTCAAATGCCAGCGCAAATACCCCCTTTTCCGGCTCAAGCAATGCCTGTATGCTGTTCAGTAATGTGTTGCTTTTTCCGGAAGACTGGGCAGTGCTGTTCATACAAGTAGAAAGCATGAATAAGGTGATGGTACTGAGAAGGCGCCTGGTATTTTTGATAAACATGCGGGTTGGGTACTATGATGATCGGTGTCCCTAAAATAAGAAAAGCCTTTTATTTTTACACATCCGTAAATTATGGGAACACAAAAACTTTTTTTTCTTTTACTCGGATGCAGGCCCGAAGGCAGGTTTACAGAACAGCATGATATTTTATTTGGTGCAGGTACGACGTTGAAGGATCTGCTGCCGCAGATAAAAGCATGCTGGCCCGGCCCGCACACAATACATATCGATGCCTGGCGCGAAGTAACGCTTGTGGAAGGGTATCGCATTGAACTGACAGATAGAAATCCTGTAACAGAGAACCAGGCGAAAAAACTTTTTTTCCTGAACCTCGGCGGGTATAAAGAAAAAGAGTTTGAAGAATTTCATTATAAAATGCTGGTTGTTGCATCGGGCAAAAGAGAAGCTATCCGCAAAGCAAAAGAAACCGCTTTTTACAAACACATGGGATTCAGCGGCGCCGATTCGCACATAGATGATAAATATGGTGTGGATGTGGATGATATTTATGAGATCAACGATATCCTGCCTGCACGGATCAAAGAGAAATATGCAGTCTCGGTTTCTTCCAGCGATCATGCAACCGAAGATGAATGGCACCTTGGCTATACCAAATTAAGTTCCCTGGAATAAAACTAGAGCCAGGCTTCGGGGAGATATCTGCAGATATCCATTGCAGTCATTCCCGTTTCACCGATCGCAGCCGCTGCAATATCTCCTGCAAGCCCGTGTGTGTACACACCGAGCAGGGCCGCTTCTTCGGGGCTGTACCCCTGTGCAAGCAAACCCGTTAAGATGCCTGTTAATACATCACCGCTGCCACCCTTTGCCATACCGGGGTTACCGGTGCTGTTAAAAAATGATTTGCCAGAAGGGGTGGTGATACAGGTATATGCCCCCTTCAAAACTATGTACACGCTGTATTTTACAGAGAATGCTTTCTGCATGGTATGGCGCTCAAAGTCGTTTCCTGTTTTTCCCGCCATCCGTTCAAACTCTTTCGGGTGCGGCGTGAGGATGGAGTTTGCCGGAACCATCGCAAAATTTTCTTTTTGCTGCGCGAGGATATTCAAAGCATCCGCATCGAGTACCAAGGGTTTAACTGATCGCTGCAGCAATTGAAAAAGCAAATCACGCGTTTCTGTTTCTGTACCGATACCCGGGCCGATACCTATTGCCTGATAACGGCTGCTGTCAAATACAGTGGCAAGGTGTTTTCCATGTACATCGGCAAGGGTCATTGCTTCGGGATCAGACAATTGCATGATATCATTGCCGCAAGCCGGAATATGCGCAGTAACCAACCCGGCACCGCTTCTGAGACAGGCTTTCACGGCAAGAACCGCTGCGCCCATTTTGCCATAACTTCCCGCCACAATTGCTGCATGACCGAAGCTTCCTTTGTGCGAAAATTTCGGTCGTTTTCTTTTGAGTGATTCAATAAAATCTTTGTTTAAAAAATATTGACCGGTTTCCGCTTCTTCCAGGAATTTTTTGTCAAGCCCGATCGGAAGCAGGTGCCAGCCGCCAACATATTGTGCATTCTCAGGAAAAAGAAATGCCAGTTTAGGAAGTTCAAAACTGAGTGTATGCGAAGCACGTACCACCGCCGTTGCAGAGGTATGTGCATCAGCAAATAAACCGGATGGCATATCGATGGATATCTTTTCGCCTTTCTGTGTATTTATCCACTCAATGATCATTGCCGGTAATCCTTCAATAACGCGGTTAATGCCCGTACCGAACAGTGCATCGATATATACTGCCGGTTCATTGATCTGCGGCAGGTTGTTATTACTGCTGATCATGGTAACAGATGCCGGCCATTTTTCAATCAGCGCAGCCAGATTTGTTTGATTATCTGCAGAACGCTTTCCGGAAATATCCAATGCCAATACCAGAACCTTTTTTCCCTGCTGCAACAACATCCGTGCAACAGCGAGCCCATCCCCCCCATTATTGCCTTCACCGCAACAGATAATTATTTTTTGGGAGAGATCGACATGTTGCGAAATCCATTTTGTACATGCAGCAGCGGCGGTTTCCATCAAACCGAAAGATGAAACAGGCCCGCGGCTGATGGTGGCAGCATCCGCGAGCCTTATTTGTTCAGCAGATAAAATACCGGCAGGTTTCATGTGTTGCATCAATGAGGATACAACTTAGTTTTTTTTACTGATCTGGCCTATGACCGGAGTCAGGCTTTACTGCCCCCAGAAATGGTATACGATATATACAAGCAATGTCCCGATAACCAGTAACAGCATACCGTTTAACCGCTTTCTTTTGATAAATAAAAGCAATATCAAACCGCTGAGTGAGATCAATGTCATCAGTATCGCCGAAATATCAATCACCCATGCCCATGTTTTACCGGTATCCCTACCCTTGTGAAGGTCGTTTACAAAACCGATCAATCCTGTGCTGGATTCGGTGAGTTCAAATGCACCGGTTTTGCGGTCGATAAAGGCGGCTGCTTCATACCCGGGGCCTTTGAAAGCCACACTGATCTGTGTGTCTTCAATCCTGAAATCGCTCAATGCCCCTTTCACCGAAAAACGGTTCCTGAAAAATTCAACGATCGCCAGTTTACCGATCCGGTTCGTATCAGTTGGGCTTACCCATGACGAGTTTAGGTTTCCTTTTTGCTGACGGGTACGGGTTTGGCCCTGAAAATAATCAGCATGGTTCAATGTAAGCCCCGTAACAGAGAAGAACAGCACGATGGTAAAACTGATCATCGAAAGATAAATGTGCAGCCACCTTGAAATTTTTGCAGTTCGTCTTTTGAGTACTGTTGTACGCGGGGTCGTTGGTTTTTTTTGATCTTCCATTCCTTAGTTCGCTGCTTTGCTGTGATAATCAAAACTAACCTCCCCCAGTTCCGCTTTCCCTTTTTGTGAAGCCTGTTGGGCTTTGCCAGAAATATTTATTTCCTGGTTAATCAGGTCGTATCCGCCGTGCTCGCGTACCGCTTCGATATTAATGGTGTACTTGCCCGCTTTTACAATAGTGCCTTTGTCATCTTTCCCATCCCATTTAATACTGTATTTACCTGCAGAGCGGGTTGCACTTGAAATAGGCGACATAGGGGAAAGATCGCCTGAAAATTTTGATCCGTTTGTGCTGTACCATGCACGCAGTTCATGCAGCCATCTTTCTTTATTATACCATACTGCAAGGTTACGAACGGTATTTTTGTCTTTATCGGTAATCCATATTGCTACAAAAGGCCTGCGTGCAAAACCCTGTTGCTGTGCAAGCTCTAAGTTGATGGTCAGTTCCATATCGCTATTAGCCTGTTCGGGATTTGCGATTGCGGTTTTTTCTTTTATCACTGCAGCAGCCCATCCGTTGCTTGTTATCTGTTCGCCATCTTTTGTGACCAGCATGTATTCGGTTCCGGGAACTGCAGCGGCCATTTTAGCTGCTTCTGCGGGTGTTACAATATTAAATGCTGTGGCCAGTGCGCCCGCATCGGTTGCTGAAGGAGAGATCACGGTTGCACTGATGATACTTTCCGCAGGTTTGCCTGTGCGCGGGTCAACGATATGTGAATACCATTTGCCATTGATGTTTTCACCGCGGCGGTAATTTCCGCTGGTAGCAATGGCTTTGTTCTGCACCTGTACATTTGCAAGGGGCAGGTCGTTTTCCGCATCTGCTCTTGGGTTGCTGATACGTACTGTTTCATTTACCTCTCCTGCTGTAACAATATCCCCGCCTATGTTCACCAATACACCGCTTACCTCATTCAGTTTCATTGCTGCATCCGCTGCTTTGCGTATGATATAACTTTTCGCGAATGAATTCAGCATGAGGGGCGCATTGCTCGTGTGCGTTGCTGTTCCTTCTTTCACATTCAGTGTCCAGTGCAACTGGTTCACTGCTGCAATCGCATCATTCAATTCTTTTTCTGAAGGGAGCTGTTGTTTTTTCTCCGCTTCCTTCCAAAGATTTCCGATCACTTGTGCAGATGCATCCAGTGCACCATTGGTTTTTATTTTCCATGCTTCAAACAACTGAAGCACTTCCATCAGTTCGGTGGATATTTTTACCGGGGTTTGCTGTGTGCGTACCCATTTACTGAATTCACTTTCTTTATCGTAGCCGCTCAGTATTTTCTGTAACCGTTCAATTTCATGCAATGCCGCTGCTTCTGCTGCTTCAGCCTGTTTTTCTGAAAGGGCCTTTACTTTGAATTCGAACGAGGTACCCAATACATTTTCGTACCAGGAAGTATAGATTTTGGCTTTCCTGTTTACCGGAGGATCGATCCATGAGAGCATCGTTATCAACAAAGCTGCTATCAGTACAATACGGGGCATTTGTTTCATCATATATTTTTTAATTAGCTAAGATTTTAGCCTGCAAAATAGCCATGTTCAATTTGCGAATAGTCCCGCTTCGGGAAATATTTTATAGGTGGTGATCGCTTTTTTACCGGTTAGTTTACGAGGTTGGTAAATTTTTCAAACATCACTGATGATTTTGTATATTCAATGGATCACAGTCTTAATAAAGCTTTAAAGGATGGACAAAAGAAATTTTCTGAAAAACCTTGCATTATCCGGGATCGGATCGGTAACCGTTCCCCGCACTTTACAGGACTGGCTGGATTTTGCGGCAACACACCCGCCTTATGCGCTTGCGGATGATGAAAATTTCTGGGCCGGTATACGAGGACAATATGCATTAAAACCCGATTATATTAACCTGGAAAGCGGGTATTACAATATTCTCCCTTCTGAAATCCTCGAAGCATATATAGCACATATCAAAGAGGTGAATTACCAGGGCTCTTATTATATGAGGACTGTTCAGTTCGATAACAAGAACAAAATGGCCGCGATGCTTGCCGATGTTGCGGGTTGTTCTGCCGATGAGCTGATCATCACACGTAATACAACGGAATCGCTCGACATGATCATCGGCGGGTTTCCCTGGCAGGCAGGTGATGAAGCCATCATGGCCGAACAGGATTATGGTGCCATGCTTGAGATGTTTGCACAAACAGCAAAACGGTATGGTATAGTGAACAGGATCTTGTCTCTTCCGAATCACCCTTCCTCTGATGAGGAGATCGTTTCATTATATGAGAAAGCGATCACACCTAAAACAAAACTTCTGATGATTTGCCATATGGTGAACATCACGGGGCAGATTCTGCCGGTCCGGAAAATATGTGATATGGCACACAGCAAAGGTGTGGAAGTGATGGTAGATGGGGCGCATGCACTGGCGCAGATACAATTCCGCATACATGATCTGAACTGTGATTATTATGCCGCGAGCCTGCACAAATGGTTAAGCGTACCACTTGGTGCGGGGATGCTGTATGTAAGGAAGGAGCATACAGATAAGATATGGCCTTTGCTTGCAGAAGGCAGCCGGAAGCCGGGCGATATCTCCAGGCTGAATCATGTGGGTACACATCCTGTGCATACAGATCTCGCAATTGCAGATGCGATTGGTTTTTACCGGAAACTCGGGCCTGCACGCAAAGAAGCAAGGCTGCGTTACCTGCAGCAATACTGGACATCGCGTGTACGAAACCTGCCTAACGTGCTTGTAAATACGCCTGCAGATCCTGCACGGTCATGTGGTATTGCAAATGTGGGCATCAGCAAAATAAAACCTGCTGACCTTGCCAAAACCTTACTTGAAAAATATAAAATATGGACAGTGGCGATCGATACTGCGAATGTACATGGCTGCCGTATTACCCCGAATATTTTCACCACCACTGCAGAGCTTGATATATTGGTGAAAGCGATCACCGAATTAAGTGCATAAACCATTTTAAAAATCAAGAGCCGGTAAACACCGGCTCTTTTTGGACATATACTCCAGGGCAGGAGATATACTTACTTATTTTCATTGATGCTCTGCATAACTGGTGGGTGTAAATTCGATGCGGACAGTATTGCTACCTTCTTTTCGTATGATCTTACCGCCCCAGTTATTTGTTTTACACATCCCCGCCAGCCATTCAATCGTCCCGGTTTGCGCATGGTACACATAACGGCCCAGTTCATCGTAGTTATCTTCATCCGTATCAAAAGCTATTTTGTATTTTCCATCGGCCAGTAATACCATGTGACCAATATAAATATGCTGCACCCCTCCATAGAGTTCATACCTGCCCAGGGTAAGCGCACTGGTTTTTTCCGCAGTCACATTTGCGCCGTTCACACTGTTTACCTGCGGGCCCGCCACTGCCACTTTCACCGTCCTTAGTTTATCACTGCCCACCATAGCCATCACCGCCCCCACCGTTCTTACCTGGTAGCTTACCGTTTTACCCACCACCACTTTAGTGATCGTTACTTTGGTCCAGCCATTATTCAGGTAGGCTTCCAGCTGGTCGCCCACTTTATATCCCTGTGCATGCAGGCCTGCCCCTGCCAGCAGCAGTAATGACAGGATCCATATTTTCACGCTTTGCATATACAATGTTTTCTTTTATTCATTCAATTAATGAAAGGTCGCTTTGATCTCCACCCTCCTGTTCTTCGCCCTTCCTTCATCGGTACTGTTATCCGCTATCGGTCTTGTTAATCCAAAGCCTGCTGATGTGAAACGTTTCTTATCAAAGCCCCTGTTCACAAAGAAGTTCAATACCGATCTTGCCCTTCTCTTCGACAGATCCAGGTTATAGTCCGCAGGTGCCCTGCTATCGGTATGGCCTTCGATATACAAGGTCAGGTTCGGATATTCTTTTAAGTACTGTGCCACTTCATTCAATGGCTTCAGCGCCGCGGGTGTTAACTCATCACTGGCTGTTTTGAAGAATACCATCTTGGCCAGTTCATTGATCCTCGCCTGTATATCCGGGCAGCCCGCATTGCTTACCGGTCCTTTTACATCCGGGCACTTATCCTTGCTGTCAGGCACCCCATCCCCGTCCCTGTCAGGTTCAGCCGCTGGTGCAGCCGGTTTGGGTTCTTCAACCGGCGTAAGCAGCATAGGTTGTAAAGCCAGTGTAGGTTCCTTGCCACTATCGGTAACTTTTAATGAATCCGGGATATAGCCATCCCTTGTATAATAGAGGGTATAGGCACGGCCCGGTTTTACAGGGAATGTATAATTACCCGTTTGATCCGTTACCACCGAATCTCTCATCGGCTCTTCGGGATCCTGTGATACGATCACCACTTTGGCGAGATCCAGCCTGCGCATGGTGGCACGGCTCAGTACCGTTCCTTCCAGTTTTACCCTGAATGGATTGTTCTCGAATACATAGATATCATCCGTTCCCAAACGGTTGCTGCTGAAAAATCCTTTTGTTTTATTTGCATTATAGATGATCCCAAAATCATCAAACCTGCTGTTGACCGGGTATCCCAGATTCACCGGTGCCTTCCACATACCGCGAACTGAATAGGTTTTGTAAATATCAAGGCCCCCGAGCCCTGCATGTCCGTCCGAACTAAAATACAAGGTATCGCCCTGTATTGTGGGGAACAATTCATTGCCTGCCGTATTGATCTTATTATCCAGGTTAACAGGTATCGTCATATCATAATCACTCAGCAGCGATACATAATAAATATCACTGCCGCCCAATCCCCCGGGTGCATTGCTGCAGAAGTACAGCCTGGTCTCATCGGCGCTTAAAGCCGGGTGGTAATAATCGTATTCCTTCTGCACAAATGGCATCACTTTACTACTGGTCCATTTCCCTTTCTCAAAACTTGCCACACAAATTTCCAGGTTATACCTGCCTGCGGTGGGAGAAAGATTATTGCGGGTGAAGTATACTTTATCTCCCGCCTTGTTAAAACAAAGCGGGCCATAATTATATTTTGTATTGAGCTCATTGCTGAATTTATCCAGTTGCTGGATTGTGCCATTGTAATTGGT
The DNA here is from genome assembly GCA_004028765.1 of Chitinophagaceae bacterium. Lineage (GTDB taxonomy): Bacteria > Bacteroidota > Bacteroidia > Chitinophagales > Chitinophagaceae > Sediminibacterium. Next base: position 6,445 of record SAIX01000047.1, on the reverse strand, counting down.
ACGCATACCGCTTACTACGATGATGTCATTATCGTTGCTTGTTTGCGCTGTATAATCGTCATTGGCTTTGACCCCAATCTTTGATTTCCAGGAAGATTTTCCCGCCACCGAATCGGTGGTATACAGGTCGGCCGTATCCTTTACCCAGTAGATACTTGCAAAGGGAAGGCCATCCCAGCCGAATTCTTTCTCGGATGATCTTTTTGAATACCGGTTCGATACGAATACCATTCCACCCTGGTAGTACTGCGGACTAAAGTCCTGTTGCTGCGTATTCAGGTTGAGCAGGCGAACCGTAAAATCAAGGGAATCTTTCTGGAATCTTGACGGATCAGAAAAACCTTTTGCCCTTGCTGCCAGTAATATCGGGTTGTGAACCGGCACATCTTTCTGCAACTGCTTATACACGGCTGTGGCATCCCGGTACTCCCCCAGTGTGGCCAGCAGTTCAGCAATGCGCTGGCTGGAGGAAAAATGCTGACGGAATTTCTTTTCATACTCCCTGTAATAGATCAGCGCAGAATCATACTTGCGTACATACCAGTAAGCTTCTGCAATGTGTATGGTGGCCAGCGAATCGTTTTTCCCGGGATGTTTCAATGCTGTTTTAAAAAAAGGAATGGCATAGGTATAACGCTGGCCGTTGAACTCCTTCTCCCCATTCTTAAAATATATTTCCGATCTGCGTGTGCTGCCTCCTTGTGCCCATAATGATGCGGGTAAAGAGAGTGCGATCAACAGGTATGTGAAAATCCTTTTCATCAAATTGCTTTATTATCAGAAGTACCTCGGTGAAGCCACTTTACCTGAGCTCTTGCCAAATTCCATACGGAGCATCAGTTCATGTGTCCCATTGTTCAGGTTCCCCAGGTTTGAGAATGTTTTATCATACGCATAGCCCATCCGTAACTGGCGGCTCAGCTGCAACTCTGCCATCCCTACATACGAATCACCAGTGCGGTAAGAAAAACCCAGTGCCAGCACATTCTGTATCCACAGGTTGGTATTGATATCATACTCCACAGGCGCGCCACTTACTGCTTTTACCAGCAAGGAAGGTTTTAAAGCCAGGTCCTGGTTCAGGCTCACTACAAAACCCGTTGCGAGGTAGAGGTGAAGGTCGCGACCTGTTACACCGGTCACATCCGTATTGTTATCGTAACTGATCTTTGTTTTCAGCAGTGCAGGTGTTGATATCCCAAAATAAAAACGGTCGGAGTTGTAGTAGATCCCAGCAGCAGCAGCCGGAAGTATCCCGCTGATGTTCTGGCTGAAGGCCGGATCATTGGGCTGGAAGGTCCTTACCTGCGCATAGTTGGCGCGGTAGTTCAGCATACCCGCCTGCAGGCCCAGGCTCAACGTACCCGATTCGGTCAACTGTATCCGGAAGGCATACGATGCATTAAAACCCGTGGTGCGTTCGATACCGAGTTTGTCGTCGTATAACTGAAAACCCAGCCCGATCTTTTTTTCATTTACCGGCATATCAAAACCGATCGAACTGGTTTGCGGCGCGCCATCGATGCCCGTCCACTGGTTGCGGTAAAGCGCCGTGGCCGTAAGCACACCCCGGCTACCCGCATAAGCCGGATTAATGTTCAGCATATTGAACATATACTGCGAGTACATCGGGTGTTGCTGTGCGCTTACCTGTAGCACAGATAAGAACAGGCATGCACCTATGAGCCACTGTATTTTTACCTGCAAAATCCGCATGCTTTTCTTTTTCATTTTTTCAATACTGGATTGTCATCTACCCTTGGTTCTTATCGTTTCAGTGTAATAAAGCCCGCGAATTTCCTTACTGCACCGGTATTCTTATCCGTAGCGAGTACCACATAGTAATACGTACCATCCGGTAATTCCTCGCCCATGATCCGGCCAGGCTGGTTGCCACGGCCATCCCAGTCGTTCTTATAATCCGGTGCACGGTATACCAGGTTACCCCAACGGTTGTAGATCTCCATATTGATACTGTAATTGTATGGCTTGGTGATCACAAACACATCATTCACCCCATCATGGTTCGGTGAGAAGCCCTGCGGGATATCAATATCAATAAACGGTATCACGAACTTCGTTGGCAGGCGTACAGCCGGGTTCGATGGGTTCTCTACCGGATCATTGGAATTAATGCTGAATTTACCAAATGGCGACCTGGCCGTCATCGTAACCACATTGTTCAAAGTGCCATAGAACCCGTTCGGGAACAGCTTGATGGTAAAGTTCACTGAATCCACTTCGGAGCCTGCCAGTTTGCTTACATCATTCACCAAATCGATCTGGCTGGATCCATTGAAATTACTGTTCGCGATCAGTGCACCACTCGCCTTGATATCCACGATGCTGAAGCTGCTCGTAGCCGGGAATACTTTTGTCAGGTCATCCTTCAGCTTCACACTATCCAGCAACTCAGGGCGCAGGTTCGTAGCCACTACCGTAAAGCTGAACAGGTAGCTTCCATCCGCCTGCAGTACCGGCGCTTTGGAAAGAATCTTCTGCACATCGGCCACTTTATTCGGATCGAGCATCGTTACCTTATACGGTACCAGTGCACTCTCAATACCATTGATAGTCTGACTTACATAATAAGTATATACACCCGGTACAGAAGGCAATACCGGCACCGGTATCAATACCCCACCAGTTCCAAGGGTATAGTACTTCAGCGTTGGGCCTGATACCAGTACAGTACCACCGTATGGTGTAACCTGTACCCCACTGTTTACCGGGTTGGTGCTGGCACCAATGATATAAGTGGCATCCACTGTTACCGGTGGTGGTGGTAATACCCTTGCCGTATCTGAAGCAGCGGTACAGCCATTGCCATCCGTGATCGTTAAACTGTATGGCCCCACACCACCCGGGTTCACCGTGATCGATTGTGTAGTGGCATTGTTTGACCACTTGTACGCTGTTGCCGTAGAGGAGGTCAGCGTTACCGTTCCGTTCACAGGCAGGGTTAACGGCCCGCTTGCCGTGATCGTTGGTTTGGCCGGCAATGTATAGATCTGGATGAGTACAAAATTGCTGTACTTCACCTGGTTACCCGATATCGTAGCCCTGCGCACATAGATACTGCTGTTTACCTGTCCTGTAGTATAGGTACTGTCTTCCGCACCGATGATATCCTTAAAGTTCACCGTATCAGAAGAACTCTGCCATTGGTACAGGTAGCTGTCTATGCCACCGCTGTTCACGCTCGTTGGTATGATCACCACACCGGTGGTTGGTCCGCAGAACGATTTAGCCAGCACGGTGGTATTGCCATCCTTGATACCGATCTTACCCGGCACCAGTGGCGGAACAGGCGTGTTGATGATGATCTCTGTGATCACTTTCTCGCTCGGAATATTGTTACCATCCGGATCAGGATCCGCTCCATCCGTTGACAGATCCGTTACCGTTTGGGTAAGGTCTTCACTAAAGCCTGTTGCAATTGCCTGTAAACGATACACCGCACTTAACTGGTTTGGTGTGATATTGATCGTGTACTGCAATACCGATTCTCCCTTATAACCCAGCACACTGGTGGACAGTACCATATTGGTATCTGTTTTGCCATCAAAGGCAGGATTGGGTATGATATTGTTGGTTGCCGTTACCGGACTCACTACAGAGAATACAGCAGGTGAGCCAATGGATTTAGCCAGGTTCTGGAATAACTGAACATTTTTCAGGTTCAGGTTACCATAATTCTTCACTTTATACGTGAGCAGTACATTATACGTGCCATTGCTCTGCAATACCGGGGTGCCTGCATTTAAGGATGCGCCGATCACTGCACTCGGGAACAGGTTCACCACCGTGGGAACAGGCGTACCCTGGTGGGTTACCTCAGGATGCTGGTTCACATCCTGGTTATCGTTCGATATACTTGTGGTAAGTGCAGTTGCCCCATCGGTTTTACCTGTACCCAGTGCCACAGCCTGCATCACAAACGGATCGGTATATCCATTGGTCTTCACATGCAACCACAGGGTAATATTGGCTTCCACGCCAACCGGTAAAGTTGACAGCGGGCCAAACATATAGATACTATGCCCATCATCCGTGTACGCATTCTCTTCGGTGTTTATGAATTCCCCGGTACTGTGGTATTCCATTGTTACAGAACCATCCGGCGATGCACCCAAGAGTTCTGTATTCCTGGTACCCGTACCGGTATGCTGATAAAGATCAGGCTTCTGCTGCCTGTTCAACCGCGCGAACAGGTCAGTATTGCCTATCCCATCATAGTTCCGGTTCTGTACAACCGTGCTTCCATTCACTTTTACGCTATCAAGTACATAGGTAACCGGCGAAGGGAATACAGTTTTAAGGTCAAGCCTTGCCTGCGAGTTAAACAGCGGGAGGTCACCAATATTTTTCGTGTTCACATGCAGCTGCAGGCTGTATGAAGTGTCTGTATTCCGGATATCGATCACAGGCTTATCCGCTTTCAGCGTAATGATCACTTTGGGTGCCACCACCACGATCGTTGCCGTATCACGGTTAAACTTATTATCCCTTCTCTCACCATTGGCATCAATGATCGATACCAAGGTGTACAGCGTTGTAGATGGTATCAAGGCCACTCCGGTTGGTGTACCGCTGATATAATTGGTAAGCGTATCTGTTTTATTGCTCTTCGCAGATTTATAGATCACCGTGTACGGAGACCTGCCCGCCGTCATCGTAAAGGTTAACTGCGGGGTCTCTGTTGCAAGGATCGGGCCATTGCCTTTAATGCCACCCTGCGGACCGGTAAAGGTCACCGTTGTTTTATTTACGATCGGGATACCTCCCACTGTTCCGCAGAGATCCAGCGTATTGGCTGATGCCACCAGTTTGGCTGTATAGGTACCATCATTGTTATCCACCACCGTAGTGAATGATGCAGGGTTGGGATCACAGAGTTTGATCTCCGCAGGGCCACCACTGCAATTGATCTTATTACCATTCGGATCATACAGCGTCACTGTTACTGTAATCGCACTGTTCTGGTTACCGGATGCTGTTACCGGCAAACCACCGATGGTCACTTTTGCATAGTCGATGATCGCTACATTGTAGCTCACCGTATTACCTGCACAACCGCCATTGAATGGCTGCACCGTTATGGTACCGTTGGCTGTACCCGCTTTTACATTAATGCTGTTTGTTGTTGAACTGCCGCTGTATCCTGCCGGCAATGTCCAAACATAATTGGTTGCCGTTGGTACGGCTGCTGCCACAGAGAAAGTTTTGGTGCTGTCCTTCTGCATCGCGCATGGGCCATTGATAGCACCGATTACAGGTGGCGCCACAGGCGTCACTGAAATCACGTTTGAATAATAAGTGCCATTCAATGGTGTGGATGCTGCCCTTCTGTACCAGGTCTTCTGCGCCTGTGCAGAAGCAGCATACGTTAATGAGGTAGCGCCTGAAATATTGGTGAACACAAGGCTGTCTGTACTTTGCTGCCATTGATAACTGATCGCATAGTTGCCACCACTGGCTGCCGTTACAGAGGTAAAGGCTGCAGGTGTCGCACCGATACAGATCACCTGGCTCGTGGCAATCTTACCCGGATCCAGCGTTACCAGTGTTGGGGGTGCCGCATTACAGGCAGGCGTAGCAGGCGGATAACTTACCTTGATCGTATCGGTAGGGTTCACACTGAATACCACATAGGCATCCGGGCGTGTCTTCTCATAACCATCTGCTCCCTGTACCCATACATTGTTCTGCAAATACCAGCCCGGCCAGTCCAGTCCTACCCCATTACCATCGACTACTGCTCCAGGCCATAATACCTGCGCCGTTAATGACTGGTTATTGGCTACCGGCTGCGCCGTTACCACCGTTTTATCTCCATTTAACCACGTGATTGAAACAGGATTGGTGCCAGGGGTAAAGTTTGGTGTAACCGTATACTGGATATACGGCACATCATTGATACATACTGCTGTTGCCGTTAACGCAAGACCACGATCGATCTTCAGCAATACATTTGTCTGGCTGCAATTACCCGGGTTCGCCTTTTCGCATATCGTATATGTTACCGTATACGTTCCATCCGTCGTTCCGGCAGGCACTACCAATGCTCCCGAACTGTTAAAGCTTAATCCACCGATACCTCCATTGGATACCAAAGTAAGATTCACCGTAGACAATGTAGCCGTTACCCCATTTAATAAATCATTTGTTAACACAACCGCCGTCGTCCCCCCCTTCGCACCATTGATCGGTGTACCCGTATAATCATCCAATACCGCAAGAATAGGATTGGAACCAGGAGAAGTTACGACAACCAAAACAGTTCCGGTATTCGTACATCCTGTTGCAGTAACCGTTCCCGTTACCGTATAAGTAGTAGTAGATGATGGACCCGCACTTACTGATGCTGTATTCGTTGCCGATAATCCCGTTGAAGGGCTCCATGTGTATGTATTCGCTCCGCTCGCAGTCAACGTCGTACTCA
>SAIX01000046.1 GCA_004028765.1 Chitinophagaceae bacterium | reverse complement strand
GTGAATCCATCTGGGCCATCGCCTGTTTCCCGGAGCCCATACTGTCAAGCGCATCGATCAGTTTCAATCGCAAACCGGCGCTATCGGGGTTTTGTGCAATATTTTTATACAATTGTTTTACATAAGCGGGTATCTCCTGCACAGCAGTTTCACCAGTCTTTTTTTGGGCATCACGGTCCTTACAGGAAAAAAACAGCAGCAGAATTGCGGCAGCAAAAAATCTTTTCATCCTGCAAAAATAGGATGGCCGGCTTTCTGCTCGTATAATTTTGACGGAATACAGGCCTGCAGCACCTATTTTTGCCCAACATTAACACCCACTATGAAAAAAATATTTGCAGGCATATTCTTTTTTGTATGCCATGCGGAACTGATGGCACAAACTGCGGGAACCCAGCCCGGTGATTCGGTTCATTTTACACTGGAAAAACATTTTCGTAATGTGCAGCAACTCACTTTCGGCGGCGACAATGCGGAAGCTTACTGGAGTTATGACGGAAAGTATATCATTTTTCAACGCACCAACCCGAAAGAAGGATTGAACTGCGACCAGATATTTATCGGCAAAGTGCCTGCTAAGCCAGGCGATAAATTTGAATACAGGATGGTGAGCAGCGGCAAAGGCAGAACCACCTGCGCTTTTTTTCTGCCCGATGGCAAACATTTTATCTATGCATCTACCTTTAAGGGTGGAGATGATTGCCCACCTGTGCCCGACAGGTCAAAATATGGCAACAAATATATCTGGCCCCTGTACGACAGCTACGATATCTATATGGCAGACCTCAGTGGCAAGATCGTGAAACAGCTTACCACTGCGAAAGGATATGATGCAGAAGGAACCCTTTCGCCGGATGGGAAAAAAATGATCTATTGCAGTGATAAGGACGGGGACCTTGACCTGTATGTGATGGACCTGGCGAGCGGTAAAGAAAAACGTGTTACCAATACTCTTGGTTATGATGGCGGTGCATGGTTTAGCCCCGACGGAAAAAAAATCGTGTGGCGTGCGAGCCGCCCGAAAACACCGGAAGAGATCAAGGAATACAAAGAGCTTTTAAAAGAGGGGATGGTAGCGCCAACGCACATGGAAGTATGGGTGGCCGATGCAGATGGCAGCAATGCAAAACAGATCACTAACCTTGAGCAGGCCAACTGGGCGCCTAATTTTACTCCTGACGGAAAGCGGATCATTTTCTGCAGCAACCACGAATACAAAAGAGGCTTCCCGTTCAATATGTATCTCACGGATATCAATGGAAAAGGGTTGGAAAAGATCAGCCGCGATAAAGGCTTTGATGCTTTCCCGATGTTCAGCCCCGACGGTAAGAAGATCGTGTTTGCATCCAACCGGAACAATGGCGGAACACATGATACGAACCTGTTTATTGCAGACTGGGTGGAATGAAATTAGAATTAAGAATTAATAATTAAGAATTAAGAGTTGTTGGAATTTCATAGGATGTTGTAAACTTAAAACCTGATTTATGCAAACCGGACTTGTTCATTTACACAATCTGCTGCGCTGGATTATTCTGATCCTGCTGTTGTTATCCATTCTGAAAGCCTACCAGGGCTGGCAATCCAAAAAAGCATTTGCCGCGGGCGATAAAAAAACCTGGCTGTTCACCATGATCACTGCTCACATCACTTTACTGGTTGGCTTGTACCAATGGGCTGCGGGCCGCTATGGTATTTTCACTACCAGCCTGCCGGAAGGCACCAGCGTGATGAAAGATAAATTTTTCCGTTTCTATTGGGTAGAACATCCTGTTGGAATGATCATCGCGATCGTATTGATCACCCTGGGGCATGGCATGGCAAAGAAAGCAGTGGCGGATGAGGTGAAATACAAAAAGGCTTTTGTGTATTTCCTGCTGGCCCTCGTGGTAATACTCGCCACTGTTCCCTGGCCTTTCAGGGAAATTGTGGGAAGGCCTTATTTCCCGGGTATGCACTAAAACTGTTTCAATAAAAAAATCCGGCGACTGCCGGATTTTTTTTATTCATTACTGAAAGGAAGTTTTACTTTATAACGGAACCTTCCTGCGAATTCCTGTTCAAGTTTCAACACTTCTTTTGTTTTCTTACTGATATAAAAAACCTCCCGGTTATTGCCTCTTTCGTGATCGGTATGTTCCAGTGTCCAGCAATCGATAGGTTGCCCGTCAACCTCCCTAAGTTCGGCGCTTCCTGTTACCGTATAATACACCCATTTGGGAGCAGGGAAGCCCGGGTCATAAAAATTAATCGCGAAAGTGATATTGTTCCGGTAGGGAAGGATCGGGAATACTTCGAGATCGAGGTGCCAGTTCAGAACATACTGGTCGAATGACTTTTCAAATGCTTTGTATTTTTTCACGTTGTTCGAATCCGCATCACCGGAACCGATCGGTTTGTTGTTGATCCATGCTTCGTGTTTTATGAAATCAAAACGGCTGGTGGCATTTCCCCGGTTCCAGCTTTCCTGGTACAGCGGTGCAAAACTGTTTGCATCACATACTGAATTCACTTTGTGAAAAACCGTGTCGTTGTTCTCCCATTCCTGTGTTACACGGATGGCATCGCGGTTTTCATACCTTATTTTTTCAATTTTCCTCGACCAGACCGTAAAGCGTGTCCGGCTGCTGTCTTTCCCCATTTTAAAATATACCAGCCAGCGGTGAGTGCCGGGTATCAATACTTTTGTGTTCACCAAGGAAGGCGTGATCCGGATGGTATCCTGTTTGCTTTTGGTATTTGTTGTTCCTGCGAGGGCAGGGGCCATGCTTATCGATAAGGATAAAAAAAGTATGATTGGTTTCATGTCGGTGGTTTTGGTAAAATTGGTCGGGGCATTTATTACAGTGAAATCAATTCAACCCTCTTTTTTTATTTTTCAACGGATAGGCACCCCCATTCATTTTTACCATCCATTGAAGAAAAATCGCCATTGGTTTAAAAACAGGTTGGGAACAAAATCGAAAAAGTAGATTTGGGTATGATACCTGCTGCCGGTAAAATATCGCTCCTGAAAATACAATGGCTGATATGGGCCATCCTCTTCACCGTGCATGTGCTGGCACTGTTACCCTACGATCCGCTTTCGCAGTCGCTATTGTATTCGGTGATCAATGTAGGTTCATATGCTATTATTATTTATGGGAATGCCTTTTTCCTGTTACCGAAATTGTATGAAAAAAATAGCCGGGTTTTATATGCACTGCTTGCGGTGTTGCTGGTAACCGCTGTGGCACTGCTGCGGTATATGGCCTCTTTTTATATATACAATTGGTTTTTTGCGGCCAAACTGTCGCCATTCCGGTGGTCGGCCGTAGGCTCTTCGTTTATTTCATCATTGCTGATCTATCTCACCAGCGTTTTATTTTATATCACACTGGATTTTTTCCGCTTGAAACAAAAGCAGGAACAGTTGCAGAAACAGCATGCAGAAACAGAATTAAAATTGCTGAAAGCACAGGTACAGCCACATTTTCTCTTCAATACACTGAACAATATTTATTATGTGGCACAACGCGAATCGCCTGCCACCGCGGCTTTGCTGGAGCAATTGTCACTGATCATGCGTTATTTTGTAGAGGACGCACCAAAAGAACGGATACCGCTTTTGCGCGAGATGGATTTTATCCGGAACTACCTTTCGCTTGAAAATATGCGGATGCGTTACCCGGTTAACATATCCATACAGGAGCAGGGCATCCATGAAAAAATAACTGTTCCGCCCATGTTGCTGATACCATTGGTGGAAAATGTATTTAAACACGGTATCGATAAACTGCGGGAAGATAATTTTATATCCCTATCGGTAAGCCTGTTGCAGAACCGGGTGGAAGCCGTTGTAGAGAACAGGATGGCCAGGCAGGGCGAAGTTTCAAATACAACCGGAACAGGACTGGCTAATCTCGCTTCAAGGCTGAAGCTGTTGTACGGAAATGATTATGTTTTGTTTACGGGCGAAGCAGGGATGAATTATCGCGCACAAATCAATATACCGCTGTGAAAAATATTTCCTGTCTGATTGTGGAAGATGAACCGCATGCAATGCTTTTGCTGCAGGATCATATCAGCAAAGTGCCCGGGCTTTTGCTGGAAGGAAGTTTTTATGATGCGATGTCGGCCATGCAATATCTCCGGGAACACCCTGTTGAATTGCTGTTCCTTGATATCAATATGCCCCGTATCAGCGGCATGGAGCTGGCCGCCATGCTGCCGCCGCAGCAAAAAATCATTTTCACCACAGCATATTCTGAACATGCTATCGACAGTTTTGAATTCAGCGTGGTTGATTACCTGTTAAAGCCTGTGAGTTTCAAGCGTTTTATGCAGGCAGTCAATAAACTGCAGTCATTTATGCCTCCTGCAGGCGATTCTCGCGGTACAAAAGCCGCGGATACCCCTGCCGATCAGTTTCTTTTTGTAAAGAGTGGCCGCCAGGCTCATCGCATCGAATACGCTTCAATCAGATATCTCGAAGCAGTGAAAGAATATGTTGCCATTCATACAGGCAAAGAAAAAATACTGGTATATAAACGGATGAAAGAACTTGCGGCATTGCTGCCTGTGCATTTCGTGCGGATCCACAATTCATATATTGTGAATCTTCAGCATGTAAACAGTATTGGCCAGGGCGTGGTGCAGGTGGAAAATATGGCATTGCCGGTAAGTAATGGATATCGTTCGGTTTTCCAGGAAAAACTGCAAAGCAAAATTCTGTAAACCAATACTGCACTTATGCATACGATTCAACAAAAAGAGGCCCCCGGTAAAATAGCGGTAATCACGAAAGCATGGCTGATCGCGGGCACGCTCGATATTTTTTCGGCCTGCACTTACTATACCATCCGCACAGGGAATTCACCCATCCGGGTATTAAAATTTGTAGCAAGCGGTTATTTCGGAAATGAGGCGATTGCAGGGAGTAATTTTTATGCAGTGGCCGGGCTTCTTTTCCATTACCTTATTGCATTTATATTTACGGTTTTCTTTTTCCTGATCTGTCCATACCTGCAGAAAATGGTAAGAAGCCATTTATCCACGGCTTTGCTCTATGGAATTTTTGTGTGGCTGGTGATGAACCGGGTTGTATTACCGCTCAGCAATACACCGAAAGGCCCTTTTCAATGGCAGCAGGCGTTGATCGGAGCCTTGATACTGGTATGCATGATCGGGTTACCGATGACGCTGGTGATCGGCAAATATTTTTCAGCAAAAAAAAGTTAGCTTTTCCAGGCGCTTTTCATCAGCCCCATGAACTGCTGCATCTCATCCATCGTACCGATACTTACCCTGGCCCATTTGCCATCGGGATAGATATTGGAACGGACGATCGCATTTTTTTTGAGCATATCTGAAGCAAAATCGCCTGGGTATTTGCCGAGCGGAAAGAATATAAAATTTGTATATGAGGGAACAGCCTCTATGTTGAGCGCTTTTAAAGACTGTATCGTATAATCCCTCGCAGCTGCATTTTTTTGTTTGCAGTTTTCGCGGTGTGCTTCATCTTTCAGGCTGGCAAGTGCAGCCATCATGGCAGGGTTGCTGATGGCCATTTGTGAATTTACAAAAATACCTTCGCGCATGGCAGCTGTAACGGATGGATGCCCGACAACAAAGCCGATACGCAAACCGGCCATGGCATGGATCTTTGAAAAGGTTCTTACCACAACAATGTTTGGATGCTCATCTATTAAACCGATCATAGATTGCTGCCCGGGATTATCAAGAAAATCGATATAGGCTTCATCAATGATCACTACCGCTTTTTTGGAAGCCTCTTTACAAAAATCCTTTAATTGTTGTGTAGGCAGAACGGTGCTGCTCGGATTGGCCGGATTACAGATATAAACAGTTTGCGTATTACTGTCAATCGCCTGCAACATGGCTGGCAGGTCATGTTTTTTATCAGCTGTTAAAGGCACTTCAATTACTTTGGTACCCATTTTTTTTGCAGCATTGGGTAAAGTGGCAAAAGTGGGGGTAGCCGTTACCAATGCGCCTTTGTTGAAATGGCGCGCGAGTTTTCCCAGTGCATCGCCCGATCCTGCAGTAGCCAATACCTGTTTGTTACCAACTTTATAGTAGTCGCCGATCTCTTTTTCAAAATTCATCAGTAAAGGAACATTGAACTGGTAGCGATGGCTTTCACCCAATATCGATAACAGGGCTTCTTTGGCTTTGGGTGAAATGCCATAAGGGTTCTCGTTTGAGCCGAGATTGAGCAGGCCAAGATTCGCACCGAAATTTCTTAACAGGCCCTCTTCATTACCCATGGAACTTGAAGAAAAACCAAGCGCTAATGCCGCAAGCGAACCGGTTTTCAGCCAGTCGCGGCGATTGATGATTGCTGACATATCAATGAATTTGAGTCATAAGTTATGAATTCTTTCCAGATTTTACCGCATACCCAGTTCAATTACTTCGCAGTCCCGGATATCTTTCCCATCGATAGTGAACCGAACCAGTGTGCGCACTTTATGCCAGCCCTGCTTACCGGCTGCACCAGGGTTCATGTGCAGGCATTGGAATGTATCATCATACATGATTTTCAGGATATGAGAATGCCCGCAGATAAAAAGCTGCGGCTGGTGTTGCCGCAAAAGCGGTTTTGATTTCGGATTGTATTTGGGCGGGTAACCGCCGATATGCATCATCAACACTTTTACGCCCTCGCAAGTAAAAACAAGCGTTTCAGGAAAATGGCTCCGGATATCCTGTCCGTCGATATTTCCAAACACACCCCTGATCGGTTTTATACCTGCAATGGTTTCAGCAATGTGATAACTGCCGAAATCTCCCGCATGCCATATTTCATCGCAGGCGGAAAAATGGGAGAATACCGCTTCATCAAGATAATCGTGTGTGTCTGACAATAAACCGATCCTTTTCATCTCTTTCAAATACAGGTCATAATTACGGAATTCTTTTTATCTTACTCCGCCAATTCATCACTTCATGCAGAAAATACTTTCCACCATTTTCGCTACACTGTTTTTTTTATCCGCTGCCATTTCACAAACATCTCTTTTCGATGGGAAAACGCTGAAAGGATGGCGTACTTTTCAGAACAAGCCGGCAGATTCCTGGTTTGTGAAAGACGGGCTGCTTTGTAATAAAGGGAACGGTGACCCCGCTACAAAACACGCCGACCTTATCACTGAAAAACAGTACGAAAATTTTGAGCTTTCCCTCGACTGGAAAATTGCCCCACAGGCCAACAGCGGAATTTTATATATGGTTTCCGAAGCATATCCCGCGTCTTATTACAGCGGGCCGGAATACCAGTTGATCGATGATACCGGTTACCCGGGAAAACTGGAAGACTGGCAGAAAACCGGTGCCAATTATGCAATGGATCCACCGCTGGTGAATGCAACAAAACCTGCGGGTGAGTGGAACCATACGGTGATCAAAGTAAACAAAGGAAAAGTGGAACACTGGCTCAATGGGAAAAAAGTTGCCGGTTATATGTTATGGAGCGATAGCTGGAAGGAACGTAAACGTACAGGTAAATGGAAAGACCATCCTGAGTACGGAATGGCTGCAAAGGGACATATTGCCTTCCAGGATCATGGGGGAGAAGTTTGTTTCAGGAATATTACAATACAGGAACTGTGAAAAAAATTCTGATCATTACGGGATATGCATTTACATTCTATGCCTGCAACCCTGTGAAAAAAATGCAATGGCCGCAAAGCCAAACAACAAACAGGCAGGGAGCTACGGCATTTTACCAGCAGGTGGCGGCTTCCAAATGGCGGGAACGTGATTCGCTTGCCAAGGAACAGATACTTTCGGGGAATATCCCATCCTTCCTGCGCAATTTTGTTCCGGTCCATGTTTCGGTTGCAGATTCTGTAACGGGGAAAAAGACCGAAGCTGTTTATTATGTTTCACCCGATTATCTTTCACTTGGAACAGATGATGACTGGGCGCGCATCCCTTTAACCCCGATGGCAGCCCAGATGATTGCGGATAGCTTTCATTGCTTTTTGCCCACGCGGAAAATGGTGGATGACATTTACCAGGCTGCAGTGGTAAAACTTACACCCGTTCCCATGTACGCCTTCCGCGACAGTTCGGTAACCATGTGGCAGCATCATCTTATTATTGAAGGACAAAGAAAAGGGAGAAAGGGATTGATTGCGGGCATTAAAAAAGACGTGGTGCTTTCGGGAAAAGTTTCCCGCGATCCCAAACCGGAACGTGAAGCCATCTACGGATGGCATAAACCAGATGGTAAAGCCATTCAGCCTTTGTACACCGGGCATATCAACTGGTGGGTTGATTACAGTCATGGTATCCGCCTTGTTTACAGAACCATCTGGGTAAACGGGAAAGCAATGGATTACACCGAAGTGATGAAATCCCCCGCACTGCAGAAATTACTCTGCGATGAGCAGTGGTGTGATTTTTACAGGTACTGAACTGGAAGTAAAAAGTAAAAAGTAAAATAGAGTTACGGGATGCAATAAAGCCCTTGGTTTCAAAGTTCCCTTAATTGCATTTTGCATTTTACAAATACCGCTGCTCCAAAACCTCTCTGTGGTGAAGAAGGTGGCCGAAGATGATAAAACCGATTGCATTTGCGGTTACGGGCAACTCGCTTGAAATACCTTTTTGTGCGAACTGTTCTTCGGTTAGAGAACCCAGTAAAAGATCAGTAGACTTTCTTACAGCAAGAAATTCTTCTTTGATAGATGCAAAACTGCGGTTGTGCGCTTTCGCATTTTCAACATAGCTGTTTTCATCAAACGATGCAAGCGGGGTTTTGTCTCCGCGGGAAATCCTCAAAATACGGTAAGAAAAAATCCTTTCTGCATCGATAATATGCTGCAGCAATTCTTTTAAAGTCCATTTACCCGGAGCATAGCGGTAATCAGATTTTTCTTCGGGTAAACCGGTATAAAAATCATTCAGGTTATCCGCATATTTTGAAACGGCTTCTTTTACGGTTTCTGCTTCCACCCTGGCAATATACCTGCCGAAATAAGGAGGAAAATCAGACGCAGCGGGTTTATACATTTTATTTTGATTTGGTAGTTGTAGCAGAACTGTTTTTTGCAATAGCGGGAGAACTGGTTTTAACCGGTTCTTTCGTGAATAAAACCGCCTTTGTGGTATCTGCACTCAGTACGGCCCGGTAGGCATTTACGATACCGCCGGTTTTGCTGAGGATGGTAAAAGGGACTTCTTCATTTTTGGTGCCTGGTTTTACCGACGGAACATTTCCATCGGGGCGGTAGGCTGTTTGTTCGATGATCTTTTTTACCTGCACGGCACTGAGATCGGGGTAATAAGAACGGATCAACGCAGCGATACCGCTCACCACCGGTGCCGCCATACTGGTTCCTTTTAAATTGCCGTATTGGTTCCCGCCGGGAAAAGTGGAATACATCCTTACACCGGGCGCAAAAACATCCACATTTTCTTTGCCATAATTACTGAAATCGGCACAGAGACTTCCCGCAATCTTCGGGTCGCTGCTGGCGCCAACGGTAATAAAATTGGATGCATAGGTATTCCATTGCTGCAGCCAGGGATTGGGATAATTTTCTTTCTGGTCAAGATCATTGCTTTCGTTACCCGATGCATGTACGATCAGTACATCATGCTGTTCAGCATACCGAACGGCACTGTCGACCCAGTTTTTCTCGGGCGAAAATGATTTTCCAAAGCTCATGTTGATCACTTTGGCGCCATTATCCACTGCATAACGGATGGCAAGCGCCACATCTTTATCGTATTCATCCCCGTCCGGCACCACGCGCAGCATCATAATTTTTACATCATCCGCCACACCGTCTATACCGATACCGTTGTTCCGTTGTGCACCTATCAAACCAGCCACATGTGTTCCATGTTTGGCACTCATCATGGGGCCCATCACATCATTGTTGCCATAATAACGGTCGGAGAGATCGAAGTAATTGTCTTTTACAATATCCGCCCTGTAATCGAAAGGAGGCATATCCCTCGATTCGAAAGCTTTTTTCTTCCCTTCCACATATTCATCGAGGTCAGAAATGGTATTGAGGTTGGTTTCATCGGGCTCTACACCGATCATTTTGATACAAGTCAGATAACCGAATTTGGCTTCTTTGGCCTGTCTTGTCTGTGGTTGAAATTTCTCCAGTGTTTCACAGGTAAATTCGTCTTTACCCAGTTCTTTGCGCAACACTTTGTCATGGCGTTTTAATGCCTTTGCGGTTACTTCCACAAACAACAGCTCCACCTGTTCATCACTGCTGAAACTAAGTTCATTCGCGGCTTTTTTATAGAGGTGGTATTCGTTTCTTTCCCTGCCGTTCATGTTGACGGTATCAAGCGAAGCGCCACCAAATTTTGTTTTCAAACGGTGGTAGATCCTGGCCCTTTCATCGGAAGCTTTGCAAACATCGCGGCCATCTTTTCCACCAAGAAAATTCCAGCCATAGATATCATCCACATAACCGTTGCCATCATCATCAATGCCATTACCCGGAATTTCTTTTGGATTGCGCCAGAGAACCTGCTTCAGGTCTTCATGCGTGGTATCAATGCCGGAATCGAGAACAGCAACGATCACAGGTTTCGGGCTTTTGTTTTTCTGTTTTAAAAAACGGTAAGCCTGGTTTAGACTGATGCCATAAAATGAATCCTGTGTAACATCCAGTAAATGCCATCCCCTCGGAGCTTCTGTTTGCGCGGCAAGCTGATGAAAAAACAGTGGCAGTGCCACAATGGTCAAGACAATCCCACGATGCATCATTTGGTAGAAATGTTTTCGATATCTACAAATTTGCAGAATGATCATGATAAAATAACGGGCGGGAATGGATTTAGGAAAATCTTAAATGATTTTTCCTGTATTGACCATCAATAAATATGTATATTTTATTGCATGTGATGCCCTGTCGCTGCCGGTATCTCTTCTAGACTTCGATATACGGGCAATCCCAGTTTTTGCGCGATCGCCACATCCTGGTCGGCACCTTTTGAATCGCCTTCGATCCTCAGTACGGCATCACATTTCAACAGCAACCGATGCGCCACCGGGTACTGGATCTCTTCCCAGGCAGCATCGCCCGGTTTTTCCGACCCGGCCAGTTGCATCAGCGGCAATGCCACCCATTCACCGATCATGGGGATATGCCCTTTCCGGAAAATGGCGAGGGCTGGCGCTTCCAGCCGGGAAAGGTTTTTCCGGATCAATACAGGATCATCATTGGTTCCGCTGCGATACGGGCCTGCAATCAGGATAAGCATGTTCAGATATTTTGGTAAAGAAAATACATGCAATGTGGACGCCGCTTAAACCAGTTTAAGAAATCATTTTCCTGCTTTTCTTGCGCGGATCATACTCAGGAACTCGGCGGTGATGCCAAGATAGGAAGCGATCTGTTTCTGCGTAACCTGGGCAGCGATATGCGGATATTTGTGAAGGAAACGATCATAACGTTCTTCGGCTGTGAGCGATAGGTTTTCGATCATACGCAACTGCTCGCGGGTATAGGCATTCTGCATAAGTATCCTGAAAAAGCGTTCAAGTTTCGGGATAACCTTGTAAAGATGGTCCAGCAGTTTTTTATCGAGTTGCAAAACAACGGAATCTTCCACCGCCTCGATGTATATCATGGCGGGCATACTGTTCACAAAGCAATACATGTCGGTGATCCACCAGTCGGCGATGGCAAACATCAGTGTGGATTCTTTTCCATCGTTGCTTATATGGTATGCCCTTACTGTACCGCTGCAAACAAAATAAATATCGGTGCAGGGCCGCCCTTCTTTCAGCAGGATCGATTTGCGTGGGAATATTTTTTCTTCGAGCGCAGAGGCAAAAGCGAGTTTTTCCTCCGGGGTAAGGCTGATGTGTTTGGCGAGATTGGCGAAGATCAATTCTTTCATAAATGGTATCCCGGACAGAAGAGAAGGGTACGAGAAATTGTTATCCCTTCTAAAATTCCATCAATCTGCTGAAAGCAACGGGGCAATTTTTCTGATCATCCGGATGGAAGCATGCATTTTCCTGCCTGATAACTCATATACTAAAGATCGAACCGGATACCCTGTGCAAGCGGTAGTCTGGTGCTCCAGTTGATTGTATTGGTTTGCCTGCGCATATAAGCTTTCCATGCATCGCTCCCGCTTTCGCGGCCACCGCCGGTTTCTTTTTCCCCGCCAAATGCACCGCCGATCTCCGCACCACTGGTACCAATGTTCACATTGGCAATACCGCAATCGCTGCCTGCATGGGAAAGGAACTGTTCCGCTTCTCGCATGTTCAATGTCATGATGGAGGATGAGAGGCCCTGTGGTACGCCGTTGTGCATCGCAATTGCATCATCGATATGACTGTATTTCATCAGGTAGAGGATCGGCGCAAAAGTTTCATGCTGTACAATGGCCATATCATTTGTGGCTTCGGCGATGCAGGGTTTTACATAGCAACCGCTTTCATAACCGGTACCATTGAGTACAGCTCCTTCCACAATAAATTTCCCGCCCTGCTGTTTGCATTGATCGATAGCCGAGAGATAATTGTTCACTGCATCGGTATCGATAAGTGGCCCTACATGGTTTTGTGCATCCAGCGGGTTGCCGATGCGTAACTGGCCATAGGCTTTTACAAGTTTATCCCGGAAGGTTTCGTAAACGGATTCGTGTATGATGAGTCTTCGTGTGCTGGTGCATCTTTGCCCCGCAGTGCCCACCGCACCGAATACTGCACCGATCAATGCCATATCAAGATCGGCCTCTTTTGAAATGATGATGGCATTGTTACCACCGAGTTCGAGGATGCTTTTGCCAAGTCTTGCAGCTACGGCTGCGGCCAAAGCTTTTCCCATCCGGGTAGAGCCGGTGGCAGATACCAACGGTATCCTTGTATCGTTACTGATCCATTCGCCCACTTCACGGCTGCCCTGTACCAGGCAATTCACGCCTTCGGGTACCTGGTTCTTTTCAAAAACTTCTGCAACAATCTTCTGAACGGCGATACCGCACAAAGGTGTTTTTTCACTCGGTTTCCAGATGGTAACATTGCCGCAAACCCAGGCCAGTGCACTGTTCCAGCTCCACACGGCCACGGGGAAATTAAATGCTGAGATGATACCGGTAATACCTAAGGGGTGCCATTGTTCGTACATCCTGTGTGCGGGACGTTCGCTGTGCATGGTTAACCCATATAACTGGCGCGAAAGACCAACAGCGAAATCGCAGATATCAATCATTTCCTGTACTTCGCCATATCCTTCCTGCAAACTTTTCCCCATCTCATAGCTCACGAGTTTGCCAAGCGGCTCTTTGTATTTGCGGAGTGCTTCCCCTACCTGCCGAACGATCTCGCCTCTTTTGGGTGCGGGCCACATCCGCCATTCTGTAAATGCGGTTCCGGCCGCAGCGATGATTTGTTCATAGGAAGCCTTATCTGCCGAAACAACGGCACCGATCTTTGCGCCATCCACCGGCGAAAAAGAAACAATATTTTCTCCTTTGCTGTTGATCCAGTTGATACCCGTTGATACACCGGGATTTTGGCCGGCAATGCCGAGTTGCTGTAAAAATTCCATGCACCAAAGGTAGGGAAAGCAGGCTTGTATGCGTACGCAGGTTTGGGGCGATAAAATAAAAAAGCACCACCTGTTGGGAACAACCGCTGGTGCTTAATCAAAACCTTGCATGAAACATTTATGAAAAATGATCATTGTAAAAGTATTTACCGTTGCAACACCGGTCAATTTATTTAGGCGAGCAGGGGCTTTGAATCGGGGAATTATTTTGTTTTGGAAATCATTAACAACTGGTCGTACACATGGCTGTAACTGCTGCCGATGGGGATCTCTTTTCCGGCAGTCCATAATTTGGTTTTGCTGAATTTTTCAATTCGTGCAAGCGGTATGATAAACGACCGGTGTACCCTTACAAAATCCCTCGGGGGAAGTTTTTCCTGGATACTTTTTAATGTCATCAGTGTAAGCACCGGGTTGGGTTTGATATAGATCTTGATATAATCATCCAGCGCCTCGATCAGCTCTATATCCTTCAGGTTGATCTTCATGATTTCGTAATTCACTTTTACGAAAATGGAATTGAGCTGCAGTTCCTGTGTGCTCAGGAATTCGAGGTATTCTTTGGCCTTGTAACAGGCTTTTAGGAAACGATCATATTCAAAAGGCTTCAGCAGGTAATCCACGGCATCCACATTAAAACCTTCGGCAGCAAAATCTTTATAGGCGGTTGTGAAAATCACTGGCGGTTTTTCGGCCAGCCCTTTATAGAACTGCATCCCGTTGATATCAGGCATCTGGATATCGAGGAACAGCAGGTCTACCTTATTGTTTTGCAGCCAGCCCCTTGCTTCATCGGTATTGGTGAAGATTTTTTCAAGTTTCAGGAACGAAATCTTACTGCAGTATTCATTGATCAGTTGCAGTGCCAGCGGTTCATCGTCTATTGCTATACAGTGTATCATCAGGTAGTGATCTCTAATTGAACGTGATAATAATTATCTTTTTCAAAAGTAGCCAATGTATGTTTCTCCGGGTACATCAGTTCCAGCCTGCGTTTTACATTGTTAATGCCGATACCGGTGTTTTCCATCAGGTTGTTTTCTGAAGGGACAATATAGTTGATACAACTGAAAAATATTTTATTGCCCTCTGTCCGCAGGTTGATATCGATGCTGGAGGATTCTTTGGTGCTCACCCCGTATTTAAATGCATTCTCCACAAAAGGAATAAAGATCAGCGGCGCCACAAGCAGTTCATCCGTATTTCCCCCTGTATTAAAACTAAGGGATACTTTATCCGTTAAACGTACTTTCTGCAGATCGATAAAATTATGGATAAAATCCACTTCATTCTGCAGGGGAACATGGTCGCGCTGCGTTTCGGAGAGGATATAACGCATGATCGCAGACAGCTTCATCACCGCAGGTGCGGTTTTTTCACTTTTTACCACAGCAAGGGAATAAATATTATTCAGTGTATTAAAAAAGAAATGTGGGTTTACCTGTGATTTCAGAAAAGAGAGCTCAGTGTTCAGCTTTTCATTCTCGGTTTCTTTTCTTGTCTGTTCTGTTTTCAACCAGCGCTGCACCACTGAAATGCTGATGCCCATTGTAAAAATCAGGAAGAACAATACCGTGTTATATGGGTCTGCCAATGGTCTTTGTCCGCGCATAAAACCGGAAAACCTGGGTTTCCCTTTGAAAGCCGGGTTCCGGATAAATTCCCTGTTATTCGGATTAAAAGGCTCCGGTTCTGCAATCCATAAAGCGATTTGTTTGGGAACATACAGGAAAACAAATAGGCAAACTACGATTGACAGGATATACAAAAACCATTTTTCCTTAACAAGAAAACGGGGGATCAGGACAAGTGTATTCAGGTAGTAAAAAACAACCAGGAATACATTATTGCAAATGATCGAAGCCAGTTGGTGATTGCTGAGCCCAAAATCCCGCAGCCGCGGGAAAAACACAAGATAGGGCACCGTAAAAAAACAGATCCATGCCAGGGTATGGGCAATCAGTGTCACGATCTTCCGGTTACTTGTCTGAATCACCATTCTTTCTTTCTTACAGGTTCAAAATATATTTTGTCCAGAAACTCTGTTCTTTCATCTGGCTTTCCATTCCGCCAAAATTTCCACCGCCGGAAGTGTTTCCGCCACCTGCTCTTGCACCACCGGTTCTGTTCGTTGTTCCGCCACCACCGCCACGGCCTCCAAAACTTCCGCCGGGAGGAGCTGCCATAGACGAGCTTGAAGACGAAGGCAATTCCATACCAAATATTTTCCAGCCAATGCCAAGCGTTTTGCCGTTTAATGCTGCGGGCTGACCCAAAAGACTAAGCGGCACCTGGTATTCAATAAAAAAATTATTGGCATCATCCCAGTCGAATGCCACATTGGCCCCACCCGGCTGGTTGATCAGCTGGGTTTTCTCTTCCTGGTCATCAAAGCCAAATGTTTTTAATAATACCATCCCGGCTGCAAGCCTTTCGCGCATTTCTTTTGGATCGGGCCTGCCGCCACCTTCTTCGCCAGCGCCACCGCCGCCCCTGCGGCCGCCGAAGCCAGCTGCACCTGCATCGCGTTTTACAGGAAATTCAATACCTGTTCTTTCTTTTTTCTTCCCGTTTTTATCAATGTATAAACTCATTCCCCGCATCATCACTTTCATCTGCATCGGCATATCAGTTATTTTCATGGCGAGGTACAGGTTGTTTGCATCATGGTCCATCGCATACAGGATATTTGTTTCTTTATCCGTTTCAAACTTATCCGCTTTCCATTCATTGATGTTGCCATCCAGCACATGGTTTATTTTTCCGGTATCCGTGGTTTTGGGTCCACTAGCTTTTGCTGAACAAACAAAGAGGCATAGTACAGGCACACAGGCCATTGATAACAGCTTTCTCATGTTGCATGGGGGTTTTGGTTATTTCAAATCTATTCAGCCCTTTTTATTCCGGGAAAGATTTTGGGTGAAAATTGTCCCCATATCGGTGAAGCATCAGTAGGATTCGTTGCTGGCCGGGAAGTCGCGCGATTTTACATCGCGGATATAAGCCTGTACCGCACCTGTAACCAGTTCTTCCAGGTTCAGGTACTGCCGCAGAAAACGGGGCTTGAATTCGTTATTGATGCCAAGCATATCATGCATTACGAGCACCTGCCCGTCGCAATGGCTCCCCGCACCGATGCCGATGGTAGGTATTTTTAATCCGCTGCTTACTGTGGCGGCAAGCGCTGCCGGAATTTTTTCGAGTACGATACCAAAACAACCGGCTTCTTCCAATAAACGGGCATCCTGCAATAGCTTCTCCGCTTCAGCAGTTTCTCTGGCCCTCACTGTGTAGGTACCGAATTTATAAATGGACTGAGGCGTTAAGCCCAGGTGGCCCATAACGGGTATCCCGGCCGATACGATCCTGCGAACACTGTCTGCTATCTCTGCACCGCCTTCCATTTTTACAGCATGACCGCCGGTTTCTTTCATGATGCGTATTGCAGAGGCTACGGCTGTATCGGTGTTGGACTGGTAAGACCCAAAAGGCATATCCACCACCACTAAAGAACGGTTAACGGCTTTCACCACGCATTGCGCATGGTAAATCATCTGCTCGAGTGTAATGGGAACCGTGGTCTCATTACCTGCCATCACATTGCTGGCGCTGTCGCCCACCAGTAACACATCAATGCCAGCCGCATCAAATAATCGGGCAAATGAATAATCATAAGCAGTAATCATGGAAATGGGGATGCCCTGTGATTTGAGCTGGAGAAGGGTATGCGTGGTTATTTTTTTGATCTCTTTCTGGGCCGACATCTGAACAGGTTTGATGGTGGATAAAGGAATGTGAATATGCTCCTGCTTTAGAATAAAACATATCCGGATGCAGATGCAAATTAGGGAGAATCTCTGTAAGGAATGCCCGGGAAATGTTTTGTTCTATTCAGCTCGAAATACCTTTCGCAGTAAGTTCAGCGTGGAGGTGCTGAATCAAACCATCCGCCAAACCGATCTTGGGTACATACATCTCTTCTGCATCGGCCCAGCGCATTACATTGATATAAATCTGCAGAGCCGGAACGATCACATCCGCACGGTCGGCGCGGAGTTTATAGATATTGATCCTGTCTTCCAGCGAAAAACTGGCGATCTCTTTGTAATAGTCTTTTAACAGGTCGATGCTCAAAGGCTTGCCGTCTTTTTTCTTGCTCAGCGAAAACACTTTGTTGATATTACCGCCCGTACCGATCGCAACAAGTTTCTTGTAATTTTTTGTGTGCGATTTGATGAAGTCTTTCATCTCGTTCCACTTGTCTTCATCCACCATGTCTTTCAGCAGACGGATCGTACCGATATTGAATGATTCTTTGAAAACAAGTTTGCCATCGGCAAAAAAAGTAAGTTCGGTACTGCCACCGCCCACATCGATGTAGAGGTAACTGTGGTCGGTATCGAGGTGTTCGGCCACATGGTTTTCATAGATGATGGAAGCTTCCAGATCGCCACTGATCACTTCGATCTCCAGCCCGGTTTCCAGTTTTACTTTGCGGATAATGTCGGCACTGTTCCTCGCATCGCGCATGGCGCTGGTGGCACAGGCGATCACATTTTTCACCCCGTAGGCATTGATGAGATGGCCATAGGCCTTCATCGTCTGCAGGATCATCCCTCTTTTTTCTTTGGAGATTTCACCGCTTTCAAATACATCAAAACCGAGACGGAGCGGTACGCGTACAAGGTTGAGTTTATTGAACAGCGTATTGCCTTCGCGGTCCTGCGTTACTTCGGCAATGAGTAACCTTGCTGCGTTACTCCCGATATCAATGGCGGCCAGTCTCACTGTTCACTATGTTTTTCCGGTAGAGGTATTGATAGGTTTCGATCTGCGAACGAACCTTTCGTTTACCGGCGGAAGGTACATAGTTGTTGTGTAACTCATTATCGAGTATGCGGGCCTTTACATTGTCTCTTAATTGAATGTGGATAATCTCCTTCAATTCGGCTTTTATTTTCGGATCTATCACCGGAACTGCGGCTTCCACGCGGTGGTCGAGGTTGCGCACCATCCAGTCGGCACTTGAAATAAATGTATCCTCTTTTCCCTGGTTATGAAAGATCATCACCCTTGCATGTTCGAGGTATTCGTCCACGATGCTGATGGCGGTCATCTTTCCCTTTGTGCGGCCCGGTTCGGCATGTGCACAGTAAATACCCCTTACCACCATCTGTATCATTACACCCGCTTTGGCCGCTTCATGCAGTTTCAGGATCAGGTTTTTGTCGCTGATCGAATTCATTTTGAGGATAATGCCAGCCGGTTTTCCCGCTTTGGCATGGCGGATTTCGCGGTTGATGAGGGAAGTGAAATTTTTCCGCATGCCCGTTGGACAAACCAGCAGCGTTTTGCAATTCTGCAAAGCATGAAAACCGTTTTTCCAGTTATGCAGGTAATGGAAGATGCGGTTGATATCGGCCATTACATTGCGGTTGGAAGTAAGCAGGCAATGATCGCCATAGATCTTTGCCGTTTTTTCGTTGAGGTTCCCCGTGCTCACAAAGCCATACTGTATCGTTTTATTACCCGTCCGTTTTTTGATGATGCAGAGTTTTGCATGGATCTTCATTTTGGGTACGCCCAGCAAAACCGTGGCGCCTTCTTCTTCCAGCACTTTTTTCCATTCGAGGTTGGCTTCTTCATCGAAGCGGGCTTTTAATTCGAGCATCACCACCACCTCTTTGCCATTCCTCGCTGCATTCACGAGTGCATTGATCACTTTCGAATTATCTGCAAGCCGGTATGCAGTGATTTTGATCGAACGTACATCGGGGTCCATCGCCGCTTCGCGAAGAAGATCGATCACCGGGTTGAAGGAATGGTAGGGGAAATGCAGCATCACATCTTTTTGTGTGATCACATCGGTAACGCGGGCGGTTGACTGGAAATCCCTGTGTACAAAAGGCCCGCGCCGGGTACTCCGGGTATGGAACACATCCGGGAAATCCATAAAATGCCGGAAATTATGGATACGTCCCCCCGGGATGATATTGCTTTTTCTATTCAGGTTTAATTTTTTGGTGAGATAACCGAGCAGGCCGGGGTCCATCGCTTTGTCATATACAAACCGTACCGTTTTCCCTTTGCGCCGGTTTTTTAAACCCTTTTCCATCTTCTCCACAAAACTGGTGCTTACATCATTGTCGATATCGATCTCTGCATCTTTTGTGACTTTGAATATCCAGGAATCAAAGTGATCGTACCCGAAATAAGAAAAAATATTCGGCAGGTTAAAACGGATCACGTCTTCGAGAAGCATGATGTTTTTTTCTTCCCTGCGGGATGGCAATAAAACAAAACGGCCCACTGCTTTTGCAGGAACTTCAATGAGTGCATATTTCTGTTGATAGGCCGCTCTCTTTTTGCGCATCACCACACCGAGGTAAATGCTTTTGTCCCTCAGATAGGGGAGTTGCGGCAGGCTTTCGATCATCAGCGGGATGATGTTGGAACGAACTTCTTCTTCAAAGAATTTTTTTACAAACTGCTGCTGCTCGCGTGAAAGCCTGGTATTATCCACCATGTTGATCTTCTCCCGCTTCAGTTCTTTCAGGATTCCGTTCCAGATCCGGTTAAACTCATTCTGTTGTTTTAATACGATGGATTGTATCTGGTCAAGGATATGTTGCGGGCTATCCTCGAGATGCATGTGCAGTTTTTTACCTTTCTGCGTAAACTCGAGCATGCGTTTGAGTGTGGCAACGCGCACACGGAAAAATTCATCCGTGTTATTGGAAAAGATCCCCAGGAAACGGATCCTTTCTTTGAGGGGCACTGTTTCATCATTGGCTTCCTGTAAAACCCTTGCATTAAAACTGAGCCAACTGATGTCGCGTGGAATTAACTGCTTTTTCGGCATAGTGAAACCTTGGAGATATTTGATGCCGTAAAACGGGTGCCGGTAAAAAATAAATGACAAGCCCAGTTACGGTATCTTCAAATATAAGGATACCACCAAAGGCTGCAATGTTAAGTTTACTGAAAACGATCAGGAAAAAGAAGCTTTTATCTGTTGTATAATCCCCGTGGTTGAAAAACCTTCCACGATGGGATTGATCACAACCCTTCCTCCATTTGCAATCACTTCTTTTGCACCAACGATCTGTTCAATGGTATAATCACCCCCCTTTACCAGTACATCGGGTTGTACGGCGGTGATGAGTTGCAGGGGTGTATCTTCTTCAAAAATCACCACGGCATCCACGATCGCCAGGCTTGCCAGCAGCAGTGCGCGGCTGTGTTCATGGTTTACCGGGCGCTCGGGGCCTTTCAATCTTTTGGTACTCGCATCGCTGTTTACACCTACAATAAGATAATCGGCTTCACTGGCTGCTTCCGATAAGGAAGCAATATGTCCTTCGTGCAGAATATCAAAACAGCCATTGGTGAAGGCGATGGTTTTATTGGTCACTTTCCAGCTTGCAATGCGGTGCAGCAGGTTTGGCAGTGTGAAAATTTTATCAGGGATGACTTTTACGGCTTTCATGGTGTCGGTGTTTGTTATAAAAAGGAAGCAGGCCCATCGAAACAAAACCCACCAGCACCACGATCCCGAATTGTGCGAACCATTGCAGGGTGCCGTTGGCAAAACCTATTTCAAAAGGGATATCATTCCGTTCGAGAACTTTGGCAAGAAAATAAGCATAAGCACCGATACCGCCGGGGGTAACGATCATACCGATACTGGCGAAGGCAAGTGCCGAAACTGCATGTGGCAAACCCAGGTGCGAAGTGCCTTGTGTGGCAAGAAGCCCCACCCAGGTTCCGCCGATATACAGGGACCATATCAATACACTGTAAAAAATAAAAAAGCCTTTTTGTTTGAGTTTGCGGATACTGCTCAATCCTTCCCAGATGCCTTTTAATATTTTTTTCGCAACCATCACCACTTTCAGGTGCGAGAACTGGTTGAACCAGATTTTCACAGCGATCACCAAAACCAAAATGACTCCCAGTACGATCCCGATTTTAGTAAGCGAAAACTGGCCTGCTTTGTTTTCAAATAACTGCCGGAATAACTGGTTGGCATATTCCCCCACCACATCGTATTGAAAAATCAGTGCCAGCAGAAAAACAATGCCGAGCGAGATCACATCAAAAGCTCTTTCAGCCACGATGGTACCCACAAGTTTTTCGGCAGGTACTTTTTCATAGCGTGCAAGCAGTGTACATTTCAACACTTCTCCCAAACGGGGTACCGCAAGGTTGGCGAGATACCCGATCATCACCGCAAAAAAAGTATTCAGCAGCGAAGGATGATAGCCCATCGGCTGCATCAGTATCCTCCAGCGGAGTGCGCGGGCCACATGACTTAATGAGAGTATGAGAAATACCGGTATAATGAGCCAGTAACGCGCTGTTTCAAGCGAGCGCCTGAACTCGCCCCATTTCTCACCAGGTATCTGGTGAAGGCTCCACCAAACGAGGAAGATGCCGAGTCCGAGGAAAAAAAGGTATTGCAGTAACGATACCAGTTTCTTATTCATAGGGTAGCATTCGTTGGCAAGATAAGCAGACTGTTTTGATTATCCTGTTAAGCATATTCAATGGGAACTCCGGAAAATATTCAGTTGATGAGCAGGTTGTCGATCAGCCTTACTTCTCCCATAAATGCGGCAGCAATTGCCACCAGTTTTGTATTCCCATCCCATTGCTGCACTTCCTCCAGCGTTTGCGCATTGGCAAGGGTGATATAATCTGTTTTGGTGAAACCTGCTTCGGTTAAATGCTTGCTGGCTGTAGTAAACAGTTGGGAGAGGTCGCCGGGCCGCAGATTATTTTTCATCCAGGAAAGCGTTTGATAGATTGCAACGGCTTTTTCTTTTCCCTCCGCATTCAGCCGCATATTCCGGCTGCTCATGGCCAGGCCCGAGGCTTCGCGAAGGGTTGGGCAGATTTCCAAAGTGGTACCGATGCCTGTCAGGGTGATCAGTTCCCGGACCACCATACATTGCTGGTAATCTTTTTGCCCCAGGTATAAGCGGTCGGGTTGCACAATGTTTAACAGTTTGTGCACTACCCGGCATACTCCCTGGAAATGCCCCGGCCGGTACCTGCCTTCCCAAAGGGTTTCGAGGGCGCCGATTTTATACTGTATAACAGCTTCCCCCGGCGGATAGATCTCGTTTTCATCCGGCAGGAAAACCAGGCCGCAACCCGAATTTTCGAGCAGGCGTATATCGTTTTCGATGGTGCGGGGATATTTTGCATAATCACCGGGGTCATTGAACTGCGTTGGGTTCACAAAAATACTCGCTACTGTAATATTGTTATTTTTTTTACTTTGTTCGATAAGAGAAAGGTGCCCCTGGTGCAATGCGCCCATGGTAGGAACAAAACCAATGCTATCCCGGCCCCCTCTTTTAAGGGAGAGGTATCGGCTAAGGTCGGCGGCCCGGTGAAAAAGGATCATAATAACAGGATTGGGTTCAAAACCGGCTGAACAGTTGCATTTCGCCGCAATTTATGTACCTTTGCCCACTCATTTTTCAGCATTTGCGCTAAAACAAGCTAACTGATGTCAACGAAGAAACGGATTTTATTCATAGCCACTGAGATGTCGCCTTACCTCGAATTAACGGAATTTGCCGAGGTGATCAACAAACTGGCGATCAAGAGTAACGACAGTGGCCTTGAAGTGAGGTGCATCATGCCGAGGTTTGGAGTGATCAATGAAAGAAGGCACCGTCTCCACGAAGTGGTGAGGTTATCCGGTATCAATGTTTCGGTTGACAACGATGATTATCCGCTGCAGATAAAAGTGGCGTCCCTGCCCAACGCGCGTTTACAGGTATACTTCCTCGAGAACGAAGATTTTTTCAAACGCAAGCAGATATTTCATGACGATGATGAGCAGTGGTTTGAAGACAATATGCTCAGGACCGTATTCTTCTGCAAAGGGGCTCTGGAAACCGTAAAAAAATTCGGATGGCCGCCCGACCTGATCCATTGCAGCGGCTGGATGACCGGGCTGATACCCGCTTATATTAAAACTGCCTATAAAAAAGAACCTGTTTTCGGTAACAGCAAAGTGGTATTTACGATCGGGCAGAACACTTTTAAAGAAAACCTTGGGGGTGATTTTGTACAGAAAGCCATTATCAACGGCAATATCAAGGAAAAAGACCTTGAAGTGTTTAAAGATGCGAATAATACAGCTTTATTCAAGGGGGGTGCCAGCTTTGCAGATGCCATTACTTTCGGTGCAGATAAAGTAGAGAAAAAACTGGTGGATGAATTCGCCAAAGTGAAGGGGAAAAAAGTGGTTCCGTTCAAAGGATGGGATTCCGATTTAACAGAGTATTTAGAATTGTACAACGACCTTGCGGGCAAGTAACCCTTAGTAATCAGCAACGCACATGCATTCATTTTTTACGCTGCGCAGGCTTTCCATTTCTGTTATCGTTTTTTTGGTTCTGGCTATAGGCTGTACAAAGATCCGTTCAACAGATCTCGGCGGCGGCCTTATTCCTGCCATCGATGGTGTTCTTACCAAAGACACGCTGCTGGATGTGATCACCGATAATTTTGATGATACGGATTCTCTCCGCATATACAAGGCAGATAACCAGGTTTTAGGAAGCATTACCAATGATCCTATTTTCGGAAAAACCAGGGCTTCGATGTTTTTCGAAGTAAAACCCAACGTGTTCCCTTATTATATACCTGGTAATAAAGACAGTATCGTGATCGATTCGGCCGTACTCATCCTCAGTTACAGGGGGCTGTTTGGCGATTCAATGTTACCCATGCGGATCAATGTGAACGAAATAAGCAATAACACGCCGATCGACCCGGCCATTGCATATCCTGCCAACTATCCTTCGAGTCAGCCGTTTACGATCGGGCAATCATTGGCAGCCCCAACGGTGATTGATCTGAGAAGGGTGGGGGATTCTGTAAATAACCGTTACGAAAATGCAAAAAACCAGATCAGGATCAAACTGAATAACAGTGTGGCAAAACGGTTTATTAAAGATTACGATACAACCAACGCTTATATTTCCGATTCGGTTTTCCGTACCTATTTTGCAGGTTTTGCTGTTACTGCCGATCATAATTTCGGAACCAATGCTTTGCTGAAGATCAACCTGGCGGATACGAATACCAAGTTTGCGCTGTATTATAGTTCAAGTTCCACTGGTGCCACGCAGCGGGATACCTCGGTTGCTTATTTCAGGTTTAACCTCTCAACGGCAGGCAATGCCAACCTCATTGTACGCGATCGTTCGGGTAGTGAGATGGCCAAACACCTTACCACAACCACCAAGCCCGATTCACTGATTTACCTGCAGACTTCTCCCGGAACTTATGTAAGGGTTCGGGTGCCGGGTTTACAGGGTCTCTCAAACAGAATTATTCACCGAGCCGAGCTGATCACAGAGCAGGTGCCCGATGATGCAAACCTGCTTACCATTGATGCGCAGATGATCCCGCCACGGTACCTCTTATTATCGCGCTGGGATTCTGTCAATAATAACAAAAGAAATGTGCCCAACGATTACAGTATCAGCAGCACCGGCCCGAATATTGAAACATTCGGTGGCTTTCTTACATATAAATCCATTAATGGTTATGATAAAGTAGCAGCGTATACTTTTGATATTAGCCGTTATGTACAAGGGATTGTTACGAGAAAAGATACATCGTTTACGCTTCGGCTCTCTGTGCCGGTGAATGATTCAATCCGGTATACGCCACCATATCCCGGAAACCTCTCCACACAAACTTACCTGATCACGCCATCCAATTCGAATGATGCGGCGGATGGCAGGGTACGACTGGGAGGAGGAACGCATTCCCGTTTCAGGATGCGGTTACGGGTTATTTTCTCACGCCTTTAGTAGGGTATCAGAGTATCCTTTATATTTGCATCCATTAAATTTTAATACATGCCTTATTTATTCACTTCTGAGAGCGTATCCGAAGGGCATCCGGATAAAGTTGCTGACCAGATTTCAGACGCCCTGATCGATAATTTTCTTGCATTCGATGCGCAGTCGAAAGTTGCCTGCGAAACGCTGGTAACAACCGGGCAGGTAGTATTGGCAGGTGAAGTGAAATCAAAAGCTTATCTCGATGTTCAGGAGATAGCCCGTGGTGTGATCCGTAAGATCGGGTACACAAAAAGTGAATACATGTTTGAAGCAAACAGTTGCGGTATCCTTTCTGCCATTCATGAACAATCTGCGGATATCAACCAGGGTGTTGACCGTAAGAAAAAAGAGGAGCAGGGTGCCGGCGACCAGGGTATGATGTTTGGATATGCTTCCAATGAAACAGATGATTATATGCCCCTGGCATTGGATCTTGCACACAAGATCCTCATTGAACTTGCTGCATTGAGAAGAGAGAATAAACAAATTAAGTATCTGCGTCCAGATGCAAAAAGCCAGGTTACACTGGAGTACGATGATAACAACAGGCCTGTACGCATCGACGCGATCGTGGTATCTACGCAGCATGATGATTTTGATACCGAGGCAAAAATGCTGGCGAAGATCAAATCAGATATCATCAATATCCTGATCCCGCGTGTTAAAGCGAAATATAAAAAATACGCAAAGCTTTTCAATAACGATATCAAGTACCATATCAACCCGACAGGGAAATTTGTGATTGGCGGGCCTCACGGCGATACCGGCCTTACCGGCCGCAAGATCATCGTGGATACCTATGGAGGTAAGGGTGCACATGGCGGTGGTGCGTTCAGCGGAAAAGATCCCAGCAAGGTAGACCGTTCGGCAGCTTATGCCACACGTCATATCGCCAAGAACCTGGTGGCCGCTGGTGTAGCAAGCGAAGTGCTGGTACAGGTTTCTTATGCGATCGGTGTTGCAAAACCCACTTCCATCAACGTAAATACATTTGGTACAGCCAAAGTGAACCTTACGGATGGACAGATTGGTAAGATCGTGGAAGGGTTGTTTGATATGCGTCCTTATTTTATTGAACAGCGTTTGAAACTGCGTACGCCCATGTATAGCGAAACAGCTGCTTACGGGCATATGGGCCGCAAAAATGAAGTGGTTACGAAAACATTCACCGCCCCTGATGGTAAAACCAAAACTGTAAAAGTGGAGC
>SAIX01000045.1 GCA_004028765.1 Chitinophagaceae bacterium | reverse complement strand
AATCTGTGAAGTACAGTGATACAGCGTCCATGCTATCTAATCGTTTGAAAATTTCAGACACTTTGACGATGTTATCGAACCGCCTGAAGATATCAGATACATTGACCATGCTGTCAAACCGGTTGAAAAAATCTGATACAGCCACCATGTTGAGTAACCGGTTGAAAATATCCGATACGCTCACCATGCTGAGTGGTTATGCAAAGAGTGGTCAGTCTGTAAAATATTCCGACACCACTTCGATGCTTACTGGCTATGCAAAATCAGGACAGTCTGTGAAGTACAGTGATACAGCTTCTATGCTTTCGAACCGTTTGAAAATTTCGGATACCCTGGCGATGTTATCGAACCGCCTGAAGATATCAGATACGTTGTCGATGCTCTCAAACCGGTTAAAAATCTCTGACTCGTCAACGATGCTGAGTGGTTATGCAAAAAGTGGTCAATCTGTGAAATACAGTGATACAGCTTCCATGCTGTCGAATCGTTTGAAAATTTCTGATACAGCCAATATGCTGGCACCCAAAGCGCCTTTGCTGTCACCAACTTTTACAGGATTGCCGGCCGCACCTACTGCCAGTTACGGTACCAATACCACACAAATCGCTACAACTGCATTCGTAAATACAGCTGTTCTTTCGGCAACTCCTTCCGGTTCTGTGTTAACAGGTTCTGTTCTCGCTGCAAACATCACTTCATCATCATTAACCTCGGTGGGAACATTGTCTAATTTAACCGTCAGCGGTACCATTACCGGTGGCACATTCAGCGGTACGCTTCCATCCAAATCAGTTACCATTGCCAATATCAATGCTTCCGGTACACCTAACAGTGTTTCATACCTCCGGGGCGATGGTACCTGGTATACCCCTAATGGAGCAGGTACGGTTACTTCCGTTTCTGTGGTTACCGCCAACGGGATTTCTGCTTCAGTTACCAATCCGAATACCACACCCTCCATTTCACTTTCCCTGGGAAATATCACACCTACTTCTGTTACAGCAACAGGCGCTGTAACGGGTGCAACACTGGCAGGTACCATTACTACTGCGAGCCAGCCGAATATTACCGGTGTGGGCAGCCTCACCGGGCTCACGGTATCCGGGGATGTTTCAGTATCAGGTACAGTTACGGCAACCAATGGTATCAATGCATCCGCCTCCAGTTCCGGTAATGGGATCGGTTATACGAGTGGTGGTTCAACGGTTACACAAACGCCGAGTAAATCAACGGCCGTTACTGTAAATGGATATTCGGGCCAGATTACGATGGACAATAACCGCCTTAATTCCGGTACCGCTGTTTCATTTGTGGTAAATAATTCCGTAGTGAAGTCAACAGATGTACCGCTGGTTGTGATTGCATCCGGCGCTTCAACGGGCAAGTATTCTGTTCAGGTGGATGCGGTCACGAATGGCTCTTTTACCGTAACACTTTATAATTACAGCAATAATAATCTTACAGAAACACCCGTTCTTAATTTTGTGATTATGCGCGGGAACTAATTCTTACCGAACCGTTTTAATTTCCAATATCCAAACAGGCAATCACAAAAAACAAATCCCCCGTAAACCGGGGGATCTTTTTGTGCCCAGAACAGGAATCGAACCTGCACTACCTTGCGATAACCAGATTTTGAGTCTAGCGCGTCTACCAGTTCCGCCATCTGGGCCTTACCTGATAAACAGGGCTGCAATATTAGGATAACAAGCGGAAACAAACAAAAAAACTAAACACCCTCAGGCACCTGCTGCTGCCTGTTACCGCAAATCAACCGCAACTTTTTCCAGGTATTTATTTCTGAAATAATACTCTTTCACCTGCAACAGTTCTTTTTCGGAAGTAACACCTTCCTGATAGCCTGCCACAATTTTTTCCACAGGTTCATAGCTCTCTTTTTTTAGTTCAGTAATGCGATCCAGTATATTTTTTTTGGCATCATCGCCATTTATTTCCATTACCTGCTCATTCAGTTCCATCATCTCCATCAGGAAATCCTGCGGTAAGCGGTATTTTTCCTCTTCTTCCAGCAAACCCTTTTCCTGCAAAACATAACGGATGGTTTCTTCCCGGTTATTGAATATTTTATAGGCACGGTTTACCTGTGCAGCCTTTTCAAGGATGGCAGCCTGCTCTTCCTCAGTAGCCTGTCCATGAAAATCGGGATGGAATTGCCTGCTTAATTCATAGAATTTTTTTTTCACCAATGAAGCATCGGGGCTAAGTGTAACAGGGATGCCGTATAATTCGAAATAGTTCATGAAAAGAATTAAAACCCAAAATTAGAAATTCAGGATCAGAAGGCAGGATTTTTGATTTACTGGTCCGATCATCCGCTAATCCTTCATCTGCACTCACAATCCAGCCATCTAATCTTATCTTGCACAAAAATACTGCAATGCTTGTCATAGGGTTGATCAGGGAAGGAAAAATTCCGGCGGATAACAGGGTTGCGCTTACCCCGGCGCAATGTAAATGGCTGGTAAAAAATATCCCGGAACTCCAGATATATGTTCAGCATTCGCCCAACCGTTGCTTTTCAGACAAGGAATATGAACAGGCCGGTATCCCGGTTGTGGAAGATTTGACAGATTGCAATATGTTACTTGGAATTAAGGAAGTTCCGGTTTCAGAACTGATAGGAGGTAAGACCTATTTGTTTTTCTCCCACACAAAGAAAAAACAGCCCTATAACCAGTTGCTGATGCACGCCATGATCGATAAAAAGATCACGCTTATCGACTATGAATGCCTTGAACACGAAGACGGGCAGCGTATCATTGGATTTGGTTTTTTTGCGGGGATTGTCGGTGCGCACAATGGTATTATGGCTTACGGAAAAAGAACCGGCGCGTATGAACTGGGCCGTGTTTCTGATGTGAAAGATTACCGCGAACTGATCCATACTTATTTCGGCTTAAAGCTTCCGCCTATCAAAGTGGCGGTAACCGGCAGCGGCCGGGTGGCGCACGGTATCCTTGAGATCATGAACCTGATGGATGTGCAGGAAGTGGAACCCGAGGAATATCTCTCCCGTTCATTCGCTTATCCGGTATACGTTCACCTGAAAGGAAACGATCTTTACCGCCATAAAATACATAGCACATACAGCCGTGATCATTTTCATGAATATCCGGAAGAGTATCATTGCCTCTTTGAGCAATACTGCGCACATACCGATATTTTGATGAATGGCATTTACTGGGAGGAGCGTATCCCGCGCCTTTTTACCATGGAATCACTGAAAAAGGATGATTTCCGTATACAGACCATTGCCGATATCACCGATGATAAAAACGGTAGCGTACCCTGTAACCTCGGTGATGTATCTTCAGATCAGTTGATTTATGGAGTGGATAAAATAACAGGCAAGAAAACCGCACCCTGTTCGCCAAACGCCGTGGATATAATGGCCATAGGCAATCTTCCCAATGAATTGCCAAGAGATGCCAGTCGTTTTTTTGGTGAACAACTGATTAAATATGTATTGGATGATATCCGGAAGGGCGGGAGTGAAATGATCAGCCGGGCAACCATACTTTCAGCCGGTCAATTAACAGAACCCTTTTCTTACCTGGGTGATTATGCAGCGCATTGAGTTTAGTTTTTGGTATTTCAGCTGATATTACGATCACTACATTCCTTTTAGTAATCTCTGCGAAACTTTGCGACCTCTGCGGCTCTGCGGTTGAAATGGTGAGTGGTGAGTGGTAAGTGGTGAATGGTCAGTGGTGAGTATCTTTTAATTCGCTACTTAACTAATAAATAAGTAAACCAGTAAACCAATAAACAATTTTCTGCGAATAAAATCCTACAACTGCAGGTAGTAAGGTTTTAATAACTCTTTAAACTCTTCGCTGTAGTCATTGCCATTTCGAATGATCATCTCTTTCATACCAGGTAAAACTTCTTTTCTCCCAAAAAAAACCATCACCCGGAAATAGTTGTGTGTATCCGATTGTTTTACTTCCACAATTTCTTCGGGATAAAAACCGGCGTTCGCAGCTTTCTCAAGCAAAATGTCTTTTCTGTTCCAGGGGAATAAAAGGGTGCATTTGCCATCCGCCGTCATAAACCGTTCGATGGAGGCAAACAATTCATCAAGCGAAAGTGAATTACTATGCAGGGCGAGATTCCGTTGCTGGTCAGGGCTTTTCAGATCGTTTTCATAGAAGGGCGGGTTACACAAAACAAGCTCGTATTTCTTGCCCGTATGCATCACACGGATATCTCCCTGCAATACCTGCAGGTTTGCATGCCAGGGAGAAGATTCAAAATTATCGGAAGCCTGAAACGCTGCGGCTTCATCGATCTCCACTGCATCGATCCTTCCTTTGAAAACCTGTGCCATCATCAGCGATAACAAACCGGTGCCTGCACCGATATCGAGCATATTTTTTTCATGACCGATCCAGCCAGGGAGATTTTTTTGCCAGTCCATAACTTTTGCCGCCATCCAGGCCCCGAACAAACAGGCATCGGTACATACTTTCATGGCGCACCTGTCCTGGTGAACGGTAAAAGATTTAAACCGGAAATAGCTGTTCGACATATCACAAAACTACCATAACAGCAGATATGGAAGATTACCGCAAACCGATTATCTTAGTAAATACCCTTTTGTATGCGCAGCGGCTTCTTTCAAAAAAACAAAACGATCTTTCTGTATGGCTTTTCGCTGGCCATACTGCTGATACTGCTCCGCTGGCTTGAGTTGAAATACATTATTTACGACCATGCTTTTGAAATATATGCCGGTTCCATTGCACTGGTATTTACCCTGTTGGGAATATGGCTGGCGCGGAAACTCACCAAACCAAAAGTTGAAACAAGGGTGGTGGAGAAAGAAGTATACCGGATCATGCAGGAGCCCTTTGTATTGAACGAAAAAGCATTGGCCAGTCTTGGCATGAGCCAGCGCGAACTGGAAGTGCTGGAGCGTATGTCGGAAGGGTTGAGCAACCAGCAGATCGCGGATCAGTTGTTTGTATCACTGAATACGGTAAAGACGCATGCGGCGCGGATATTCGAAAAACTGGACGTACAGCGCAGGACACAGGCCATCGAAAAAGCAAAAAGAATGGGACTGATCCCATGATCTCTCATGCTTTTGGATGAAATTCAAAGTGGTTTCCCGAAAATCACCCGAAAGTATGAAGCCATTGAACAGGTGAGCAGCCATTTTTGCAATCTATTCTTTCACAAAAAATTGTACCATGAAAAAAATTATCTGGGTTAACGGACTGATCGCCGGGGTCATTGTTACGGCTATGATGCTGTTTTCTGCCTATTACTATTGCAACCAGGGCAACTTCGACAATGGTGAGATTTTAGGGTATGGAACTATGATCCTGGCTTTTTCTTTTGTATTTGTGGGTATTAAAACCTTTCGCGACCGCTACAATGGTGGATCGATCAGTTTTGGGAAAGCCTTCAAAATCGGGTTCTTTATTACACTGGTGGCTTCCACGATGTATGTTCTTAGCTGGCAGATCGATAACCGCCTTTTTTTCCCCGATTTCGCTGAAAAATATGCGGCACACATGCTCGCAAATGCAAAAGCCAGCGGTATCAGTGCTGCGGAACTTGCCAAAAAAACTGCTGAGCTGAAAAGTTTTCAGGAACTCTACAAAAATCCTTTTATCAATATACTCATGACATATGCGGAGATTTTACCCGTAGGTCTCGTGATCACACTCATCAGTGCACTGATCCTGAAAAGAAAAAAGCAAAATGCAGGTTAGTTTTTTTGATGAGGCCTGGTTGCTTATGTAAAACTTCTGCGGCACAATAATCATTTGTATTTTCTTTTTTTCACCGCTGAGTTGCAGCGATCGCAAAGTTTCACAGAGGTCAATCGAAAAGAACTTAGTGATCACAATATCAGATGAAATACGAAAGACCAATAAACAAATAAACCCATAAACCAATAAACTGAAAATGCATCCCCTTCCCACACCCGTTTTAGGTGAAGTAACTGCGATCACCATCACCACACCTGATCCTGAAAAGTCACTTGCATTCTACCAGCAACTGGGTTTTGCAGAAGTGATGCGGATGGATTTCCCTTTTCCATGGATACAGGTTTCAGATGGCGCTTTGTTAATGATGCTTCGCAAAGACCCCTCGCCGTATATCGCGCTAACGTATTATGTAAGCGATATCGGCAAAGTAGTTCGGTTTGTGGAAGAAGCAGGCATTGTATTTGCGCAAAAACCAGGGCCCGGTGATATGATCCAGAAATACCTGATCGAGACTCCCGACAAAGGCTTTATCAGCATCGTTCAGATATTCGGCGGATACCAGCAACCTGCGGGGCCAACAATGTTACAGATGCCACCACAGGATTATGGTAATCCCGAAAAATATGTCAACAAAACCTGCGGCATGTTCGGTGAGTTTGCGCAGCCCGTTCAGAACCTTGATTTGTCCATTGCGTTCTGGGAGAAACTGGGTTTTAAAACACTCTCTAAAATGAATCATGGTTATCCCTGGGCTATTTTGTCGGATGGATTGGCAGTCGTAGGTCTTCACCAGACCAATCGTTTCAGCAAACCAACCATTACCTATTTTGCAGCAGATATGCAAAGCAAAATCCAGGCACTCGCACAAAAAGGGCTGATTGATCTGAAAGGGGCCAGTCCGGCCAATCTTACCATACCCACACCTGAGCAGCAAGCCATCAACCTGTTTGGTATGGGAATGGGATAAACAATGATCCAGATAAAAAACAACAACATGAAAAAATTACGGAGGATAGCCTATCTATTTGGTATTGCCTGTTTGCTTTCTTTTACTGCAATGCATATGCAGGATTTTCCATTGAACGGGACCTGGTTTCCGCAGCGGCAGGAAATCGGTGGCGCACAATTACCCGCATCTTTTTATCAAAAACAAAAAATGGTACTGACCGATTCGGTGTATGTAGTCGCAGCCGAGAGTGTTGACAAAGGCGTTGCCCGTTATGCAAATGGGAAAATGGATATTTACGGCAGGGAAGGCGTCAACCAGGGAAAACATTTTACTGCGATATACCGCCTCGAAAACCATGAATTGATGATCTGTTATGATCTTTCCGGAGAAAGTTATCCCGGATCGTTCGATACCAAAGGCCACCCAAACTATTTTTTATCCATATTTCATAAAGAGTAATGTTTTTGTGAATGGTGAAAGGTGAATGGGAAGTGAAGTGCCTTTTAATTAACTTCCGAACAAATAAACCAATAAACCAGTGAACGAATAAACCAATAAACGAATAAACCATTCACCCAATAAAACCTCAAATGAAAACACCCGCCATCTTTCTTTCCGGAATCATTGTTTCGTTCTGCCTGGGGTTTGTTGTTCAATCAAAAATTGCTGATCAAACAAATACTAAATCAAGTAAAATGAAAAAAGTAACCGGTATCGGGGGCATCTTTTTCAAATGCAAAGACCCGAAAGCCACAAGGGAATGGTACCAGAAACATTTAGGCATCGATGCGGGCCAGTACGGGGCAAGTTTTGAATGGCTGCATGCGGATGATCCAGCCAAAAAAGGGACCACCCAATGGACACCCTTTTCAGAAACCACCAAATACTTTGAACCCACCACACGCGATTTTATGATCAACTACCGTGTTGAGCATTTAGAAGCGCTGGTGGAAGAATTAAAAAAAGAAGGGGTTACCATTGTAGACAAGATCGAATCGTACGACTATGGCAAATTCGTTCATATCCTCGACGGGGAAGGGAATAAGATAGAATTGTGGGAACCTGCAGGGTAAAATACCATAAAAAAGCCGGGAACAATAGTCCCGGCTCTTTTTTATGGATGGAAAATTCAATTATTTATCAGCTGTTAAACCCGCCACCAGGTATTCCTGGTTCAGGCGTGCGATATTGGTGATGGAGATTTCTTTCGGACAGGTAGCTTCACAGGCACCGGTATTGGTACATGCACCAAAACTTTCTTTGTCCATCTGTGCCACCATATTCATTACACGTGTTTTTCGTTCCGGATCACCCTGTGGCAACAAAGATAGATGCGATACTTTGGCGCTCAGGAACAGCATGGCACTGCTGTTTTTACAAGCGGCCACACAGGCGCCGCAGCCAATACACATCGCCGCAGCAAACGCAGCATCTGCATTATCTTTCGGAATGGGAATGGCATTGCCATCCACCGCATTACCTGTGTTCACACTGATATAGCCACCTGCCTGTATGATACGGTCAAATGCACTGCGGTCTACCATCAGATCCTTGATCACCGGAAATGCATTGGCGCGCCAGGGCTCCACCACAATGGTATCGCCATCTTTGAACGCACGCATGTGCAGCTGGCAGGTGGTATTCGCTTGCCATGGACCATGCGGCTTGCCGTTGATATACATAGAACACGATCCGCAGATACCTTCGCGGCAATCATGGTCGAAAGTGATCGGGTCTTCCCCTTCACGGATCAACTGCTCGTTCAGCACATCGAACATTTCGAGGAAGCTCATCTCCGAAGAAATATTCTCCACGCGGTACAGCTTAAACTCACCTTTGCTCTTGCTGTTTTTTTGTCTCCAGACTTTCAGGTTCAGGTTCATGTGGTAGTGTTCCATGGTATAATTTGAAAATTTGAAAAATTTGAAAATCTGAAAATGAATGCAGCCAAACCATTATCTCTTTGAGGATGCAATAATGCTTGAAAGAATCCTGATAATTTCAGTAGCATCATTTTTTAATTTCATCTCAAACGGATAAGACCCGCTTTGTTCACACAATAACAGCCAATACATGGTTTCGCTGGCC
>SAIX01000044.1 GCA_004028765.1 Chitinophagaceae bacterium | reverse complement strand
GGTTGGCTTCCAGTGCAGAACTGATCATCCCGATCACCACTTCATCCGGAACCAGCTCACCGCGATCCATGATGCTTTTTGCTTCAAGGCCCAATGGCGTTTTCCGGGCAATTTCGCTGCGTAACAGATCGCCGGTGGAAAGATGCTTTAATCCGTACTTCGCAATAAGTTTTTCGCTCTGGGTTCCTTTGCCGCTTCCGGGAGGACCAAACAGAATAATGTTGAACATGTACTTGCTAACCTTCGTGAACAACAAATATAAGCCGAGCGTTTTAAAAAACATTTAACATGGATGGAAAACCTTTTGATTCTGTTCAACGTAAGGTAAATAACAACTGTTCGTCTGTATACCGGAACAGAATTCAGAGAACTAAACTTAATTTTAATGAATTTAATTAATCGAAATATGAGATGGACCGCACTTCTCCTGCTTGCAATGGTATTGTGGCAGTCATGTTATTCACAGAACAACCCTCAGAAACCCCAGGCTATGGAAAATGATAAAACAAAAAAGAACCCTGTTTATTCCCGCACCGATTCAGCGAAAGTGGTGATGAAAGACGATGACTGGAAAAAAATCCTTGCACCGGATGTTTACTATATCGCCCGCCAGAAGGGAACGGAGCGGCCCTTTACCAGTCCGTTCGAAACTTTGAAAGAAGTGGGTACTTATTATTGTGCCGTATGTGGCAACCCGTTATTCAAAAGTGATACAAAATTTGAAAGCGGCTGCGGCTGGCCCAGTTTTTATGAGCCCATCAGCAAAAGTTCGATCATTTACCTGCCCGATAACAGCTTGGGTATGCAACGCACCGAAGTGGAATGCGGCCGTTGTAAATCGCATCTCGGGCATGTGTTTGATGATGGTCCTCCGCCCACCGGTTTGCGCTATTGCATCAACGGCGTAGTACTCGATTTTGAAAAAGCAAAAACAGCAGAGAAAAAATACAAAGAAGGAAAGGGGTCTGAATAAGACCCTTTCTTTTATCTGTCTGTGACCGGGAAACTTCGCGTCCTCTGCGCCTCCGCGGTGAATGATCCTGTACGATACAACCACAAAGTGTCCCGGAATTATTACTTATAAAACA
Source organism: Chitinophagaceae bacterium (assembly GCA_004028765.1). Lineage (GTDB taxonomy): Bacteria > Bacteroidota > Bacteroidia > Chitinophagales > Chitinophagaceae > Sediminibacterium. Next base: position 14,105 of record SAIX01000044.1, on the reverse strand, counting down.
GACTGCGCCCGTTCTTTCCTTTTTCGTGAAAAATAGAGGGCAGAAAATAATGTGATCAGCACGCCTGCAACCGAAAGCAGGATAACGCTGTTGGAAAAGAACGATACCCAGTTCAGTTTCACTTTTGCAATTTCCTTGGTAAGCAGTACGCCAACACTTCCCATGTACCCGAACGAATCGGCGAGATAGATCAGGAAGCCTACATTTCCTGTAAAACGGAATGCCGCAATCATCCTTTCAAAAAAAACAGAATTGAAGGGGATATATACCATATACAATCCCAGCCCCACGGCAGTCATCCACCAAACCGGGTCCAGTTGTTTTTGTACAAAAAAGAATGTGGAGATGCCGGCGATCAAAAAACCAAGCCCGATAAAAAAATGTGCCAGCATCAAAGCATGGTAACTGTTTTTGATCAGCACCATACTCCCGATCAGGATGAGTACAATCAACGTGATCGGTGTTTCTGTTTTGGAAAAAATGGCTGGCTGGTTCAGGTAGCCCATTTCCTTCCACATATCGGCGCTGAAATTGTCGCGTATATCACGGAAGATGGTGGCGAATGTGTAAATAAGGATACAGGCAACAAGGCCAGGAAAAAAATACCTCACCAGTTTTTTCCGTTCTGTCGCAGGCATGGGTTTGCGCTGCATGCGTGCTTCGATATCTGCTTCATCGGGCGGGGGAATCTGTTCAATGAGGTATACAAAAAACAACAAAGGCAATGCGAACACAAGCCCCGTGGCAAAGGGCACCCAGAACTCGGATAAATGAAACTGCAGCAATAACCATCCGCCAACAGATTTTACAAAGCCCGATGAAAAAATAAAACTTACTGCCAGTGCTGCGCCGATAAAATCGGTACTGCGTCTTCCTTCCACATAAGAAAACACAACGCCCCATAACATCCCCAGCGGAAATCCATTTATGAAAAGAAATACCGCATTCCACGGTGCAGGTACCAGCGCAAACAGTAACCAGGCCAGCCATGCAATGCCCACCAGCAGTAAAATAATTTTATACCTGCCCAGCCTTTGTAATTCAGCAATGAATTTGATGCCATAAAATTTTGCCAGCAGGTAACCAAGCATCTGGCTGAGCACGAGTATGGTTTTGTAATTCAGTCCGGCAAAGCGCAGGCCATCGAACGTACAAACCGTAAACGATTTCCGGAAGCCGAATATGACCATATAGGTAAGAAAAGCGGCAACAGCTGCATATAAGCCTGTTTGCCAGGCGGCGCGTTGAGAAGTAGCAGGTGTTTTGATGCGGCAGGTTTTATCGATAAATATACTATTCAATTGATTTCCCTTTAATAAAACAGGAATGGTTTGGCCGGTGCCCGGATTTTTCAGAATTTACAGGATTGAAACCAAACAGCGAATGAGAAAATATTTACTTAGCATCATACTCCTGACGGGTATGACGACTGTGTTTGCACAGACTGTTGATCTGGCCAAACATTTTAAATCACTTAAACCCCGTAATATCGGACCTGCCGGTATGAGTGGCCGTGTTACTGCCATTGATGCGGTGTGGAACAACCCGCATATTGTTTTTCTCGGTACCGCAAGTGGCGGCGTATGGAAAACAGAAAATGGCGGCACCAGCTGGACGCCTGTATTTGATGAACAGCCCATCCAGAATATCGGTTCCGTTGCCATCACACAAAGCAACCCCAGTGTTGTATGGGCCGGAACAGGAGAAGGTAATCCGCGGAATTCTGTAAGTCTGGGCGAAGGCATTTATAAAAGTCTTGATGGCGGAAAAACATGGAAATGCATGGGCCTGCAGAAAACCCGCAATATCCACCGCATCATCATCGATCCTAATAATCCGGATGTGGTATATGCTGGCGTAATGGGTAACCCGTTTGCAGAACATGCCGAAAGGGGTTTGTATAAAACCACCGATGGCGGGGAAACCTGGAAACTGATCCTTCATACCAATGATACCAGTGGTGTGGGTGATATGGTGATGGATCCTTCTAACCCGAATAAACTTATCGTAAACATGTACCAGCACAAACGCACGCCCTGGAGTTTGAAAGGTGGCGGCAGCGGCAGTGGCTTGTACATTACTTATGATGCAGGTAAAACATTTTAGAAATTGGGGAAAGAAGATGGATTGCCTGCGGGTGATTATGGCCGCATCGGTATCGCCATCAGCCGCAGCGAACCCAATCGCGTTTATGCCATGGTGGAAGCAACCAAAAATGGTTTGTACCGTTCAGATGACGGGGGTATGAAATGGCAGCTGGTAAACAGTGAAACTTCTGTGGTTACCAACCGTGCTTTTTATTTCCAGGACATTGCAGTGGATCCTAAAAATGAGAACCGCGTGTACAATATCAACCAGATGATCACGATGAGTGAAGACGGCGGTAAAACTTTTCCTACAACCGTGATCCCATATAGCGGTATACACCCCGATCACCATGCCTGGTGGATCCATCCTTATGACCCGTCTTTTATTATTGATGGTAATGATGGCGGTATCGGCATCTCGCGCGACCGTGGCCGTACCTGGCAGTTTGATGAAAAATTACCGCTGGGACAGTTTTATCATATCAATACCGATAACCGCATTCCTTACAATGTAATGGGTGGCTTACAGGATAATGGAAGCTGGCATGGCCCTGCTTATGTATGGATCCGCAGCGGTATCCGCAATGCTTACTGGCAGGGAGTGAATGGTGGCGACGGTTTTGATGTGATGCCCGATGCCGAAGACCCCAACTGGGTATACAGTATGAGCCAGGGCGGCGCAGTGAACCGTTACAATATCGCCACAGGCGAAGAATGGAATATCCGCCCGCCGCGGCCAGACCTCAAAACACGTATGCGCTTTAACTGGAATTCTGCGATCGCACAGGATCCTTTTGACAAAGCGACCATTTATTTCGGAAGCCAGTTTGTAAACAAAAGCACCAATAAGGGAGCTTCCTGGGAAGTGATTTCCCCTGATCTTACAACGAACGACAGTGCAAAAATAGATCAGAGTAATAATGGAGGTTTGTCGATCGATATCACCGGTGCGGAAAATTATTGTACGGTGATCTGTATTGAACCTTCATCCAAACAGCAAGGGGTGATATGGGCCGGAACCGATGATGGAAATGTACAGCTGACCACCGATGGCGGAAAAACATGGACCAGTTTCCGCGGGAAAATACCAGGTATGCCATTGGGCGCCTGGGTGCCGCAGATCCGTGCATCGCGTTATAATGCGGGTGAAGCTTTTGTGATCGCGAACGATTATCGCCGCGGCGATATGAAACCCTATGTTTTCCGCACAACCGATTTCGGGAAAAGCTGGACAAGGATCGTGGATGAGAAAAAAGTTACGGGTTATGCGCTTTGCCTGATACAGGACCCCGTAGAACCCAACCTGGTTTTTGTAGGAACAGAACAGGGCCTTTGGGTAAGTTTCGATAACGGCAATACCTACCAGCAATTCAAAAACGGCTATCCGTCTGTGTCCACTTACGATCTTGCGATACAGGAACGCGAGGCCGACCTGGTAATTGCCACATTCGGAAGAGCATTATGGATATTAGATGATATCCGCCCGCTCCGCAAAATAGCCGCTAATAAAGGACAGCTCTATCCAAAAAAACTCGTTGCATTTGATGCACCGCAGGCATACCAGGCCAATATCAAAAATGCATCGGGCATTGAATACAGTATCTGGGGTACGTATGAAGGCGAGAACAGGAGAACCGGTGCGGCACTCAGTTTCTTCCTCAACAAAACTTCTGCGGACACCGGTAAAAATAAACTGGCTGATACCGCGGTGGTAAGGATTTATGATGCATCCAATAAACAGGTGCGCACGCTTCGCACAAAGGCCGACAGTGGCTTTAACCGTTTTTACTGGGGCATGGAAGGCAAAGGAATCCGTCAGCCCGGTGGTGGCGGACGTGGTGGCGGAGGAAGAAGAGGCGGTGGCGCTGCAGAAAATGAACCGGCTGGTTTACCCGTTGATCCCGGTACCTATAAAGTGGTGATCAGTCTTGGCCGCGATCTTTCCGACAGTATGATGGTGGTGGTGAACGATGATCCCAACGCGCCAACACCCAAAGAAGTAAGAGAAGCAATACGGAAAGCAAACGACAGGATTGATAAACAATCTTTAAAACTCACCGATCTTGTCGACAGGCTGAATGAAGCTGATGAGATCATAAAAAAAGTGGAAGCCAATTTTAAAGACATGGATACCAAACAGGCCGATACTTTGCGAAAAGCAGGGAAAGCGGTTACCGACAGTTTGAAGTCGATCCGTGAAATGCTGAATGGCAAACAACAGGATAAACAGGGCTACGGAAATGTTCCGCAGCAAACCGTGAACAGTGTGCTCAGTGAAGCAAGGGGTTATGTTCTTGGTAAAAAAGCGGCTCCGGGTGCACAGGAAGAAAGACTGATCAGCGATGCAGAAAATATGGTTGAGAAAGTAATCCGGAAAGCCAATAGCTTTTTTGATGGCCGTTGGAAAGAATACCGGTCACTGGCAGAAAGTGCGCCTGTGAAAATATTCAAAGATTACAAACCGATCGAATAAATAACCTGTCTGCACTTTATTTATTAGGCCCCGGCGAATAACCGGGGCTTTTTTTGCAGGCAGAACCTTCCGTTCGAAGAATAAAAGCGGCCATTCGAAGAATCACAAAATCCGTTCGGTCCATTGTTGGCAACTTTATACCAAGAAAGGATGTAATCATCCAATTCCCGTTTTAGTTCCATATCCAAAACGATTTATTCCCCCTTTGTATAAATACAGGAAAGCGGCGCATGCCGCTTTTTTGCTGTACTACTTATTTCAGTAATTCTGTGATCACAGATTTATAGGTTTTCCCGATCGGGATTACAACGCTGCAATCCTGTAACTGTATCATATCATCCTGCACCTGTTTGATATGACGGATAGAAACACCATACGAACGGTGCACCTGAATAAAACCAAAATTCGCGAGGCGCTTCGCCAATTCGGCAAGCGGCAGGTTCACGAGATGCGATTCCTGGTTAACCAGTACCAGTTTTATATAATCGCGCAGCGCTTCGGCATAAATCAGTTTATCGACCTCCACTTTAATAATCTTTGTGCCGCTTTTAATAAAAAGGAATGGGTTTTCTTTTTCAGATGGCAATGATTGCCTGGCCGAGAGCCCAGCCCGTTCAACTATTTTTTCGATACTGATTTTAAAACGGCTGGGCAGGATGGGTTTTTTGAGAAAATCTATCGCGCCGATCTCGAATGCCGTAAATGCATAATCTTCATTACCGGTGATCACGATGATCGCAGGTTCGCCGGAAATAAAAGGGATCAGGTCAAAGCCCCTGCCATCGGGCAATTCTATATCGAGCAGAACGATATCTACCCTTGCTGTTTCAAAAAACTGTTTGGCTTCTGCATAAGAAGAACAGGTGCCCGCAAGTTCGAGTATGGGATAAAGACTGATCAGTTTCGATAACATCAGTACGATCAGGGGATCGTCATCGATTATGAGCACTTTCTTTTTCATCCGGGTAAAGACTAAAGTTCCGAAAAAACAATACACATAAACGGAATTTATTATCCGTAAACATTAGTTCATATTTGGGGGCTTTGTCAAATCATTGACATAATTAGGGCGGATACACGCTTTTACCCTTCTGCAAGGCTGCATTGTCGTAACTTCGCGCCTGATTTTTTCATTTCAATTCTTTTGTATGAGTCAGCCCAAACTCAGTAACCTCGCACAAACCCTCGTAGGCAGTGAGATCGTAAAACTGGGGAATATGATCAGCGAGCGTATCCGCAACGGCGAAACCATTTACAACTTCACCATCGGTGATTTTGATCCGAAAATATTTCCCATCCCTGCAGAACTGGAGCAACTGATCGTGGAATCTTACCAGCAAAGGAATACGAGTTATCCTGCGGCGGAAGGTGTGTTGGATCTGCGCAAAGCCGTAGGTGCATTTATCAAAGAATGGGAAGGGATCGACTATGCCCCCAATGAGATCCAGATCGCATCAGGTGGCAGGCCGCTGATCTATACGATTTTTAAAGCGATTGTTGACGAAGGGGATAAAGTGATCTATGGCGTTCCGTCCTGGAATAATAACCACTATGTACACCTGACCGATGGCGAACATTGTGTGATTGAATGCAGGGCCGAAAATGATTTTATGCCAACGCCGGATGATATCCGCAAACACATCAGCGGCGCTACCCTGATCTGCATCTGTACACCGCAAAACCCTACGGGTACCACACTTTCAAAAAATGCACTCGCTGAAATATGCGACCTGATACTGGAAGAGAACCGTAAAAGAGGTTCAGATGAAAAGAAGCTCTATCTTATGTTCGACCAGATGTACTGGACGCTTACCTATGGCAACACCATTCATTACAATCCGGTATCCTTACGGCCGGAGATGAAAGCCTATACCATTTTTGTGGACGGTATTTCAAAAGTATTTGCGGCAACCGGTGTACGAGTGGGCTGGGCATTGGGGCCCGAAACAGTGATCGCCAAAATGAAAGCGATCCTGAGCCACCTGGGCGCATGGGCACCCATGGCCGAGCAAAAAGCGGTTGCAAAATACCTCCTGCAGAAAGAAAGTATTGCAGAGTATCTTACAAACTTCAAAGCGGAAATCGAAGAGAGGTTGCGCAGTATCCATGCCGGTTTTATCGCACTCAAAGAAAAAGGGTACCCGGTTGATGCCGTTGCACCCCAGGCCGCGATTTATCTCACCATCCGCATCGATGCCGTTGGTAAAACCACTGCCGATGGAATAAATCTCAGTACACAGGCTGATGTTACAGCTTATATCCTGGGCGAAGCAAAACTGGCCGTAGTGCCTTTCTCTGCATTTGGTGCAGGAAATAACAGCGCCTGGTACCGCTTAAGTGTGGGCACCTGCAAAAAAGAAGATATCCCGGTAATGCTTGGCAAACTCGAAGCTGCTCTGCAAAAATTACAGTAATCGTTTGCGAAAGGCGAACAGATTCTGCAGCCCGCTGTTATAAGGGTATGAACGAGTGTACCCTGATCTTTCCGCACCAGCTTTTTACAGAACATCCTTCTCTTAAAAAAGCAAAGGATATTTATCTGGTTGAAGAATGGCTGTTCTTCAGGCAGTACCCGTTTCATCAGCACAAAATTTTACTGCACCGCGCTTCGATGAAATATTATGAGGCCTTCCTGCAAAAAAAAGGGTACCAGGTACATTATATCGAAAGTTTATCGCAACAAAATGATTGCAGGATACTGATCCGTGAACTGGCACAGAAAGGATATCAGCATATATATATTGCAGAAGTGGCAGATAACTGGTTATTGAAACGCATCAGGAAAGCCTGCGAAGAGCATGCGGTAACCCTTGTGATTGACAAAAGCCCCGGTTTTTTGAATTCGATGGAAGAAGTAAATCCTTACTTCGACAAAAAGAAAAAATATTTTCAGACCGATTTTTATATCTGGCAGCGAAAAGAAAAAAAAATCCTGCTCAACCAGCAATCAGAACCCATCGGTAACCGCTGGACCTTTGATACCGATAACCGTCTTCGTTTCCCGAAAAATGCAAAGCCCCCTGTATTATGGAAGCCAGGCACGAACCCTTACCTGGAAGAAGCGAAGAACTATGTGAACCGGTATTTCCCCGATAATCCCGGTGACCTGAATGATGTGCCTCTTTTCGCAGTTACACATAGTGATGCTGAAAAATGGCTGGATGATTTTATTAAGAACAGGTTTCATGATTTTGGCGCTTACGAGGATGCCATCGTGGCGGGTGAAATGGTGCTGCATCATTCTGTGCTCACACCCATGTTGAATACGGGCTTGCTTACACCGGAACAGGTTATCGAAAAAGTATTACCTGTTGCTGTACAAAAAAATATCCCGCTCAATTCAACCGAAGGTTTTATCCGGCAGGTGATAGGCTGGCGCGAATTTATCCGGGCCGTTTATGAAAGAGAAGGAAGCAAACAGCGCACCCGCAACTATTGGGGTTTTGCAAGAAAAATCCCCCGGAGCTTCTGGAACGGAACAACCGGTATTGAGCCGGTTGATGGTACAATCAAAAAAATATTGCAAACGGGTTACTGCCACCATATTGAGCGACTGATGGTGCTCGGTAATTTTATGCTGCTTTGCGAGTTTGATCCCGATGAAGTGTACCGCTGGTTCATGGAATTGTTTATTGATGCCTACGATTGGGTGATGGTGCCAAATGTGTATGGCATGACGCAGTTTGCAGATGGCGGATTAATGACAACAAAACCCTATATCAGCGGCAGCAATTATCTTATGAAAATGGGGGATTATCAAAAAGGGCCCTGGCAGGAAATATGGGATGGCCTTTTCTGGCGTTTCATGCATGTGCACCGCAGTTTTTTTCTGCAAAACCCACGACTGGGCATGCTTGTAGGCACTTTTGATAAAATGAAAAAAGAAAAACAGGAGCTGCATCTTACGCATGCCAACAACTGGCTTCAGCAGCTTGATAATGGATAAACCATGTTTTCATTTACCGATACAGACCGCATCATTGAAATGGCCTGGGAAGACCGTACCCCTTTTGAAGCCATTTTCCTGCAATTCGGCCTTACCGAAAATGAGGTCATCGAATTTATGCGTGTGCACAGCAAAGCATCCAGCTTCCGCATGTGGCGGAAAAGAATGAAGGGCAGAACAACCAAACACAGTGCATTGCGAGGAAAAGAAATAAGCCGGTTCAAATGCAGCCGTCAGCGGAATATCAGCATGAATAAAATCAGCAAACGGTAAGCGGAGAAAAGCCTGAAAACAGGTGATCAGTTTTTGTTAGAGGTAAATACGAAAGGTTTGATCCTTTTTTCCGTAAGTATTTTCTGGATCAGGTGCGGCTTGCGGATGATCTTGCGGCGGTTGATGTCAAGGATTTCATTGGCGATACTGAAAGCAGCCCAGTTCTCCGTTTCAAACAATAAGCGGTTCAGTTGCGCGAGTTCGCGTTCCAGCGCATCATGGTTGTGCTGAACAGATGGCGAAAGCACCAGCAAATCGCGGTTCCGTTGCGTCATAACAGGTTTATTTCAACATCATTTGTGGCTGGGGCACCCACAAAATTTGGTTCCGTTGTTTTTTTGAAAAATACCGCAGGAAGTTCCCAGTACAGTCATTAATAACAACAGAATGATTATTTGGTTTATTTTCAACTTCATATCCGGTTTCTAAAATACTACAATCCCAATCAACGGTACCGGCTTATTCAATTGCAGGACAAATTTAACATACAAAAAAATATCCTGGTTGCCCCGCTCGACTGGGGCCTCGGCCATGCCACACGCTGTATTCCTATTATCAGGGCATTGATTGCCAATGGATTTTCTGTTTTTCTTGCCGCAGAAGGGGCTCAAGCACATCTGCTGCAAACAGAATTTCCCGGGCTTATGATATTGCCGCTTGGCGGTTACCATGTTCGCTACGGCCGCAAACGCTGGCAGTTGCCCTGGGTATTACTTGCCCAATTGCCCCGCTTGCTGTTTGTAATCAAACAGGAGCGGACCTGGCTGGAGCAGATCATCAAAGCGCATAATATCCAGGTTGTGCTATCCGATAACCGGTACGGGCTAAGCAACCAAAAGGTTTCCTGCATTTTTCTTACACATCAGCTAACCATCAAAGCCCCGTTCCGCTGGCTGGAAAAAATTTTACGGAATATACAATACCGTTACATTAATCGATTCCATGCCTGCTGGGTGCCTGATGCCGGGGGAGATCAGAACCTGGCCGGCGATCTGTCGCACCCGCCCGTTCTTCCAAAAATACCTGTATCCTATTTGGGATTGTTATCAAGGTTCTGTATAGAAAATACCAATATTCAATATGATTACTGCATATTGCTGTCGGGCCCCGAGCCACAGCGAAGTTTGCTTGAAGAAAAAATCATCGATGGGATCAAAAAAATTGACAAACGTTTTTTGCTTGTTCGCGGTAAGCCCGGCAATGAAGAAACCATCAATGTTGAAAAGCATATCGTAGTAAAAAACCATCTCAACGGAACGGAACTGGGAATGGCCATCCTGCAAAGCAATGCTGTTATTTGCAGAAGTGGGTATACTACTTTGATGGAGATATCTGCACTTGGGAAAAAAGCGTTGCTGATCCCCACTCCCGGTCAAACCGAACAGGAATACCTTGCGAAAAAAATGGATGCGCAAAAACTTTGCTTATATGTGAAGCAGGAAGAACTGGATTGCAATCGGCATTTTTCGCTGCTTGATAAATTTGAGCCTGTTGCATTCCACCTGCCCGTTTTTGATAAAACGAAGCTGAGTGACTTTTTACCGTTGTGAGTTAATCAACAATCAGCAGTGATGCAGCGTTTTACAGTAAAGGAATAAAAACGCAAGGCCCCACGAAGTTTTTTGACTTTTACTTTTGATTTTAACCGGGTTCTTTCCCCAATGAATGCACTGAAAAGGATTATCGACTGCAATACGCACCACTGCCCACTCACCATTCACCTCCCCCTGTTCTTTACCATTCTGTTTAATTGCCGTACACACTCAAAAACTTGATGCGCATGATCTTCAGTTGTTCCCAGTTATAATTGTGTTCTTTCAGTTCTTCCTGGGCCACTTGTAAGGAGGATGTTTCGCAGCTTTTAAAATACTCGATGATCTCTTCCTGGTCGTAATGGTCCAGCCATTCATCAATGGCATAATCGAGGTTCAGTTTGGTACCACTGGCTGCAATGGTTTCCATTTCTTCCAGCAGTTCATCCAGTTTCAGGTCTTTGTTCCTTGCGATGGTTTCGAGCGGGATTTTTTTATCTACGTTCTGTATGATATAAATTTTATTATTCGCCTTGTTTGCCACGCTCTTCATCACAAAATCATCGGGCTTTTCAATATCGTTCTCTTCCACATATTTGGCGATCAGGTCCACAAAGGGCCTTCCGTATTTCAACGATTTTCCTTTGCTCACACCCTGGCATTTTTCCATTTCCTGGAGGGTGGTTGGATAGATGGTAGCCATATCCTGCAAAGAGCTTTCGAGGAAGATCACGAATGGCGGCAAACTTTTTCGCTTGGCTTCTTTCTGGCGAAGCTCTTTCAGCATTTCAAAAAGTTTTTCATCGGCCGCGGCTGCAGTTTGTGCGCCGGTTTCTGTTTCATCGTCATCAAACTGTGCTTCTTCATACAGGTTATTGAGAACGATTTTGAAAGATGCAGGTTTTTTGAGGAATTTTTCCCCTTTCTCTGTCATCTTTAATAACCCATATTCTTCAATATCTTTTTTGATCAGGTTCTCCAACAGCATCTGCCTGATAAGGCTGTTCCAGAGATGGATGTCTTTTTCTTTGCCACTGCCGAATTCAGCCAAAGAATCATGGCGGTACAGGTTGATCTGTGGTGTGGCTTTCCCGAGGAGCACATTGATTACATAATCCGTTGTAAAACGTTCATCGAGTGCTTTTATCACTTTCAGGGCTTTTGCCACTTCCTCTTTTGCTTCAATTTTTTCTTTCGGGTGCAGGCAGTTATCACAGTTGCCGCAATTCGGCGTTTCCCAGTTCTCACCAAAATAATGCAGCAGTATTTTTCTCCGGCATACAGCACTTTCGGCATAAGCCACCGTTTCATCGATCAGTTGTGCGCCCACCTCTCTTTCGCTGAGCGGTTTATCGCGCATCAGGTGTTCGAGTTTTGAAACATCTTTATGCGAATAGTACAATACACAAATGCCCTCCATTCCATCGCGGCCGGCACGGCCTGTTTCCTGGTAATAATTCTCGATCGATTTGGGGATATTGAAATGGATCACATACCGGATATCGGGTTTATCGATCCCCATCCCGAATGCAATGGTTGCCACGATCACATGCACATCTTCATTCAAAAACATATCCTGCCGCTCGGCGCGCAGTTTCTGGTCAAGCCCCGCATGGTAAGCCACGGCTTTAATGCCATTGGCAACAAGTATCTCCGCAAGTTCTTCCGTGGTTTTGCGGTTCAGCGTATAAATAATCCCGCTTTTCCCTTTGTGACCGGTAATAAACTTTACAATGCTTTTGATCGTCTGGTCTTTTGCGATCTTAGGCTGTATCTCATAATAAAGGTTGGAGCGGTTAAAGGAAGAAAGAAAAATATCCGGGTTTTTAAGCCCGAGGTTTTTTACGATATCACTTTTAACCTTGGGCGTGGCTGTAGCGGTTAATGCAACCACGGGTACACCGGGATTGATCACGTCCATCATTTCACGGAGCCGCCTGTATTCCGGTCTGAAATCATGGCCCCATTCGGAGATACAATGCGCTTCATCCACCGCAAAAAAAGAAATTTCGAGGTCGCTGAAGTATTCGAGGTTTTCCTGTTTGGTAAGGGTTTCGGGCGCTACATACAGCAATTTGGTTTTACCGCTGGTAAGGTCATCTTTCACGGCTTTGATCTGTCCTTTATTCAGCGATGAATTCAGGAAATGCGCCACTTCATCATTTTCACTGTACCCTCTTACAAGATCCACCTGGTTTTTCATCAGGGCAATCAGGGGCGATACAATAATGGCGCAGCCGGGCATCATCATTGCAGGTAACTGGTAACAAAGACTTTTACCGCCGCCCGTGGGCATGATCACAAAAGTATCCCTGCCGGCGAGGATGCTGTTGATCGCCTGTTCCTGTGTGCCTTTGAAATCCCGGAAGCCGAAATATTTTTCCAGCGCGCTGTAAATATCATATTCCTGCCCCGCGGAAACGGTGGTAACCGCTTTTTTCCGTGGAGCTGCTTTTTTGGTAGTGGTTGCCGAAACCTTTTTGGGGGCGGCTTTTTTGGTGCTCGTAGTTGCCATTATCAAACTCAGATTTGCCCGTTGTTTCGCAACAGGCTTTCAAACTGTTATTAAGTTAATTCATTTACCGGAACCCGCCGTCATTTATTGTTGAGCGGAGGGGCAGCCATAGCAGTATGGCCCGGTATTCTCGTCAGTCAGTTTCCCTGGTCAGGAGTATGTTTTAAAAAAGGACAGCGAAGTTACTAAACTCAGCCGGCAATACCGCCTGTTTCAGGTTAAAGTTTACCTTTGTACGACATGAACCCGACGATCAGGCAAACCGCCCTGCATACCATTGAGTTGGAAGCCGCTTCCATAACCGGTTTGGCCCAATTTATCAACGAAGATTTTGAAAAAGCCGTGACTGCGATTCATTCGGCAAAAGGCCGGCTGGTGATCAGCGGTATTGGGAAAAGCGCCATCGTGGCCCAGAAAATTGTTTCTACACTTAATTCAACCGGCACACCTTCCTTGTTCATGCATGCGGCCGATGCGATTCATGGTGATCTTGGTATGATCCGTGAGGAAGATCTCGTGATGATCATCAGCAAAAGCGGTGAAAGCCCCGAGATAAAAGTTTTGGTGCCGCTTATAAAGGGGTTTGGCAATACACTGATCAGCATGGTGGGTAACCTCGATAGTTTCCTTGCAAGCCAGGGCGATATCGTACTGAATACCACCGTAAGCAAGGAAGCCTGCCCCAATAACCTCGCCCCCACCAGCAGCACCACTGCACAGATGGTGATGGGAGATGTACTGGCTGTATGCCTGATGAAACTGAACGGATTTTCAGGAGAGGATTTTGCAAGGTTTCACCCCGGCGGCAACCTCGGCAAAAGATTATACCTGCGGGTAAGCGACCTCATCGTATCAAATGAAAAACCCAAAGTATTGCCTGGTGCCGGCCTGAAGGAAGTGATTGTTGAGATCACCGAAAAAAGACTGGGTGTTACCGCAGTGGTGGATGAAGCAGGTAAACTCAGCGGCATCATCACCGATGGTGATTTACGGCGCATGCTGGAAAAAAGCAGCGATATCGGTGCAATAAAGGCAAAAGATATTGCCAGTACCACACCAAAAACCATTGCACCGGATACACTGGCCGTAGAAGCGCTTGATGTATTAAGGAAAAACGATATCAGTCAGTTGGTAGTGGTTGAGGATGGAAATTATCTTGGCATCCTCCATATACACGACCTGGTCAGGGAAGGGATTGTTTAACAAGACAGCTTCCCCGATAAATCTTATTATTGTAGCGGATCTTTAGATGAGAGCAAATGAACAAACATCATTATGT
>SAIX01000043.1 GCA_004028765.1 Chitinophagaceae bacterium | reverse complement strand
CATCTTCCCTATACCAGTTGCGATGCGGCTACATCGGCACTTACTTTTAATAAAAGATATACAGTTGCGGTAGCGGCATTCGGCGGCATCAACGTGGCAAAATCGATGCATCTTTTCAAACATACACCTGTTGCACCGGAAGCCATCCTGCAGCAGCTCAGCTTACCTGTTTTTGTGAAACCCAATAATGGCGGAAGCAGTATCGGTATGAGCAGGGTGAACGAAGCAGACGCATTGCAGGCCGCGCTGGACAAAGCTTTCCGCGAAGATGACCAGGTGCTGGTAGAGGAATTTATCAGCGGCCGCGAATTCACCATCGGCGTTTTTAAAAATAAGGAAGGTATCCGTGTATTGCCCATTACCGAAATAGAAACAAAAAACGAATTCTTTGATTTTGAAGCCAAGTACCAGGGTAAAAGCGTGGAAACCACACCGGCCAATATCGATGCAAATATGCAGGCGCAACTGGAAGCGGCTGCCAAACGCGTATATGAAGTGCTGAACTGCCGCGGCGTGGTTCGTATCGATTTTATTTATCACACTGAATCACAGAAACCTTATATGCTGGAAGTGAATACGGTGCCCGGGCAGAGCGAAGCCAGCGTAATACCGCAGCAGGTGAAAGCAATGGGCTGGAGCCTGAAAGATTTTTATACCGCTGTGATTGAACAGGCTTTCAGTTGAGCAGGCAGCATTTAACAATGATTTTAAAACCTGTGAAACTTCTCCCCGGCGGAAAGTTTTGAAAATACCCTATCTTACTTCTCATTCGCAATGTCATTGATCCATAAATACATTACATCAAAACCACTCTGGGTAAATATCCTGGCAGGCATCGGCATCCTGTTTGTTCTCGTGTTTTTGTTTTTTACCTCGCTTTCCTGGCTTACGGGTTTTGGGAAGATCGAAAAAGTGCCATCGGTCACGGGGCAGAATATTGTGGCAGCAAAAAAACTGCTTGAAGACAAAGGCTTTGATGTAATGATACAGGACTCTGTGTATATTGACAGCATCGCCAGGCAGGCCGTTGTTCGCCAGTCGCCCGAAGCCGATGCAACTGTAAAAGCGGGCCGTACAATTTATCTTACCGTAAACAGGACGATCCCGCCACAGGTAGAAATGCCCAACCTCGCCGGCTTTTCTGTAAAGAGCGCTGAAATGTATCTCCAGAGTCTGGGTTTGAAAATGGGCGATATCAGTTACAAACCCGATATCGCAAGAAATTCGGTGCTCGAACAATTGTTCAATGATGCGCCGATTAAACCCGGTACAAAAATTCCTATTGGCTCGGTCATAAGTTTTGTACTCGGTAGTGGAATGGGTGGCGGAGACATGGATGTACCCAATGTGGTGGGGATGACTTTGCTCGAGGCGCGAAATTATCTGTCTACCATGAATGTGAACATCGGTTCGGTTCTCGCAGCAGGTGCGATCAAAGATTCAGCTGCCTCTTTTGTGGTGCGGCAATCCCCGGAAGTGTTAACCGATTCTATCGGCGCCAATGGGCTAAGGGTACCCAATAAGATGAAGCAGGGGCAATTGATCGATCTTTATATCGGCGCCGTGGCTCCACCAAAAGATACCGTTCAGATACAACGAAACTGATTTAATAAGCAACCAATCCTTTTTTATGCAAACCATTACTGTAGAAGACCTGAAAGCCAAACTGGATACAGGCGAATCCATTCATCTTGTAGATGTGCGCGAGCCGCATGAACATGCTGAGTTCAATATCGGCGGCTTATTACTGCCGCTGGGAAAAGTACAAACCATGCAGGTGGATGAAATTGATGACCTGAAAGATGAAACCGTTTACGTGTATTGCCGCAGTGGTAACCGCAGCGGACAGGCCTGCCTTATCCTTGAAACGATGGGGTATAAAAATGTAGTGAATGTAGCAGGCGGGATGCTTGCCTGGCAGGAACGTATTCATAAATAAATATCGAATATTGAACAAGGAAACCCGGATCCCGAAGCAGTTTAATAAAAGCCGCTTTCACAAATGAAAGCGGCTTTTTCTTTATTTCTTGCCCTTCTGTTCAATATTCGGCATTCTAAAATTTGATATTTACGCCAATCATAAAATTGGTGCCTGCCATCGGGTAATAACCATTCTCCGTGTTCAATGCACCACTCAGGATATAGCTGTAGGTGTATCCATTGGGTTCATATTTTTTGTTGAATAGGTTATTTACCTGCCCGATAATATTCCATTCACGGAACAGCCATTTTTTGAGTGTATAGCCTGCACGTACATTCTCAGTAAAAAACGCATTCAGCTTACGCGCTTCGCTTTGGCTGTTGTCCATATATTCTTTGCCAACATATTTACTGATAAAAGAAATATCGAGGTTATGAAGAAGATTGAATCCGATGGTGGCTGCACCTGTAACCGCGGGGGAGAAGGAGATATCTGTATTGCTGTGCTGTACTGCGTTCTGGCCGCCGGTATCGTAGTTGTCGATGTATTCGGTGAAGGAACTGATTTTATTTCTGCTGACGGTGAGGTTGGCTGATGCATGCATCCATTTCGCAGGTTGTACCGATCCCTGTAATTCGATTCCCAGCCGGTAACTTTTCGGAACATTGGTACGTGTATACGCACCCACGTCATTGATCTGCCCGGTTAATACCAGTTGGTTCACATAATACATATAATAGATGTTGGTTCCGAATTGATAATTACCGCCTTTTTTCTCGAAGCCGAGTTCAAAATCGTGCAGCGTTTCTGCGGAAGGTTGATTTTTTACACCTGCCTGGAAATCGTCGCGGTTGGGTTCTTTATGCCCCAATGCATAACTCAGGTATGCCTGCCACCCGTTTTTATTATATGTAATACCTGCTTTGGGGTTAAAGAAATTAAAACTCCTGTTCACATTCAGCGAGGGGCTACCTTCAAACCCTTTCATATCATGGGTTACATACCGGTATTGCAGATCGGCAAAACTGCTCCAGTTGGCAGTTAACTGGTGCTGCCATTTTGTGTAGAGGTTACCATCTTTTTTAGTTGCAGGATAATCGTAGTAATGATAATCCTTCGAAACGGTTCCTGTCTGCATCCAAATAATATTACCAAAGTGTTTCCCGTCGTATTGGGTCCAGCCGCCGCCAAATGTCAGTTCGTCTTTCGTATCCTTGTACTGCAGCGAAAAAATCTGTCCATAAAAATAATTATCGAGCCAGCGCTGCCGCACAAGATCTGTTTTGGTAACGGTTGTACCACCGCTTACCACATTGGGCAAACCATAATCCGCATAAGCCTGCCCGGCCTTGTATTCTTCATAATATCCTTTTCCCCGGGTCAGAAATACAGCTGTATTCAACGACCATCTTGTATTGATAGAATGATTGAAAAATAACTGATAATGGGTTTGCGTGTAGTTATCTGTTTGGTTATTGTATGGTGCACCAGGTTTTTCTGTACCTGCGGGGTTATTGGTTCGGTCGGTGGCCAACAGGTAATCCGGAACACCATACCATGCCTGGTACGTTTTTTCTTTTCCAGAGAAAACATTTAACCGGAGAGATGATTTTTTTGTGAGATAAGCCGTGCTGATGTAAAACGACTTCAGATCGCTGGAAGCACGCTGGATATATCCATCACTGCTGATGCGGCTCAACCTTGCATCGATCGTAAAATGATCACCCAGTAAACCTGTTCCTGCTTTCAATGTATTTTTCCAGGTATTAAAAGAACCAAAACTGTTATTCAGTTCCGTATAGGCTTTTTCATTGTACTCGTTGGTGGCAAGGTTAATGGTGCCGCCAAATGCTCCCGCGCCGTTTGAGGAAGTGCCCACACCTCTTTGCACCTGTATACTGTTTACAGACGAAGCAAAATCGGGCAGGTCAACATAATAAGTGCCCATGCTTTCTGCATCGTTATAGGGAATGCCATTCAGTGTTACATTCACCCTTGTGGCATCGCTCCCGCGGATGCGGATACCTGTATATCCCACACCATTGCCCGCATCGGAATTGATCACAACAGAAGGTGTTTGCTCCAGCAGGAAAGGGATATCCTGGCCGAGATTGGATTTTGCGATGGTTTCTTTACCCAGATTGGTTTTTGCAAACGGCGCTTTGTCGGAAGCGCGCAGGGATTTTACTTCTAAGGGCTGCAGGTAAAGTGATGAGGTACTTAACTGCACGTTCACACGGGTATCCCCGTTTACTTCCACCGTTTTGCGGAAAACGGCGAAACCAAGACTGCTAACCGATAATTCGTAACTGCCTTTACCGGTATTGCTGAAAATAAATTCACCTTTTTCATTGGTGAGGGTTTGCTGGTTACCAAGCTGCACTAAGGCGCCTGCAACGGGTGATTGCGCATTGTTTTCAGTAACGGTACCCTGTACCTTGTTTTTACTGTTTTGCGCGATGGTGAAAATGACCGATAAGGTCAGCATCATTGTTCCCAAAAACTTTTTCATGGTTTTCGTTTAAAAGTTAATAATGGGAACAGGGAAACAGCTAATGGAGAGGTCGGAAGAAATGTGGCCTTCCCTTCGCAGGAATTACCCTGTTCAGGTTCTACGGGTATCATCTCAGCCGAAGGTTATACGTGCACATATAACCGGCAGCACCCCGAGGAATGTGGGGCAAAATTAGGATGCTGTATAATATCAGCCAACTGTAACTTTATGCGTACTTCATCGTTACACGCAAAAGCACCCCAATGAAACGGATTTTTGTACTCATATTCACTGCAGTTGCAAGCCTTGCCGGTTACGGCCAGCAGGAAAAAAACCTTGTGGTAGATGCCAATGCCGAAGTGCGTAGTGCCAGCGGTTTTCATGCGATCGAGATATCAGGTGCCATCGATCTGTATCTTTCGCAGGGAAATACGGAAGCGGTTGCGGTAAGTGCAGGTAATGATGAAACGAGGAACCGGATCCGAACGGAAGTAAGGGCCGGCACACTGTATATTTCTTTCGACGGGAAAGGGTTGAACTGGAAAATATGGGGCAACAATAAGATGAAGGCTTATATAACTTTCCGCAACCTCGACAGGCTGGAATCATCCGGCGCCTGTAATATCAAAACCACTGACCCGATCAAACAACCTGAATTCCGCCTCGAGTTATCCGGTGCGAGTGATTTTACCGGGGAGATCTCGGTAAACCGTTTCAGGCTCAGTGCCAGCGGCGCTTCTAATGTAAAGATCAACGGGAAGGCAGATGAGAGCAGTATCGAAGCCAGTGGCGCCTGTGGTATCAAGGCATTCGACCTGCAAACAGAAAATTGTAAAGTGGATGCCAGCGGCGCTTCTACGGTACGCATTACAGTGAATAAAGAGTTGAATGCCGTTGCGAGCGGTGGCAGTAATATTTTTTACAAGGGAACCGGTTTGATCAGGGATATCAGCAGCAGTGGCGGTGCCACGATCAAAAGGCGGAATGATGAATAAAGAAATAAATATTTGGTAGCATAGCTTCGTACACCTACTTTTGCGCTCCAATACATCGCGAGGTAGAGCAGCGGTAGCTCGTCGGGCTCATAACCCGAAGGTCGGTGGTTCGATCCCATCCCTCGCAACAGAACAGAAGGCCTCGAGAGAGGTCTTTCTTATATGTTTACGGTTTATGTTTTATATTCTCCGGCCCATTCGAAGATTTATGTGGGTTTTACCAGTGATCTGACACAAAGATTACTTTCACATAATGAATTATCTTCGAAAGGATGGACAAAACAGTTCAGGCCTTGAATAGTTGTTCATACAGAAGTATATGAAACAAAGAAGCAGGCGATGCTTCGCGAGAAATCTTTGAAAGGCGCAAAAGGAAGGGAGTGGATATGGAATGAACTCATTTTAAAAAAATGAGCTCGTCGGGCTCATATCCGCCTGAGGCGGACGGTGGTTCGATCCCATCCCTCGCAACAGAATAGAGGAATTGTGTTTATTTTAAAGATTATATCCTCTCAAAAAATAAAGGCCTCATGATGAGGCCTTTGAATTTATAAGGGTTAAAAACCCGGGGAAAACCAGCAAAGGTTTTTCTTTTCGGCTGGAGGCTGCTCCGGATACTGAATACACAAGTGATACAAATGAAGGGTATCACCTTTCTTCTTCAATGTATTCCCATCCTTGTCGCTTTCTGCCCGATTAAACATGGAGCAAATGAAAGCTGGCTTTGTAAACATTTTCGGAAAACCCAACGCGGGTAAAAGCACACTGCTCAACGCACTGATTGGGGAGAAGATGGCCATCGTATCACCCAAAGTGCAGACCACCCGCCACCGTATCAAAGCCTTTCTGAATAAACCCGGCGAATACCAGGTGATCTTTTCCGACACGCCCGGCATCATCGATCCGAAATACAAACTGCATGAACGCATGATGGATTCGGTGAAAGGTGCCTTGGAAGATGCCGATCTCGCCCTCCTGATCGTGGATGCCAACGATGATTTTGCTTCCGTGGATATGATCTTCCAATCGCTAAGGCTGAAAGTGCCGGCCATCGTGGTACTGAATAAAATTGATGCAGCCGCAAACGGAAAGATCGCCGAAGCAGAACTTTTTTTTAAAGACAAAACCTATTGCAAACAACTGGTGAAGATCTCTGCACTGCAGAAATCACATCTTGATAAATTGCTCGCCGTTATCATCGGCTACCTGCCGGAAGGCGAACCATTTTACAGTGAAGACGACCTGAGCGACCTGCCCACCAAATTTTTTGTGGGTGAACTGATCCGCGAAAAAATATACCAGTTGTTTGGGGATGAGATACCCTATCATACTGCCGTTATGGTGAATGAATTCAAGGAAAAAGAAACACTGGTGAAGATACAGGCCGATATCATCGTTCAGCGCGAAACACAGAAAGCCATCATCATTGGTGAAAGGGGAAAAATGATCCGGCAAATCGGAATGGAAGCCAGAAAAGATATTGAGGCCTTTATCGGCCAGAAAATATTCCTGGAATTATTTGTAAAAGTAAGACCCAAATGGCGCGACAGCGAAAACCAGTTGCGGGAATATGGGTACCAATAGAATTAGGAGTTAAGAGTTAGGAGTTAGGAACTGTTTGATTGTACTCCTAACTCCTGACTCCAGACTTTAAACTATAATATATGAGTTATACAGTAGCCATCGTAGGGCGCCCGAATGTGGGGAAGAGCACTTTATTTAACCGTTTGCTGGAGCAGCGGAAAGCCATCGTGGATGATGTAAGCGGTGTAACGCGCGACAGGCAATATGGCGTGGCCGACTGGAACGGGAAACAATTTAACCTGATCGATACAGGTGGATTTGTTGCGGGCAGCGATGATATTTTTGAAACCGAGATCCGCAAACAGGTGCGCGTTGCGATAGAAGAAGCGGATGCCATCATTTTTATGGTGGATGTGGCAACCGGCATCACCGACCTCGATGATGCAGTAGCAGATTTACTGCGCAGAACTGCGAAGCCGGTTTATGTAGTGGTGAATAAGGTAGACAACCCCACCCGTGAACTGGAAGCCAATGAATTTTATTCGCTCGGCTTTGAACATAATTTTTTTCTCAGCAGTATTTCCGGGAGCGGCACGGGCGAATTGCTGGATGCCATTGCAGAACCGATACAGAGCGACAGCAGCGAAGAGATCGCTCATAACAGTGAACTTCCCAAGATCGCGATCATTGGTCAGCCCAACGTGGGCAAGTCTTCTTTGCTGAATGCATTGATCGGGCAGGAACGCAGTATCGTAAGCGATATTTCGGGAACCACGCGCGACAGTATCCATACGCATTACAAACTGTTCCAGAAAGAATTTATGCTCATCGATACGGCAGGTATCCGGAAAAAAAGCAAGGAGAAAGAAGACCTTGAATTTTATTCCATTATCCGTGCCATCAAAGCCATTGATGAAGCTGATATCTGCCTGATCGTACTCGATGCAGCAAAAGGGATCACGGCACAGGACCTGAGTATTTTCGGTCTCGCTGCGCGGAAAGGAAAGGGTGTGGTGGTGCTCGTGAACAAATGGGACCTCATCGAAAAAGAGACCAATACGGCGCGCGATTATGAAAAACTGCTGAAGCAGAAAATGGCGCCTTTTACGGATGTACCGGTCATTTTTATTTCGGTGAAAGAAAAAATGCGCATTTTCAAGGCGATCGAAGTGGCACTTGAGGTATTTGAGAACCGCCGGCAGAAAGTGCCTACGGCCAAGCTCAATGAAGCGATGCTGGCCGCTGTGGCTGCCTACCATGCACCCGTGGTAAGGGGTCATAGTGTAAAAATAAAATATGTGACACAATTGCCTACTCCTGTGCCTTCTTTCGCCTTTTTTACCAATTATCCCGACGATATCAAGACCCCTTACCGCAATTATCTTGAAAATCAACTCCGTTCACGCTTTAATTTCACCGGGGTACCTGTGAGGATATTTTTCAGGAAAAAGTAAAAAAACCGTGCTAAAATTTGGCCAGTTCACAGAGCGGTCTATCTTTGCGCAACTCAAAAAATCTCAAAAACAAGTACAATGAAAAAAGTATTCGCAATCTTAGCTGTAGCCGGTTTTATGGCTGCTTGTAACTCTGGTGAAAACAAAGCTGCTGCTGCTGACACTACTAAAGCTTCAGTAGATACCACCAAAGCTGCTGCTGATACCAGCAAAGCTGCTATGGACACCACTAAAAAAGCTGCTGCTGACACTACTAAAAAGTAATACGTAATTCAAGTATTTGGTTACTGAATATTACTTCTTGCAAGAAGGTCCTCCCGGAAAACCGGGAGGATTTTTTTTGTGCCAGTTTGTACCAAACAGCTAACAAAAGGGGCAATGGCATCAATATTGACTATTTTTGCAGACTGCCCACGAAAAGGGCACAGAAGGAATTTGTGACAATTTGACCCAAAGAGATATGTTGAAAGAAAATTTGTTTTTCCAGTCTGAAGAAGATACGGATTTCATGCCCATCATCCCCATCAATGAAAATGACGGGGAACTGGATAAGAACCTGGAGGTTCCGGACATACTGCCTATTTTACCCTTGCGGAATACGGTATTGTTTCCCGGTGTGGTATTGCCCATAACCGTGGGCCGCGATAAGAGCATCAAAGCAGTAAATGATGCATACAAAAGTGATAAACTCATCGGTGTACTGGCGCAGAAAGATGCCAATATTGAAGAACCGAACCCCGCTGACCTTTGCTCCATCGGTACGGTGGCCAGGATCGTAAAGCTGATCAAGATGCCGGATGGCGGAACCACCATCATTATCCAGGGGAAAAAAAGATTTGAACTGGGGCAGATCACTACCGATGATCCTTATTTTAAAGCGTATGTACGGATGCTGGCCGATGATATCGTACCGGATACGGAGAATTTCGCGGTATACATCAGTACAATCAAAGACCTCGCGGCGCAGATCATCCAGCTTTCGCCCAACCTGCCCACAGAGGCTTCGATCATCCTGAAAAATATCGAGAACCCTTCGTTCCTGATCAATTTTGTAAGCAGTAACCTGAACAGCGAGCTGGCAGAAAAACAAAACCTGCTGGAGATACAGGATATTAACCTCAGGGCTGAAAAGCTGATCCATATCCTGCAGAAAGAACTGCAGTTTGCTGAACTGAAAGATAAAGTTGCCAATAAAACGCGCACGGAAATAGACAAACAGCAGCGTGATTATTTCTTACAGCAGCAACTCAAAAGCATCAAGGACGAATTGGGTGGCGATACGAATGAGCGTGAGATAGCAGAGATGAAGAAAAAGGCCGAAACCAAAAAATGGCCGGAATCTGCCAAAAACCTTTTTAAGAGCGGTATCGAAAAGCTGGAGAGGATGCACCCAAGCACACAGGATTATTCTGTTGTGTACAATCACCTCGACCTGATGCTCGACCTTCCCTGGGAAGAATACACGGCGGATAATTACGATCTCAAAAATGCGAAGAAGGTATTGGATGCTGACCATTATGGTATGTCGAAGATCAAAAGCCGCATCCTCGAATACCTGGCTGTGTTAAAACTGAAAGGCGATATGCGCAGCCCCATTCTTTGTTTTCTCGGGCCTCCCGGCATCGGGAAAACTTCACTCGGCCGTTCCATCGCACATGCGATCGGGCGTAAATATGTACGGGTAAGCCTGGGTGGTTTGCATGATGAAAGCGAGATCCGCGGGCACCGCAAAACCTATATCGGCGCCATGCCGGGACGGATACTGCAGAATATCCGCAAGTGCAAATCGTCTAACCCCGTAATGATACTCGATGAGATCGATAAGATCGGCAGTGATTTCCGCGGCGATCCTTCTTCTGCACTGCTTGAAGTGCTGGATCCCGAACAGAACCACAGCTTTTATGATAATTATCTTGAACAGGAATATGACTTAAGCAAAGTGCTGTTTATCGCCACTGCGAATAACCTGCAGAATATACAACCTGCTTTGCGCGACAGGCTCGAGATCATCGACCTGAGCGGTTATGCCGTGGAAGAAAAAGTGGAGATCGCAAAAAGGCACCTTCTTCCCAAACAAAAAGAAGCGCATGGGCTGGCAAAAGTGAATTTCAGGGTCAACGACAAAGTGCTTGAAAAAATCATCGAACAATATACCCGCGAAAGCGGTGTGCGCGAACTCGACAGGCAACTCGCTTCCATCATGCGTTATGAAGCGAAAGAATATGCGATGAAGAATAAAGTAAAACCCACGATCACTGCGCAGGATGTGGAGAAGATACTGGGCCAGTCGCGTTACAGCAATGAGATTTATAAAACGGCCAATATGCCCGGCGTTACAGTAGGGCTTGCCTGGACCTATGTTGGCGGTGATATTTTATTTATCGAAACCATACTCAGTGAAGGCAAGGGCGAACTGAAACTCACAGGTAACCTCGGCAATGTGATGAAGGAAAGTGCTACAACCGCGCTCAGTTATGTGCAGGCCAATGCACGAAAACTGGGGGTGGATCCGGAAATGTTCGGGAAGAAAAATATCCATATCCATGTGCCCGAAGGCGCAGTGCCGAAAGACGGGCCAAGTGCGGGCATCACGATGCTGACCTCGCTCACATCCGCTTTTACAGGCCGGAAAGTAAAACCTTTTCTTGCCATGACAGGAGAGATCACGCTGCGTGGACAGGTATTGCCCGTGGGAGGGATCAAAGAAAAAATACTGGCGGCGAAAAGGGCCGGTTTAAAAGAGATCATCCTCTGTGCGCAGAATGAAAAAGATGTGAAGGAGATTGACAGCAGTTTCATCAGGGGCCTCGTGTTTCATTATGTAAAAACCATGCAGCAGGTGATCGATATTGCGCTGGTATAGGCCGGTTTTAACAATCGCCACACAACAATATTGCTGCTTGATTGTATAAAAGAATACACAGCATTCTTCATGTGCTGTTTGAGGATATGATCCCTCCTGCCCGCAGGAGGGATTTTTGTTTCTGCCCGATGCCGTGCATGGCTTAGATTTACGGGACGGATATGAAAAGGCTGATCTTTTTACTGCCTGCCCTGCTTGCAGGGAAAAGCTTTGCGCAAACGCTGGGTGGTAAT
This sequence comes from Chitinophagaceae bacterium, assembly GCA_004028765.1. Lineage (GTDB taxonomy): Bacteria > Bacteroidota > Bacteroidia > Chitinophagales > Chitinophagaceae > Sediminibacterium. The sequence continues at coordinate 4,441 of SAIX01000043.1, read as the reverse complement.
GCTGTATTCAATTTCCTGAACCAGCCCAATTCCGCGAAATTGTCTGCCCTGGGTGGTGTGAATATTTCTTCGATCGGGAACGATGCGGGCATGGTATTTCATAACCCGGCCTTGCTCAAGGATGGGATGGATGCACAGGTAAGCAGTTCTTTCAATTCATTTCTTGCGGGCATCCGCAATTACAGCAGTACGGCTGCCTGGCACCTGGAAGGCGCGAATACCAATCTTGCCGGAACTGTCAATTATTTTGATTATGGCACCATCCCCCAAACCGATGCGGCAGGGAATATACTCGGCACTTTCAGACCGGTGGATTATGTGGTGCAGGTAAGCGCTTCGCGGAATTATAAAGAGCATTTCCGCTATGGAGTTGCGATGAAATATATACAGTCGGCTTATGGCCAGTACCGTTCTTCGGGTATTGCTTTGGATGTGGGGCTGAGTTATTATGATTCGCTCAATGGTTTACAGGCCAGCGTGGTGGTAAAAAATATGGGAACGCAGTTGAGCACCTATGATGGCTCAGGCAAAAAAGAAGAATTGCCTTTTGACCTGCAAATGGGTATCACCAAACGACTGCAAAATGCACCTTTCCAGTTCTCTTTTACGGTGCATCATTTACAGGCCTTCAATACCTATTATAATGATACCAGTTTCAGGGCGGCAGAAGGTGAGCTGGGATATAACAGCAACAATTTGCTGCAAAAAATATTTTCACATGTGGTGATTGCCACGGAAATATTTGCACATGAAAAACTTCATTTCACCATCGGTTATAATTTCCAGCGGAGACAGGACCTGAACGCCTATAGTTTAACAAGCGGATTGAATGGCTTTAGCTTCGGAACAAGTGTGTTACTGAGCAAACTGCATATCCACTATGCAACGGGTTTTTACCAGCGGAATATGTTTCACCAGTTATCACTGAATTTTAACTGGAGAGGGGCTTTGTAAATTTTACTTGATCGTGAGGTTGATGTAAATAATGGTGGAATCTTTGCAGACCATGGTTCTTCCTTGCGGATTCTGGCTGATCGCTACCACAACAGAATCGGTGCCTGAAAATTTTGCCGAGGGGGAATAGTGGTATACTGTGGTAAACATATCCGTTTCATTTTCGAGCTGGCTAATGGCGGAATGCGTCCCTTTGTTGAGTATTGTTGCGATATCACCTTCATCGCCATAGGGGGTGAGGTCGAGGCGGAAATCGGCGGTGGTGCTGATCGTTGTATCGATGGTGATCTCTTTGATCTGCTCGGATTGCTTCACTTCTTTCTGGCAGGCAGGAAGCAGTTGACCGAGAACAAACAATAAAGCAGTGCCAAGTAAGATTTTTTTCATACCTGTGTTTTTTGTGTTTCTGTATTTGTTGTGATCCGTCAGAGAACCATCGCGATGGTATCCGGCAACCTGTCGTAAACAAGGAATTGCAGGATCACAAGGAACAGCGGGAGGTGGGCTATGGTTTCCTTGTTTTGCATCGGCTTCGTTGGTTATAATAATTAGATGCGCTCTTTTTTTCCGGCGTTGCCCGGAACGCAAAAAATCTTTTCAGTTATTCATTCAATACAGCAAAACTAAAAAGGGATCCTCCCGCCCGGAAGGGGGAAAACCCCGTTTTTCTGGATTAAAAATCCCGGCTGTGTACCGGGATTATCAACGGGCATCACATTTATTTACCACCCCCGGGTTTTTTGGGTGGGGGCATTACAGCTTTTTTGTCTTTATTCACAGGTAATGCGGCCGGGGTTGTAACCGGTTTATCCGCAGCAGGTTTTTTGGGATCTTTTTCTTTAGGTGCATTCTCGGTTGTTTTCGCAGCTGCCCTGGCATCTTCATCCAATTGCGATTCGGGAACGATGTCCTCCACTTTTATATTCTTCGGAATCTCGTAATCTTTTTCAGACCCTGTGCCCATATCTTCCGCTTCGCCGCCGAGAACAGGGATGCCGCCATTGCTGTAATCGATATTGATCTCGCTCATACCTTCCGGTTTTACAAAAGTGAGCCTCGTATCAATACCGCAGTTGGGATCTGCGGCAGCTTTCGACATAAAATAAGCCCATATCGGCATGGCCGCCCTGCCACCTTCCCCGTTTTTACTCTCGGTATTAAAACGGATAAAACGGTCGTCGCAACCTACCCAGCCACCTGCCAGCAACTGTGGTGTATAACCGATAAACCAGGCATCGCTGTTATCGTTGGTGGTGCCGGTTTTTCCAGCGATCTCTATTCCGCCGGGTAAATCACCGTACCCCCAGATCCCCGCACCGGTTCCCTGCGTCATTACCCCCTGCATCATTTTAATCACAGAATAAGCCGTTACATCACTGATCACTTCTTTGCGGTGCGGCGTAAATGTGGCGAGCACATTACCGTTACGGTCTTCGATACGGGTGATGTACATGGGTTTTGCATTAAAGCCCCTTCCCGGGAACATGCTGTAACCCTGCATCATTTCAATCAGTGATAATTCGCAGGCGCCGATACCGATAGAGGGATAAGCGGGGATATTGGACTGAAAATCGCATTTACGCAGGAACTCGATCAGCCGCTTGGCGCCGTTGTTACCGTTGTTGTCGAGCTGTTTCAATACATAAGCCGTAGCACAGTTCCTCGATTTGGCAAGGGCAAGCGCCATTGGCATCGCTGCACCTGTACAGGTTTTGGTGGTGGCAGGCACCATACCATAGCCGCCAAAACTCTGCTGCTGGTCGTACACCGTTGTATTGGGTGTGAAACCGGCTTCTTCGATAGCCAGGCTGTACAGCAGGGGCTTCATCGTTGAACCTACCTGGCGTTTGGTGTTGATATTGGCGTGATCATATTTAAAGGTTTTGAAATCGATACCACCTACCCAGGCTTTTACCTGCCCGTCGAGCGGGTTCATTACCATAAAACTGGCCTGTAGCATCTGGCGATGGTATTTTATGGAATCATAAGGCGTCATAATGGTATCCTTGCCCCTGGTATTGTTCCAGGCAAATACATGCATCTGTGTTTTCTGGTCAAAGGTTTTGCGGATCTCTTCTTCATCCATGCCGTCTTTTTTCAGGTTGCGCCAGCGGTCGCTTTGTTTGATAGCGGCTTCGATCACATTTTCATATCCCTTCCATACCGTTCCGTTTTTGATATTGTCCTGGGCATTCAGCAGTTTCTGCATTGCATTCATGTGCTTGGCCACCGATTCTTCGGCGTATAGCTGCATGCGGGGGTTGATGGTGGTATAAATCTTTAACCCATCCCTGTAAAGGTTATAGGGATCGCCATTATTTTTCTTATGCTCCTTGCACCATTTTTTCATTTCCTCTCCCAGTATCATACGGAAATAAGGGCCGAGACCATTGTTCTCATTCAGTTTGCGGTAATGCAGCTCGATCGGCTTTTTCTTCAATATTTCTCCTTCTGCGGCGGCGATATAATTTTTTGTGACCATCCGGTTGATCACAAGGTTGCGGCGTTCAAGTGCGCGACGGGGATTGGTGCGTGGATTATAAATGCCCGGCCCATTGATCATCCCGATCAATACGGCGGCTTCTTCCACATTCAGCCTGTCGGGTTCTTTCTGGAAAAAAGTATTGGATGCATTACGGATACCATAAACATTATCGCCGAATGCAACGGTATTGAGGTAAAGGGTGAGGATCTCTTCCTTGGTGAAATTTCTTTCGAGCTTGATCGCGATGATCCCCTCTTTTAATTTCTGGATACTGCGTAATAAAAAATTTCTTGTTGCCCAGTTTTCAGTGAAGAGGTTTTTCGCTGTTTGCATGGTGATGGTACTTGCACCGCCTTCGCTTCCGAGGTAAAGAAAAGCCCGCATCAGTGAATAGCCGTCGATACCGCTGTGGTCGTAAAAACGTTTGTCTTCTGTGGCCACCAAAGCATTTACCACATGTTTGCTGATGTCCTTGGTTTGCACATTCACACGGTCTTCAATATAATATTTTCCCATGGGGGTGCCATCATCGGCAAAAACCTGGCTGGCCTGTGAAGCACTCGGGTTTTCAATGTCATCTATCGAGGGCATGTCGCCGATCCAGCCCCAGCTGAGCATCAGCATAAAGAGGATAAAGCAACCAAAGCCCCAGAAAAAAATGCGCCAGAATATCCGTACCGGTTTTGTCATATCATCGGGTTTAAACCAGGGGTAAAACTAAAAAAGAGTTTGCCAGTTCTGTATGCTCCTGCGTTAAAATTTATCCGGGAACACCTGGTGTATAAAACTGAAATAGGTATCAATGTCCTGGCTTTCTGTCAATAAAGCCATATTCGGATTACTGATCATACAGAACCGGTATTTATCCGCTGCCAGCCAGGGAACGATCCTGGTTTTTGCGAGCGGCCGCACTTTATCAATATAATTCATTGCCGCGGCTGCGTTTGCAAACGGACCGAACATCAGTAGATTATACTGGGCATTCAGTTTTCGGTTAAAGAC
>SAIX01000042.1 GCA_004028765.1 Chitinophagaceae bacterium | reverse complement strand
GCAGGTACCGGTACAACCTTCCACATTCTCTTGCCCATATAAATAAATTCTTATATTCACTTAAACCCGTTTCAAATGAAAATCCTTGTTGTTGATGATGAAACAGATATGCAGGCGCTTTTTCAGCAACGCTTCCGGAAAGAGATACGCGAAGGGATTGCCAATTTTGTTTTTGCCAATTCCGGTGAGCAGGCTTTGCAATACCTGAATGCCAATCACCATGAAGCCGTGCTGATCCTTTCTGATATCAACATGCCGGGTATGAGCGGGATAGAATTGCTGGGCCGCATTAAAAGTCAATACCATACACCCCCACCGGTAGTGATGATGATCACCGCTTATGGCGACGAAGAAAATTACAACAATGCCATGAGCCTCGGTGCGGATGATTTTCTTACAAAGCCCATTGATTTTTCTTTACTGAAGGAAAAACTGAAACTATAAGCTATGGCAAAAATTTTAGTGGCTGATGACGAATTGGACCTCGAAGCACTGATCCGGCAGAAATTCCGCAAGCAGATACGGGAACAGAAATATGAATTTGTATTTGCCATCAATGGAAACGACGCGATCCTGAAATTACAGGAACACCCGGATGTATCCGTTGTACTCAGCGATATCAATATGCCCGAGATGGATGGACTTACACTGCTTTCAAAGCTGAACGACAGTAAGCCGCTCCTGAAAACTGTAATGGTCTCTGCCTATGGCGATATGGACAATATCCGTTCTGCTATGAACGGAGGGGCTTTTGATTTTGTATGCAAGCCCGTGAATTTTGAAGACCTTGAAGTAACGATCGAAAAAACCATCCGCCATGTAAACCAGCTCAACGAAACACTGAAAGCAATAAAAGAGAACAATATCCTCCGGATGTATGTGGATGAAAACGTACTCAATTTCATGAGCAGTCAGCAGTTCGAAGAATCGCTGATGGTCAATGAAACGATTGATGCGACCGTGGCTTTTATCGATATCTGCGGTTTTACTTCCATTACGGAACAGGCACCGGCAGATACCGTTGTAAATATGCTGAACCGCTACTTTGATGTGATGGTGAAAGAGATCATTGCACAGAATGGCCATATTGATAAATTTATCGGTGATGCCATCATGGCTGTGTTCCGCGGCGATTACCATATCGACAGGGCCATCGATGCCTGCCTGGCAGTAAAAGCGCAGATCGATGCATTGCCTGCAGAAAAATCAGATTTTCCTTTCAAACCTGCTGTGTCGATCGGCATTAACTCGGGTGAACTGATCTCCGGGAATATCGGTTCCGCTAACCTGCGTCGCCTGGATTATACTGTGGTGGGTGACGTGGTGAATACCGCATCCCGTTTACAGGGAGCGGCCGCACCCGGGCAGATCGTGATCTCTGCAGCCTGCTATGAACAGGTAAAAAATTCTTTCAACTGCCGCATCATCGGCGACATCAATCTCAAGAACAAACAATTGCCGGTTACCATTTATGAAGTGCTCGAATAACTTCATCGGGTAAGGCTGCAAAAATTTCTTCCGCATACAGTTTGTATCTTGCTTCCTTAAAAGCGGAACATGGAATTTGGTGTAATGGCATTTGCCGATATGGAACCCGAAACCGGGCGAAAAGGGATCCATGGAAGGCAGCGTATGCTTGACCTGCTCGAAGAAATCAAACTTGCTGATGAACTCGGTCTCGATGTATTTGGTCTGGGTGAACACCACCGCCCTGATTATGCAGTATCTTCTCCCGCTGTGGTACTTGCAGCAGCAGCGCCCCTCACCAAAAATATCAAACTCGCCAGCGCAGTAACGGTGCTCAGCTCTGATGATCCTGTTCGCGTTTACCAGGATTTTGCAACGCTTGATTTGTTATCCGCTGGACGTGCTGAGATCATGGCGGGCAGGGGGTCGTTTATTGAATCATTTCCATTATTCGGCTATGACCTCGAAGACTATGATGAACTGTTCACCGAGAAACTGGATCTGTTGCTGCAACTGAATGAAGGCGGCACCATCAACTGGAAAGGAAAACACCGTGCGGCCATCAACGGTTTACAGGTATATCCCAAACCATTGCAGGAAAAGATACCGGTATGGATCGCGGCAGGAGGCACACCTGCATCTGCGTTGCGCGCAGCAAAACTCCGTTTGCCATTAATGCTTGCGATCATCGGCGGTATGCCCGAACAGTTTGCAGGTTTTATCCAGTTATACAAACGAACCGCTTTGCAGGCAGGCACACCTGAAAATGAAATAAAACTGGGTGTGAACAACCATGTATTTATTGCAGAAGATTCACAAAAAGCAGGCGATACTTTTTACCCTTATTATGCTGCGCAGATGAACAGGGTAGGGCGCGACAGGGGCTGGCCGCCTTTATCCCGCCAGCAGTTGGAAGCCGCCCGCTCACCCCGTGGTGCTTTGATGGCTGGCAGTGTGCAGCAGGTGGTGGATAAAATATTGCTCGAGCATGAATTATTTGGATTTACCCGTTTCGTGGCACAGGCCAGTGTTGGGTTTGTTCCCCATGCATTGACCATGCGTTCTATTGAATTGTATGGAACCGAAGTGGTGCCACAGGTAAAAAAAGCTTTGATGATTTCATGAGCCGGGTATTTTACAATTTTCATTCAAACACATTAGGGGGCATAAGCAGTACAGTATTCGTGAAGCCACATTGATACAGAGACCGAGCATTTTATCCCGGAATTGGGAATGAACCTTTTGCAGAATAATCAAAAAGGTATACAATTAACGCTACTTAATAAAAAAATTTATTAACTTACGCCTTATTGCCTATTTTTTTAATTAATTCTGCCAACAGAAAACCAACCTTTCAATTTGTCTGATACCTTTAATAGCAAGAAAAGCCCGGTATGGTGGATCCCCAGCACATGGTTTGCGATGGGGCTTCCTTTTGTTGCCCTGGCTTCGGCATGTACGGTTATGTATAAAAACCTGGGCATTTCTGATTCACAGATTGCTTTCTGGACATCACTTATCATGCTTCCCTGGACTATCAAACCCCTATGGGGGCCTTTCCTGGAAATGTTTAAAACAAAGAAATTCTTTGTTTACACCACGCAGATCTTTACAGGTATTTTATTTGGTTTAGTGGCACTGAGCTTACAAGCCAGCCATTTTTTCGGCTGGTCTATCGGCGTTCTTATGATCATCGCTTTCAGCGGTGCCACACACGATACGGCTGCTGATGGGGTATATTTAAATGAGCTGAGCCCCAAACTCCAGGCACGTTATGTTGGCTGGCAGGGTGCATTCTATAATATCGCCAAAGTTGTATCAGGCGGATTACTGGTATACCTCGCCGGTGAACTTGAAAAAAAATATGGAATCGTGAATGCATGGATGGCGGTGATGTGTTTATACGGAGCCATCATGCTATTGCTTGGTATATATAATATGCGCATGTTGCCACCAGGCGGCAGGTCTGCAGAAGTTCATTCTGTAGGCCAGGGCTTTGCTACTTTGAAAGATGTTGTGATCACTTTCTTTCAGAAAAAAAATATAGGGTATGCGCTTGCTTTTATTGTACTGTACCGTTTTGCAGAAGGTCAGGCCATTAAGATCACGCCCCTGTTTTTTAAAGCGGCAAGATCTGAAGGCGGGTTGGGTTTAAGCACCTCGCAGATAGGTGTGTTATACGGCATATTCGGTGCCATTGCCTTTGTATTGGGCTCGATTGCCGCGGGTTATTTTGTTTCTGATAAAGGACTAACACGCCGGACATTACTGATCCTTTGCACTTTCTTTAACGTGCCCTTCCTTGCTTACGCATTTCTTGCCATCACGTTGCCTGAAAATGTATACCTGATCGGGGGGGCTGTTGCAGTGGAATATTTCGGGTACGGTTTTGGGTTTATCGGGCTGATCCTTTTTATCATGCAGAATATTGCCCCGGGTAAATATAAAATGGCCCATTATGCTTTTGGAAGCGGCTTGATGAACCTGGGTTTTATGATCCCATCGATGATCAGTGGTTTTGTGAGCGACCTGCTGGGTTACAAAGAATTCTTTATCTGGGTGCTCGTATCCACGATACCAGCATTCCTTGTTACATGGTTCGTTCCCCTGCGCACACAGGCAGAATTGGATGCACTTGAAGCGGAAAACATAGCTTCGTGATGGGTTCTAATTTGTAAATCAATCATTCAAACATGCTCATCACCGGAACATTTATCGACGAGATCAGTCACGATATCCCCCACCAGAACTGGGGACCTGCTGAATGGGAAAAAGATTTCCAGTATATGAAAGCCGCAGGCATCAATACAGTGATCATGATCCGCAGCGGTTACCGACGTTTTATCACATACCCTTCCGCATACCTCATAGAAAAACAGGGTTGCTATAACCCGCCGGTAGACCTGGTAAAGCTTTTCCTTGACCTGTCGGAGCGATATGGTATGCATTTTTATTTTGGCCTGTACGACAGCGGCAGATACTGGGATACGGGTGACCTGCAGCATGAAATAGATACCAACCGTTTTGTGATCGATGAAGTATGGAAAGAGTACGGGCATCACAAAGCATTTAAGGGATGGTACCTCAGCACCGAGATCAGCCGCAAAACAAAAGGAGCCATTGAAGCATTCCATGATCTCGGAAAAATGTGTAAAGACATCAGCGGTAAGCTCCCCGTATTGATTTCTCCCTGGATCGATGGGAAAAAAGCGGTGATGGCCTCTTCCGGTACACTCACGAAAGAAGATGCGGTTTCCCTTAAAGAACATGAGTCGGAATGGGATGAAATATTTCATGGCATTCATGATGCTGTAGATGCGGTTGCTTTCCAGGATGGTCATATCGATTACCATGAACTCGAACAGTTTTTTACAGTAAATAAAATGCTGGCTGATAAATATCACCTGCAATGCTGGACCAATGCCGAATCCTTCGACCGTGATATGCCGATCAAATTCCTGCCGATCAAATTCGAAAAACTAAAACTGAAACTGGATGCTGCGGCAAGAGCGGGATACGATAAAGCCATCACATTTGAATTCTCTCATTTTATGAGTCCGCAGTCTGCTTATCCCCAGGCCCATCATCTCTATAACCGTTACCAGGAATACAAAAAAGAATTATTACTAAAATGAGAACTTATTTTCTTTCTGTCTTTTTTTCCTTACTCGCTTTTATTTCATGGTCACAGCCGGTTGATCGCACTGTGATCAGGGGAACCTGGATAACCAATGTGGCAAGTAAGGCCATGCATTCACCTGAAAAAATAAAGGAAACAGTGGCCGCCTGCAAAAAAAACGGCCTCACGGATATTTTCGTTGTGGTATGGAACAATGGGCTCACCCTGTACCCGAGTAAAGTTGCTGCAAAATACAATGGTGTTATACAGGATACTTTTTATCATGGCTTTGATCCTTTGAATGCATTTGTTGAAGAGGGGCATCGCGTTGGTTTGCGGGTACATGCCTGGTTTGAATTCGGGTTTTCCTATGCTTATAAAGACAGCTCTGCCAACGGGTGGCTGAAAAATTATCCGGCCTGGACAGGAAAAAATCAGCGGGGTGGTTTATTAAAAAAGAATCATTTTTTCTGGTGGAATGCACTTTATCCTGATGTGCAGCAATTCATGAAAGAACTGGTACTGGAAGTGGTCCGGAAATATAATGTTGATGGGATACAGGGAGATGACCGTATGCCTGCCATGCCCGCAGAAGGTGGTTACGACGATTACACGATACAATTGTATCAAAAGGAACATGGAGGAAAAATGCCTCCCAAAGAGGTGCATGATACGGGCTGGATTCAATGGAAGGCAGATAAATTAAGCCTGTTCGGAAAAGAATTGTACCAGGCTGTCAAAAAAGCAAGGCCTTCCTGCCTGGTAACCTGGGCCCCCAGCATTTATCCCTGGAGTAAGGAGCAATACCTGCAGGATTGGCCTGCCTGGTTAAAGGGAGGATATGCCGATTATATGATTCCCCAGTTGTATCGTTATGACCTGAACGCGTATGAAAAAATTTTAAAGGAGCTGGTTAAAACAATACCTGCTGATCAGCGCTACAAAGTATTTCCCGGTATCCTTAGTTCTCTCGGGGATGGTTATCGCGCCAGCCAGAAATTATTTCAGGACATGGTTGCGTTGAACCGTTCCTATGGGTTTAATGGTGAAGTATGTTTTTACTATGAAACGATCCGCGAAGCGAACCAGCCGCTTTATTAAATGGATTTCAGGTTTTCCAGAACCATTTCTTTCTGGTACAATAGGCTGTGAGTACAGCAGCGATAAGGGTCAGAACCACACCTCTCGCAAAACCTTCCCATGCTGAATGGGTCATGTTATCATAATAACGGGCAAGACCTGTGACCGATAAAACAGGCATGGTAAACAATGCAGTGATGACATACGCAATCATCGGGTTGCGGCCCACCGGTGAAAGAAGTGAACATAGCACCCGGAAATGCTGTAAGGAAAAAAGAGAAAGAAAAGCCATTCCCGAAGTGACAAAGAAATAACTGAAAGTAGCATTGTCTTTTTTGATGCCTCCTTCAAATGCTTCAAAGCAAAGCCCCGTTAGTAACAGGTAAATCCCTGCAGTAAGTAAACGCCTGCTATGCTGATCGGTTTTGTTAAGCGAATATTGCCACAAAAGGATCACAGCCGAAAGCAATAGCGTGATAAACAGGTTCGCCGTCAGCATCCTGGTAAATAAAGCATATACATTCCAGCCAATCAGAACCACCACCAACATGGCTGTCAGGTAGCTTCCCGGTGCTTCTTGGGTATTTGTACTTTCTGTTCTTTGTAATAACCATTCGCCCGCAACCGTTCCCGGGATAATGATAAACAGGTATTTAAAGAAATTAAAATTGATCAGCCAATCGAGGGGATAAGGTTGGTATAGCACATGGTTCCAGCTTGCTTCGAGGTAACGGCCTGTGATCAGTCCGAACAGAACGGGCAATACCATCAGCCGGTAGAGCAGGTTGTTCCGCGTAAACCACCAGATTGCCCCACCCAGTAAAGCCATATTGGCCAGAACCATGATGATGATATCGCTGTGATGGAGATCAAAACTTTTCCCTTCTTTATAAGGGGCAAAAACCAGGATCGCTATTGCAAGTAAAAGACCAGAAAAACGCAAGGCCTTTTTTTTCGCACCAAACAAAAGAAACAGTGCAACCAAACCGGTTAAAGAAATCAGGTAACGCCAGATCCCTGATTCCTGCGGGAAATTCTGGTATTTCACGTGCTCAAAGAAAAGGGCAAAAAAAGCCAGTGATGCAAAACGGAGCAATAGTTTTTTCCAGCTAAACCCTTTCTGCATCGATAAAGGAATGGCAGCCCCCATGGCAAAAAGAAAAAAAGGAAATACAAGATCCACCCAGGTAATACCGGGCAACGCAGGATTGAATGTATGGCCGGGCGGCGGAACCTGTGCATGATACATCCATGCGGGTAATACATCACCAAATGCAATGGTGCCGCTTAATATCATGGTGATTACGGCATAACCGCGTAATGCATCTAAGGTTTGATCTCTTTGTTCCATTTTCCTTCATGGGTGATGGTAAGTGAAAAAGGATTGCATAAACTATCCAGCAAAACAGCAACCTGTTTACGGGTGAGAGGCTTATCACCATAGATATTCATCTCTGTGTTATTGGATGAATCTTTCGTAAAAGGCGTAAATACTTTTTTAAGGGCCAGGATATCTGTAAAACGAACCGTATCACGCAGTACGGGTAAACCGGTATTGCCCATCAGTGCCTGGATATTTTTAATCAATTCGGCGCCGTTGCATAAACTATCTGGATAAAAATATGTTTTATTGGCCCATCCTTCTTTTTTGCCCGTTCCTCTTAAAATACCGGTGGCACCTATTCGCTGTACGGCTTCAAATGCAGGGTCACCGGGAAGGACATCTACATAGGGTAATAAAAAAACTTTTTGTTCAAGAAGTTTGGCCTGCACACTTCTAACAGCAACCATCCTTGGTTCTTCCTGTTGTTGTACCGCAAGTGCTGCAAGCACGCCGGCAGCCTGGCCTGTTAACAATACACAAGGTTGTAAACGGGTACTGCCATTTGCAAGGTTGGATACCGAAATGCCTTTTTCACAAACCACCATCCCATTAAGCGAATGGGGGATCAGCGAACCCAAAGGAATGGAAAAAGAATTGACCGCAGGAAAATGTATGACAGGTGCATTGGGGTTCTTGCCGTGGTGGTGATCCACAGGGTAATCACCTACTGCAATACCTGTTCTGTATAAAGCCTGCTCTTGTTCGAATGTATGGTTCATGTGCGGCAAACTAAACCGTACAATGCCTCTCAGCCTTCTCCCTTCCCTGTGATAAGGCATCAATGCCAGGTGATCTTCGCTAGGGAATTCCGTTGTATCCAGACCAATCTGTTTAAAACCCAACTGCCGCTGTATATAATACAGAAAAGCCAATGTCTGTTTTCTCGATGGTTCATAAAACGAATAACGGTCAATTGGTTTAACGTTAATGCCATTCTGGTAATAATCGTTTCCATGCGCCGGCCAGTTCAGCATATACTTTCCGTTGGGAAGCTTCCCATAGTCGAGTACTTTTTGTGTAGGTGCATTGTAGGGTTTTCCTTCCGGGCAGGGTGCATCGCTGGTACTGCAATCAAATTCGCGTAAAGAAGCTTCATTGAATGCTTCTTTTTTTACCAAAATTGTTGTGTAGGCATTTTTACCATAGTCTTTCAGTGTAGCTGCCCAGGTAAGGTCCTGTATGATATTGTTTTTGCCGGGGGCTTCTTTCTCGCCGCTGTAGGAAGCATCTTCCATGCCGATATCATAACCCGCACCCGCATTGGCATACACATCTCCGAGGTCGGTGCCATCTACCACGATATCTGCCAGCACAATCACTGATTCTTTCTTACGGTTGATAAAACGTGCACCATACATTTTTCCGTTTTTTACCAGTGCAGAATCAAAGTACCAACCGTACTGAACTGTCAGTGATTTTTCTTTTGCAGCCCATGCTTTGAAAATACTATCGGCAACATAGGGTTCAAATAAAGTATTGCTTACCCAACCGGTATTCAGGTTTTTTGTTTTGTAATGCCTGTATAGTGCCTGGCGAAATTCTTCCCATATCCCGCTGGGTAAAAGATGATTCCCATCTGTTGCAGTTACACCTGCTGCAGAAAGCATACCACCGAGCCATGGGGTTTCTTCCATGATCAATGTTTTTACTCCCATTCTTGCACTTTGTATCCCTGCTGCTGTTCCACCTGTTGAGCCACCTACCACCAGCACTTTTGTACGGATCACCGGCTCTTTGCTCATTGTGATGAGCAGCGTGCCACCTTTTAGAAGATCACTATGCGCCAAATAATTTTCAGTATAAGGTTTTCCATTCAGGCTGAGGGAGGCGATGTAGCGGTTCTCAGGGCTGTTGTTTTTTACAATCACCTGGAATGTTTTACCCCCGGGTAAACGGATGGTTGCTTCATCGATCAGCGGACTGCCAAAATAATAATTACCTGAAGAGGGGTTCACTGGATAGAAGCCAAGCGCATTAAATACATACCAGGCGCTCATCTGTCCACAGTCTTCATTGCCACACAAACCATCAGTACTGTTTTGATAGAGGGTGGTGGTGATTTGCCTTACCTTTTCTGCTGTTTTATAAGGCAACCCTGCAACGGCGTACAGATAAGCGATATGGTGACTGGGTTCATTACCATGTGCATATTGACCGATCATCCCGCTGATATCCGCAGACGCATTTTCACCTGTAACTTTTGATGATACCGACCACAACGAATCCAGTTTTGCCAGAAATTTTGTTAAGCCGCCATGTAAACGGATCAGGTCTTCTACATCATGCGGCACAAACCAACTATGCTGCCATGCAGTACCTTCAATATATTGCCCGTCAAACCCATGTTCACTGTAGTAAGGATCAAATGCTGCTACAAATTGTCCATCGCTGTTTTTGGCGCGGAAAAAACCTGTACCCGCATCAAACAAAGGCCGGTAATAGGCTGCGCGTTTTGAGAATTCGGTAAAGTCTTTTTCTTTGCCCAGTTTTTTTGCCACTTGTGCGATGCACCAGTCGTCGTATGCATATTCAAGTGTAATGGTCACACTCCATCCATGTTTATCCTGGGGCAGGTAGCCATATTTTCTGTAAGCATCTGTTCCGCGCTGGTTCTGCATGGCAGATGTGATCATTGCCGCGTATGCTTTTTCGTAATCAAATCCCTTTGTTCCTTTTAAGATTGCATCTGCGATTACAGGAACAGCATGATAACCCGTCATGGTATTGGTTTCACGGTTCATCAGGTCCCACACGGGTAATAACCCCTTTTCGTCAAAAAATGCGAGAAAGGAGTTAATGATGTCCTTTACCATATCGGGTTGTGTAATACTCAGCAGCGGATTGGCGGCGCGGAAAGTATCCCACAATGAAAAAACCGTATAGCGGTTTTTTTCCCCTGCATCGCTGTATAATACCGGTGAGAGATAAGTATGATAAAGTGCCGTGTAAAAATTAACCAGCACATTTTTATCGGAGGATTTTAGTTTGATTACAGATAATTCTTTTTCCCAAACAGCAGCCGCGTTCTGCTGAATAGCAGTAAAATTTTTTCCTGCAGTTTCCCCGAGGTTCCTGAGCGCCCCTTCAACCGATACATTTGAAATCGCTACCCTTGCTTCAACCAAAGAAGTGTTGGCAGCAAAATGGAAAAAAGCAACAAGGCCCTGTCCTTGTTTGTACCGGATGCTGTCGATCCCGGATATTTTTTTGTTGAACTGAAGTGCAAAAAAAACTTTCTGATTTTTTGACCAGCCATTAGAAAAGCGGTAGCCTGTATATAAACTATCGTTTACCCTGGTAAGACGGGTTTGTTTTGCAGTATCCCAGTTGATGGCCCAGCCAAGGTCAAGTTTTACCAGGGGTTTTACGTTAGCCGGAAAAGTATATTGCTGTAAACCTGCGCGCCTGGAAGCGGTAAGTGCAACCCGGATTCCGTTCGCAAGCAATACCTGGTAAAAACCGGGCCTTGCGGTTTCGTTCTCATGCGAAAAACCGGTTTGAATGGGAATGGTGTCTGCAGGCTGGTTGTATAATGGCATTAATGAAATATCACAAAGGTCGCCGATACCCGTTCCGCTGAGATGCGTCTGTGAAAAACCAATGATCTTATTGTCGCTGTAATGATAACCGCTGCACCAGTCCCAGCCACTCGTGCCGTTATCCGGGCTTACCTGTACCATCCCGAAAGGAAGGGTAGCCCCCGGATAAGTATGGCCGTGACCGCCTGTACCGATGAAGGGGTTTACATAAGAAGAATATTTTTGTTGTGCAACGATATCGGAAGCACCAAAAAGAAAAAAGAATGGATAAAGCAGCAATACTCTTTTCATGCAATTAAATTGATCGTCAGGTTATCGATAACAGTTTGTTGCGTACAAGCAGGCATGCACCATTCACACCGGCACGGCTCCCCAGTTTTGAGATCTTCAACTGCGTATCGTTGTTAACAAGGCTTAATGAATATTTATTCAGGGTGCTTTTAATCGGTAAGCGTATATAATCATTGGTGGTGGAAAGAATGCCTCCCAGTATCACCAGTTCGGGATTAAATATGTTGATGAGTATGGCGATACCTTTTCCTAATTTCTCGCCGATCTCTGCCACGCATTCTATCGCCAGCATATCGTCCTGGTTACAGGCCATAACGATATCCTCGAGTGTGATATCATCAATACGATTGCCCGCAAGCGGTAAAATTGATCCTGCCCCTGCCTTTCTTTTCTCCTGGAATTTTTTGATGAGTGCCGCGCCGGATGCTTCTGTTTCGAGGCAGCCTTTTTTTCCGCAATGACAAATCACTTCATTTTCAAAAAAGGGGATATGGCCAAATTCGCCCGAAAAACCGGATTTGCCGTAATACAGCTGGCCATTGATCATGATGCCTACGCCGATCCCATAATCAAGGTTGATAAAGAGTACATTCTTTTCTGTTTTTACCACACCGATACAGAACTCACCAAAAGCCATTGCCCGGGTATCATTGTCCAGGTAAGTTTTAATACCCACTTCTCTTTCTATGATCTTGCTAAGCGGGTCTTCATCAAAATGATAATAGCTGTAACTGTAACCGGTAGCGTAGTTGATACGGCCTGTCAGGTTCATGCCAATGCTCAAAACCCGCTCTTTTGAAACCTGTAAACCCGATACAAATTTTTTGATAATGCCAATCAGCTGCTGTAAGGATTCCCTGGAGTTTTCAAGCAGAAAATCTGTGGTTTCCTCCACACGAACCAGGTTTTTCTTGAAATCGAGCAAACCCAGTGTTACGCTATACTTTTTTACTTCCACGCCCACGAAATAACCAGCTTCCGAAGAGAGGCCGAATAAATTGGCCCTTCTTCCTCCCGTGGATTCAATTTTTCCATAGTCCCTTACAAGGCCTTCCTCGATCAATTCATTGATGGTACTTGTAATCTTCGGGGTACTGATGTTGAACTCTTTTCCAAGGTCGGCTATCGTGGCTTTTTCCTGGAGGTCAAGTAAACGGATGATATCCTTTTTCAGGTTCATGTTTTTAAATGCCACGCCGGTTAGCTCGTCTTCCGTGATTTCTTTTAAAAAGTTCATGTGTAAGGCTTCTTTTTCTTACAAAGTAACAAATGTGGCAAGCATAACAAGTGACAACCGCGAAGTAAATATAGGAACCAATTATTAAAATAATTTAAAAAGATTCGATTAATAAATAAAAAATATTATTAAATTGCTCTTTCTTGTTGATCTCTTTAAATAGGACTAACTGATTTCTATGAATACACTTTCCGATTATTCACGATTGTACAAAGAGGAACTGCTGGATAATATCATCCCATTCTGGTTACAACATAGCCCGGATAAAGAAAAGGGTGGCTATTTCACCTGTCTGGATAAAACGGGCACCGTATACGACACGGATAAATTCATATGGCTCCAGGGGCGCCAGGTTTGGAGTTTCAGTATGCTTTATAACGAAGTGGCCCCCAAAAAAGAATGGCTTGATATGGCTTTACTCGGCGCGGAATTCCTTGAAAAATATGGTCGTGATGCCTCGGGTAACTGGTATTTCTCACTTACAAGGGAAGGCAAACCCCTGGTACAACCGTACAATATTTTCAGCGATTGTTTTGCGGTAATGGCTTTCTCGGAATTATATAAAATTACCAGGCAGGAAAATCATAAGTCAATCGCTTTAGAAAGCTTTCAAAATATACTCTCGCGCAAAGACAACTGGAAAGGGCAGTACAATAAACAATACCCCGGAAGCCGGCCGCTCAAAAATTTTGCCCTGCCGATGATACTGGCCAACCTGTACAAAGAACTGGAGCACCTGCTGGGGGAATCCTATCTGCAGACGGTAGTACCCGGACTGTTACGGGAATTGCTCGAAGAGTTTTACCAGCCCGATTTGGGTGTGATACTGGAAAATATCAGCCCCGAAGGGCGATTCACAGATTCATTTGAAGGGCGGCTTGTTAATCCCGGTCACGCCATTGAGGCCATGTGGTTCGTGATGGACCTGGGCAGGCGCATGAACGACCAACTCCTGGTTGAGAAAGCAACCGATATCACGCTTCAGATGCTGGACTATGGCTGGGATAAAGAGCATGGGGGGATTTTTTATTTTATGGACGTGCTGAACCGACCTGTGCAGCAGTTGGAATGGGATCAGAAATTATGGTGGGTTCATGCAGAAGCTCTGGTTGCATTGGCCAAGGGCTATGCATATACCGGCCGGGAAGATTGTCTGAACGCCTTTAAAAAACTGCACGAATATACCTGGCATCATTTCCGGGACCTGGAGTCCGGAGAATGGTATGGTTATCTCCGCCGTGATGGGACTGTGCTGCTTCCCTTGAAAGGCGGTAAATGGAAAGGTTGTTTTCATATTCCCCGTGCGCTCTTCCAGGTTTGGAAAACCTTCGAATCGGTGGAAACTGTTCAGAAACAATCCATTGTCCAGCTGCAAAAAACCTGATGCCAGGCTAAACGCAACTTTTAAAATAAATATTCATAAAACTGCTTTAGTTTTTAATAAAATTTATTAAGTTTATCGCAGAAAGATATTTTTTTTATAAATACCAACAACTAACAACAAACAATTGCTTATGAAAATGAAGAGAATGTTGTCGCTGCTCCTGGCCTTTCTAATGGCCTATGTAACGACCTATGCACAGGTGCAGACCTATAAGGGCCTGGTTAAAGATGACACCGGCAAACCGCTGGAAGGCATCACCATCTCAGTGGGCGATTCCCGCAAACCGGTTTTGACTGACGCGGAAGGCCGGTTCAGCCTGCAGGCCGCAAAGGGAACCAGGATTTCTTTTTCCGGTATCGGCCTTCTCACGCAAACCATCCAGGCAGGGCAGCAAACGGAGCTTACCGTTACACTTGCCGGTAAATATGCAGAACTCAATGATGTGGTGGTGGTAGGTTTTGGTACACAGAAAAAAGTAAACCTCACCGGCTCAGTGGTGACACTGAAAACAGAAGAGCTTACCAAGCGGCAGGTATCTACCACCAGCAACCTTTTACAAGGGCTTGCTCCCGGTGTTACCGTAACGCAGCAATCAGGAAGGCCGGGGGCTGATGGGGCTTCGATCAATATCCGCGGGCTGAGTTCGATTTATGCAGGTCAGGGGCCACTTATCCTGGTGGACGGTATTGTATCGAGCATGGATAATATAGATCCCAATGCCATCGAAACGATTTCAATTCTGAAAGATGCCGCATCAACGGCGGTATACGGGGCAAGGGCCGCAAATGGTGTGATCCTTGTAACCACAAAACGTGCCAAAGGGAAAGACCTGCAGATTGCATACAATTCTTTTGTTACAAAACAATATGCCACAAATATTCCGAAGCGTGCCAGCGCGGTTGATTTTATGAAACTCAGCAATGTGGCGCAACAGAACAGCACGGGCAATCCCAATTCATTTATTTATGCACAGTCACTGATTGATAAATATGCATCCACCCCGGCAAATAATATGGATGTTATCGATAACGACTGGGTGAAGCTCCTGCTTGTTAATTCAGGGTTGATGCAGAACCATAACCTTACTGTTAACGCAGGCGGGGACAAATTGAGCATGTTCACTTCAATTTCTTACCTGGACCAGAAAGGGCTTGTGCCAAATACCAGTTTTCAGAAAGTGGATATCCGGATGAATCCTGATCTGAAAGTAAATGATAAACTCAGTTTCCATGGTGTTTTGAACTATAACCAGGGCACAACAATTACCCCTTCAACCAGCTCTGCAGAATTTATTATCCGCGAAGCCATCGGGATCATTCCCATCGGAGGCGCAAAGTTTGGTGACGGGATGTATGGTAACGCCGGCCAGAGCAATAACCGCAACCCCCTT
Source organism: Chitinophagaceae bacterium (assembly GCA_004028765.1). GTDB lineage: Bacteria > Bacteroidota > Bacteroidia > Chitinophagales > Chitinophagaceae > Sediminibacterium. The sequence continues at coordinate 862 of SAIX01000042.1, read as the reverse complement.
GCACAGGCGGAAGCTGCGGGTACAACGAACGTGATCACCAATTCTATCTTAAGCAAACTGGGTTTTAATTACAAACCCATCCGCAACCTGGATATTGAAGCATTCTGGGCAAGGGAGTACTGGATACCGAACACCAAAACAATGGTTAAGAATGTAAACATCTATCAGCCCAACCCCGCTGCCAATAGTTATGATTATGTTGGTCAATGGCCCGGAACAAACAGCCTGAGTGAATCTTATTCTACCAATATCCGCACTACTTACCAGGCGCAGGCTACCTACTCCGGTCATTATAAAAACCATTCATTGAAAGTGTTGGTGGGAGGACAGTCGGAGGAATTCCAGTACCGGGGTATCAACGCTTCGCGTACAGATTTCACCAACCAGAACCTGCCTTACCTGAACCTGGGTACCAATAACCGTAACAATGCAGGAGGTGCTTATGAAACTGCGATCGCAGGTTTTTACAGCCGGATCAATTACAGTTACGACGATAAATACCTTCTGGAGCTGAACGGGCGTTACGATGGTTCATCCCGTTTCTCGCAGGCCAACGACAAACAGTGGGGTTTCTTCCCTTCTGCTTCGGCGGGATGGATATTCTCCAAGGAAAAATTCTTCCGCCCCTTATCAAAACTGGTCACCTTTGGTAAACTGCGTGCCTCATACGGTTCGCTGGGTAACCAGTCGCTCTCCAGCATCTATCCATTCTCTGCCAACTATACTTCCGGCCTGAATGCATATTTCAATGGAATCACCAATGTGGGTTATGCTTTGCTGGATGCACCGAATGCAAATATCAGCTGGGAGAAATCTACCCAGAAAAACCTGGGACTCGATCTTACCCTCTCAAAACATTTCA
>SAIX01000041.1 GCA_004028765.1 Chitinophagaceae bacterium | reverse complement strand
ATCTTGGTCTCGGCAATGAACAGTTACAGTCATACGCTTTACAGTTAGGAAGCGACTGTCCTTTCTTTTTATATAACCGGCCCTGTTTTGCCAGCGGCCGTGGTGAATTGATCGAGCCATTAGACCTGGGTCTTTCGGGATATCATTTCCTGCTTGTCAATCCGCGTATCCATATCTCCACAGCATCAGCATTTGCGGGTATCCGGCCGGCAAAACCCATCAACGGCCTGAAACAATTGTTGTCACAACCGGTTGAAAACTGGAAAGACCATATTGTGAATGATTTCGAAGCGATCGTATTCCCTGCAAACCCGGCCATCGCTTCCATAAAACAACAATTGTATGAAATGGGTGCCGTGTATGCATCGATGTCGGGAACCGGAAGCACGGTATATGGAATCTTCCCCAAACACCAGCCGCTTAAACATCACTTTCCCCTTGATTGGTTTATTGCAATATCAGATTAACGATTGTTAGCACATCAGATTGAGAATATCTAATATTTGCTAATTATTATTAGATATTATTCACCTATCTGGATAATTATTCTGATCCATTCTTTTAAAAGCCGGGTTTTTTGCATAAATTCACAGCACGATTGCCTGCCGTTTTTATTTCCTGATCCTTAATTCGATTGTAGATGCTTGAATTCAGACCTTCTGAGGGGCTGTACGACCCGTCCTTTGAACATGATGCATGCGGTATTGGTTTTGTTGCCAACATTAAAGGGAACAAATCCCACCAGCATATCGATGACGCGCTTACCGTTCTTGAAAACATGGAGCACCGCGGCGCTTGCGGATGCGAAGCCAACACGGGAGATGGCGCAGGTATCATGCTGCAGATACCACATGAATTTTTCTTTGATGAATGTTTGAAGCTCGGCGTTCACCTTCCTGCTTATGGCCGCTATGGCGTGGGCATGGTTTTCTTTCCGAAGGAAATCAGGCTCCGTGAAGAATGCCGTGATATTTTTAACCGCGCAGCCGAGAAACTCGGGCTCGAAGTGATCGCATACCGCAAAGTTCCCGTGAACAAACAGGATATCGGTGAAACCGCCTTATCGGTTGAACCCTGTATGGAGCAGGTATTTGTTGCCTGCCCCGATTCCATTCATCATTCCGATGAATTCGAGCGCAAACTTTTTGTATTGCGCAATTATGCCACACATACCATCAGCAATTCAGTAAAAAAAGACGCGATCGGTTTTTACCTGGCTTCTCTTTCTCATAAAACGATTATTTATAAAGGACAGCTTACCAGTTTACAGGTACGCCCATATTTCCCCGATCTAAGCGACAAAAGAGTGGTATCAGCCTTCGGCCTGGTACATTCCCGTTTTGCCACCAATACTTTTCCTTCCTGGAAACTGGCACAGCCTTTCCGCTATATCGCACACAATGGCGAGATCAATACACTACAGGGAAACCTGAACTGGCTTCGCACAAGCGAAAAAGGTTTTACCTCTCCTTATTTTTCCAAAGAAGAAATGGAGATGCTGTTACCGATCATTACAGGGGGTCAGTCAGATTCGGCCTGCCTTGATAACATGATCGAACTGCTCACTTTAACCGGCCGCTCTCTCCCGCATGTGATGATGATGCTGATCCCCGAAGCCTGGGATGGCAATGAACAGATGGACCCCGTAAAAAAAGCTTTTTATGAATTTCATGCCTGCATCATGGAACCCTGGGATGGCCCGGCTTCCATTTCTTTTACCGATGGAAAAATCATCGGCGCCACCCTCGACCGGAACGGATTACGGCCTTCTCGTTATGCAGTAACACACGACGACAGGGTGATCATGGCATCCGAAACCGGCGTATTACCCATCGACCCTGCATTGATCAAAGAAAAAGGCCGCCTCCAGCCCGGCAAAATGTTTGTGGTGGATATGGAACAGGGCCGCATCATCAGCGATGAGGAACTGAAAAAACAGATCTGCTCGCAAAAACCTTATGGCGAATGGCTGAATAAATACAAGATCCGGCTGGAAGAATTACCCGAACCGCGTGTGATGTTCACCCATCTTGAACACGACCAGGTTTTTAAATACCAGAAAGCATTTGGTTATTCCACCGAAGATCTTGATACCATTATCGCCCCGATGGCCATCGACGGAAAAGAGCCGATCGGCTCCATGGGAACAGATGTACCGCTTGCAGTTTTAAGCGAGCAACCGCAACACCTGAGCAGTTATTTCAAACAACTATTCGCACAGGTTACCAATCCCCCGATCGATCCGATACGTGAGCGAATGGTAATGTCGCTTGCAACTTTCGCCGGCAGCAATGGAAACTTATTGGTGGAAGATCCTTTGGCCTGTCACAGTGTGGCTTTGAAACACCCGGTACTGAACAACCATGAACTCGAAAAAATCCGCAGTATCGATACAGGGATATTCCAGGCAAAAACATTGCAGACTTATTTCCGCGCCGATGGGAAACCGGGTTCATTAAAAGCCGGTCTCGACCGTTTGTGCCGCTATGCAGTGGATGCAGTGGAAGATGGTTTTGAAGTGATCATCCTCACCGACCGTGCCATCGATTCAGACCATGCGCCTATTCCTTCTTTGCTTGCCACTTCCGCCGTACACCATCACCTCATCCGCAAAGGATACAGGAGCCAGGTAGGCATTATCGTGGAAGCGGGTGATGTTTGGGAAGTGCATCATTTTGCGTGCCTGCTGGGTTTCGGCGCCACGGCGATCAACCCCTATCTCGCACTCTCTTCGATCCGCGATATGAAACTCAGCAATAAACTCCAGTCGGATACTGAAGTGGAGCAACTGAAAAAGAATTATGTAAAAGCGGTGAATGAAGGCTTGCTGAAAGTGTTCTCCAAAATGGGGATCTCAACGCTGCAGTCCTACCAGGGTGCACAGATATTCGAGATCATCGGTTTAAATAAAAGCGTCGTAGAACAATATTTCACCGGTGCCACTTCACGTATTGAAGGAATGGGGCTCGATGAGATCGCAAAAGAAACCCTCGCAAAACACTTCTTTGCATTCAGCAGGAAAGATATACCCGTAAACCGGTTGCCTGTGGGTGGTATTTATCAATGGAAAAGAAAAGGGGAATTTCATCTTTTCAATCCGCAAACGATCCACTTATTGCAGCATGCTACACGCAACAACGATTACGGCAGTTTCAAAAAATATTCAAAACTGGTGAACGACCAGGGCGAAAAAGCCTGCACGCTGAGAAGCCAGTTCCGTTTTAAACCCACAAGGGCATCTGTTCCGCTCAGCGAAGTGGAACCCGCAGAAAATATTTACAAACGTTTTGCGACCGGCGCTATGTCGTTCGGGTCCATTTCCTGGGAAGCACATACCACACTTGCTGTTGCAATGAACCGCCTTGGCGGAAAATCCAATACCGGTGAAGGTGGCGAAGATGAAATAAGATACACACCGCTGGCCAATGGCGACAGTATGCGTTCTGCCATCAAACAGGTGGCATCGGCGCGATTTGGTGTTACCAGTTATTATCTCACTGAAGCGGATGAACTGCAGATCAAAATGGCGCAGGGCGCAAAACCCGGGGAAGGCGGGCAACTGCCCGGGCACAAAGTGGATGACTGGATCGGAAAAACCAGGCATGCCACACCGGGTGTGGGATTGATCTCGCCGCCGCCGCACCATGATATTTATTCCATCGAAGACCTTGCACAATTGATCTTCGACCTCAAGAATGCAAACCGAGCAGCGCGCATCAATGTGAAACTGGTTTCAAAAGCGGGTGTAGGTACCATCGCAGCGGGTGTTGCCAAAGCGAAAGCGGATGTCGTGCTTATCTCCGGCCATGATGGCGGTACGGGTGCATCACCCATCAGTTCTATCAAACATGCAGGTTTGCCCTGGGAACTGGGCCTGGCAGAATCACACCAGACACTGGTAAAAAACAAGCTCCGCAGCCGCGTGGTGGTACAGGCCGACGGGCAAATGAAAACAGGGCGCGATATCGCGATCGCTGCTTTGCTGGGTGCAGAAGAATGGGGCGTGGCCACTGCCGCACTGATAGTGGAAGGTTGTATCATGATGCGCAAATGTCACCTGAACACCTGCCCTGTTGGCGTGGCCACACAGGATCCCGAATTGCGCAAACGTTTTACCGGCAACCCCGATCATGTGGTGAATTTCTTCCGGTTTATTACAGAAGAATTAAGGGAGATCATGGCCGAACTGGGTTATCGCACCGTGGAAGAAATGATTGGCCAGGTTGATTCCCTCGAAATGCGTGACGATATCACGCACTGGAAATACAGTAAACTGGATTTATCTGCCATTTTATATAAAGAACCTGCTTCTCCGGAAACCGGTTTGTATAAAACAGAAGAACAGGATCATGGAATTGCAGATGTGCTCGACTGGCAACTTTTAAAAGCTGCGCAACCGGCACTGGATAAAAAAGAAAGGGTTGCCGCTTCGTTCCCCATCAAAAATACCGACCGTACAGCAGGTACGATTTTATCAAATGAGATTACAAAACTCTACAAAGCAGAAGGTTTACCGGAAGATACCATCCATTTCAATTTCACCGGAACTGCCGGGCAGAGTTTTGGCGCTTTCAATACAAAAGGGGTTACACTCGAACTCGAAGGAGATGCCAACGATTATTTTGGCAAAGGATTGAGTGGTGCAAAACTGATTGTGTATCCGCACAAACAGGCTTCTTATGTACCGGAAGAAAATATCATCATCGGCAACGTTGCTTTTTATGGCGCCACTTCGGGCGAAGCCTATATCCGTGGAAAAGCAGGTGAGCGTTTTGCTGTACGCAACTCAGGCGCCAGTGTGGTGGTAGAAGGCGTTGGTGACCATGGATGTGAATACATGACAGGCGGTACAGCGGTGATCCTCGGAGCTACCGGAAGAAATTTTGCAGCGGGCATGAGCGGAGGTATTGCTTATGTATACGATGTTAACGGGCAGTTCAGCGGATTATGCAACAAAGAAATGGTGGATCTCGATCCTGTTTCCGCAGAAGATGCGCCAAAACTGCATGATATGATCACCCGTCACTTCGCATACACAGGAAGTACGGTGGCAAAGTTTATCCTGAACGATTTTGAAAACCAGTTACGCAATTTCGTGAAAGTATTCCCGGGCGATTATAAAAAAGCTCTGGCAGAAAAAGCAGTAAAATCAACTGTGAAACACTAAGAAAATAAACCGGTAACCGAATAAACCAGTAAACCAATCCACGATGGGCAAACCAACAGGATTTATAGAATTTACAAGAGAGCTTCCGGGCAAGAGGCCAGTGATCGAGCGCGTAAAAGATTACAATGAGTTTGTTGAAAAATTCCCTGAAGAAAAACTGAACCAGCAATCGGCCCGCTGTATGAATTGCGGCGTACCCTTCTGTCACAGCGGTTGCCCGCTGGGAAATATCATCCCCGAATTCAATGATGCAGTATACCGCAAGAGCTGGGAAGAAGCTTATGATATCCTGAGCGCCACCAATAATTTCCCGGAGTTTACCGGGAGGATTTGCCCCGCCCCCTGCGAAAGCGCCTGCGTGCTTGGCATTAACCAGCCGCCGGTAGCAATCGAAGAGATCGAGAAACACATCATCGAGATCGCATTTGACAAAGGTTTTGTACAACCGCGAAAACCCAATCTCCGCACAGGTAAAAAAGTGGCTGTTGTAGGATCAGGCCCGGCCGGGCTTGCTGTTGCCGCGCAATTAAATTATGCAGGGCATACCGTAACCGTTTACGAAAGAGACGACGCACCAGGCGGTTTACTTCGTTATGGCATTCCTGATTTCAAACTCGAAAAATGGGTGATCGACAGGCGCATAAAACTGATGGAAGAGGAAGGTGTTATTTTTAAATGTAATGCCAATGTAGGTGTAAATGTCAGTATCAATGACCTGCTGCGCGAATCACAGGCTGTTGTACTTGCGGGGGGCTCCACCATTCCGCGCAACCTCGATATCCCCGGCAGGGAATTGAAAGGGGTTCATTTTGCGATGGAGTTTTTGAAACAGCAGAATAAAAGAGTAAGCGAAAAACCTGTGGAAAGCGAAGATATTTTTGCTACCGCCAAAAATGTAGTTGTGATCGGTGGTGGTGACACCGGCAGTGACTGTGTGGGCACTTCCAACCGCCATGGTGCAAAGTCGGTAACACAATTTGAACTGTTGCCCAAGCCACCGGAAAGCAGAAACGCTTTAATGCCCTGGCCCACCTACCCCATGCTCCTGAAAACAACTTCCTCGCATGAAGAAGGAGCCACACGTCATTGGGCCATTGCCACGAAGGCATTCCTCGGTGATGAACAGGGCTGCCTGAAAGCACTCAGGGTGGTAGATCTTTTATGGAAGACTCCCGAAGGTGGCGGACCTGCCAGGTTTGAAGAAGTTCCCGGTTCTGAGCGGGAAATCCCCTGCGAACTGGCATTACTGGCAATGGGTTTTGTACATCCACAGCATGAAGGTCTCATCAAACAGCTCGATGTTGATCTCGACGAGCGAGGGAATGTTAAGGCTACTGAACAGTCATTTCAAACCAATATCCCCAAAATATTTACAGCCGGTGACATGCGACGAGGGCAGTCGTTAGTAGTATGGGCAATCAGTGAAGGAAGAGAGTGTGCCCGGAAAGTAGATGAATATCTTGTGGGCTCATCTGTATTGGAATCAAAAGATAAAAGCTATTTACTAAGTATATAATAAAAAATAATATAATTTATTAAAGCCTCCGAGCGGAGG
>SAIX01000040.1 GCA_004028765.1 Chitinophagaceae bacterium | reverse complement strand
GTAATGGCTGTGCAACCATCAGCGGAGGCTTTTTTAGTTATCGATTCAATTACTGAAAGGTTATAATTTTTATCTCCGCTTTTATTTTCAAACTGTGCAGTGGCTATCTTGATCGGGTTCATATTTTTCTTTTAAACATTGTTTTTTTTCTTACTTGATCTACTACATCCAGCAACCCTTTTTCAAAACTGTCATCGGCCAGTTGCCAGAACATGATGCCATTGAGTTTTTTACGGATCGCGTATTCCGTTTTTATTGCCAGCGATCTTTCATCATCATAGGTCACGAACCATTTTTTCTGCGCATTGTATAACCAGGGAGCTGCAGCAGTTTCATCCCAATGATAGACAAAGCCGCTGTCTTTTGAAAAATAAGGATCATAACCACGGAAAGATAGGCCCCGTAAAAATCTACCCTTGCCATATAACCCATCGTTATCTGCTTCCACTTTTTCCCAGATGCGGGCATAAAATGCAGCACCGATCAGGAGCTTGCCCGGCGGTACCCCTTTTTTTACCAGCATTTTTACAGCATTGTCACATGACTCCTTCTGCTTTGGGGTGGAATACAAACCGGTATGATGCCCTGTAACCGTATCATACCCGGTGATCAGGTCATAAGTCATGAGGTTGATCCTGTCAACCAGCGGTGTTACTTTTTTCCAGTCAACCGATTCGTTTATGTATTCTGTAAATCCACCGGCAGCGAAACTGATCTCTTTCTCTTTACCGAGAGTGTCACGCAGGGTTTTGATCAGCGCAGTGAAATTATCTTTATCTGCTGCGGAATACGGATGACCCGGGGGGCCCTTTACCACAGGGTATTCCCAGTCGAGGTCAATACCATCGGCACCAAAATCACTCAGGAGTTGTTTGGTGGTGGATGCAAAGATTTTTCGGGAACTATCCTGCGCAAAAACGGGTGAGCAGGAATAGCATCCGGTCCAGCCACCCATTGAAACAATCACTTTTAAGGAAGGATTTCTTTTTTTCAATGCAACACAGGCCTGCAGTGCTGCACTGTCTCTTTTATTACTGATAGCGATACCGCTCCCTTTGAGATGTGTGAAACTGAAACAGAGATGGGTGAGTTTTTCAACCGGGAAACTGTCAATCATTGTGGGCCTGCCGGCATAATACCCGAAAACCACAAAGGGTTTCTGCGCAGAAGTACTGAAGACGGATAAAATAAACAAAACAACAACCAAGGCTTTTTTGTACATAGAATATGAATATACGGATTGATGGATTACGGATTAACGCATCATTGCCTATTCACCATTCACTTTTTCACCGCAGAGCCGCAGAGGACACAAAGTTTCGCAGAGGGTTAGAAAGAGTAAAGTGGCTAAAGGAATTTATATAGTTTGATTCAACTATCAACTTTTAACTCCAAACTCTTAACTCCTAACTAACACACCCCACCTCTCCCTCACAATTCACCGGGAAATTCACTGAATTTGCAATAAAGCAATAATGATGGGCTTTTTCATGCAATGCCTTGGCTGTTTCAATCATTGAAGCTGCTGCTACTGTTACAACCGGGTTTAATTTCACTTGCACAAACCTGCCGTTGCCATCTGCCTCTTCCTGCATAATGCCTGTTGCTGTATCAGAATAATCCACCACCACCACACCTGCTTCCGAACAAAGGTGCAGGTACCATAACATATGGCAGGATGCCAAAGAAGCCACCAGCAGTTCTTCCGGATTGTATTTAGTGGCATCGCCGCGAAAAGAGGGGTCTGATGAAAGCGGAATGGCAACTTGTTTTCGTGGTGCAGTTAATTCATGGCTGCGTTCATAGGAACGGTAGGAAGATGTTCCGCTGCCGGTATTACCCGTCCAGCGGATATCGGTTACATACTGGTGATTTTTCATGGTACTGCAGATAGGATTATTTTACTGGCAGCTCTTTCTGTAAACGGAACATTTCATCGCGCAGCCTTGCTGCTTCAATAAAATCAAGGTCGCGGGCGGCTTTTTCCATTTCTTTTTTCACACGTGCAATGGCTTTTTCCAGCTGCGGTATGGTTTGATAGGTTTCCTGTTCCTGCGCCGCTTCATGTTTTACCAGTTCTTCATCCCGCTGCAAAGCATAGGGGTTCGACGGGTCGTACCCTTTGATATCGAGAACAGAACCCTGCGCAAAAACCTGCTCCTTAGTTTTCAAAATGGTTTTGGGAACAATACCATGTTCTGTATTATAAGCCACCTGTTTCTCCCGCCGCCTGTCGGTTTCATCAATGGTGCGCTGCATGCTTTCTGTGATGCTGTCTGCATAAAATATCACACGGCCATCCACATTCCGCGCGGCGCGGCCTGCCGTTTGGGTCAAACTTCTTTCATTGCGTAAAAAACCTTCTTTGTCTGCATCCAGTATTGCCACCAATGCCACTTCGGGAAGGTCAAGTCCTTCGCGCAAAAGGTTTACCCCTACCAGCACATCGATTTCGCCAAGGCGTAACTGACGGAGTATCTCCACACGTTCCAGTGTATCCACGTCACTGTGTATGTATTTGGAGCGGATACTGATGCGGCCAAGGTATTTGTCCATTTCTTCGGCCATACGTTTGGTGAGTGTGGTAACCAGCACACGATAACCCTGCTTTACGGTTTTGTCTATCTCATCCAGCAGATCATCGATCTGGTTTACACTGGGCCTGATCTCTATCGGCGGGTCGAGCAAACCGGTTGGGCGAACGATCTGTTCCACCACCACACCACCTGTTTTTTCAAGTTCATAATCGCCGGGTGTGGCGCTTACAAAAATGGTTTGCCCCATCAGGTTTTCAAATTCATGAAAGTTCAATGGCCGGTTATCCATGGCACTCGGTAAACGGAAACCATAATCCACCAGCACCATTTTTCTACTGCGGTCGCCGCCATACATGCCGGCAACCTGCGGGATGGTCTGGTGGCTTTCATCGATCACCATCAGGTAATCTTTCGGAAAATAATCCAGTAAACAGAATGGCCGGGTTCCCGGTTGCCTGCGGTCAAAAAAACGCGAATAGTTTTCAATCCCATTGCAGTAGCCCAGTTCGCGGATCATTTCAATATCATATTCCACGCGTTCTTTCAGGCGTTGTGCTTCAATAAATTTTCCATTGTTTTTGAAATATTCCACCTGCGCCATCATTTCATCCTGTATCTCGTGCATCACCTGTACGATCATGTCTTTCGGTGCGAGATAAAGTGTGGCGGGAAAAATAGCTGCATTCTCCATCAGTCCCATACGTTTGCCGCTGCTGGTGTCAATGCTTTCGATCTCTTCAATTTCATCCCCGAAAAAAGTAATGCGATAGCCAAAGTCCACATAAGGCAGGTTAATATCAACCGTATCCCCTTTTACACGGAAAGTGCCCCGTGTAAAATCGCCCTGTGAACGGTTATACAAACTGTTTACGAGTGAATGCAGAAACCCCTGCCGGCTGATCAACATTCCTTTGTGTATCCGGATGATACCGTTTTCATATTCGGTAGGGTTGCCCATACCATAGATGCAGCTTACGCTTGCAACCACAATGATATCACGCCGACCGCTCAGCAATTGCGAAGTGGCCTGCAGCCGCAGTTTATCCAACTCTTCATTAATGCTTAGGTCTTTCTCAATATACGTATCGCTTACCGGCATGTAAGCTTCGGGCTGGTAATAATCATAATAACTTACAAAATAGCCCACCGCATTCTCCGGGAAAAACTGTTTGAACTCACCATACAATTGTGCCACCAGTGTTTTGTTATGGGTCAGCACCAGTGTGGGGCGTTGTGTATTTTGTATCAGGTTGGCAATGGTGAATGTTTTACCCGAACCGGTAACACCCAGCAAGGTTTGAAAAGCTTCCCCGTTGTTTACGCCTTCGGTAAGCTGTGCAATGGCAGAGGGTTGGTCGCCCGATGGCTGGTATTCAGAAAAAAGTTTAAAGGGCACGGGGTGAAGTTTGGAATTAGGAGTCAGGAGAATGGAGCCTGCTGTTGCAATTTACTCCGTATTGTTTTTCCTGTTTTCTGTTTTACGGAAAGATTTTTTACCTGGCTATGGTTTTTTATGGCATCGCCTCTTGCGTCGCACAGTTGTGCACCAACCGTATCACCACCCCGTATCGGCAAAGCCTGTACTTCCCCTCCTCCGAGAAGGGGATTCACCTGTATAAATAATCACTATCCAGGATGGTATCTTCACCATTGCCCATTCACCATTCACGGATTCATTATTCCCTATTTTTGCGCCATGTCCCGGCAATCAAAAGCCCATATCGCCGTACTTGGTGCGAATTTTATTTTTGGGGCCAATTATGCGATCGTAAAATATATTACGCCGGGTTACCTGCATCCTTATGCACTGAATGTGGTGCGTATCCTCACATCGCTTGCCCTGTTCTGGCTGCTGTTCCTTTTCAAACCCGGGAAAGTGAAACTGGAGCGGAAACATATCCCCCGTTTTATTCTTTGTGCCATTACAGGGGTTGTGATCAACCAGATCATGTTTATCAAAGGTGTATCGCTTACCACACCCATACACAGTGCTCTGTTGTCTCTGGCAACACCGATTTTTATTACGCTCATCGCTGCATGGTTATTACGCGAAGGGTTTACATTCCTCAAATTCACAGGTCTGGCTTTGGGTATCGGCGGGGCAGCCATTTTAATTCTTTTAAAAGACCCTGTTCACAGCGGCAGCGATGAATTGCTGGGCGATATCCTGGTTTTGATCAATGCCATTTCTTATTCCTTTTACCTGGTACTTGTTCGCCCGTTGATGCAGCATTACAGCGGCATACAGGTGCTGCGCTGGATATTCACTTTCGGCGCACTGGTGATCCTTCCTTTCGGCATGCCGGAATTTCTTTCCACGCAATGGCAGGCTTTTGGTTTCAGTGAATGGCTGGCATTGGGCGCTGTTGCCATCGGTGCCACTTTTCTGGCGTACCTGCTCAATGTATATGGCATCAGTATCATTGGCTCTGCTGCAACGGGTTCTTATATCTATACGCAGCCGGTATTTGCAGTCATTATCGCCGTTGTTTTTGCGGGCGAACATTTCAGCATTACCAAACTGGTTGCGGCAGTGCTGATCTTCAGCGGGGTATTTCTCGCGAACAAAAAAGAATAATTTTCTTAAAAGGAGCTTTTGATTTTCTGGATACCGGCAACAGGGTTCCATGGCATCTCCGTTGCATCGCAAGCCCTTCGGCCCCTGTTCTTATGGCAGCAAAATGCAGTAAACAGGGTTTTACATTTTGGGATAATCAAAAAACCAGAAATGGTTATCGGCTTTTTTCAGGGCCGCCCAACGGTCTGCTGTTGTTTTGATCGCAAAAACGGCGCAGGTGGGCATATTGTCAATACGCGCATCGGTAAGCATATTCACAAATGAAGTGATGCCCGGGTTATGCGAAAAAACAGCGAGCGTTCTTAGAGAATCATCGAGGGAGCCGATCACTTCAAAAAAAGTTTCGGGCCCGGCGTGGTATAATTTTTTAGAGGTCACGATCCGGTCATTTCCCAATCCATATTCAACAGCAAAAAGTTTTGCCGTGGTATGTGCTCTTTTCGCTGAACTGGATAACAGCACATCGATCCCGATCTTTTTTTCGAGCAGCCTTCTTGCCATCATTGGTGCATCCTGCAATCCGCGCTCATTGAGCGGGCGGTCAAAATCATCCTGGCCGATAGTCGCCCAACTGCTTTTGGCATGTCGTATCACCAGCAATTGTTTCACACCGAAAAGTTACAGATTTCTAGCCTTATTTTTGCTGCATGGCCATTACCCGCCTTGATATTGAAGCTTTTCTGCAACTGGCAGAAAAACACCCGGTACTGGATGTGAGGAGCCCGGGCGAATATGCGCATGCCCATATACCCGGCGCCCATAGCCTGCCTTTATTTACCGATGAAGAAAGAAAAACGGTTGGTACTGCCTACAAACAGCAGAGCCAGCAAAAAGCCATTAAACTGGGACTGGGTTTTTACAGCAGCAAACTGGTATCGATGGTGGAAGAAGTGGAAACCCTGTTGCAACTAAAACACACCGATCCTTCTTTCCGCAGGGATGAACATATTGTACTGGTGCATTGCTGGCGGGGCGGTATGCGCAGTGCAGGCGTGGCCTGGCTGCTCGACTTATATGGCTTTAAAGTGTACACACTGGTTGGCGGCTATAAAGCATTCCGTAAATGGGTGCTGCTGCAGTTTGAAAAAAAATACTGGCTGCATATTGTAGGAGGTTTCACAGGAAGCGGTAAAACAGAAGTGTTGCAATGCCTGCAGCAGAAAGGCCAGCACGTGATTGATCTTGAAAAACTGGCCGGGCACAAAGGATCTGCTTTTGGTAACCTGGGTTTACCCAGGCAGGCCAGCCAGGAAATGTTTGAAAACAAACTGGCATCAGCGTTATACAAAACGGCTGCATTACAATCATCCGAAGAAATGCAGCGCCCAATCTGGCTGGAAGATGAGAGCCAGCGCATCGGCGAAGTGAATATCCCTGTTGCATTTTATAAACAGATGCGCGACAAACCACTTTATTTCCTGAATATCCCTTTCGAAGAAAGACTGGATTATATTGTTGAACATTACGGAAAATTCGAGAAAGAAAAACTGGTGAATACCATTATCCGCATCCGCAAAAGACTGGGCGGACTGGAAACCAAAACCGCCATCGCGCACCTGATTGAAGACGATATAAAAGAAAGCTTCCGGGTGCTGCTCACTTACTATGATAAATTCTATCTCAAAAGCCTGCAAAACCGGGCCGACCTTTCCGCAGTACTGAATAAAGTTGAATTAAACACTGTAAATGCAGAAGCAAATGCAACCAGCATTTTAGCAACAGCTGTAAAAACCATGATCACTTTTTTATGATATCAATTTGCCAGCCAGTCTGCAATGGTCTGATATCCCATATAGCCCATGGCCACCACTACCAGCCAGCCAACTGTTTGCAATAACAATGGGTGCTGGTAATCGCCCACCAGTTTTTTGTTGAATACCGCAAGTAACATCAATGCCAGTGCAACCGGCAGGATCAAACCGTTGAGTGCACCAACAACCAGGAGCACGGTAACCGGGTTACCGATCGAGATAAAAATAATCGTTGAAAAAACAATAAAGGCCGAAATGATCCAGCGGTATTGTTTTTCGATCCAGGGGTGAAAACTCCGGAGAAAAGAAACAGAAGTATATGCGGCACCCACCACAGAAGTGATTGCCGCGCTCCACATCACTACGCCAAAAAAACGATAGCCGGTTTCTCCGGCAGCCAGCCTGAATACGGATGCAGGCGGATTAGACGCATCGAGTATTTTTCCTCCCGTTACCACACCCAGCGCTGCAAGAAAAAGAACCGTGCGCATCAATGCCGTTACAAGTATCCCTGTTACGGCACTCCGGTTTACCTGCGGCAAAGCTTCTTTCCCTTTGATGCCTGCATCAAGCAAACGGTGACCGCCGGCAAAACTGATATAACCGCCAACCGTTCCGCCAACCAGGGTAACAATCGCAGGGATACTGATCTTATCGGGCATTATTGTTTTTTGCAAAGCCTGTCCCAGGGGCGGATGCGAACTGATGGCCACATACAGGGTTAGCAACACCATCAGTATCCCCAGTATTTTTGCAAACTGGTCCATCGCTTTACCGGCTTCTTTCATCCAGAAAATAAACAATGCCATAACACAACTGAGCAGGGCACCATACGTGGTGTCCATTCCTGTCAACACATTCAGGCCAAGCCCGCATCCGCCAATATTCCCGATATTGAATGCCAGCCCGCCGAGCAAAATCAAAACAGCAAGTACATAGCCCGCCCCGGGTAACATGGTATTGGTGATATCCTGTGCTTTTTTTTCTGTGACAGCAAGGATGCGCCAGATATTTAATTGTGCACCGATATCGAGTAATATCGAAAGCAGGATCACAAAACCAAAACTCGCGAGTAACTGGCTTGTGAATACTGTGGTTTGCGTAAGAAAGCCGGGGCCAATGGCAGAAGTGGCCATTAAAAAAGCGGCACCGGTGATGGCAGTGGATCGAAATGTTTTTTTCATGGATCAACAGGCTTTAGCAGGATATGGTTTTGTTGCAGGAACTGATGAATATTTTTTGCAAACAACACCGCATGTTCTCCATCACCATGGATACAGATGGTTTCTGCAAGTATCGGAACGGTTTCCCCGGTAACTGCTGTAACGGTTTGTTCCTGTATCATCTGCAATACCTGTTGCATGGAAGCTTCTTCTGATTCAAGAAGCGCATTGGGTTGTGAACGGGGTGTAAGGCTTCCACCAGGTTGATAAGACCTGTCGGCAAATACTTCGCTTACTGTTTTTAGGCCGTGGTTTTTTGCAGCGCTGATCGATACACTTCCACTTAATCCAAAAAGCAACAGAGAAGTATCTACCGCAGCAACAGCTTCTGCAATAACAATGGCGATGGTTTCGTTGCGGGCCGACTGGTTATACAAGGCACCATGCGGTTTTACATGGTGCAATAGCCCGCCTGATCCCTGAACAATTTTTTGCAGGCTGTACACCTGTTCTGTTACAAGATCAAAAAGCGCTTCCTTTGAAATGTTTTTATCTGTGCGGCCAAAATTGGGTTTATCATCATAACCCGGATGTGCGCCGATCGCAACCTGGTGCCACATGGCAAGTGCTACAGTGCGTTTCATCGTATCGTTATCTCCTGCATGAAAACCGCAGGCGATATTTGCGCTGCTGATATAAGGCATGATGGCTGCATCGGTGGGCATTCCTTCCCCGATATCACAATTCAGGTCGATGCGGTGCATATTGTTTAACGGTATTGCTGTAAACGGAAGTTACAGGCATTTTGCAGTTGCTGCAAATCAAGTTGCTGCCGGGCAAACGTATATTCGGCTTCTGCCATAGTAACGGGCTGCAGTAAAAAATTTTCGCCGGGCGAAAATTGTGCGAGCGAAGGAAAATCCGCGCTGATGATATGGCCCATCACAGGGTACCCGCCGGTTGTCTGGTGATCGGCCATGAGTATGATCAATTGACCCGAGGGCAACAACTGGATGGCACCGCGGGTAACTGCTGAAGAAATCTTTTCATCCTGATCCGTTCTTTCCAGCACAGGACCTTCCAGCCGGTAGCCCATACGGTTGCTGCTGGCGCTGATACATTGCTGTTCCGAAGTAAAATGGATTTTGGAATGATCGGATAGTTCATGCCAGTCCCGCCCAACAGTAAAACGGATCACGGCATTGCGGTACAGGTCTCTTGTATTGGCCTGCCAGGGTAATAGTTGCAAAGCTGTTTCCGGAAAAGAATGTTTTATTTTTTTCTGTAAAAAAATCCTGTCGCCTTTCTGCAAAGCCCTTCCTTCAAAACCTCCCGAACCCACCAATGAATCTGTGCTGTTACTGCCAAGCCATTCTGCACTTTGCACACCTCCGGCAATTGCGAGATACAACCTTGCACCTTTGTTTCGTTTCCCCGTTTGCAGTACCGAATTTTTTTGTACAAATGCGGGCTGGTTCAACGGCAGTTCACGGCCATTGATGGTAACAGAAAAATCGGCGCCCGAAACTGCAACCAGGCTGTCTTCTTCAAAAACAATGGCAGAAGAAGGATAATGCATTTCAAGAACCGCTTCTTTTGCATCATTCCCAACCAGCATATTCACCACCCGCATCGCGATACGATCCATTGTACCACCGGGATTGATACCGAGCTGCTGAAAACCATAACGGCCATCATCCTGTATGGTATCGAGGATACCGGCTTTCTGTATCAGCAGGCTCATGCGTTTTGCATTTTTTTAAATTCGGTTAATGTGATGGGAAAAAACTGCACGGTATCCCCGGGCGAAAAAAGACAGGGTGAATTTTTCCCGGCATCAAATACAGGCAAGGGGGTTTGCCCGATCAACTGCCAGCCACCCGGCGATTCAAACGGATAGATACCGGTTTGTGTTCCGGCGATGCCTACGCTGCCCGCCGGGACTTTTGTACGCGGATCCGTTTTTCTTGCTGCTGCGATCTTTGCATCCACCGAACCCATATACGCAAAGCCCGGGAGAAAGCCCAGCATATACACTTTATAAATGGTTTCTGTATGCAGGCGGATCAGCTCTTCTGTGGTGATGTTCTTTTCTTCCGCAAGTGAAAAAAGATCGGGTGCCAGTGATGCATCGTAACATACCGGCACTTTTACCAATCGTTTTGTTTGTATTTCTGCATCCTGCATCTCGGCAATGGCTTCCTGTATGAAACGGGATAGTTTTTCTGAGACCGGTTGCCCTGCATATTTTTTCAGAAAAAATGCAAGATCATATACAACAGTTACAGTGGTATACGCAGGAATGATATCGCGGATGCCTTCGCCGGATAATTGTGATAAGTGTTTATAAAGATTGATCACATGCCTGTGCACTTCCGGTGAAATGGATTCTCCGAATTGCACCGTGAGCGCATGATCACCACAGGGAGTGATTTGATAAGAAGGTATGCCGGACATCAGTACAAATAAAATAAAAATCCCGCACCGGGAAGATGCGGGACCGGTTTTTCATCCGGAAATATCATTTCTCTTTTTTCAGCAGCCACCATTGCCGCAATGAAAATATGTGCAATGCCTGCGCCAGTGCCACCAATACGCCAGGTAGATAGATAAAAGGAAATTCTCCCACCAGTGTATTCGGCGGTTCGTTCATAAAATGACGTAGTGGTGTAGGCATAGACAATACAGCGATCACCAGGATATTCAGCAGCAACCCGATGCCGATGATATTGTACAGTAAAGACAGTTTGGGTACCCATTTCCGATACAGGATCATTGCAACAGGAATGGCGAGCAACCCGCTGATGCCATCAAAATTATTTCCTTCGAATGTCATTTGAATAGGCAGCAGGTTCAGCATGAATGAGCGCCACAAAAGAATTTCAACCAGGATACGGAATGCCTGTAAACCGATCAGCCAGTGCGGCGGAATGGCACGCAGGATCGCTGTGCCTGTTTTAGAAAATGCGATCACAATAAAAACCACCAGCGGAATAATGATCAGTAATACCGGGCGTGGCGGCATTTTTGAGAAATCTGAAAAAAAACCCTTCCAGGCGAGTAAGCCGGTTATCACTACCCATGCAGCAGTGAATAAAAGAGCAGCGGTGAATATTTTTTTCTGTTTTGTTTTGTCGAACAGGGTTCTGCTCAATGCAATCTGTAAGCCGCGCATCACAATCAGGATACAGGCAAACGAAAGCGTGGACATCAGAACAGCAGGTAATAATTTCTGATCCATACTTAATGATTTTAAAATGGGTGCAAAATTATTTTGCTGCTGCCCGTAAACAAACTGCTTTATGGATGAAACCTCAAATAAACTGTTCAACGGTTAATTTCTCGTGCCGGCGCAGGGCGCTGAAAAGCTTTGCTGTGGCTGATCTTGCATGATAGGGCGCAAACAATAATTCATCTACCTGCCGTACAGGTATGATGCGTTTGGTGCTGCTGCTGATAAAAGCTTCTTTTGCAGCGGCGATATCTGCGATGCTTACCGGGCGTTCCTCCACTTCAAAACCAGCCTGCCTTGCCACCTGTATCAACTGTTTACGGGTAATGCCTTTCAGTACATGATCGGCCGGTGTTACAATCACATCTTTTTTTGTAACGATAAAAAAATTGGAACGCGGAAACTCTGATACAAAACCATTGTGCCTGTACAATACATCATCTGCACCCTGTTCTTTTACCCAGGGTTGTAACCAGATGGCCATCAGGTAATCGGTTGTTTTTACTTCGGGCATCTGCCGCTGGTGTTCGAAGGTTACCACTTTATAACCGGTTTGCATCATCGCATCAGGTGGTGCAGGTAAAGGAGCCTGTACAATAGCGATATTGGGTTGCTGTATCGTATATCCGTCTGGCGAAGGGCCACCCGAAAGCATGATACGGATACCTGAATGCGGCAGTTCATTTTTTTTGATCAACTGCCTGATCACTTCTTTTAATGCTTCCCTGTTTTCTGTAACGGGCAGGCGCATGATTTGTGCAGACTGGAAAAAACGATCCAGGTGATCGTCCTGGTATAAGGGTGTACTGCCATCTACCCGTAAAAAATCAAATATGCCATACCCCCGCTGAAAACCGAGATCATTCACGGGCAGTTTTGCTTCATCGGTTAGCAGGTAAGTGCCGTTGATATAACAGGTAAGTGGTTTCATAAATGAATGCGGTTGTATTTTTTCAGGATATCGATCACTGCATCTGCAGGCAAGGCGGGTACTTCGTGTTTTGCAAAACCTTTCACAGGCGCTGCTGCAAAAAGTGAATTGATAATGGCTTCTTCGGTTGCCTCTATTGCCGCGAGAAAAAGCGGGGATACTGCATCGTTGGTAAGCAGGCTGGTGGTTTGTTTTTTATCAGATGTTGCATGCGCAATACGTATGGTACTGTCGGTACTGAAAGCGATCACATAATCACCGCTGCCGTTGTGTGCAATACCACCTGTTCTTGCCAAACCCATAAAACTCCTTTCTGCAAGGCGGGTAAGGTTGCGGCTGTCGAGCGGCGCATCGGTTGCCACCACGATCATACAGGAACCGTCTTCTTTTTTAGTCAGCTGATCGCTGAGATAATAATTGTTCAATTCCTGCCCCACAGGCACGCCATCGATTGTAAGAACACCGCCAAAATTGGTTTGCACCAATACCCCGATTGTATAACCACCCAATGATGCCGGCAGTTTCCGTGATGCGGTACCGATGCCGCCTTTGAACTGAAAACAAACTGTGCCCGTACCCGCACCAACAGAACCTTCTGTAACCGGTCCGCCGGAAGCCGAACGGATGGCTTTCAGAACATCTTCCCTCGTAACATGCATACCGCGGATATCATTGAGATAACCATCATTGGTTTCGCCCACTACGGCATTTACCGACATTGCTTTTTCATTGCCGGTTTGCTGTAATGTGTATTCAATCACTGCCTGCATGGCGGTGGCTACATTCAGTGTATTGGTAAGGATCACCGGGCTTTCGAGGTTGCCGAGTTCTTTTACCTGTGTGCTGCCTGCCAGTTTTCCGAAACCATTGCCAACAAAAATACCGGCGGGCACTTTATGCTGAAAGATATTCCCGTCAAATGGAAGGATAGCGGTTACGCCTGTTCGGATACTGTCGCCTTTGATAAGGGTGGCATGCCCCACTTTCACACCGGGCACATCGGTGATGGCATTCAGTTTACCTGTTTGCAATACACCAATATGGATGCCAAGATCACGGGGCCTTTTTTGCTGTGCAAAGGCAATAGCTGTTATGAGAATGAAAAAAAAGAAAAGCAGTTTTTTCTTCACAGAATCGTTTTTGTATGAATAAAGATAAAGAGATTACCCCGCTGAATATTATCAGTAAATAGTCCCCTGATTTTATCTCTCTGCAACGAAAAAGTGAGCGGTGAATGATGAATGGACCGTAATGAGGGGTTTTAAATTAGAAGTTAAGATTTGAAAATCGATAGTTAAATCAACCCTCTATCATCTATTTTAACTCCCGTAACCTTTTTAACCACATCCGCGAAACTCCTCCATCTTTCTTATCTTCCTGTTTCATTTTTACTGTATGAAAAAACTATACTGCTCCCTGCTTGCGCTTGCCATTACCCTGGCTTCATTCGCACAGATCAATCCCGGCTGGTGCCGCTATCCTTCTATCTCTCCGGACGGATTTATGATTGTATTCACCTATAAAGGAGACCTGTACAGCGTACCCGCTGCCGGTGGTAACGCAACCGCATTAACCACCCATGAAGCACACGATTTTATGCCCGTATGGAGCCATGATGGGAAATGGATTGCATTTGCCAGCGACCGGTATGGCAATTTTGACATTTTCATTATGCCCTCTTCCGGCGGAGAAGCCAAAAGGCTCACTTATCATTCTGCGCAGGAATATCCCTATGCATTTTCAGCTGATGATAAAAGCATCCTCTTTGGCTCATCCAGGATAGATATGGCCAGTAACCGAACCTATCCCACCGGGTCACAACCTGAATTATACAAGGTTTCTGTAAACGGCGGCCGTGTGGAGCAGGTATTGAGCACCCCTGCCGAAGAAGTGAAAACGAGTAAAGACGGGCAATACCTTTTGTACCAGGATAAAAAAGGCGGCGAAAATGCCTGGCGCAAACACCATACTTCTGCCATTGCAAGGGATATCTGGCTCTATGATACCAAAACAGGCTCACACAGGAAGATCACTTCTTTTGCCGGCGAAGACCGTAACCCTGTTTTCACTGATAACGACAAATCCTTCTATTACCTCAGTGAAGAAAGCGGAAACTTCAACGTGTACAAAATGGGGCTGGCTGGCGGAAAGCCACAAAGGATCACCAACCTGACCAAACACCCGGTGCGTTTTCTGAGTGTTTCCAATAACGGAACGCTTTGTTACAGTTACGATGGTGAACTCTTTACCCAAAAAGAAAACGGCAGCCCCAATAAAGTACCCATTCATATCGCTGCTGATGCCAAAACCAATAATGAACGTGTTATACCCGTTAGCGGCGGCGCACGCGATGTGTCTGTATCGCCCAATGGAAAAGAAGTGGCTTTTATTTTCCGCGGCGAAGTATTTGTAACCAGTGTGGATGGCGGTGTTACCAAACGCATTACCAATACACCGGAACAGGAAAGACT
>SAIX01000039.1 GCA_004028765.1 Chitinophagaceae bacterium | reverse complement strand
ACCTAATTGGCCTGAGATTCAAGGCCGATCAGTTTTTCAAACACGGTTTCGTATTCTTTTTCGAGCCTTTCTTTTTCTGACCTGGCTTTGTGGTAAGCAGTTTCCGTTTCCACGAATTTATTTTTCTCTGCGTAGATCGATGGATCGCCCAATGCCTGCTCCAGTTTTGCCATATCTTCTTTGGCTTTGTTTAACTGTGTTTCGAGGTTGCCGAGTCTTCGCTGTTCCTTCTGCAGTTCTTTCTGCAAATCGCGGTTGATGGGTTTTGCAGCAACTTCTTTTTCCGGTGCTTTTACAAGCGGCTCGTTTTTGGTTACAGGTTTTGTTTCGGCAACAACCTGTGTTTTCTGTTTTTCTGAAGCGAGTCTTGCCATCCGTTCATTCCATTCCACCCATTCCTGGTAACTGCCCTTGAATTCCTTGATCTTATGGTCAACGATCTCCCAGATCTTATTGGCTGTTTTCGAAATGAAATAACGGTCGTGGCTTACCAGTATGTAGCTGCCTTCATATTTATTCAATGCCTCGGCCAGCAGCTCCACGGAGTGCATATCCAAGTGGTTGGTAGGTTCATCCAGCAGCAGAAAGTTTGCCTTGCTCACAATCGTTTTTGCAAGGGCAACCCTTGCTTTTTCCCCGCCGCTTAATACGCGGATTTTTTTCTCGACATCGTCCCCGCTGAAAAGAAATGAGCCCAGCAATGCGCGTAATTCCACATCTGTTTTTTTACTGCCGCAATGCTGCAATTCCTCGAGGATGGTATGGGTAAGTGTTAAAGCTTCGAGCTGGTGCTGGGCATAAAAACTTTCTTCTACATTATGGCCCCAGGTACGGGTTCCTTCAAAAGGTTCGGTTCCGGCGATCATCCGCAATACGGTGGATTTCCCCTTGCCGTTCGCGCCGATCAGTGCGATCTTATCCCCGCGCTCGATCTCGGCAACGGCTTCCTCAATGATCTTGAGTTTACCAAAACACTTGCTTACATTTTTCAGTTCCACCAGGATTTTTCCCGGTACTTTTTCCAATTGAAAATTGATGCGCAGATCAGGGCGTTCAAGTGTTACGTCTTCGATCTTTTCCAGTTTATCCAGCCTTTTCTGTACGCTCTGCGCCTGTGCGGCCTTACTCGCTTTTGCTTTAAAACGTTCTATAAATCTTTCCTGCTGTCTTATATAATCCTGCTGGTTTTCATAAGCCTTCTGCTGCATCTCTATGCGGATCATTTTCTCCTGCTCATAATAACTGTAATCGCCGGTATAAATATGCAGTTGCTGCTGGTACAGTTCCACGATCTTATTCACCATCCGGTTCAGGAAAAATTTATCATGGCTTACAATCACCACGCTTCCCTGGTAATGCAGCAGGTAACGTTCCAGCCATTCGATCGAAGGAAGGTCAAGGTGGTTGGTAGGTTCGTCCAATAACAATACATCCGGCTGCTGTAAAATCATTTTTGCCAGCAAAACCCGCATCCGCCAGCCACCACTGAATTCTTTATAAGGCCTTAACAGGTCTTCGTTACTGAAGCCCAGCCCGTGCAGTACTTCCTCTGCTTTGTGATGGATATTGTATCCATCCAGCACATCCATTTCATGCAGGGCATCGGTGTACCTATGCAGTAAAGCTTCATCTTCTGAATTTTTCTCCAGTTCATGCCCCAGTGTTTCGATCTCTTTCTCCAGTTCGCGCACCCGTTCAAATGCGCCAAGGGCCACTTCTGTGATATTATCATTGGTGTCAAAACTCAGCAGGTCCTGGTGCAGGTACCCGATCGTGGTTTCCCGGCCTTTTTCAACGCTTCCCCTGGATGGGGTATATTCCCCCACCAGCACTTTTAACAGGGTCGATTTACCCGTTCCATTATACCCGATCAGGCCGATACGGTCACCGGGCTGTATATGCCAGGTGGCATCTTCCACGATCACCCTTGCGCCAAATTCGAAAGTTACATTCTGAAAACCGATCAACATCTCTTAACAACTATTTAAGTCCGCAAAGGTAATCGCAAACAGCACCCAATGCGATTTACGCTAATTTTGTTGGCAAATTTTTATATGCGATCAACCCTATTTGGCATCTTTATAATATTCGCAGCATCCTGTAGCAGTGGCGATAAACCGGCAGTTGAAGCCCCTAAACCACAAGGGCCATTAAGCAAGAGCGCTAACTCGGAACTGTTTAATCAATCCTTCGGGAAAGTGATGACCGGTTATTACGCTCTCACCAATGGATTTGTGGAAGAAAAAGATTCCCTCATCTTGCAATCGGCCCGCGCTTTGATGTCTGCCGTAGACAGCCTGAAATTATCCGAACTGAAAGCAGACACCAACCTTGTTGCAACAGCCGCAACATATGCCCAGGGAATTTCGGCGGAATTGAAAGGATTATTGGGCGAGAAAGAAATGCCAGCGAAAAGAAAGTCTTTACAGATGGTGGGCGACCAGTTGTACGACCTGATCCGTACGGTGCAGTATGACCGGGAACCTGTGTACCACATTTATTGCCCGACGGCTTTTAATGACCAGGGTGCGAACTGGCTCAGTAATACCGCTGCTGTCCGCAATCCATATATCCCGAAAAAAATGATCACCTGCGGTGAAATAAAAGATTCGATCGATTTCAGACCTAAACAATAGACCGGTTATGGTGTTTTGAAGTTCCGTGGAGATGCTTATGAAAAGATTTTTTTGTTTACTACTGTTTTTCTTACCGGCTTATCTTCTGCAGGCACAGGAAAAATTTACGCTGAACGGGTATGTGAAAGATTCGCTCAGCAGTGAAACCCTGATCGGTGCCAATATCAGCATCCGTTCGGAAGGGAAGGGGATCGTGAGTAATCAATACGGTTTTTATTCCATTACACTGCCCTCGGGAAAATATGAAGTGACCTGCAGTTTTATAGGTTATCAATCCCGCCAGTTTATTGTAGACCTTACGGATAACCGATCAGTCAACCTTTTGTTACTGCCCAATTCCGCGCTTATCAACAATGTGACCGTTTTCACACGCAAACGCGACAACAATGTAAATACGGCGCAGATGGGAAAATTTGAATTGTCGGCCAATACCGCCAAGGCACTTCCTGCTTTTCTCGGGGAAGTGGATATCCTGAAAACCCTGCAGCTTTTACCCGGTGTACGGAATGCGGGAGAAGGCAATGCAGGGTTCTATGTTCGTGGCGGTGGCCCGGATCAGAACCTGATTTTACTGGATGATGCGGTTGTATATAATACGGGGCACCTTTTTGGTTTTTTTTCCGTTTTCAATTCCGATGCCATTAAAAACGTTACGCTGATCAAAGGCGGGATGCCCGCACAGTATGGTGGAAGGCTCTCATCAGTGGTGGATATCGCGATGAAGGAAGGCAACCTCAACAAAACACAGATCGATGCGGGTATCGGCCTAATCGCTTCCCGTTTTTCAATCCAGGGGCCTTTGAAAAAGAACAAAGCATCTTACATGATATCGGCCCGTCGCACGTATGTGGATGTTCTTACCAAACCTTTTATCAGCAAAAGCAGCCAGTATTACGGATCGGGCTATTATTTCTACGACCTGAATGCAAAAATGAATTACCAGTTCAGCGAGAAAGACAGGCTTTACCTGAGTGGTTATTTCGGAAGGGATAAATTCAATTTCAATAATACGCAGCGCTCATTTAGTACAGAAATCCCCTGGGGTAATTCAACCGCCACTTTGCGGTGGAACCATATTTTCGACAAAAAACTTTTTGCCAATACCACGATTGTTTACAACGATTATAAATTCACACTTGATGGGAAACAGAATAATTTTCACCTGAATCTCTCTTCCGGTATCCGCGACCTCACTGCAAAAACCGATATCGATTTTTATCCCGTTCCCGAACACAAACTCCGCTTTGGGGCGCAATATACTTTTCATACTTTTTTGCCGAATGTGTTAACCGGGAACCAGGACAGTGTGGTATTTGCCCCCAATAATGCCACAAAAAAATATGCAAATGAACTGGGTTTTTATGCGCAGGACGATTGGGAGATCAGCAAAAAACTGAAACTGAATGCAGGTATCCGCTACAGCCTTTTCCAGCAGGTGGGGAAATATACCTTGTATAACCGTGACGCAAACGGTAATAAAACAGACAGCGTTCAGTATGCCCCTGGTCAGCCTGTTAAAACATACGGCGGCTTTGAGCCCCGCGCTACCTTGCGGTACACATTGGCAGATGATCAATCCCTGAAGTTTGCAGTTACCCGGAACCTGCAATACATTCATCTCGTTACCAATGCGGGGTCCACTTTACCTACCGATTTATGGGTGCCCAGCACTATTCGGGTACAGCCACAGATCAGCTGGCAGTATGCACTTGGGTATTTCCGGAATTTTAAACAGGGGATGTTTGAAACTTCGGTAGAAGCTTATTATAAAACGATGGATAACCAGATCGAATACCGGGAAGGCTACACACCCTCTTTAAAAGACCCGGAAGAAGAATTTGTTTTCGGGAAAGGCTGGAGCTATGGCGCTGAATTTTTTGTTAATAAAGTAAGAGGGCGGTTTACAGGTTGGATCGGATATACATTTAGCTGGACCTGGCGCCAATTTCCCGATCTGAACAATGGTGAAAAATATCCAAGCCGTTACGATCGCCGGCACGACCTTTCGGTGGTGGGTACCTACGAACTCAATTCAAAATGGAAACTCTCTTCCATCTTTGTATACGGAACCGGCAATGCCACATCTTTGCCCGAAAGGTTTTATTTTGTAAGTGGTGTACTTACGCAGGAATACAGCCGCATCAATGCCTATCGGATGAAACCTTATCATAGGCTTGATATTTCTGCCACCTATACACCTGTTCCAAAAAAGCCACGGAAATTCAACAGCAACTGGGTGTTCAGTATTTACAATGTGTACAGCCGGTTAAATCCTTATTTTATTTACTTTGACCAGGAGGGAAGTGCTACTGCGGGAACGTTGAAGGTAACGGCAAAACAGGTGTCGCTGTTCCCGATCATCCCTTCAGTAACCTGGAATATCAGGATGTGATGGTCAATTTTTCGGCACATAATTAATCACCACTTTCGCATTGCGTGTTTCGTTTGAGGCGAGAAATATTTCATGCCTTTCTCTTCCGGCGGTGATTACCATTAAAGCAGTGTTTGGAGGTATTTCGCCGAGGTTCTCAGCTACTACTGTGATCTCATGATGATTTTCCTGCTTGTCGCAATGTATGCGAACAACAAGTGGTGACAGGGTTAAACGTCCGTTACTGATCACGAGTTCATTGTTATGGTACACGGAGATGGTATCGTTGTCGATCGTACCGTTGTCATAAATTTCCACAAGGATATTTTCCTGTGAAGTATTGATGGTTTTTACCAGGTTATTTTCCCTTTCAACCAGTACCCTGGGCACCGGAAATTTTTTCATTTCTTTTGGCATCTCGGTCATTTCTTCCTTTTTCGGTAAACTGCTCACAGGTTGCTCCGTTTTTTCGGGCGTTCTTGTTATAGGTCCAGGTTCGCTTTTTTGCACCGGCGGTTTGGCGATGATGGCTTTACCGGTAGTAACCTGGTTTTTGGGAACAGCCGCTGCTTGTTTTTGCGGGCTGCCTTTCGCAGGGGCTGTATTTTTTGTAATGCCTTTTTCGTTTGGCCGTGCAGGCTTTGTATCCGAAACTATGGGTTTGCTTCTGAGATTGTCCGATCCATTTTTAGGCATATTGCCCGGAGCAAGGGTTGTTTTTTTAGGCGGGATGGCAGTAATTTTCGAAAGCAGTTTTGCCTTGGCTGTGTCTTCCGGTTTCTTTTTTACGAGAAAATCTTCCTTCTGAAAATCTGATGTGGGAACTCTTTCCAGGTAAACTTTGCCACTGCCGCAATCGCCCTTGTCTTTGATGTTGATCGAAATAAAAGTCCCTTCCAGCACTTCCAGCTTTCCGATCTTGGTGTAATCGAGATAACAGGTCATAAGGCAGGGTTCGCTTTTATCCGCCACTTTCAGGTCCACCAGCTTCGTCTCTTTCAGGATCAGGCTCTTTGCATTAGGTGTGTAAATCCCGCTTAACTCAGCCTTTCCATAAAAAACCGTTGTTTTATACGAATAGGTAACCCCCTTCACGCTGTTATTCGTTTGCTGTTCGATCTGTATTTCGTATTTGAAAGTTTCTTCGCGTAACCCTTCCCGGAACAAGGGGCTCGATGAACTGAAATAACCCCGCCAGATTCCCGTGAGTTTTTGGGATTCTGCCGAAAAAGAAACCAATAAAAGAAGGAGCAGGGTCGAAATCCATCTCATATCACAAATCTAAGGGGCATGTATAGTTACTGGCTGATAAAGAAGCGTTAAGGTTTTTGCACCGAAACCGTTCTTTCTCAATGGCAGGCTACGGTTTATTCTGTAACTTTGCCAACTTGTAAAACGAAGAAGAGCACCATGATCAATATCAGTTTCCCGGATGGCGCGGTAAGGCAATATGAAAGCGGGGTTTCCGCCCTCGATATCGCAAAATCGATCAGTGAAGGACTGGCCCGCAAAGTGCTGGCCGCAAGTGTGAACGGACAGGTCTGGGACGCGACACGCCCCATTACGGAAGATGCATCGCTTAAATTACTTACCTGGACCGATCCCGAAGGGCAGGATACGTTCTGGCATTCGTCTGCGCACCTCATGGCCGAAGCGGTTGAATCATTATATCCTGGTGTAAAATTCTGGGTAGGCCCTGCACTTGACAAAGGATTTTATTATGATATGGACCTCGGCGACAGAAAGATCACCGAAGAAGACCTGGCCGCACTTGAAAAAAAGATGACCGAACTCGCGCGCCAGTCAAACCGCTACATCCGCAAAGAAATGCCCAAGTCCGAAGCTGTGGCTTATTTCACAGAGAAGGGAGATGAATACAAGCTCGACCTTTTGCAGAACCTGAACGATGGCGAGATCACTTTTTATTCACAGGGTGCATTCACCGATCTGTGCCGCGGCCCGCATATCCCCGATACCGGTTTTATCAAAGCCATCAAACTCACCAATGTTTCCGGTGCCTACTGGAAGGGCGATGAGAAAAATAAAATGCTCACCCGTGTGTACGGTGTTACATTCCCAAACCAGAAAGAACTGGATGAATATACCACCATGCTCGAGGAAGCCAAAAAACGCGACCATCGTAAACTGGGTAAGGAACTGAGCATTTTTACAATGGATGAGGATATCGGACCCGGCCTCATTCTCTGGATGCCCAATGGCAGTATCATTATTGAGGAGTTGGAAAAACTTGCGAAGGAAACCGAAGAGGAAGCAGGCTATAAACGCGTGGTTACACCGCATATCGCAAAAGAAAATCTCTATCTCACAAGCGGTCACCTGCCGTATTACCAGGACAGCATGTTCCCGCCGATGGAACTTGATGGTGCGAAATATTACCTGAAAGCGATGAACTGCCCGCACCACCATAAAATATTTGATGCGGAACAGAAAAGCTACAAAGACCTTCCATACCGGCTGGCTGAATACGGCACCTGTTACCGGTACGAACAGAGCGGTGAATTGTTCGGCCTGATGCGTGTACGTTGTTTACACATGAATGATGCCCACATTTATTGCACCAAGGAACAGTTTGCTGCGGAATTCAAGGCGGTGAACGATATGTACCTGAAATATTTTGAGATATTCGGGATCGAGAAATATGTAATGCGCCTCAGTTTGCATGAACCTTCAAAACTGGGACAGAAATACATCAACGAACCCGAACTCTGGCTCGAGACCGAAGAAATGGTTCGCCAGGTATTAAAGGAAAGCGGAACCCCTTTCGTGGAAGTACCCGATGAAGGCGCTTTCTACGGACCCAAAATTGATGTACAGATCTGGAGTACCATTGGCCGCGAATTCACCCTGGCCACTAACCAGGTGGATTTTGCACAAGGGAGAAGATTTAATCTCTCTTACACTAATAAAGACAATGCACCGGAAACCCCGCTCATCATCCACCGGGCACCGCTGGGTACGCATGAAAGATTTATTGGCTTCTTGCTGGAACATTATGCAGGTAAATTCCCCGTATGGCTGGCGCCGCTGCAGGTAAAAGTTTTACCCATCAGCGATAAGTTTATGGATTATGCACTCGATGTACAGAAAAAACTCAAGCGTTCGGGTGTAAGGGTGGAAGTGGACGACCGGCAGGAAAAGATCGGGAAAAAAATCCGCGATACCGAGCTGATGAAAGTGCCGTACATGCTGGTGGTGGGTGAGAAGGAAATGAGCGAAGGAAAACTGTCGGTTCGTCGCCAGGGCAAAGGCGACCTCGGCAGCCAGGATATCCATGCCTTCATTGATATGATCGTGGACGAGATCGAAAACAGGAAATCCGGCGAATAAATGCCGATTCTATATCTTTAACAGCAAAATTGATTATTCACAAAACAAGTTTTAATGGCATTACCACCAAGAGGGGGCGGAAGATTCAATCCCAGGTTTAACAGGCAGCCCGAGCCTGAACATCGTATCAACGAAAGAATCCGGGTACCACAGGTTCGACTGGTTGGCGACAATGTAACAGTAGGCGTTTATTCAACAATGGAAGCCCTGCGCATCGCACAGGAGCAGGAGCTTGACCTCGTGGAAATTTCTCCAACGGCCGATCCCCCGGTGTGTAAAGTGATCGATTATAAAAAATTCCTTTACGAGAAAAAACGTAAGGAAAAAGAAATGAAGGCCAATTCCAAGCAAAGCGAGGTGAAAGAGATCCGCTTTACGCCCGGAACGGATGACCATGACTTCGATTTCAAAGCCAAACACGCCGAAAAATTCCTGAAAGAAGGAAATAAGGTAAAAGCCTATGTTCAGTTCAAAGGCCGGGCCATCATGTTCCAGGACCGCGGGCAGTTGTTATTGCTGAAATTTGCCGAACGTCTCGCGGAAGCCGGTGTGCTCGAAAGTATGCCCAAACTCGAAGGAAAAAGGATGTTCGCCATCTTTACGCCCAAAACAGGCAGCAAGAAAAAAGCCCCGACAGCTTAATAAAATCAGAATGATGCATTAGGAATTAAGAATTAAAATATTAAACTAATTCTTTATTCCTAATGCATCATTCTTAATTCATTCTCCCGTTTTCTTTTCGTTTGAAATATAGCAATCAATCCTTACCTTTGCAGCCCATTTCCCGTATGGCCCAACAAGTTCCCTACCCGTGTGGGGGCGCCAGCAGGGTGTAATCTTTCAAAGATTATTAAACATGCCAAAGGTAAAAACCAATTCAAGCGCCAAGAAGCGCTTTAAGGTGACCGGAACCGGTGAGATCACCTTCCAGAAAGCTTTCAAACGTCACATCCTGACGAAAAAATCCAAAAAACGCAAAAGGGCCCTCCGCAAAAAAGGCCTGGTTGGATCTACCAACAAAGACTTCGTTCTGCGTTTGCTCCGTTTAAAAGGATAATCACTTTCTGCGCCAATAACCACATTACAAAAAATCACTGGTGACCCAGGTTGCCGGTTCCAAAAAAAGAAAATATGCCACGTTCAAAAAATGCAGTAGCATCAAGAGCCAGGAGAAAAAGGATCCTGAACCAGGCCAAAGGATTCTACGGTAAACGTAAAAATGTATATACCGTTGCCAAAAATATCGTTGAAAAAGGGCTTACTTACAGCTATGTTGGCCGTAAACTGAAAAAACGCGAATACCGCCAGTTGTGGATCGCACGTATCAATGCAGCAGTAAGGGCCGAAGGGTTAACCTATAGCCAGTTCATGAACAAACTGAGCACAAAAGGGATCGAACTCAACCGAAAAGTACTGGCCGATCTCGCAATGAATGAGCCTGCCAGTTTTAAAGCACTGGTTGATTCTGTGAAATAAACACAGCACCTGAAATAACGGAAAACCGGGATAAACAAGCTCCCGGTTTTTTTATTTGCTGAACTGTACAAACTGTTATTTTTGTGCTCCTGAAAAGTTGTGTTCACCATTTAACCACTAACCCATAGATGAACAACACCTACACTTCGCTGGTAAACCAGACATTTCATTTTCCGCAGGAAGGGTTTGACCAGAATGATGATGGTTACCTCGCATTCAATGGACTGAACCTGAAATCGCTGATCGATAAGTATGGAACGCCGCTGAAGCTGACCTACCTGCCGAAGATCGGTAACCAGATCAACAAGGCGAAGAAGATGTTTGATGTGGCTTTTAAAAAACACAAATACGAGGGGAATTATTTTTACTGCTATTGCACCAAGAGTTCTCATTTCTCTTTTATCGTTGAAGAAGCCCTGAAGCACAATATCCATCTCGAAACTTCTTATGCTTACGATATCGAGATCATCAACCGTTTGTACCAGCGGAGAAAGATCAATAAAGAAACTTATATCATCTGTAACGGCTACAAACAAAAAAATTATACTTCCCGCATCGCGAAGCTGATCAACTCCGGTTTCAAAAATGTGATCCCCATACTTGATAACAAAGAGGAATTGCAGGCATACAAAAAAAGCACCCGCCAGCCTTTCCGGCTCGGTATCCGTGTAGCTGCTGAGGAAGAACCGAATTTTCCATTCTATACATCGAGGCTCGGCATCCGTGCAAAAGATATCCTGGAGTTTTATGTGGATGAGATAGAAGGCTATGAAGACAGGTTTCAACTGAAGATGCTGCATATCTTCCTGAACAAAGGGATCAAAGACGATATCTATTACTGGTCGGAGCTGAACAAGATCATTAACCTCTATTGCCAGTTAAAGAAGATATGCCCTGAACTGGATTCCATCAATATCGGCGGAGGCTTCCCCATCAAACACTCACTCGGGTTTGAATACGATTACCAGTTTATGATCAACGAGATCGTTGGTAATATCAAAAAAGCCTGTAAAAAAGCCAAAGTGCCGATGCCGAATATCTATACTGAGTTCGGTAGTTTTACTGTTGGTGAAAGTATGGCACATATTTACAGCGTGATCGGCCAGAAGATCCAGAACGACCGCGAGTGCTGGTATATGATCGATTCTTCGTTTATTACAACATTGCCTGATACATGGGGAATCGGTGAAAAATTCCTGATGCTGCCTGTGAATAAATGGGAGAATGAATACCACCGTGTGGTTTTAGGCGGGATTACCTGCGACAGCCACGACTACTACGATTCTGAAGAACATATCAATGAAGTATTTCTTCCCAAACTCAAATCGCCTGATCCGGAAGATGCATCCAATAAAGAGCCTTTGTATGTTGGCTTTTTTCATACCGGTGCATACCAGGACCAGATCAGCGGCTATGGCGGGATCAAGCATTGTTTGATTCCATCCCCCAAGCATGTGATCGTGGAAGAAGATAAAAACGGGAAGTTGGTAGATTGGGTATATGCCAAAGAACAATCTGCACAGAGCATGCTGAAGATACTTGGCTACCTGCGTTGATAACCTCGGTAAGATTATGGATATCGTCGTTGCCACGCAGAAATTACGGGCTGACAGGCCTATTGATTCTTTCCCATTTGCCGTCCTGTTTAAAAAATACATACTGGTATAAGCCTGCTATTGCAGCAAAATGGATCATGCAGAAATACAGTGGTATTGACAAGAACGCGGCTTTTTTGTTTTGTATCGAAAGCCCGTAAGCCGGTAAACTGGTCCCATAAAAAAACAACTGTGCATACCAGGTATATTTTGCCCAGGTAAAATGCGATGGCAGCAATAAAAAATTCAGGATCAGCAATGCAGGTATTGCAAAAGGTGAAACGGCCCTGCGGATGATGCGTTGTGAGAAATACTGAAAGAAAAAAACAGGCCGATGAGATAAAAACGCAGCAGCATTGATCCTGAAAAGAGATTGCCAGTTACCCGTTGCAATCCTTTTGCGCCGGATCCATTCATCCCGCAGACTTACCGAACTTTTTTCAACTGAGAAGGCCTGCGGCTCATAGGCGATCCGGTACCCCTGCTGGATACAGGCAATCGAAAGCGTAAAATCGTCGAGGATGGTATCTGAAACGAGTTCGCGATATAAATTTCTCCGTATTGCAAATATTTCTCCTGCCGCGCCAACTGTACTGTAAAGATCCGCATCCATTTTTTTTATGCAGGATTCATATTTCCAATACAGGCTTTCTCCTTTTGCTGTAGCAGGTTCAGATGGAGAGACAGCGATGATTTTTTCACCGGCAACAGCGCCTGTATTTTCATCTGCAAAATGGGTGACCAGTTTTTTCAGCGAATCAGTATTGAGGAAAGAATTTGCATCGGTAAAAACAACCAGGTCTGTACTCACGATTTTTATAGCCCTGTTTAAGGCACTGGCTTTTCCTTCTCGCAAAGGCTGAAACAATACCGTAATGCGAGGATACTTTTCCAGGATATTTTCCGATCCGTCAGTAGAACCGTCTGCCACAAAAATGAAACTGAGTTTATCGGGTGGGTAGTCGAGAGCAAAACTGTTTTCTATTTTCTGTTCCAGTATGGCGGCTTCATTATAACAGGCTGTAACCAGTGCTATGGAAGGAAGTTCTGTGATGTATTTACCGTTCTGGCTGATCGGACTATTTTTCTTTCGCAACTGAGAAAGAAAAAAGATGATCACCGGGTACCCAAAGTTTGCATACAAAAGGATGCCTGCCGCTAGCCAGAAAAAAAACAGGATCAGTTGCATACACACAATTTATATGATCTACAAAATAGTGATTATCCTGGCCTTGCCCTGAATATTTAGCAGGCAATATTCATTTACCTATCTTTAAAAGAAAATGCATACACGTTTCCTTACTATAGTGATCGGAATATTTCTTTGTGCACAACTGCCTGCTCAAACTGCTGTTGATTCTGTAAAGATCACGATTGACCGGATGTTTACTGCCATGCGTCAATCAGATCCCGCTATGTTACAATCCTGTTTTACAGATAGCGCGGTTTTACAAACCATTGCAAAGAATACTGCTGGTGAAACCCGCGTCAGATCCGAATCTGTCGCAGAATTTATGGCATCGGTGGCCTCTCTTGAAAAGGGCAGTGCCGATGAGCGGATTGTATTTGATATAGTAAAAGTGGATGCGAATCTCGCAATCGCATGGACGCCATACCAGTTTTATTTCAAAGGGAATTTCAGCCACTGTGGTGTAAACTCATTTCAACTGGTGCGGATGAAAAACGGCTGGAAGATCCAGTATATTATTGATACCCGCCGGAAACAGGGATGCCAGTAACCGGTTATTCATCGGATAATTCTGCAATGCATTCGCGAAGCTGTTCGAGATAACGGCCATACAATTTTCGCAGGTACCATTTTGTAAAATAATAAACACCCGCAGATAAAGCACCGAAGTACACAATGACGATTGCTAAAATTTTCCAAATCGACAGGTCATTGGGATGGATGAATTTATCCATCTCGGGGATTTGTTCACGATCACTATATCCCAGGAAGAAAGAGAACACCAGGCATACGGGGATCAGCGCCATGGTAAACTGGAAATACCTCCTGCTGAATTCGCTGATGATGATTTCGATGGTTTGCAGGTTGCTTTTCACCGGCAGGGTAGTGGCACTGAGTTCTTTGATCCTTTTCAGCAAATGAATCACAATACCCAAAAAGATCAGTGATAAAACCGCAAACACCGAAAAATAGATACGGAAGGATTGGTACCTTCCGGTGATTCCTACATACCCAAAAACCAATATTACCAGGATACAACAGGCAATCTCGATCCAGAGACTCCTTTTTAATTTATCAATCACTGATGCCGTGCGCCTGGTCAGCATTGCAGCAATATCATCTGCGGTGCGACTGGCATGGTCAGTAGCGAGTTTGTGATTGATCAGCGTTTTCAGTTCATCAAGTTCCATAACTTCCACTTAAATAATAGCTGTTTTTTGTGTTTCCTCTTTCAGCTTTGTTTTGATGCGGTTCATTTTTACCGCAACATTATTGGCTGTGATCCCCATCATTTCACCGATATCATTGTAATTGTAATCTTCCAGATACAACATCACGATGGCTTTGTCTATTTTGGACAGGTTCCCGATCGCCTGGTACATAGCGCGTACCTGTTCCTCGATCAGGTTATCGTCCTCGTCTGCTCTTTCCGGAATTGTATCCATTGAATAAATACCCGGATTTTTTTTCTCCTTCCGGAAAAAAGTGATCGCCGTATTCAAAGCAACCCGGTATAACCATGTCGAAAATTTTGAGTCACCCCTGAAACCGGCATATGCCTTCCATGCCTGCAGGGTAATTTCCTGGAACAGGTCTTCCCGGTCGGCATGGCTGTCCATATACAGGTTGCAAACCTTGTATATGATCCGCTGGTGCTGGTTCAGTAATGAAACGAATTCTTTTTCCGTTCCCATCGCTTGGTTCTGGTTAATAACTTACCGGGCTTACAATATATCCTTTCTTACGCAATAAAGCGATCACGCCGTTTTCTCCACCCAGGTGCCCCGCACCAACCGCAATGAAACTGGGGTTTTCAGCAACAATTTTTTCTATCAATGGCACCCACTTCCGGTTTCTTTTATTCAGGATTTCTGTTTCAAATTTTCCATCCAGCCCTGATTCTTTTGTAAAAGCATAAATGCTGTCGACATTTCTTTTTTTATATACGGATAACAGTTCCTGCATCATCCTTTTGGTGCTGTCGAAATTTGCAACCATTTTCTGTAATGAGCTCCTC
>SAIX01000038.1 GCA_004028765.1 Chitinophagaceae bacterium | reverse complement strand
AAACCTGAGGACGACCTGGTGGTGGGCATTTTCAGTTTCCCCGCAAGCCCTTATGGCCGCGAACTGAACCGGTTGGCCACATTGTATTCCGATGAAAAAATGCGGCCGGATAATGAGGCGATGGTAAATCTTGGCAATGCACTAAAACTGCTCTCCGATTTGTTTGCCACCGGCAGCACACATATCAGTGCTTTCTTACCGATCAATACTTTCGTCGCAGATATCAGGGAGGTATCAGATAATAAAAAAGCGCCGTAGGATACAGCGCTTTTTTATAAAAATCGTTTGTGATTAAAATTTACCGTGTAATGCGTCGAACTCTTTGTATTTGGCATCAAAGGCATCAACGGCTTTGGGGTCTTTCCCGCGGTTCCTGTCGCGCTTGTACGCATAAAGGTTGGCAAGGAAATCCACAGATTTATTCAGCACCCCTTTTTCCGTAGCATTGCGGTTGCTTTTATCTTTTAAAGAATTATAAGCTTTCTCCAGCCATTCGAGCGACATATCCAGGTTCTCGAGCATGGGTTTTTCGATAGCGCTGTTTGCACTGCGGATGGGATCAAGTTTGGCTTTGAGTGCTGCATCGGCAGCAGCTTTTTTCTTGGGGTCTTTTTCAACGGGCCTGTCGGCATTCAGGGCCTGCATGCTGCGGATATTCTGCGCAAAATGGTCATCATATTCATTGAAGATATTGTAATAGATCACACCGGTATTAAAAGCTGCGAGCCCACCGTTCTGCGGATTTTTAGTGTAGGCTTTTTTAAACGCATCCGCTGCTTTGAGGTTATATTTTGCGATGCTGGCGCTGTCGAGTTTATCATCTTTTTGTTTTGCGTGCACAAAAATATCACCGAACTGCAAGTACTTGATTTCGCTGAGCGAGCCTGCCGCATCTTCCTTGTCATACAAGGCTGATTTCTGTGCCAGGGTCAGGTTCTGATCCATGTAATCGATCTCGTATTCATCCCAGGGAAATTTGGGATATACTTCTCTCGCCAGGTCAAGGTATTTTTTAAACTGCGCCTCGTTCTTGGTATTGGTATAATGCATGGCGAGGAACTTGTAAATATCGATATAGTTCTCCCCGCCTACTTTGTTATCGGCGAGGCGGCTGTAATAGATGGCCGCATCATCCTGTTTGCCCGCATTCTGGCAGGAATATGCGAGATACAGCACCGATGTGGTATCGAAACTGATATTCGCATTGCTCCATTTGTTTTTAAAGATCAGATCACTGTAGCTTACCGCGGTTTTAAAATTGTTTACGGCGTCTTCCCATTTTTTATCATTAAAATTTTTAACCCCATTGGCATAAGCCGTAGCATACATATCAAAGAAACCTTCTGCTCCTTTGTCTTTTACTTGTGCAAAAGCGGCATCCGATTCCAGGTATTTCTGAAAGGCAGCATCGGCATCTTTCATGATCGAAGGATATTTGGCACCCAGGTTCTTGTCTTTAAAAATGGCTGCATACACTTTGGCTTTCCAGTAAAATGTTTCAGGTTTGGTGTTCTGCTTGGGGTCGGCAGCTACTTTATCCACTTCTGCTTTGGCATCTTCAAATCGTCCCAGCAGGTAAGAGGTTTGAACCTTTTTCAGGTCCTGGGCCAGTAATACCTGGAAGGATCCGGCAAACACGGCAAGCAATAAAAGCTTTTTCATAATGGGGTTATTAATTATTGGTTATCAGTAGTTGGTTCGGTATTATCTTCTGTTTTATTTTCGGTTGATTCACTTGTGTTTTCGGGGTTTTCCGCTGCAGTTTCCGTTCCATTTTCTTCTTCCTGTTCTTCGATCTGCGAGATAGCGGCGATCTCATCGCCTTCGTCCAGCCTGATCAAAGTTACCCCCTGTGTGGCCCTTCCCGCTTCGCGGATATCCTGGATCCCGGTACGGATGGTGATTCCTGATTTGCAGGTAATGATGAGGTCTTCTTTCTCACTCACATACAAAATGCCTACCAGGCTGCCGGTTTTTTCGGTTACGTTGATGGTTTTAACACCTTTCCCGCCGCGGTTGGTGATGCGGTATTCATCCACCTGGGTACGTTTACCGAACCCTTTTTCGCTTACCACGAGGATCGTATGGGAAGGGTCTTCCCGGTTGATGCAGATCATGCCCACTACTTCGTCTTTTTCATCATCCACTTCAATTCCTGCCACACCAATCGCACCTCTTCCGGTAGGCCTTACTTTTTCTTCGGGGAAACGGATGGCGCGACCGCTTTTTACTGCCAGCATGATCTCCTGGTTACCATCGGTAAGCCTTGCCGAGATCAGTTCATCACCTTCCACAATAGTGATGGCATTTACACCATTTGCACGCGGGCGGCTGAAATCTTCGAGCAGGGTTTTTTTGATGATGCCTTTGCGGGTACAAAGTACAATAAAATGATTGTCGACAAAATCCTTGTCATCCAGTTTGTCTACGTCGATGATCGCTTTCACTTTATCGTCCGGCGGTAGCTGTATCAGGTTCTGGATGGCTCGGCCCTTGCTTTGTTTATCCCCTTCCGGGATTTCATACACACGCAGCCAGTAACAACGCCCTTTTTCGGTAAAGAACATCATGGTTCCATGCGTAGATGCCACAAAAAGATGTTCTACATAATCTTCCTCGCGTGTGCGGGTACCTACGGCCCCTCTTCCACCCCTGCGCTGCTGGCGGTATTCGGTGGCGGATGTACGTTTGATATAACCCAGGTGCGAAATGGTGATCACCACATCTTCTTCTTCGATCAGGTCTTCGATACGCATTTCATCGGCGAGATACTGGATCTCGGTTTTACGCGCGTCACCGAATTTTTCTTTTACCTCGATCAGTTCTTTTTTGATCAGTTCGTAACGGAGTGTTTCGCTGCCAAGTAATTCCTTGAGGTGTTTAATGGTCTGGATAAGGCCGTTGAATTCATCCACGATCTTATCTCTTTCCATCCCGGTTAAACGCTGCAAACGCAGTTCCAGAATGGCTTTGGCCTGTATTTCGGATAAGCCTTCTTCCTGCTGATACAATTCATTTGTAAGCTCGCTGAACAGTTGCTGGCTGAGGCGCCATTTTTCTTCGCGGCTTTTGAGCATGAGGCTGTCTTTGGCCTCTTCAGGTGTGCGGCTGGCGCGGATAAGTGCGATCACTTCATCGAGATGATCGAGCGCTTTGAGATATCCTTCGAGCAAATGGGCCCTTTCTTCCGCTTTGCGGAGATCAAATCTTGCGCGGCGTATCACTACTTCCATCCTGAATTCGATGAACTCAACCATCAGGTCTTTCAGGTTGAAGAGGCGCGGCCTTCCCTTGCTGATGGCCACATTGTTGATACCATAGCTGGTTTGCAGTTCGGTGAATTTGTAGAGCTGGTTGATCACAACCTGCGCCACTGCGTCGCGTTTGAGATCGAGAACGATACGGGTGCCTTCACGCATATTGCTCTCATTGTTCACATGCGCAATGCCCTCAATGGTTTTATCATTCACGAGCTGGCCGATGCGGTCGGTAAGGCTGTCGCGGTTAACCTGGTATGGCACTTCTGAAATAACGATCTGCTCACGTCCGCTGGCTTTGGTTTCCACATGGCATTTTCCACGCAGCACTACCCTGCCCCGGCCCGTAAGCAGCCCCTGGCGAACCCCTTCCATTCCATAAATGATCCCGCCTGTTGGGAAATCCGGGGCTTTTACATAGTTGAGCAGTTCTTCCACTGCTATTTCGCGGTTATCGATATAAGCCACGCAACCATCTACTACTTCGCCGAGGTTATGCGGCATCATATTGGTGGCCATCCCCACAGCAATCCCCGACGATCCATTCACCAGCAGTTGCGGGATACGGGTAGGCAGTACGGTGGGTTCTTTTTCAGAATCATCAAAATTGAGCTGAAAGTCCACCGTTTCTTTTTCGATATCATCCAGCATGGCTTCGGCCACACGCTGTAACCTTACCTCGGTATAACGCATAGCAGCCGGT
The DNA here is from genome assembly GCA_004028765.1 of Chitinophagaceae bacterium. Lineage (GTDB taxonomy): Bacteria > Bacteroidota > Bacteroidia > Chitinophagales > Chitinophagaceae > Sediminibacterium. The sequence goes on along the minus strand of SAIX01000038.1, from coordinate 76,838 downwards.
GGATCGCCATCCTGGTTTCCAAAGTTACCCTGGCCATCCACGAGCATATACCGCATGGTCCAGTCCTGCGCCAGGCGCACAACCGTATCATAGATCGATGCATCGCCATGGGGATGGTATTTACCGATCACTTCCCCTACCACCCTGGCTGATTTTTTATAAGGCTTGTTGCTGTTATTGCCCAGTTGGTTCATCGCATACAGAACGCGGCGGTGTACGGGTTTAAAGCCATCCCGCACATCTGGCAGGGCGCGCCCAACAATCACCGACATCGAATAATCGATGTAGGCGGTCTTCATTTGTTCTTCAATATTTACCTGGATAATGCGGTCGTTATCGTTCGTTTGATCCGGTGGTAACAGATTCTCTTCCATGTGTGATTTTCCAATGATTTTAGTTCGTTTCCCATGCCCGGAAAAGGGCTTTTTCAGGGATGGGCGAAGATAACTTTTTTAGAGGGGAAAGGGGCGTTAAAAAAGGGGTTTTTTGAGAGCTTTTATCCACAGTTGTGAAACAGTTTTTTGATACCCGGAACACGGATGTTAAGAGAATGAAAAAGGGTTCCCGAAACCCCGGAAACCCTTGCTGTATTGGGGCAAAAAAGATCAGTCGCGCAATTTCTTTACCGAACCGCCACCACTTTTGCTGATATCGCTATTGGCATTGCCCTTGTAATACACATCACTGCCCCCACTGGCCCTTGCTGTGATATTTTTATTGGCCGTTATCCGCACGTCGCTGCCGCCGCTGCAATCCACTCGGCAGGTATTGCTTACGAGTTCAAAACCGTGTACATCGCTGCCACCGCTTACATCAATGGTTACGTCATCGGCTGAGCCCGAAATATAGATATCAGAGCCGCCACTTGCACTAAGTGATAATTTTGTTGCCGTCAATTTTCCCCTGAAATCCGATCCGCCCGAAAGATGTACGGTAAGATTGCCTGCGTTGATACCGTTCTCAATAAAAACATCAGCGCCGCCGGAAGCAGTCAGCTTTTCGAGTTGTTTTACGGATACATAGGCTTTGAGTTTGCGGTTGCCCCAGTTCAGGTTCCATCCGCCTTCCCGGTTGTAATAAATTTTCAACACATCGTTTACCACTTCGGTACGGATCTTATCGCGGTAATCAGCAGAAGAGGCACTAACGGCCAGCGCTTCTTCATTGCCCTGTGTCAGGTACAAATCGATGCCATCGGCTATTTCTATCGCCCGGAAATGGGATATATTTCTTTTCACAGCGTTGGCATCCAGAAGGGATTTCTGGGCCTGTACAAAGATGCCCGTCAGCAATAAGGCAGTCAGCAGTATTTTTTTCATTTTTTGTTTTTTGTGAAACGGCCGCAACAGGCAAAAGTTACAACCGGCCTCTATTTTGCAGATTGCTTGCCATTGTTTGCTTTTATCTTTGTCTGAATGAATGAAATACTTCTTTTTGGCGCGGGCAAATCAGCTACGGTATTGATCGGTTACCTGAAAACCATTGCTTCCCGCAATAACTGGACAGTTGTGATCGCCGATGCAGACGAACAGGCCGTTCAAACAAAAGTGGGGCAGCATCCTTATGTAAAAGCGATGGGCGTTTCGATAACTGATGAACCCAAACGAATGGAACTCATCCGCGGATCGAGACTGGTGATCTCTCTCCTGCCCCCTGCACTGCACGCGATCGTTGCAAGAGATTGCCTGCATTTGGGTAAGCATTTATTTACGGCTTCCTATGTGGATGATACGATCCGTGCGATGGAGAAAGATATCCATAGCAAGGGACTGCTTTTTCTCTGCGAAATGGGGCTTGATCCGGGGATCGATCATATGAGCGCGATGCAGATCGTGCACCACATTCACGCAGAAGGTGGAAAAATCCATTCATTTCATTCGCATTGCGGTGGATTGGTGGCACCGGAAAATGATAACAACCCCTGGCATTACAAGATCAGCTGGAACCCGCGCAACGTGGTATTGGCAGGGAAAGCGGGAGCGATATACAGGGAAAAGTTAAAAGTGAAAAGTGAAAAGTATGCGGAGATATTCAAGAACTGCTCCGAAGTGATGATCGATGGACTGGGTACACTTGCCTGTTATCCGAACCGGGACTCATTGGCCTATATCCCTTTGTATGGGCTTGAAGAGACAGAAACTTTCATCCGTACAACACTGCGTTATCCTTCGTATTGTAAAGGATGGCAGTACGTGGTGGATGCGGGGCTTACCGATGAGGAAACTTTTATTGAAACACAAGAGCTGCGTATTAAAGATTTTTTGCAGTCGCAGTTTAAAAAAAACCGGTTGTCGTTTGCAGAGATACCTGTTGAACAACAGGAACAATTTGTTTTTCTTGGATGGAATGATGATACACTGATACAAAAAGGGAAAGCATCTCCTGCAGATATTTTACAATGGCTGATTGAAGATAAATGGAAGCTGGAGGCGGACGATAAAGACATGATCGTGATGCTGCACGAATTCGGGTACACCATCAATGGCATACAAAAAAAACTGAAAAGTCAACTGATTGTGAAAGGCGATGACCCCATTCATACCGCGATGGCCAAAACAGTTGGCCTGCCTTTGGGCATCGCAGCCACACTACTGCTGGAAGGAAAGATAACTGAAACAGGGTTACAGATACCCATATTGCCATCGATCTATGAACCGGTTTTACAACGCTTGCAGGATTGCGGCATTGTTTTTTATGAAACTGAAAACTGAATTGTATGCAGCCATATCATCACAGTATTGAAAATGCCATTGCAGCATTGGCTAAGCAGGAACTCCCTTTTGTGCGTATGATGCAGCATGGTACCATGCAGGTGGAATATTTTCAGCCAAAAGGAACAGATACACAGCAACCGCATTCCCAGGATGAACTGTATTTTATTGTTTCGGGCCAATCCGCTTTTTACCGTGATGGGGAAACCGTATTTGTGAAACCCGGCGATATTTTATTTGTTCCTGCAGGGATGGAGCACCGCTTTGTTGATTTCTCCGACGACTTCGCCACCTGGGTGGTGTTTTATGGAAAACAGGGCGGAGAGTGAATGAATAATAAATATCGAATAAAGAACAAGGATCAGAACCGATGTAATTATTTTTTTCCTTTTGTCTTTTTCATTTTTACTTCTTTCTTCTGTTTTAAATCTCCGGCTTCTCCCGGGATCCATTCATAATCAAGCTGGCGTTTATCAAGATTGGCGGCGATCACTTTTACCTGAACTTTATCACCCATGCGGAAACTGCGCCCGCTTCTTCTGCCTACAAGACTGTAATCAGATTCCACATGCCTGAAATCGTCATAGTCTGACAGGCCGATGATATTTACAAGACCTTCACATTTGTGTTCCACCGTTTCCACCCAGAAGCCAAAACTGGCCACACCGCTCACAACGCCTTCGAATATTTCGCCCAGGTGGCCTTTCATGAATTCAACCTGTTTGTATTTGTTGCCTGCCCGTTCACATTCCATTGCGGCTCTTTCCCTTTCACTGCTGTGTTTGCATTTCTCTTCCATTTTTTTATCGATCACAGGTTTGTTTTCCAGGATCGATTCCAGGACACGGTGTACGAGTACATCGGGATAACGGCGGATGGGTGAAGTAAAATGACAGTAGTGTTCGAATGAAAGTCCGTAGTGACCGATATTCTCTGTTGTATAGATCGCTTTCGCCATGGTACGGATACCAAGTTGCTCCAGTACATGCTGCTCTGGTTTGTCCTGTGCATCCTGTAACATCGTATTAAAACTGAAAGCGATTGACTCTGGTGTGGAAGTGTCGAATGAATGACCGTATTTTTTTGCGAATAAAATAAACGGCATGAGTTTTTCTTCATCGGGCCGGTCGTGCACCCGGTATGGAAACGGGATTGGTTTTTTATTCACAAGGTGCTTCGATACATTTTCCGCAACAGTTCGGTTGGCGAGCAGCATCAGTTCTTCGATCAGTTGATGCGATTCTTTGCTTTCTTTTACCACAATCCCAACAGGCTTCCCTTTTTCATCCAGTTTAAACCGCACTTCCTGCGAAGAAAAATTGATGGCCCCTTTTTTAAAACGGTTTTTGCGCAACCGTTGAGAAATATCATTGAGTAATAAAACTTCTTCCTGGTATTTTCCTTTTCTGCTTTCAATGATCTCCTGCACATCTTCGTATGTAAACCGGTGATCAGAATGGATCACGGTTTTGCCGAGCCAGTATTGTTTTACTTCGCCTTTTGCATTCATCTGGAAGATGGCAGAAAAAGTGAATTTGTCTTCATGTGGCCGCAGCGAACACAATTCGTTTGAGATCCTTTCGGGCAGCATCGGGTTTACCCTGTCGGGCAGGTAAACTGAAGTGGCTCTTTTATACCCTTCTGCGTCAAGTTCTGTTTCGGGATGTACATAATAACTTACATCGGCGATATGCACACCTATTTCATACAGCCCGCTGCTGAGTGTGCGGATAGAGATCGCATCGTCAAAATCTTTTGCATCAACCGGGTCGATGGTGAATGTGAGGATATCCCGGCAATCGCGCCTGCGGCTGATCTCTTTTGTATCCAGCGTATCCGGCAATCTTTCTGACTCTTCCAATACTTCTTCCGGGAAACTGAGCGGGAAACCGGCTTCAGCCAGTAATTCTTTCATGGCTGCATCATTCTCATCTTCGGGCTGCATGATGCTGACCACAGTGCCTTCCGGTTTTTTTGTGTCCTTATCCCATTTTACTAGGCGTGCCACTACCCTGTCTTTGTGTTTTGCCCCGTTCAGGTCTTTCAAAGGGATGTACAGGTCGGGCATCGGCTTATCGGTATCCGGTACAAAAAATGCGTAGTTGGTTGAAAGCTGAATGTAGCCGATGAATTCAGTTTGTCTTCTTTCAATCACTTCTGTGATACGGCCTTCTTTTTTGCCGGTACGTGCATTCTCCTTCACTACTTTCACACGAACTGTATCGCCATTGAGCGCCATATTAAAATCACCGGGCCGTACCAGCACGTCACCGTCCGAATCGTTCACTACAACGTAGCCCATACCCGAACGGGTTACTTCCAGTTTACCTTTCAGCAGCAGTTCGCGCGCATGTGTGCGGGCTTTCGCTTTATTTTTCTGTTTGTTTTTTTTGCGGCTCATGTGGCAGGTGTAAATTGAAAATGGGTTACAAAATCAAGGACGAGTTCATCAAAGCGGGGCCCTTCGTCGAATAAAAAAAAGTGACGGATAGGCAGCACATACATGGGCAGTGATGCAAGTTCTTCCGTGAATTTGATCAGTCTTACCGCATCTTTTTCCGTAGTAAGAATGAGTTTATCTTTTGCATGGATCTCCTCAAATTTTTCTTTGATCTCTTTCAGGTCGTCGTAAGAAAAAATATGGTGGTCGGAGTAATCCTGCTGGTAATAGGTATGTGTTTTGGCGAGCAGGTATTCTTTCAATGGCCTTGGATTGGCGATACCGCAAACCAATAATACTTCATCGCGTGGTGTGAGCAGCCATTCATCTCCCCGGTTAAAAATATGATAGGGCGTGCCATATTCGATGGTGGTAAAAAAAACATGCTGTGTGGCAAGCGGATCGAGTTCGCGGATGATGGATTGTTTTTCTTCTGCGGAAAGATTATATGGGCATTTGGTCACCACGATCACCTGCGCCCTGCGGGCAGATGCTTTTTCATCGCGCAGATCGCCGGTGGGCAGAAAAAAATCCCTTGTATACAGGTTGCTGTAATCGGTAAGCAAAACATTAAAACCAGCGCGTATGGTTCGGTGTTGAAATGCATCATCCAGGATGATGGCTTTCAGGTCGGGCACATCCTGCAGCATGTGCGGGATACCCACAATTCTTTCTTCACAGGAAGCAACGGCAACCGCGGGAAATTTCAGGTGTATCTGCATGGGCTCATCCCCTATTTCCAATGCAGTTGTATTGGCACCCGCCAGCACATAGTCGCGTGTTTTTCGTTTATAGCCACGGCTCAGGGTACCGATCTTTGTTTTTTTGTGCAGCAGGTTTACGATATACTCTACCATGGGCGATTTTCCCGTTCCGCCAACAGAAAGGTTACCGACGCAGATCAATGGAAAATTAAAGTCGGATGATTTCAGGTATTGTTTGTCGAAACAAAGGTTGCGTATATAAATGATCAAGCCATACAACAGTGCAAAAGGCAGTAACAATACGCGGAAGGACTTGAGGAAAAGCGTGTTAAAATTCATAAATCTGCTGCGGCGTGATACAATAGGATAAAGGTACATCAAATTGCCCTCTGTCTGTGATGGCCTCTACGGGTTCAAAATAGGAAAACCCGATCTTCACCACATTCTGCCTGCATTGTGCAAGGTATTTGTCATAATACCCCTTTCCGTATCCAACACGGTAACCATCGGTATCGCAGACCAGCATCGGCACTAAAACCAGATCGATCTGTTGTGGATGTACCTCATTCCCTTCTTTCGGTTCGGTGATGCCCCATTTGTTGGTACTGTAGATGGTGTCTTCTGTTACTGCGATGGCCTGCATCGTATGTTTCTTTGTATCCGAAACTGGATAGGATAATTGCAGTTCCGGTAAAATATGGGCGAGGTATCTTGTAAAGAGGTGCGTGTTGGGTTCTGCATGACCGCTGATGGGCCAGTAACTTAACACTGTACGTATTCCGGAGTAATCCATTTGCTGGAACTGCAGCAGCATAAGGTCGTCCATTCGCAAACGGTCCCTCCCGTCGAGCGAAACTCTTTTTTCCCGGAATATACCGCGCAATTCATCTTTCTTCATAACAACCCTTTTTGCTGTAAGGATTTCTGCAATTTCTCTGCTTCCTGCTTCACGGTTATTTTATTCACTGCCGAAAGTTTTGGTATGCTGCCCAGCAAAGGGTAGCCTGTCCATTTTACGATCTCCTCTTCATACTGCAGATAATCATCCGTAAAAATCCATCCCGCTACAGGTAAATTTTTCTGTTTACAATAAGCAGCCGTTAATAAAGAGTGATTGATACTGCCCAGGTAATTGCGGCTTACAAGAATGATTTTTGCACCCAGTTCTTTTGCGAGATCGGCCACAAATAAATTATCACTGATGGGAACCAGTAAACCGCCGGCACCTTCCACCAGCAGCGGTTTGTTCCCGATGTCAGTACGGATCTGCTTTGCATCAAGCACAATTTTTTTTATATCGATTAAAAGGTTCTCATTTCTCGCAGCGATATGCGGGGATGCAGGTGTTTGTAAGCAGTAGGATTCTTTATGAATTTTCGTAAACAGGTTACTGATCAGTGATCGTACCGTTTCTGCATCTGTTCCGTTTTCATAACCGGCCTGAACAGGTTTCCAGTAATCAGCCTGCATCGATTCGGCAAGTATGGCACTTGCCAGTGTTTTACCTACATCCGTTCCGGTTCCTGTAATAAAATACAATGGTGTATCCATAATCAATCCGGCATTCAGAGCGCCTCATTCACAAAGAAAGAAAATAAAGTGGTGCCATAGTTCCTAGCAAAAGAAAAGCCCTCAAACTTTTCATACTGGTTGCGGGGCGTATGTTCGAGCACAAAAAAGCCTCCCGGCCGGATCATTTTTTTTGTAACGATGATCCTCGGTATTTCATCAATACTTCCCAATGCGTAGGGCGGGCCTGCAAAAATAAAATCAAAATCGTCACGGCAGCTGTCGAGGTAAGTGAACACATCCATCTTCAGCACTTTGCTGTTCTCCGTGCCTAGCATGTCAAGATTTTTCTTGATAAACGAATGCATGGCTGGGTCTTTTTCAATGATGACCTGTTCACCCGCTCCCCTCGATGCCAGTTCGTAACTGATACTGCCTGTTCCACCGAACAGGTCAAGGGTTTTGGCATTTTCAAAATCCATCCGGTTTTGCAGGATATTGAACAAGCCTTCCTTTGCGATATCGGTTGTAGGCCTGGTATGCGGCATATTAGCAGGCGGACTGATCCTTCTCCCCCCCCATTTTCCTGAAATGATCCTCATACCGCTAATTTTTGGAAGAGAGTGAAACGGTGTGCGGGCTGGTCGGTATGGGTTTGAAATACACCATCCGTTTCTATCGTTGTAAAATCGATCAATCCGAATAACGGTTGCAATTGCAGATGCAACTGCGAGCCTGGTTCCATTTCACCGCTTACCTGCAATACAGACTGAATGCGGTCGAAGCTGAATTTTTCAGCGAGATGTACAAGATGATACAGGATATCTTCCCAACCCGTGTAAACAAAGGTTTGCAGGAGTTGCAATTGCCCGTTGGCCCTCACTGCAACAAGCATCCGGTGTTTCAGCAGGTGCACCCTGAGAACAGGTTGCTGTATTTCGCCCTGCAGAATATCTTTCGCAAATACCTGGTATATATGATGCGGGCTGTACAAAATCGTTTGACGGGTAATGAGTTCATGCAGTTTCCTGGGGATGCGGTATGCTAGCATAATACCGGGTACCGCTTCTTCATACCGCAATTCAGCACCCGCATTTTCTCCATATAATAAATCCAGGTAGCTTTCTGCGGCTGTAACTGAAAAACGATCTGCCGGTATGGGCAATGCTTCCTTGTCCAGGAACCAGCATTCGCTGTCGCGGTATTTTCCCCTTAAAAGAGTAGACTGTGCCTGCAGTTCCGGAAAAATATCATTCCACCCTGCAGTGTTTTTTTCTTTTTCGAAAAATTCAAACCCCAGTACCGAATGCTGCTCCGGGTCTTTTACGATACAGATCCATTCCTCTTCCCCGATGGCCAGTATCAGCTTGCGGGCGGATGCATCATTTTGCAGCGACGCGTCGTAATATGCAGTTGTTTTTGTAAGCATTCGTTCAATTACACTGCAATGATAGATAAAAATCAGAAGGGTTGAGCGGCACGAGAGCGATTGGGTAAAATAGTAGTTTTGCGACCTGCTATGGCAAAAGAGATCAATTTACAGGTAAACATCAGCAACCGGCAGATACTTGGTATTGCCCTGCCCATCACTGCTGCCATCATTGTACCGCAGATCAACTTTATCACGAATAATATTTTTCTCGGCGCACTGGGGCAGAAAGAACTGGCGCTGGCAGGGATCACAGGTGTGTACTATCTCATTTTTGCCGTTGTGGGCCATGGATTGAACAATGGGTTGCAGGCATTGATCTCGCGAAGGGCCGGCGAAAACCGGATCGATGATATCGGGAATCTTTTTTCGCAGGGTGTGCGCATTGCTTTTGTGTTTTCGGTTGTTGGGATATTACTCACCTGGTTCATTGCGCCCCTGCTGCTGCACTTTGCATTGCATGATGCAGCATCGGTAAAAACCTGTGTTTCTTTTTTACAGGTTCGGATACTGGGTCTTCCTTTTTTATACGTGTACCAGATGCGCAATGCCTTGCTGGTAGGTACCAACCAGAGCCGTTACCTCATCATCGGAACTGCAACGGAAGCAGTGATGAATATCTTTTTTGATTATGCACTGATCTATGGCCATTTCGGGTTACCCAAACTGGGCTTTGAAGGGGCAGCTTATGCATCGATCATGGCAGAGTTTGCCGGACTGGCTGTTATCTTTATCGTGATACGCGTCAATGGCCTGGCGCGCAAACTCAATCTCTTTAAAAACTGGGCCTACGATGCTGTCAATACCAAACATATCCTGCTGCAGTCCTATCCGCTGATCCTGCAACATACCATCAGTATCATCAGCTGGGAATTTTTTTATATCCTCATCGAACACCATGGTCAGCGCGATCTCGCGATCTCCAATACCATGCGTAATATTTTTGGTTTCTTCGGATGTTTTACCTGGGCCTTTGCTGCAACGGCAAATACAATGGTGAGTAATGTAATCGGGCAGAACCTGCAGCACAGGGTCATCGGGCTGATTTATCGCATCATGGCATGGAGCCTGGGATTTGCATTGCTTGTGTGCATTTTCCTGAATATTTTTCCGCACTTGTTTTTGTCTATTTACGGGCAGGGAGAAGATTTTATCGCTGCGGCCATCCCGGTGCTGCGCATTGTATCAAGTGCACTGGTGCTGATGTCGGTTTCGGTTGTATGGATGAATGCAGTTACGGGAACCGGTAATTCAAAAATGAATCTTTATTCAGAGATCGCAGCGATCAGTCTTTATTGCTTCTATGTGTATTTCGTGCTCGAATACCTGCAATTACCCATTACCTGGGGCTGGGCCAGTGAATGGATTTACTGGACGACTATACTGGTTCCTTCGTTCTGGTATTTGCAAAGCGGCCGATGGAAACTGAAACGTATTTAACAATCTGGTACCTGCTTTGGCATCATTCTTGTTTTGATTGCAGAAATCTTTGCTTATGAAAAAAACAGTATCCTTTCTTTTGTTTGCCTGCGTTGGTTTCGGTTCCGCTTCCGCACAGTTCAGTGCGGGTAAAAAAATGATCGGTGGGCAAATCAGTTTCAGCACCAGCCGGGCCGATCAAACGCCTGCCATTCCTGTAAGCAGCATTACAAAATCTAACAGTTTCGGGGCAAACCTGTCCTTATCAAAATTCACTTCTGCCTCCCGGGTTTTTGGGATGGGCATTCAGTACCAGTATACCGATTACCGCTATAACCCGGGTGCTTCCGGAACACTTCAGGAAGTAAAAAATAACAACACCGGTATCTACGCCGAAGTAACCAGGCTGCATCCGATCGTAAAAAAATTATCGCTGGCTTTTACCGGAACAGCGGGGTTTCTTTATACCAGCAGTACCAATTATTTAAATGATGTCCGCAGTTCGGATTCAAAAGGATATGATATAAATATTAATGGGGGGATGGGGCTTTGGTATGAATTGAGTAACCGGTTCCTTCTGACGTGCAACGTCAATAACCTGCTTTCGGTTGGTTATTATCACGGCAGATCAAACGCTTATTCTGCAAACGGCACCGTTGCATCACAGGGTACCGGAAGCGGTTTTAACCTGACCACAGGCCTTAATTCATTTTCACTGGGTAATATTGGTTTCGGAGTAAGGTATTTACTGCGCTGATGAAAACGACGCGATTAAAACCCGCTGGCGAATTTATCAGGCACCTTTCAAACCATTCACCAGATCGATGTACTGCTGCATGGCAGATTCCCTGGAAGTGCCTGCCAGTTTTGCCCAAGCTTCATGTTTGAACTTTGCTACAAAATCAAAAGGGTTTGCCGGGCCGGTTTCAGTAGTATCTCCCTCTGTAGCCTGTTTGTATAAGCTGTATAATTTCAGCAGGGTCTCATTATCCGGTTTTTCGGAAAGCAGTTTGCTGTTGGCTACGGCCTGTTCGAATAATTGTTGCAGTTCCATGTATTGGCAGTTTAACAGTGATTAAGATCGTTCATTATTTTTATATGGGTCATTGCATGGATTGCAGCAGTTTAGCGCCCTCTGCTTTTACACCAATATCGTCGGTTGTACGGGTAGGCAGTTTCACCAGCCGGTTCAATACATCTATGGCCTGTGCAGGCTGCCTGTTTTCTTTATATGCTTTTGCAAGATCTAAATAATTGGAGGCAAAATAAGGTTCCAGTGTTTTGCATTTCTCCATGTAACGGATGGCATCTTCTAATGTCCCTTCGGGTAAACCTCCATAAAAAAGTTTCACCGCTGCTTTCCTGATGCCTGATAAGGTAGCCATTTCATAATGCCATTTACCGAGCGTATAATTGGCTTTTGCATGATCGGGTTTCAGGGCAAGCGCTTTCTCCGTATAGCGTTTTACATCTTTCACATAGGCTACGATCTTTTTATTTTCATTCTCAACATCCGTCATCTTACCACTTGTCATCGCCATCGCATAAGATGCATCGGCCTGTGTGCTGTCAGCTTGATAGGCCCGGTTTGCAAACGATAAAGCTGTTTCGTAATACAGCCGTTTGCTGTTCTTATCCGTTTGCCGGTTACCGAGAGAAACATTCATTTCTGCAGCTTTCACAAGCGCTTTGCTGTTCACAGGATCGGATAATAGAACCAGCTTGTATTTTTCAAGCGCTTCCGCCTCTTTCTGTTGTTTCTCAAAATTATCGGCTTCCTTCAGTAGCACATTGATATCCTGCCCGTATATGACTGTACATAAAAGCGTTGATATAAAAAACGCGGACAAATATTGTATCATGCCATTACATTTCATGCCTGTTCATTACAAAACTTACGCCAACACTCCCATCGATGCGGCTGATCGGGGGATATTTTTTCCGGATACTGATCGAAACTGTTTCGGCCAGGGAAAATTCATCCAGTATCTGGCGGGCTATTTCAGTGATCACCGTTTCAAGCAAGGCTGTGGGAATTGCCATCCTCTTTTTCACCAGTTCATACACTGACACATAATCGATCGTTTCTTTCAAATGTTTTACCGGTGTTTTTGCAGGATGGTACTGTATCGTGAGGTTCAGTTCAAACTCATTCCCCAATACTTTCTCTTCCTCATAAATCCCATGATGGGCGAAGATGGTGAGTTGATGGAGGTGGATGGAAAGCATAGAAAAGTTAAAAGTTAAAAGTTAAAAGTTAAAAGTTGAGTCCGTTACTCTAGACTCCTGACTCTTAACTTTTAACTATATCACACGATCCCTTTTGCACTGAGATATCTTTCTGCATCAAGTGCGGCCATACAGCCACTGCCGGCAGCAGTTACAGCCTGGCGGTAATTTTTGTCCTGCACATCACCTGCAGCAAACACCCCTTCCACATTTGTTTTAGAAGTGCCGGGTTGTGTAAGGATATACCCGGTTTCATCCATATCAATCCAGCCTTTGAAAATATCTGAATTGGGTTGGTGGCCTATCGCAACAAAAAAACCACTGATGGGAATTTCCTGTGTTTCATTCGTCTGGTTATTGCGGATACGCATGGCTTCCACTTTCTGTTCGCCCAGTATTTCTTCTGTCTCCGTATTCCAGTACACTTTGATGTTGGGTGCATGCAACACACGATCCTGCATCACTTTGCTGGCACGCATTTTATCTTTCCGGATCAGCATGTGAACCGTTGTACAGAGTTTGGAAAGATATAAGGCTTCCTCCGCTGCAGTATCACCGGCTCCCACGATCGCGACTTCTTTCCCTCGGAAAAAGAAACCATCACAAACTGCGCAGGCACTTACCCCAAAACCATTCAGCTTCTGCTCACTTGGCAATCCGAGCCATTTGGCAGAGGCGCCTGTGCAGATAATCACTGCATCAGCCTCAATCAGTTTCTCATCATCGATCCAAACCTTGTATGGCTGCTGGCTGAAATCCACTTTTGTCGCAAGCCCGTAACGGATATCCGCTCCCATCCTTGCGGCCTGTTTTTCAAAATGCACCATCATTTCAGGGCCCTGTATGCCTTCCGGGTAGCCTGGATAATTCTCTACTTCGGTTGTTATTGTTAATTGCCCGCCGGGCTGGATACCCTGGTATAAAACGGGTTTCATATTCGCCCTGGCTGCATAAATAGCGGCCGTATACCCTGCAGGACCCGAACCGATGATCAATACATGTACTTTTTCTGAAACCTCTGCTGACATACTTTCTTTCTGATTTAGACGCACAAAAATATCATTCCCTTGCAGTTTGGGAGGAATGATTTTACACAACCATTTATTATTTGGGGATAATCAGGCGTTTATACTGAACCGCGTAGCCACAGAAAGAGCCCAGCCCGTTATTGCTGATATTGCCTATCACTTTTCCCGGTGTTGAGAAAGGATTTCCGATTGACTGGTATGTAAATTCCCAGGTACGCCAGAAATCGTATGTGGCTTTATCGATATTGCATTGTTTTACGATCACGGTATCTCCCCGCCTGAAATAACCATATTCTTTAAAATCCACTTTTTCATTACGCGCAACACCCTGCTGTATCTGTATGTCGTAGGTGGTGCCGTCAACAATCTGATCGTCATACACACTGTTTAGCCCAGGATAAAAGTTATTGCCGTTCACGCTCGTAAAATACCGGATATAATTTCCATAACCCGGCGGATCGGTTACCCTTGCCATTAAAACGGCTTTTGAAGTATCGGGATTATCCGGTGCCGGTTTCCACCAGAGTGAATCGATCAGTTTGGTAAGCATCGGGATCGTTGTGGAAGAAGTATATACCTGGCTGCCCGTTTCGATACGCAGGTCATATTTTTTTCCCTGTGCACCGATCATTGTTGTAAGTGGTGAGCTTTGCGAAGGGCTGTAATAATAAAAGAAGAACCCACCTGCCAGCGGCACAGTATATTCTTTGAGCGGAACAGTTTTTTGCCCGTCGCTGATGCTGATTTTTGCACCATGCACATACGAGCCGTTGAGTGTAGCTGCATCGATGGTTGTGAAATAATTGAGTGAACTGGATAATACAACGATCGGCGGCTGCCCGTCTTCTATCTGCGCTTCCACCACCAGTTTGGGGGCCTGCTGTTCGGGTTGTACCTGTATAGTTTTCTCACAGGAAAACAAGAAAACACCAGTTGCCGCTGCCATGATTGTTCTGACAATCCTCATAAAGCAAATGTATGTAAGCCTTAACAAGCAGAAACGCTAAAAGTTATCAGCGGGGATAGCTGTTCATGTGCGGGTACAAAAAAGCCCCGCGTGAACAGGGCTTTATTTCAGGGGGATGAATCTTATCCCAAATATGCTTTCAGTGCATTACTGTAACGCGCTTTCTGTAGACGTTTGATCGCTCTTTCCTTGATCTGGCGGATACGTTCCTTGGTGAGGTCGTATTTCATACCAATCTGTTCGATGGTTACACCGTTTTCTCCGTCAAGGCCAAAATAGGCATTTACGATCTCTGCTTCGCGTGGGCTCAACGATTTCAATACACGGCGGATCTCTTCACGCAGTGAATCTTTCATCACATCTTCGTCAGTATCGTCGCTTCCCTCCAGCAGGTCGCCCATGGCCACATCTTCCGCTTCATGTACCGGTGCATCGAGTGAGGTATGTCGCGTATTGCTTTGGAAGATGTTGTTGATCTCGGTTTCACTCATTTCCAGTATCTCAGCCAACTCTTCGGTTGAAGGTTCGCGCTCATGCTCCTGTTCAAAAGCCATATAAGCTTTATTGGCTTTATTATAAGTACCGATCTTATTCTGTGGCAAACGAACCAGCCTTCCCTGTTCAGCCAAAGCCTGCAGGATCGACTGACGGATCCACCATACTGCGTAAGAAATGAATTTAAAACCCTTGGTTTCATCAAAACGCTGTGCAGCTTTGATAAGGCCGAGGTTCCCTTCGTTGATCAGGTCGCTGAGGGATAAACCCTGGTGCTGGTATTGTTTGGCAACCGACACCACGAAACGCAGGTTCGCCTGTACCAGTTTATCCAACGCCCGCTGGTCTCCCATTTTGATCCGCTGGGCAAGGGTGGTTTCCTCTTCCGGGGTGATCATCGGGATTTTGGAGATTTCCTGGAGGTATTTTTCAACTGCCTGGGAATCACGGTTGGTAATCTGGGTTGCGATTTTGAGCTGCCTCATGGTGTGGAATTACTTAGTCTCTTATAATTGGTAAACGATCATTAGACTCCTTTTGTTTTACCAACGCTGTAAACGAAACGGTAAATTTTCCAAAATGGTCTTTTTCAAGGTTTGCAAAGGTACGTTGCAACACCGAGATATGCCAGCTTTTGTGGAAAAACTTCTGTATTTGGGTAAAAACACGCTGTTTTTTGGCAGGTTCTGTATAAATAATCTACTGAATAGCTGAATCTTAACTACGCATTAGCGGTTATCTTCGCAGGCATGATTGATTTCCGTTCCGATACCCTTACCCGTCCAACGCCGGGTATGCTCGAAGCCATGATGAAAGCCCCCGTTGGTGATGATGTATTTGGGGAAGATCCCAGCATTAACCTCCTGGAAAATACCTGTGCCAGCCTTTTTGCGATGGAAGCGGCCCTGTTTTGTCCAAGCGGCACCATGACCAACCAGATCGCCATCAAATGCCATACGCAACCCGGTGATGAAGTGATCTGCGACAGGCTTTCGCATATTTACCAGTATGAAGGCGGAGGAATCGCTGTGAATTCACTGGCATCTGTAAGACTGATCGAAGGCGACCGGGGGCGGATCACTGCGCAGCAGGTGGCGGAGAATATCAACCCCGATGATGTTCATAAACCGGTAACCACACTGGTATCTCTTGAAAATACAGCCAATCGCGGCGGCGGCAGCTGTTATGATTTTACTGAGATAGAGGCGATTAAAGAAGTTTGCTTAAAAAATAACCTGAAGCTGCACCTGGATGGTGCGCGGCTGTTCAATGCCCTTGTTGCCAAACGCGAGAAGCCTGAGCAGTATGGTAAGGTTTTCGATTCAATCTCGATCTGCCTGAGCAAGGGCCTTGGCACTCCCGTAGGCAGTGTTTTGATCGGGACAAAGGAAATGATCCGCAAGGCGCGCAGGATCCGGAAATTGCTGGGTGGCGGTATGCGCCAGGCAGGTTTTCTGGCTGCGGCAGGATTGTATGCCCTCGAAAACCATGTACACAGGCTGAAAGAAGACCATGCACATGCCAGGCAGCTTGCCGAAGCGCTTTCGCAAAAAGACTTTACCGGTGAGATACTGCCGGTTGAAACCAATATCGTTATATTTGAAGTGAAGGGGCGTTTTACCGCTGCTTCGCTTGCCGCCCGGTTGAAAGAAGAAGGTATTATCGTGATCGCCATCTCCCCTACCCAGATACGCATGGTTCTGCATCTCGACATACACCCGGAAGACGTTAAGCAAACGATTGCCGTGATCAATGCATTGTAACAGCCATCTGAAATTGTTACAAACCAAAAGAAGTTACTGACTATGTTACCCAGAATCAATCCCACGAATACACAGGCCTGGTTTTTATTGAAAAAGCACCATGAGGAAGAAATGAACAGGCGGCATATGCGCGATCTGTTCCAGGCCGATCCCGACAGGTTTAAAAAATTCTCGGTAAACCTTGAAAACATCCTCTTCGATTATTCAAAGAATATCATCAGCCAGAAAACGCTGACCTTGTTATTGCAACTTGCAGAAGACTGCCAGTTGAAGGATGCGATCCATGATATGTTTGCCGGTATCCGCATTAACGAAACGGAACAGCGTTCTGTTCTGCACACCGCCCTGCGTAATTTTTCGGACACAGCCATACTGGTGGAAGGAAAAGACATCATGCCAAGGATCCGCAAAGTGCAGGAGCAGATGAAAAAATTCTGCGACCAGGTACACAGCGGCAAATGGAAAGGATATTCGGGTAAGAAGATCCGGTATATCGTGAACATCGGTATCGGCGGCAGCGATCTTGGCCCATACATGGTAACAGAAGCTTTGCGCCCCTACTGGCAGGAAGGTATTGAAACCTATTTCGTAAGTAATGTTGATGGAACGCATATTGCGGAAACGCTGAAAAAAGTAGACGCAGAAGAAACCCTTTTTCTTGTAGCATCTAAAACCTTTACCACGCAGGAAACCATGACCAACGCGCATACGGCACGTGCCTGGTTCCTCGAAAAAGCAGTTGATGAAAAGCATATCGCCAAACATTTTGCTGCCTTGAGTACGAATGAAAAAGAAGTGACGGCCTTCGGGATCGACAAAGCCAATATGTTCGAGTTCTGGGACTGGGTAGGCGGAAGATATTCTTTGTGGAGTGCGATCGGGTTATCGATTGCACTAACCATCGGCTATGCGAATTTTGAACAGTTATTACGCGGTGCGTTTTCAGTAGATGAGCATTTCCGTACAGAGAAATTTGACAAAAACATACCCGTGCTCATGGCTTTGATCGGGATATGGTACACCAATTTTTTCGGCGCACAAAGCGAAGCCATTCTTCCCTACGATCAATACATGCACCGCTTCCCGGCCTATTTTCAGCAGGGGAATATGGAGAGCAATGGAAAAAGCATCGACCGCAGCGGAAATCCTGTGAATTATGCAACAGGCCCGGTGATATGGGGCGAACCCGGCACCAATGGGCAGCATGCTTTTTATCAACTGATCCACCAGGGCACCTGTTTGATCCCCTGCGATTTTATTGCTCCGGCTATCAGTCATAACCCGCTTGGCGATCACCATGTGAAATTGTTATCGAATTTTTTCGCACAGACAGAGGCACTGATGAATGGGAAAACTGAGAATGATGTAAAGATCGAATTGATGAAAGCCGGGAAAAAGGAAGATGAAATCAAAAAGCTGACGCCGTATAAAGTGTTTGAAGGCAACCGCCCCACCAATTCGATCCTGGTAAAAGAGATCGACCCGTTTACACTGGGCAGCCTGATCGCGTTGTATGAGCATAAGATATTTGTGCAGGGGGTGATCTGGAATATTTTCAGTTTTGACCAGTGGGGGGTTGAATTGGGTAAGCAACTGGCCAACCAGATTTTACCTGAGTTAACAACAGATGATTTTGTATCGACACACGATGCTTCCACAAACGGGCTTATCAATGCCTTTAAAACCTTTCGCAAAAATTGATCGACCAAATCATGATACGCCCGATAGAGCCCCGCGATAATGCGGCAATGGCTGCGATCATCCGCCGCAGCCTGGAGGAGTTTGGTGCGAATAAACCGGGTACGGTGTATTATGATGATACCACCGACCATTTATTTGAACTTTTTGAATCGACACAGAACAGCGCTTATTTTATAGCCGAGCTGGATGGCCGTTTATTGGGCGGCGCGGGTATCTTCCCGACAGAAGCCTTACCCGAAGGCACCTGTGAACTCGTGAAAATGTATCTCTCTGCCGATGCCCGTGGTATGGGTCTTGGCCGGAGAATGATCAACCTCTGTCTTGAAAAAGCGAAAGAGAATGGTTTTCGTTCCGTATACCTCGAAACCATGCCCGAACTGAAAAAAGCCGTAAGCGTCTACGAAAAATTCGGGTTTCATTATCTTGATAGTCCCATGGGCAATTCCGGCCACTGCGGCTGTGATATCTGGATGCTGAAAGAGCTGTAAAACAAAAGCCGCTCAGAAGAGCGGCTTTGTAATAAGGCAGTCAGTTGTTAGTTGTTGGGGATTGCTTTACCATTTGTCAACTACTTCAGAAGCAAGGTTGCTGCTTCCGGCACTGGATTCAGCGGCAGGAGCTTCCACTTCCGCTACTGCAACCGCGGCTGGCTGGGCCACTTCGGCAACAGCTGCAGGTACAGCTGCTACTTCAGATTCCGTTTCAGCAACTTCTCCTTCCCCTTCGGGATATTCATGGTTAAATGCGTCAAAATCAAAATCAGGCATCAGTTCTGTTTTCACATAATCAACCGCTTCACCCAATGCTTTGATAAACTTGTTGAAATCTTCTTTGTACAGAAAGATCTTGTGCCTGTCGTAACCGTTGTCATCGAAGCGTTTGCGGCTTTCGGTGATGGTCAGGAAATAATCATTCCCGCGTGTTGCCCTTACATCAAAAAAATAGGTCCTTCTTTTACCAGCCCTGATCCGTTTGCTGTAAACACTATCCATTTTTTTGTCGTTGTTCTCGTACGCCACAGTTGAAAGTTTTGGTTTGCAAATTCTCTTTAAGCGTCACAAATATAGGGATGTTTTATAATTAGCAAAATTTTAGGAAAATACCCGTACCCCTCTCAATCCTGCTCAGAATACCTGAAATAAATATTAAAAAAATACCTGTATTAAGCCATTTCCCCGGCTTCGGATGCCTTTTCACTGAGTTGCAGTCGGTATAATTCTGCATAATAGCCGTTGCGCACCATCAGTTCTTCATGTGTGCCCTGCTCGGCAAGTTTGCCCTCTTCGAGAACAATGATATTATCAAACGGAAAAGATGAAAATATGCGGTGGGTGATAATGATGGCCGTTTTATCATGCAGGTACCGGTAGAGGTTACCAATGATCTCATTTTCTGTTTTAGCATCCACAGCGCTGAGACAATCATCAAATACAATGATCTCAGGTTCTTTGATCAATGCCCTTGCGATCGATATCCTTTGTTTTTGCCCACCGCTCAAAGTCACCCCTCTTTCCCCGATCATTGTATCATAACTTTTGCTGAACCCTTCAATTTCTTTTCTCACACTTGCAAACCCGGCTGCTTCCATTACTTTCTCAATAGAAGTTGCATCGCGCATCCCGAAACGAATATTATCAGCCACGGAATCACTGAATAGAAAGATATCCTGTTGCACATAACCCACCTGTTCGCGCAATTGCTGCAGGTTCATCTGCCTGATGTCGGTACCGCCAATGCGGATATTGCCTTCACCGGGATCATAAAACCGCAGGAGAAGCTGTGCCAGCGTGGATTTGCCGCTTCCTGTACGGCCGAGCACGAGCAGTTTCTCCCCTTTTTTTATCCGGAGGTTGAACTGCTGCAGGGCTTTGATGCCCGTATGCAGATAAATGAAATTTACATTCTCAAAAACAATCTCGCCCGTTGCTGTGGCAGGTACCGGCTCCGGTACATTTTTGATCTCCGGTTTGGTTTCAAGGAATTCATTCAACCGTTTCTGCGAAGCCGCTGCGCGCTGTATCATACTGGCCGTCCAGCCAATAGCACTTACGGGAAACGTAAGCATATTGATATAGATCACAAATTCCACAATCAACCCAACTTTACTGGTATCCTGCAAAGCCTGTATTCCACCGAGTAAAATCGTAACAAGTGTGCTGAGGCCGATCATCAGCGCCATACTCGGAAAATAAATGGCTTCCACTTTTGCAAGGCCTACGGCATTTTTTTTGTATTCCTCACTGTTCCTGCGGAAGAAACCCAGCATGGCTTTTTCCTGGACAAATGATTTGATCACGCGGATGCCTGAAAAGGATTCCTGTGCATTGGTGGTGAGGTCGGATAAGAGCGCCTGTATCTTTTCACTTTTCTTATTGATGATGCTGTTCACGAGATAGATCGTGATGGCGAGTATGGGCAACGGCGATAATACCAGCAGGGTTAAATGAACATCTTTCCGCAGCATATTCACCACACAGAAACCGATCAGCGAAATAAGGTTGATGAGATACATTACCGCCGGCCCCGTGTACATCCTTACCCGGCTCACATCTTCCGTCATACGGTTCATCAGGTCGCCGGTGCTATGTGTGCGGTAAAAATGGGTGTCGAGTTTCTGGTAATGTTCAAATATTTCGTTTTTCTGGTCATATTCAATATGCCGGCTCATCACGATAATGGTTTGGCGCATGAAAAACATGAGTACGCCCCTCGCAATGGCCAACCCCAGTATCGTGATACTGCAGATAGCGATGAGCCACCCAAAACTGAATTGTGCCTGCTGGATATGTATAATAAACCAGTCTACCAGTTTATCATGCACCGGCCTCGCAGCGCCCGGTTTTGCGCCGGGCAAACGCTGCTGTACCTGGCTTACCACAAAGCCTGTAACCTGCGGGGCAAGAACAGCGAAATAGTTGGAGGCCATTACAAAGAAAATACCGATGAAGAAACGGTTCCGGTATTTCCAGAAATATTTGTTAACGGCAGAAAGGTGCTTCAATCTTTTATCAGAGTTTCAACAAAGGTAAAGCGGCACAAACAAATAACCGGTGTGCAAAAGGATAAACGGGATTTTTGTGACAGATGTTTTACGATGTATCTTTAAAACACCACTTCTGAATTAACCACTATGAGAAAATCATTACACCTCTTCGCCGCTTTTGTATGCCTGACTTCTTCATTGTATTCCCAGCAAACACAGAAACCTCCCCTGCACGGTAAAAACTGGATGGCTGTTACCGGGAAACCACTCGCAGCGGCTGCCGGTTCCATGTTGTTTCAACAGGGCGGCAATGCTGTGGACGCTGCCTGCGCCATGCTGGCCGCCACCTGCACCATGTGGGATGTATTGAGCTGGGGCGGTGAAACACAGGCCCTGATCTATAACCCGAAAACCAAAAAAGTGATTGCGCTGAATGCTTTGGGTGTGGCGCCTTCAGGAGCAACCGTGGAATTTTTCAAAAGCAAGGGTTATGCATTCCCGCCTGAATACGGCCCGCTTGCGGCTGTAACACCCGGTACGGTTGGCGGGCTTTGTTATATGCTGATGGAATATGGCACCAAAAGCCTCAGGCAGGTATTGGCCCCGGCCATGCAATTGGCAGCAGGTTACCCGATAGAAGCACAAACGGCCAACAGCATGGAAAAAAATAAGGACATGCTAAAGCAATGGCCTTATTCCGCTGCCGTTTTCCTGTCGCATAAGGGCGAGAAAAGAGAAGCCCCGGAAGCAGGTGAAATATTTGTACAGAAAGACCTGCTGAATACGTTGCAGAAGCTGGTGGATGCGGAAGATGCAGCATTGAAAAATCATAAAAGCCGCAAAGACGCCATCATGGCTGCATTTGATCGTTTTTACAAAGGGGATATTGCAGATGAATTTGTAAGGGGCAGCAAAGAACAGGGCGGGCTGATTACCAAAGAAGACCTAGCTAAATGGAAACCTGTTTGGGAAGAACCGCTGCATACAAATTATAAAGGGATTGAAGTGTACAAACTGCAACAGTGGACGCAGGGCCCCATGTTATTGCAGGCTCTGAACATACTCGAAAACTTTGACCTCAAATCGATGGGCTATAACAGCCCGAAATACATCCATACGGTATACCAGGCCTTGAACCAGAGTTTTGCAGACCGTGATTTTTATTATGGGGATCCCAATTTTCCACCGGAAGAACCCATCAAAGGTTTGCTGAGCAAAGCATATGCAAAACAAAGGGCAGCACAGATCAATCCCGAACGAAACGACCCTTCTGTGGCGCCGGGAGATCCCTATCCTTTTGAAGGAAAACAAAACCCGTATCTCGATCTGCTGAAAAAAAGAAATGCGCTTACCGACAGTTCAGCGAAAAATGGTTCTGCCGTGCCCAAACATGACCAGACTTACCTGTTACCTGAAGAACAGAAAAACACGCTGGCCATGCTGGAAGAAGAACAATACATGGACCGGTTGTGGCGGGGCACCACTTCTGTTGAAGCAGCCGATACATCAGGCTGGGTAGTATCCATCACACCCAGTGGCGGATGGCTGCCTGCCTGTATTGCGGGCCGTACAGGTGTGGGTATGAGCCAACGGATGCAGAGTTTTGTACTTGATCCGCTGATCGATCCATTTAATGTAGTGGAGCCGGGTAAAAGGCCGAGGGTTACATTAACGCCCTCTCTTGCTTTGAAAGAAGGCAAACCCTTTTTGTGTTTTGGTGTGCAGGGTGGGGATACCCAGGATCAGAACCTGCTGCAGTTTTTCCTGAATATGGTTGAATTTGGTATGACGGTACAACAATCCACCGAAGCGCCCAATTTTAATACAAACCAGTTATGGCTTTCCCTGGGCGGATCAAAATTGGAAGACAGGAAACCAAGACCGGGAAATATCCTTCTCTCCAATCTCACTCCCGAAGCTGTGCGCAATGAATTGAAAAAAATGGGTTACAATATTTCGATTGGAGAGCGGACCAGCGGCCCCATCAATGCGATTTATTTCGACTGGAAACATGGCAGTTTATGGGGTGGCAGCAGTAATAACGGTGAAGATTACGGGATTGGCTGGTAAATTTTACCTGTTTGTCAAAATTCAGATTGTACTATATCGTTCTATCCGTTATTTTTATCGGGAAGAAACAACAAGTGTTTGTGAAAGATTTTCACCTGAAAGTATCTGAATTTTTTGACAAGACGCCTGATCTCGTTTGCATCGCAGGTAAAGATGGCTACCTCCGGAAAGTGAACCATTCCGTGATCAGGAAACTGGGTTATACGGAAGAGGAATTATTATCACGCCCCATCCATACTTTTATTCATAACGAAGACAAAGAAAGAACAAAGGCCTCGCGGGAGGAATTACTGAAAGGGAAAACACTCCTGAATTTTGAGAACCGTTATATCACAAAAGATGGCGGTATCGTTTGGCTGGAATGGACCTCTATTTACCTGCCTGATGAAGAAGTGGTGTTTGCGATTGCGAAAGACGTAAGCACACGCAAGCAGATCGAAACAGATATTTTTGAAAAGTTTGAAAAATTCAAAGGCCTCGCCACTCATTTCAAGACGAGCATAGAAGAAGATCGTAAATACCTGGCCACTGAACTGCATGAAGAACTGGCGCAACTGGCTTCTGTGGTGAAAATGGATATCGACTGGATCAGGCTAAAGGAAAAAAGCCTTTCAGAAGCCACACTGAAAAGGATCGAACATGCTTCTGTGGTTTCTGACCTGCTGATCAATACGATCCGCCGTATCAGTTATGCGATCAGCCCGAGCCAGATCGAAGAGCACGGCCTGAATGCCACGATCGAATGGCATTGCCGCGAGTTTTCATTGATGACGGGATGTAAATGCTCTTTCGAACATAATTATGATGAATCCACCATGCCCCTGGAGATCAAGATCGATTTTTACCGCATCTGCCAGGAAGCCCTCAGCAATATCATGTACCATGCACAGGCAACAAAGGCTTCTGTTTGCATAGAAAATACCAGCGATGGCTTTCATCTTTTGATACAGGATAACGGCCGTGGCTTTGAAATAAAAGAAAGTGAAAAATATTCAGGGCTCAGCAGTATCCATGAAAGAGCCATATCTATCAATGGCCGGCTCAATATCAGCAGTGAACCGGGAAAAGGTACAACGATCAGTGTATTCGTGAAACCACAGCCTGAAAGTGCTTAGATCGCTTTGCTGAAAGTTTGGGTGTCCATTCTTTTGCGCCATAACTGCGCATCCAATGCTGCACTGATATTCCGGATAAAGGAACGGCCTTTCCATGTAACATTGATTTTACGATCAGCCATTTCTACGAGTGCATCTTCAGCAAGTGCCCTTAATTTTACCAATGCATCTTCAATAAAAGAAGGATCCAGTTCAGGATCATCAAGTGCCGTTTCGTTCTTACACATCAGTTCAAGGATTTTTTTACGGAGGCTTATATCTTCTTCATTCAATACATGTCCATTCACCAATGGAAATTCGCCCTGCCTGATCTTTT
Source organism: Chitinophagaceae bacterium (assembly GCA_004028765.1). Classification (GTDB taxonomy): domain Bacteria; phylum Bacteroidota; class Bacteroidia; order Chitinophagales; family Chitinophagaceae; genus Sediminibacterium. The sequence continues at coordinate 51,959 of SAIX01000038.1, read as the reverse complement.
CTTCATAAGCCTCTACTTCTTTTTCATTTTGTGCGAAGGCCGTCCATGCATCGCCGATACCAGATACACCAAGGCCGATGATCAGTTTTGAATGGGTTGTAGTATAACCCATAAAATTCCGGTGCAGTTTTCCTTCACTGGCGGCAGTAAACAGCTTATCATCCTGCAGGGCAAAATGATCCATACCAATGCTGATAAATCCGGCTTCTTCGAGCAGTTGCCGGCCACGCTGGTACATCTGCCATTTGGCATCGGCAGCAGGAAGGTCGGCTTCAGTATACCGGCGCTGCACTTTGCTTTTCCATGGTACATGCGCATAAGAATAAAATGCGATCCTGTCGGGCATAAAACCTTTGACCAGTTCTACCGTATGTTCCACACTCGCAACTGTTTGATGCGGCAAGCCATACACCAGGTCGATATTGATGCTGCGGTACCCGTATTTTCTTGCCCAGTCAACCACTTCTCTGGTGGTTTCATAGGTCTGGTTACGATTGATTACAAACTGTACGCGCGGATCAAAATCCTGTACTCCAAGACTGATGCGGTTAAACCCCACCCCTGCCAGCACTTCGATATGCGCTTCGGTGGTAAAATTGGGATGCACTTCAATGCTGAATTCATGGTCTTCGGGAACAATGGCATCGCTGGTTAGTCCATTGATCAGCCGTACAAGATTATCGGGGCTAAAAAAAGTAGGCGTGCCTCCGCCAAGATGAATTTCACGGATCACTGGCTTTTGTGGTAAAAGATCACGGTACATTTTCCATTCTTTTAATACGGTACTGATATACGGGTCTTCTACTGCATGATTTATGGTAATGCGTTTGGTGCAGGCACAGAAAGTACACATATTCTCACAGAAAGGAAGGTGTACATAAATGCAGAGTTCCCCGTTTTCCGCAAGGAATGTATCCACTATTTTTTCCTTCCATGCAGTAACGGAAAGAGTAGTAAAATCCCAATAGGGAACGGTTGGATAACTGGTATAACGCGGGGTGGGAACATCATATTTCCGCAGCAGGTTGAGTGGGGCGCTGTTCATGGGATGCATTTTAACAGCACAAAATTATTTTGTAGGAAAGGGGTAAAATATGATAAATGTTAGTGTTTGGATGGGATGTTACATTTTGACAAATCAATGACAGAACCCCGTGATTACTGCCGCTGGCCTGGTTTTTGAATCAATGAGCCAGTATCTTTAAACTGAAATCATGGTTATGAAAAAAATCAGTATTTGCTTTTATTTCCTGCTTTGTGCTTCTGTTCTTTTTGCACAGGGTGATTTTAAAAAACTGGACCAATGGCTCGAAGACAACGCCGGCAAGATGGGCGGACGGGCTATTTTAGTGATTTATAAAGATGGTAAGATGATCTATTCCCACGCAGAAAATGATCTGACCCGCAGGCAGAAACTGATCGGCAAATTCATCGCGAAGCGCATGGGCAAAGATGCCAATACGGATGATTATACCAATAATACAAGACAGATGATCGCCAGTTGCAGCAAGTGGCTGAGTGCCGCACTGGTAATGACATTTGCAGATGAAGGAAAACTAAAACTCACGGACACGGTCGGAAAATACCTTCCCGTTTTATCAAAGAATGGAAAAGGCGGGATCACGGTTGAACAGTGCTTGTCGCACCGTACAGCCATCAAATCGCCCGACCTGAAAGAAAGCCTTACCGAAATGCGGAATATCCACAGCATGGATGAAGCGATCAATACGATTGCAGGCTACCCGATGGAAGGCGAACCCGGTAAGGTTTTTCGCTATAGCAATACAGGCTTGCAGATAGCAGGTGCAGTGATCGAAAAGATCAGCGGCAAATCGTTTGAACAATTGTTTGCAGAAAGGATCGCCAAACCCTTGCAGATGAAGAACACCGATTTCGGCAAAGGTGAAGTGGCTTTACCTGCAGGCGGCGCCAGCAGTACCCCGGAAGATTACCTGAATTTCCTGGTGATGATTCTGAACAAAGGGGTTTTTAATGGCAAAAGAGTTTTGAGTGAACAAAGTGTTGCCGATATGCAGGTGAACCATATCACGAAAGACGTAAAAGTAGCGTACTCTCCGGCAGAAGCCGGTGATTTCGGTTATGGTTTTGGCGAATGGGTGATGGAAACCTCCTCTCTTACCCAACTGAGCAAGGCGGTTACCAGTCCTGGTTTATTCGGAAGTTTCCCCTGGGTGGACAATGAAAAAAAATATGCGGCATTTCTTATGACCTTTTACCTGAAAAATGATGGCCGCAATGCGCGATACAAGGAGCTGAAAGCACTGGTTGATGAAACATTGAAATAAATGAATGACTCCCGCAAATAAAAAAGCCCACAGATCAACCATGTGGGCCTGGCGGAGAGAGAGGGATTCGAACCCCCGGACCTGTTACAGTCAACGGTTTTCAAGACCGCCGCATTCGACCGCTCTGCCATCTCTCCGGGTGCAAAATAATAGTGTGGCGCTGTATCTACCAAAAAAAGAATCGGGAACAGGGAAATTTGTACAAAACAGCTTGCGCCAACCCGCTGAAAAGCAGTGATGGCGGGCTTTTCGGCTGTTTTAGTTTTTTTTGTAAATAACAGAAGGGAACTACTTGTGGTATTTATTTTTCTTTTTGCGGCTCCGGCAGCTTCTCTACGGAGATGAGATCTGCAATATCCACATTCATCGGGAGCAGGCCTATCTGTACAATGGCTCTTTTTCCGCGGATCTCTTTTACCTCGCCTACCTGGTAATTTTTTTTGAGTTTTACCAGTGACCCCACTTCAATCGCCTGGTTTAGCTCTTTATATTTCTGGTCCACTTTTTTGGCCAGTTTGTTCACAACGATCTCTTCTTTCCGTTTGAACAAAAGGTCTTTCAAGTTTTTGATGACCTGTTGTTTGTCTTCCGTTTTTTTCCAGTCAAGCACTACCTGTTTCAGTTTGCGCTCCATATCCTTCAGATAGGCCAACCGCTCTTCCGCGATCCGGTTCTGCTGTTTTAACAATTCCACCTGCTGCCGGTGCCGCTCTCGATCGAGAACGATTTCCATTTCTTTTTTCAGTTTCTCGTTCTCTTTTACCAGTTTCGCCAGTTCCTTTTTTTCTTTCTGGAGTTGCTGCAGGTCCTGTTCGGTGCTATTCAGTAAACGGTCGAGCTTAAAATGGTCATCGTCCACCAGTTTGCGCGCGCGGTTGATAAGGTGTTGTGGCAAACCGATCCTTTCCGCAATCGCGAATGTGTAAGAGCTACCGGGTTTACCTACAATGAGTTTGTACATCGGTTGCAGGTGCACTTCATCAAACTGCATGGCCCCGTTAATGATGCCCTGCGTATGGTTGGCCATCACTTTCAGGTTCAGGTAATGTGTGGTGACGATGCCAAATGAATGGCGCCGCGACAGTTCTTCCATGATCACTTCCGCAAAAGCACCGCCGAGATTGGGGTCACTGCCACTGCCCAGCTCATCAATAAAGAACAGTGTTTTACCGTTGGCGGTTTCGATAAAATATTTCATGTGCAGCAGGTGACTGCTGTAAGTGCTCAATTCAAATTCAAGGTTCTGCGTATCGCCGATATGGATAAACAGCTGTTTGAAAATCCCCATCTGTGAAAGCGGACTTACGGGCACAAGCAACCCGCTTTGCAGCATAAGCTGGTTAAGGCCGATGGTTTTCATCGTTACCGTTTTACCACCTGCATTGGGGCCGCTGATCACGAGTATGCGGTTTTTGTCATCAAGTGTAAGTGTAACGGGAATCGTTTTCTTTCCGGCTGTTTTATTGTATAAGAGCAGTAATGGATGATATGCGTCAACCAGTTCCACATGGGCACGGTCGGCCAGTTCGGGTAGTTGCCCGTTCATATCAAGAGCCAGTTTAGCCTTGGCATGAATAAAATCATATTCACCGGCGATATCGAGGTATTGTTTTAAAAGCGAAGCATACACAGATATCCTGGCAGTTAGTTCGCGGAGTATGCGCTGTACTTCCCGGCTTTCTTCGTGTTCCAGTGCGAATACATCGTTATTGAGGTCGATGGTTTCTTCCGGTTCAATGAATGCGGTTTTCCGGCTGTCGCTTTCTCCATGTAAAATCCCTTTTACCTGCCGTTTGTGCTCTGAAAAAACAGCTACCACCCTCCTGCCATTGCTGAAACTCTCTTCGATATCGGCGCTGTACCCTGCTTTGTTCAGTTTGGCCACCACGCGTTCAAAAACACGGCGTAATTCGTTCCGCTTGCGGAAAAGACTCATCCGTATTTTTTGCAAAGCTTCGGAGGCATTGTCTTTTACATTCCCGCTTTCATCCAGCACTTCATCGATGAGCGCAATGATATTTTTTTCATAGTAAGATCCTTCGATCACCTTTGCCAAAGCCGGGAAAGCCTCTCTTCTCTCCGCATCAAACCAGCGGAAAATATTACTCGTGTTTTCTGCAAGCCTGCGAACAGGCAACCATTGCTCCCCGCCCAGCATGGCGCCGGGAATAGAGAGCAGTTTGATATCACGGCTGATATTGTGTGAAAAATCGTTGGGAAAATATTGCCCCTGTTGAAGGATCAGTTTGTATTCATGGCTTTGCTGCAGTTCAAGCTGGATATATTCCTTCCTGGTATGGATCCGCAGTTCCGCTGCTTTGTTTTTTCCATATTCTGTACGGGCATGTTCTTTCAGCAGGTTTTTTACCTTATCGAATTCCAGTTGGGATAGTGCCGATTCGGGATATAAACGCATCCTGTTTTTTTGAGACCAGCAAAGGTAATGGCAGACTTCTTTCTTCCTGCAAAGAAATATGCAGTCCCGTGCCCGTGATGCAACCGATTGCAACATCAATAAAAAAACGGATATTGGTACAAATTAAGAGTATGCGTACGATTTGCTTCTTGATTGCAATAGCTTGTACGGTTTCTCTCCGGGCGCAGGTTTGTTTGCCGCAACTCATCAGCGACGGGATGGTATTGCAAAGAAACCGCCCTTTGAAAATCTGGGGCTGGGCCGCGAAGAACGAAAAGATCAGCATCCGTTTCAATAATACCATTTATCGTACCCAGGCCGATAGTTCCGGGAAATGGCAGATCAGTCTTCCCCCTATGCAAGCAGGCGGCCCCTATACGATGGAGATTAGTGCAAGTAATCAGGTCACGATTAAAGATATTCTTGTGGGCGATGTATGGTTGTGTTCCGGCCAGTCGAACATGGTTTTGAACATGGAGCGTGTAAAAGAAAAATATCCCGATGAAATTGCCGCAGCTGACTATCCGAAAATCAGGAATTTTTTTATTCCCACACTGGCCGATCCGGTGAAAACACATGAGGATCTTCCCAAAAGTCAATGGCAGCCGGCATCTCCCAAAAATGTTCTCGGCTTCGGAGCCGTTTCCTGGTTTTTTGCCAAACAGGTTTATCTCACACAAAAAGTACCTGTGGGTATTATCAACGCCAGTGTTGGCGGCACACCGGTAGAAGCATGGACCAGTGCAGAAGGTTTGCAGGGTTTTCCTGACCTTCTTAAATCGATCGAAAGATTTAAGGATACGGCATTTGTGAATGGCCAGGCAAGAAAGGCAGCGCTTGCCCAGGCAAACCGGGCGCCGCGAAAAGAAACCGATAAAGGTTTGATTGGCGAAAAGAAATGGTACGACCCATCCTATCAGCCCAAAGCCTGGAAAAATATTATCGTACCCGGTTACTGGGCCGACCAGGGCATACACGGACTGAACGGTGTGGTTTGGTACAGGAAAGAAATTGTTTTGCCTACAGCTGCAGCGGGACAATCTGCCAAACTTTTTCTCGGAAGAATCGTGGATGCAGACCAGGCTTATATAAATGGCCTGCCTGTAGGAAATATTACCTATCAATATCCGCCACGGCGATACAATATCCCGGAAGGCGTTTTGAAAGAAGGAAAAAACCTGATCGTTGTGCGAGTTACGAATACCGCAGGAAAAGGCGGATTTGTACCGGATAAAAATTATTCTCTTACAGTAGCCGGACAAACCATCGACCTTAAAGGAGAATGGCAATACAAAGTGGGCGATGTATTCGTACCGGTTAATAATGGTGAACCTGGAATGCCGGCCCTGCAAAACCAACCAACCGCCTTGTTCAATGCAATGATCGCCCCGCTGATACCTTATCCTGTTACCGGTATGGTTTGGTACCAGGGCGAAGCCAATGCAGGTCAGCCGGAGGCTTATGCAAAACTGTTACCTGCATTGATCAACGACTGGCGGGAAAAATACCAGCAACCCGATCTTCCTTTTTTGTATGTGCAGTTACCCAGTTTTATGGAGATGCAGTATTTGCCTTCTGAAAGCCAGTGGGCAGAGATGCGCGAAAGCCAGTTCAAAACACTTTCGGTTCCCAATACGGCGATGGCTGTTGCAATTGATGCGGGAGAATGGAATGATATCCATCCACTCAGTAAAAAACCGGTAGGCGAACGGTTGGCATTGGCTGCGCGAAAACTGGTGTACGGGGAGAAACAATTGGTGGCTTCCGGGCCTTTGTATCAATCATCAGTTATCGAAGGAAATAAAATAAGAATCCGCTTTACTGAAACCGGTAGCGGTTTAACCAGTTCCGACGGTGAAGAACTGGCTTATTTTGCTATTGCAGGTGCAGATAAAAAATTTGTTTGGGCAAAAGCCATGATAGAGAACAATACCGTATTGGTATGGGCTGATACTATTGCTGATCCGAAATATGTGCGTTATGCATGGGCTGATAACCCGGATGGCGCGAATCTTGCTAACAAAGATGGCTTACCTGCTTCCCCTTTCAGAACTGATCATTAATACAACTGTATGAAAAAAATAGGGATATGTTTTTTACTGATGCTGGCAGTTTCTGCCGCACAGGCACAATGGAATGGTAAAAACTGTGCCGTGGTATTGACCTATGATGACGGGATCGATATTGATATCGACCATGTGGCGCCTGCACTGGATTCTTTTGGCCTGAAAGGAACTTTTTATGTGATCGGTTCCGCACCTGCTGTGGCAAAACGATTACCCGAATGGAAAGCCATCGCTATGCACGGGCATGAACTGGGTAACCATACTTCTTTTCATCCCTGCGACGGGACTTTACCCGGCAGAAGTTTTGTAAAACCGGAAAACGACCTCAGTACCTATACCCTTCCAAGGATTGTTGCAGAAACAAGGCTTACCAATACTTTACTGGAATCGATCGATGGGAGAAAGCAAAGAACTTTTGCATTTCCCTGTGGCGACAGAACCATTGGTGGTATGAATTATTATGAGCCGATGAGAAAAGATTTTGTGGCTGCAAGAGGGGTCAGTGCCGGTATGCCTACGCCGCAAAGCGCCGATCTCTCCAACCTGAACTGTTACAGCATTAACGGGCAGGATGCGAATTATATGATCGGGCTGGTACAGAAAGCGATGCAGACACATACCCTGCTCGTATTTTTATTTCATGGTGTTGGTGGCGGGCACAACCTGAACGTAAACCGCGGTGAGCATACCAAACTGCTGGCCTACCTGAAACAGATGGAAAAAGATATCTGGATCGCACCAATGGTGGATGTGGCGGGTTTTATCGCTTCAAAACAAACCGGCAATCCTCAATAAACTGTTAATTCAGAAGTGGCAAAGAAGTGATTGTAAGGTGTAAACTTTTCCTGCGTCAATCTGTTTGTAAATCATTACCGTAATTTTAGAAAAACATTTTGCAATGCGAACCTGGTTGCCGGCAATCCTGGTATGTGCTGCTTTCACAGCCTGCGCACAACCTAAAAAAGAAAAGAATTTAGCTATGATGAATCAAGAAAACATCCCCGCAGGGGTACATACCGATACAGCCACTTTTGGGGAAGGCTGTTTCTGGTGCACCGAAGCTTTTTTTCAAAGACTAGATGGGGTATACAAAGTAGTGAGCGGCTACGGCGGCGGGCATGTGGAAAACCCGACCTATGAAGAAGTGTGTGATAAAAATACCGGTCACGCCGAACTGGCACGTATTATCTATGATCCCAAAAAGATCAGCTATGATGAATTGCTCGAGGTATTCTGGAAAACCCATGACCCTACCACGATGAACCGCCAGGGCAATGATGTTGGCCCCCAATACCGCAGCGTGGTATTTTACCACAATGAAGAACAGCGCCGCAAAGCCGAGGAGTACAAAGCCAAACTCGATAAAAGCGGTGCCTGGGATAAACCTATTGTAACAACGATTGAGCCATTTAAAAATTTCTATCCGGCTGAAAACTATCACCAGAATTATTACAACGATAACCCAGGCCAGGGATACTGCCGGTTTGTGATACAACCCAAGGTGGAGAAGTTTGAAAAAGTGTTTAAGAATAAGTTGAAGAAGGGATGAGCAGGTTGCCGGATTGCGGATTAGCGGATGGATGGATCCCTGGAATGGATAGTCTTATTTTATGCGGTTTCGTTAAAGGGTATTTTTTTACCACAGAGGCTCGGAGGCACAGAGGTACACTGAGGGTTTACAAATTTTAATTCGGTAATCCGTAATTCGCCATTCGCTAATTCGTAATCCTTACTCTCCTGAGTTCAAGCAGGTTCAACGCATTTGGTGAAAAGCCGGTGAGATTGGGCTGTATCAAATGGATCGCCATATCGTACCAAATGGGAACTACAGGCGCATCATTGATCACGATCTGATCCATTTCCCGGTACAAACGATAGCGGAGAGAATCATTGGTTTCTTCCAATGCTTTTTCATACAAACGATCAAAAGCTGCATTTTTATAGCGCGTATAATTGGGTGGTGCCGGGTTTTTACTGTAAAACATCGCCATATAATTTTCTGCATCCGGATAATCGGCGATCCAGCTTCCGCGGAAAAACAATGCCTGCGATTTGGCAGTTTGCTCGAGCAATAAACTTTTCTGGATCACTTCCACCTGAACAGGGATACCTGCTTCCTCCATCTGTTTTGCAGCAAAACTTGCGATATCCGCATAGATAGGAATGGTGAGCAATTTGACCGTTGATAACCCCTTCCCTTCCGGGTATCCCGCTTCTGCCAGTAACTGTTTGGCTTTGGCAGGATCAAATGGGTATCCTTTTACAAGTTCTGTATTTCGTGAAGGCAGTCCACCCGGAACGAATCCCGCTTCTGCAGGTATCCCGATGGAATTGCGCATATACATCATCAGTTGCTTCCGGTTTAGTGAAAAATTCATCGCCTGCCTTACCAGTTTATTGGCCACTGGGCTGCCTTTTACCAGCGGGTTATTTTCATCAACCAGTATCCCGAAATATTCCGTGTTGAGGTAAGCATGTTTTTTTAATTGCAGTTTCCCCTCCCATTGTTTGCGCAGTTCACCGCTTTTGGTGAGTATCTCATCTTTAAAGGAGGGATCGATATCATTTACAAAACTAAGCGCGCCCTGGCGGAACTGAAGGAACTCAGTGGCTTTGTTATCAAAGAAAGTGACTTTTATTGCATCCAGGTACGGAAGTTTTTTTCCTGAACTGTCTCTTTCCCAGTAATTGGGGTTTTTATGCATCACAAGCGCTTCTCCTTCTTCCCATGATACCAGTTGAAAAGGCCCGGTACCACAGGCATGCCGCCTGAAATCCTTCCCCCATTTTTCAACTGCCTCATGAGGAACAATGCTGCAATACTGCATGCTTAAAATACCCAGTATGGGATGAAAGGGACGAAGAAGATTCAATGCAAAAGTACTGTCGTTCAACGCCACAAAAGGCTGCAATGTATCCACGCGGTTATTGAATATCCAGGCACCGCTGCTGGCCGTTGCTTTATCGATGATACGGCCTAAACTATACACCACATCCGCTGCTACAAGTTTTCTCCCCTTCCCGCCGGGAAACACTTCATTGTCCTGGAAAAAAACACTGTCGCGAAGGTGAAAAACATATTGTTTCCGGTCAGCACTCACTTCCCATTTTTTTGCAAGCGATGGAACGATATTCAGTGAGGTATCCACTTCCACCAGCGTATTATATAACTGGTGTGCGGGCCACATGACCGACTGGTTTTTGGCGAATGCCGGATCAAGTGTGGCGATACCGGTGGTTTCGTTATAGGTAAATACCGATGCATCGTTCTTTTTCTTATCTGTGCAGGAGGCAAGCAGTACGAATGAAAACAGGAAGAAAAAATACCGGGCAGGTATCGTATGTTTGAAACGCAGCGGATGATTTATGGCTTCTTTCACATTCATGCACCCCGAATATCATAATTTTAAACAATGAATACAAAACGCTACACCGTATTTGCCGTTTTACTGTTTTCTTCTCTCCAGATCTTTGCCCAATTGGGCATGGAAAAAGAAGTGTTTACCCGGCAGGACACTTTACGTGGCAGTTTAAACCCCAACCGTACCTGGTGGGATGTGATGCATTATGCAATTCTTGTGACGCCCGATTTCGTCAATAAAAAAATTGAAGGGAAGGTGGATATCCGTTTTAAAGTGCTGGCCCCCGGTAAAAAGATGCAGATCGACCTGCAGGAACCCATGCAACTCAGCAAAGCCTATCTCGGTGATACGAAACTGAATTATACAAGAGATGGGAATATTTATCTTCTCGATATCCCTGTAGCACTTAAAAAAGGGTCTGTTCAAACACTGGCACTTCGTTATGAAGGCAATCCGCGCGTAGCAAAACGTCCGCCATGGGATGGGGGATGGATTTTTCAGCAGGATGCCCAGGGCCGCCCATGGATGAGTGCAGCCTGCCAGGGATTGGGAGCCAGCGTATGGTATCCCTGTAAAGACCACCAGAGTGATGAACCCGACAGCGGTGCTTCACTGATGATCACTATACCCGATACATTGGTGGCAGTTGGAAACGGCAGGCTTACCCGCAAACAAAGTTTTCAGCCGGGTACCCTGACATGGAAATGGGAAATAAAGAACCCCATCAATAATTACAACATCATTCCCTATATCGGCAAATACGTAAATTTTACCGACACCCTTATGGGATTGAAAGGAAAACTGGACCTGAGTTATTGGGTGCTGGATTACAATCTAGAAAAAGCAAAGGAACAATTCAAACAGGCCAAAACCATGCTGCATGCATTTGAATACTGGTTCGGGCCTTATCCTTTTTACGAAGACAGTTATAAACTTGTAGATGCGCCCCACCTTGGTATGGAACACCAGAGTGCAGTGGCTTATGGCAATAAGTATATGAACGGATATCTCGGCCGCGACCTGAGCGGCAGCGGCTGGGGATTGAAATGGGATTTTATCATTGTACATGAAAGCGGGCACGAATGGTTTGCCAACAGCATTACCAGTAAAGACCTCGCTGATATGTGGATACACGAAGGTTTCACCAATTATTCCGAAACCCTTTTTACAGAATATGTTTTCGGCAAACAGGCAGGCAATGAATACAATTATGGGAGCCGCAAAGGCATTCATAATGACCGGCCCATTATCGGGCCTTATGGTGTGAATAAGGAAGGCAGCGGTGATATGTATCCCAAATCCGGGAATATGCTCCACAGCATCCGCCATGCGATGCATGATGATGAGAAGTTCAGGGATATGCTGCATGCTCTCAATAAAACCTTTTACCATAAAACAGTAACAACGGAAGATATCCAGAAACTGATGAGCAGTTATTTCGGATACAGCCTTTCCAAAATATTTGATCAGTACCTGCATACCACGCAGATACCTGTATTTGAATACCATATTTCGCCTGATAAAAAACAGTTTTCGTACCGTTATACAAATTGTGTGGATGGGTTTAATCTTCCGGTATATCTCTCTACACCCACAGGAGGCTTACTACTCGGTGCTGAATCGAATAAATGGAACACCAAAGAATTACGTCCCGGCGAACTCGGACAATTGCCCATAGCAGAGATCGAAAAAATGTATTATCTAACCGTTAAACAGGTAAGTTCACTGGATTGATCGCGATCATTTTTGATTTTCAATTCTTAATTCTTAATTCCTTCATGGGCAGTCTTCGCAAGCAAACCATTATATCAAGCACACTCGTATATCTCGGTTTTCTCGTGGGACTGATCAATATGTATTTTTATACAAGTACCAGTCCTTTTTTCTTTTATAAGGATGGCAATATTTTTACACCGGATCAATATGCGTTGACCCGTATTTTTTTTGATTCCGGGCAGATCATGTTTGCATTTGGCTCACTGGGTGTGATACCGGTTGTGTACAAATTTTATCCCTACTATAAAGACAATCTCCCTGAAAATAAGATCGACCTTCTCAGCTGGGCACTCGTAATATCTTTCATCGGTTTTTTACTGATGTTATTAGGAGGATGGTATTTCGAACCTTTGTTCATCCGCAAATTCTCAGAGCGCTCGCAACTGGTGGTCGATTATTATTTCTGGCTTTTCCCCTTTGCGATGGGCATGTTGTTTTTTTCCGTGATTGAAAGTTTTTGCTGGGCTGTGAATCGTTCAGTGGTTTCCAATTTCCTGAAAGAAACCGGTTTAAGGCTGCTCACAACTGTCATCATCCTGCTGTATTATTTCCGTGCGATCAGTTTCCCGGTATTTATTTACCTGTTTGCATTTCAGTACCTCGTGGTATTCCTTGTATTATTGATTTATCTGATCAGAACCGGGCATGTACACCTCACTTTCAAGGTAAGCCGTGTTACACGGAAATTCAGAAAAAAACTGCTGGCCATGCAGGGCCTGATATTTGGTGGAACAGTAATAGCTGCTGTTGCCGCAACCATCGACAGCCTGATCATTGCGAGCCTGAAAGGGTTAACGGCTACCGGGATTTTTGTATTTGCACAATATGCCGCAAACCTGATACAGGTACCGCAAAGAAGTATTCAGTCGATCTCTGCAGGCATTTTGTCAAGGGCATGGAAGGATAAAAACTATAAAGAGATCAGTCGCATCTACAGCAGGTCATGTATTAACCTCTTGCTTTTGTCTTTATTTATTTTCGGGAACTTATGGCTGAATATTGCGGATGCAATGAAAGTGCTGCATATCCAGGCCGAATACGAACAGGGGCTTGGTGTGTTATTGATACTCGGCATGGTAAGGATCATTGATGCAGGCACCGGTTTAAATGCAATGGTGATCAATACTTCCACATTCTGGCGTTTTGATTTTTACAGCGGGGTGGTATTACTCGCATTCCGTTTGCCGCTCACTTATTTCCTGATCAAGACCTATGGGATCATCGGTTCTGCCGCGGCTGAACTGGCTGCTTATGCGGTATATAATTTTATACGGTATGAATTTCTGCGGCGCAAATTCAATATGCAGCCGTTTACCATTAAAACCCTTTATTCATTATTGCTTGCTGCGGGCGGGTACCTGGTTTGTTATTTGCTGATGAAGGATATGCATGGCTGGGCCGGACTGATTCTCCGGACAACTCTTTTTTCATTGCTGATGATCACGGGTATCTTCTATCTCAAACTCACCCCCGATGCCGGACAGTTATACGAAGTATTTGTAACCCGCCTCAAAAAATTCCGGAATCAATAATTCTTAATTGGTAATTCTTCATTCTTAATTCTTAATTGACCTTCACCCTCCCTGCTCCCCTGAATTTCGGTTGCCAGTACTTTTCATTGAGGTCGCTGATCATCACACCGCCACTGGTGGCCGCATGTACAAATTTGTTATTGAGCAGGTAAATTCCTACATGCGAAATATCCCTGCCGCCGGTATTAAAAAATACAAGGTCACCTTCTCTCAATTCTTCCAGGTCAATTTTTTCAGCCATATTATATTGCTCCTGTGCCGTACGTGGTAACAGTACACTCCATACATCGCGGTAAACCACCTGGGTAAAAGCAGAGCAATCGATACAGTTATCAGTGCTGCCGCCCATACAGTAACGGGTTCCCCACCATTTATCGATCACGGTAAGCAAAGGGATATTGGTCATCTTCTCAACTGTGGCATCAGTTGCTATCGCATATTTTAACTGTAGCATATGCGCATTCTCAATATTGCCGGGGTTGGAAAGCGATACATCGGGCGCTCCTTTCTGAACAGTCTGCTTACCGGCTGCATCCGTTTTTTTTGCATTCACCGCTGTTTTCTTTTCCTTATTATTGCTCACCATTCCTCCCGGCGTTACTTCAATGCCATTGATAAATTCGCGTTTACCGGTATTCCTGTTTTTGGGGGGAGTTGTTGCCGTGGCATTACTGTCTTTCGACGATATTTTTTTTACCGAACTGCAGCTGCTGAAAATCAGCATGCATAAAACACACGAACTAAGAAAATAAGGTTTCATATTGCGGCAAAGCAATTTAAAATCCCTGAATGTTAAAACTGGTGAAACTGGATAACTTTCGCATTTTTACCCGCTAATGGACCCGATGTGGATAACCGTTCAATCAGCCTGTGGAAAATTCCCCCTTCTCTCCCGCCCCCTTTCTAACGATATTTGTCCACTCCTAACTCGTAACTTTTAACTCCTAACTCATATAATGCCCCAGTTCTCCCATCTTCATGTTCACACCCAGTATTCGTTGCTCGATGGCGCTGCACCGATCGACAGCCTTTACAAAAAAGCCATGAAAGACGGGATGCCAGCACTTGCCATCACCGACCACGGGAATATGTTCGGCGCATTCAATTTTGTGAGCCAGGCCTGGAAGAATACCAAAGTAACCGGTAAAGATGCCAATGGGAAAGACATCGTGGAGCCAGTGGTGAAACCTATCGTGGGCTGCGAGTTCTATGTGGTGCGCGACAGGCATGCAAAATCATTCACCAAAGATGTAAAGGACGAACGCTATCACCAGGTATTGCTCGCCAAAAACAAAACGGGTTACCAGAATCTCGTAAAACTTACTTCCCTCGGTTTTATCCAGGGGATGTACAGCAAATACCCGCGTATCGATAAAGAATTGATCGAACAATACCACAAGGGCTTAATAGCTACCACCTGCTGCATCGGCGCCTATGTGCCCCAAACCATCCTGCATGATGGCGAAGCAAAAGCGGAACAGGAATTCAAATGGTGGCTCGATCTGTTCGGGGAAGATTATTATATCGAACTGCAGCGGCACAATATCAAAGAACAGGAACTGATCAACCAGACCCTGCTGAAATTTTCGAAGAAATACAATGTACCGGTGATCGCAACGAACGACAGTCACTACGTCGACAAAGCCGATTCCAATGCGCATGATATCCTTCTCTGTATCAATACCGGCGAAAAACAGAGCACACCGGGATTTGATGATTTTGTAAATGATGATATCCAGGTAAAGAACAGGCGTTTTAAATTTCCGAATGATCAGTTCTATTTCAAAACCACGGAAGAAATGGGGCAGCTTTTCAGTGACATACCTGAATCACTGGAAAACACACAGGCCATTGTTGACAAGGTGGAAATCCTGAACCTGAAAAAAGACATCCTGCTTCCCGCCTTCCCCATTCCGAAAGAATTCCAGGTGCATGAAGATGCCAACCTGAACCAGTGGGAATACCTCAAACATATTACCTACGAAGGGGCCAAAGAACGCTACCATGAAATCACTGCTGAAACACAGGAACGCATCGATTTTGAATTGTTCACCATCAAAACAATGGGCTTTGCCGGTTACTTCCTGATCGTAAGCGATTTTATCAAGGCAGGGCGCGATATGGGTGTGTTTGTTGGCCCGGGCCGGGGATCGGCTGCAGGAAGCGTGGTGGCGTATTGTATCGGCATCACCAATATCGATCCCATCAAATACAATCTCCTTTTCGAAAGGTTCCTTAACCCCGATCGGAAGAGCATGCCCGATATCGATACGGATTTTGATGATGAAGGCCGGCAAAAAGTGATCGACTATGTAGTGGATAAATACGGCAAGGCGCAGGTAGCACAGATCATTACGTATGGTACGATGGCTGCAAAAATGAGTATCAAAGATGTGGCCCGTGTACTGGATCTGCCGCTGGCAGAAAGCAATATGCTCGCGAAACTGGTACCCGATAAACCCGGAACGGAACTTCGGCGTGTATTGCACGCACCACTCACTGCCAAAGAAGGCGAAAAATCACTCGAAGAAAAAGAAGCGTACCAGGCAGATGATATTGAAAATGTAAAAAAGATCCGCGAAATATACAATGGCAACGATATCCGGGCCCAGGTATTAAAAGAAGCTGAGCGCTTGGAAGGCTCTGTCCGCAACACCGGTATCCATGCGGCAGGTATCATCATTGCACCAAAAGATTTAACGGAATTATTGCCCGTTGCCACCGCAAAAGATTCTGCATTGTGGGTAACACAGATCGAAGGCAGTGTAATTGAAGAAGCAGGTGTAATAAAGATGGACTTCCTGGGACTGAAAACCCTTTCCATCCTGAAAACTGCACTGGAGATGATCAAACAGAATCATGGCGTGGAGATCGATCTCGATACCATCCCGCTGGATGATGAAAAAACCTACCAGTTATACCAGCGCGGTGAAACCAATGCCACATTCCAGTTTGAAAGCGTGGGGATGCAGAAATATTTACGCGAACTGAAGCCGGATAAATTTGACGACCTCATTGCGATGAACGCCCTGTACCGCCCCGGCCCTATCGCTTACATTCCCAAATTCATCGACCGCAAACATGGCCGCGAAGCCATCAGCTATGACCTCGATGATATGAAGGAATACCTCGAGGAAACCTATGGTATTACCGTGTACCAGGAGCAGGTGATGCTGTTAAGCCAGAGCCTGGCGGGTTTTACCAAAGGTGATGCCGATGTGTTGCGGAAAGCGATGGGGAAAAAACAGAAAGCAGTCCTGGATAAAATGAAAGCACAGTTTATAACGGGCGCCACTGCCAAAGGATACCCCGCTGATAAACTGGAAAAAATATGGAGCGACTGGGAAGCATTTGCGCAATATGCATTTAATAAATCTCACTCCACCTGTTATGCGTTTGTGGCTTACCAAACCGCTTATCTCAAAGCACATTATCCCGGTGAATATATGTCGGCAGTATTGAATCATGCCGGTGCGATTGAGAAGATCACTTTCTTTATGGAAGAGTGCAAACGGATGGGTATTAAAGTACTTGGGCCGGATATCAATGAATCGCTGAAAGGTTTTGCCGTAAACCAGCGTGGCGAGATCCGTTTTGGTTTGGGCGGATTAAAAGGCGTTGGCGATGCGGCAGTGGATACGGTAATTGCCGAGAGAGAAAAAAATGGTTCTTACAAAGACATATTTGATTTTATCAAACGTGTGCTGCAGAAAAACGTCAATAAAAAATCACTCGAAAGCCTTGCCTATTCCGGTGCATTCGATTGTTTTACTGCCTACCACCGCGCCCAGTATTTTTATACACCTGAAAACGAAAGACAAAACGGACTGGAGCGCATCATCGCATATGGCCAGGCACAGCAGAGCGCTGCAGGAACGGCCAACACATTATTCGGCGACCTCTCGCATGCCATGCAGGTGCAGGCACCTAAAATACCCAATTGTGAACCCTGGACTTTAACCGAGTTACTCGATCATGAAAAAGAAGTGACGGGTATGTTCATGAGCGGCCACCCGCTGGATCATTTCAAATTCGAGTTAAAACATTATGGCATCACCCGTATCAGTGATTTTAATGAAATCAAAGACACCCTACACCTGCAACCCAATCCCGGTAAAGGTTTGCGCGTGGCAGGGCTCGTGATCGATGTACAGCACCGTGTTACCAAAACGGGTAAGAATTTCGGTTCATTCGTGATCGAGGATTTTACGGGGAAAACAGAATTTATTTTATGGAGCGAGGATTATATCAAATTCCAGAATTACCTCGAGAAAGGACAGAATATCCTGCTCAATGGTTTCTTTCGCCCGCGCTATAACCGGCCGGATGAATTTGATTTCAAGATCAATACCATGTCACTGCTCGAAACGGTGAAACAGAACCTCACGCGTTCTGTCGAGATCAATGTCCATCCTGCATCCATCACGCCTGATTTTGTGGATTTTCTTGATAAGAATCTGCGGCGCAACCCGGGCAAAGCCTCACTCAAATTCAATATCCTCGAACCGAGAGACAACCTGAAAGTAACCCTCACTTCTTTTGAACGCGGGTTCCAGATGAATGAGGAAATGGCTGAATTCTTACTCGACAACCCGGATGTGGAAGTAAATGTGGGTGTGGTGGGTTGATAACGAAGCAAAGAAAGTTTTATACCAGTTTCGTTGCCGTATTCAATCTTTCGGCCACATTATCCCAGTTAATGATGTTCAGCATCGCATCTACAAAATCACTTCGTTTGTTTTTGTATTTGAGATAATAAGAATGTTCCCAAACATCGATCACCAGCAATGGAACCACGCCCCATTGTGTGAGTTTTTCGTGGTTTTCGCATTGCAGGATGGTAAGCTTGTCAGAAAAAGGCTGGTAACCCAGTATCCCCCATCCGTTCCCATCCACATCCTTCGAGGTTTTAGCGATATAACTCTTCAATTTGTCGTAAGTCCCGAAATCCTTTTCGATCCTTTTTAGTAATTCACCGGAAGGGCTGCCTGTTTTATTGGTGAGATTCGTCCAGAAGATCGTATGAAGTACATGCGAGGAAAAATGATAGCTGAGTTTCTTTGTCCAGTAGTCCACTGTTTCAAGGTTCCCTTCATCCATTGCTTTCCGGATCATCTGCAGGTCTTTGTTTGCAGCTTTCACCGCCCCGCCATGATGAAATGTATGGTGCAGGTACACGGTTTCTTCATCCATATAGGGTTCAAGAAAGTTGCGGTTATAAGGAAGGGGCAGGTGTAAAAAATCTCCTTTGGCATCCGTCAGTTTATCAAGGCCATTGGCCTGGTAGTTTTCAGCCAGCACCGAATTAGCAGGCAAAATAGCAGCGGCCGAAAGCACCGCGGAGGCAGAAAGAAACGATTTGCGATCCATAGAAAGGTTTTGGTAACAATATACTGATTCGGCCACACTCATCCTTACAGCGCTCATTTAATTACATTCCCATGACTTTCCTGCGCATGCAGGCTTTTTAACAAAGTTTCCACCGGGGCGATCGGGTTTAGTGCATTCAGGTACAGGTGTTTGTGCCGGATACCTTATTTTCAGCTTATGCCCATACCTTCAATTCCTGCACAGAATAGCTGCCCGCCTGTCAGGTTCTTACTGTTGCAACGTCATTAATAACAGCGGTGGAAAAGTCAAATCAGCAGATAGCCGGGTTTGGATATATATTTGACATTCTTCCCGCAGAAAGAAAAACATCCTATAAACATTAAAATCTTACAAATGGCTTTAGAATTTACAGACGCGAACTTCCAGACAGAAGTGCTTGAAAGCAGTCAACTGAGTGTGATAGATTTCTGGGCAGAATGGTGTGGCCCCTGCCGTGCTATCGGTCCCGTTATTGAAGAATTATCCCAGCAATACAGCGGAAAGGTAAAAGTGGGTAAAGTGAATGTAGACGTGAACCCGAATACCAGCACCAATTATGGTATCACATCTATCCCGGCGATCCTTTTCATCAAGGACGGGAAAGTGGTTGACAAACAGATCGGCGCCGTTCCCAAATCAGTGCTCGAAAAAAAGATCCAGGCACATCTTTAAAAATGGTTAGTAAGTAATGCCTCCCCCGGGAGGCATTTTTACATTTGTATTGAATGCCGCTCCGGTTGTTTCGAAAGGAACAACCGGATTATTTTTTTATTATCTTCCCTGCTCATTCTCAAACCAAATTGCTAACGATGACTATCAAATTCCGCCTGGTGCTGATGAATTTCCTCGAATTTTTTGTGTGGGGTTCCTGGCTGATCTCAATGGGTGCCTACATGTTCAATGTACTCGGGTTCAAAGGCTGGCAGGTAGGTAGTATTTATGGTACGATGGGCATTGCAGCGATTTTTACGCCCGCTCTTTTCGGGATCATTGCCGACAGGTGGCTGAGTGCCCAGAAAGTTTTCGGCCTGGCCCATATCATCGGGGCCATTCTCCTTTTTATCGCTTCCAAAGTCACAGATTACGATGGCTTATACCTGGTAATGTTGCTGAACTCCCTGGTATTTATGCCTACCATCGGGCTGAACAACACAGTTTCGTATATCGTTCTCGAAAAATCAGGGCATGATATCGTAAAAGATTTTCCACCGATCCGTGTGTGGGGCACTATCGGTTTTATCGTAGCCATGTGGATGGTTGACCTGCTCGGCTGGAACAAAAGCCCGATGCAATTATACGTAAGTGCCGGTTCGGGCCTGTTATTGGGTTTGTATGCGTTTACAATGCCTTCCTGTCCGCCAGCAGGTAACAGCGAAAAAAAATCACTCAGCTCTGCGTTGGGGCTGGATGCATTTGTATTGTTCCGCAGAAAAAAGATGC
This sequence comes from Chitinophagaceae bacterium, assembly GCA_004028765.1. Lineage (GTDB taxonomy): Bacteria > Bacteroidota > Bacteroidia > Chitinophagales > Chitinophagaceae > Sediminibacterium. Next base: position 31,691 of record SAIX01000038.1, on the reverse strand, counting down.
TGGTATTTTTCATCTTTGCCATGTTGCTTGGCGCGGCATTACAGATCACCAATACCTACGGTTCCACTTTCCTCGATGATTTTAAAAGCAGTTTCCCCGATGCATTCGGTGTCAGACATTCCAATGTGCTCATATCCATTTCACAGATATCAGAAACACTCTTCATTCTCACCATTCCATTCTTCCTGCGAAAATTCGGGATCCGGCAGGTGATGATCATGAGCATTTTTGCCTGGGTGTTCCGTTTTGGTTTATTCGCCATCGGCGATCCGGGGCCGGGTTTGTACCTGCTGATTTTGTCGATGATTATTTACGGGATGGCCTTTGATTTCTTCAACATTTCCGGATCTCTGTTCGTGGAAAAAGAAGCTGATTTCAAGATCAGGGCAAGCGCACAGGGATTGTTTATGCTGATGACCAACGGCATCGGCGCCTTCCTTGGTAATTATATCAGCGGCCGTGTAATCGATTATTATACGGTGAACAATGTGAAGAACTGGCACAATATCTGGATGAGTTTTGCGGCGTATGCACTGGTGCTGGGCATTGTATTCCCGCTGGTATTCCGCTATAAGCACAAACCGGAAGAGATGCTCGAAGTGAAGCACTGATTGTATAGCTTGTTTCTCTGCGAAACCTCTGCCTCTCTGCGCCTAAGCGGTGAAGGGAACCCGGTTATGAAAAGACTTTATTCGTGCCTTCATTCGTATTGATATTTATCATTTCCCTGAATTGATTTCTCAGTAATTTTGCCGGGCAAATACAGAGAAGATGATGCAGACAGTTTCAGACCCGTTTACCCTTGTTGCAAACACTACCGACCCATCCCTGAAAGCAGTTGGAGAAAAAATCCTGAACAAAGAAAGGATCAGCTTTGACGATGGAATATTATTATTCGAAAAAGGTTCTTTATCCTGGTTAGGTGCCCTCGCAAATTGGGTGAGAGAACAAAAGCACGGAAACAAAACCTATTTCAACCGGAACTTTCATATCGAGCCCACCAATGTGTGTGTATTCTCCTGTAAATTCTGTTCGTATTCGCGTTTGTATGCACATCGCGAAGAAGGTTGGGAACTAAGCATCGAACAGATGATGCATATCGTAAAAAGTTACGACGGCAAACCTGTAACTGAAGTACATATCGTAGGGGGTGTTCACCCCAAAATGGACCTCGCATTTTTCACGGAATTACTCCGCACCATCAAAGCACACCGCCACGGGCTGCATATCAAAGCCTTTACACCGGTTGAACTGGATTATATGTTCCGCAAAGCCAAAGTAAGCGTGGAGCAAGGTATGCGTATCGCACATGAAGCCGGGTTGGATTCTTTACCCGGAGGTGGTGCTGAAATTTTTCATCCCGAGATCCGCAAACAGATCTGCGAAGACAAAGTGGATGCCGATGGCTGGCTCGCGATCCATAAAGCAGCCCATCAGCTGGGCATGCACAGCAATGCAACTTTATTGTACGGGCATATCGAAAAATTCTGGCACCGCATCGATCATATGGAAAGGTTGAGGAGTTTACAGGACGAAACCGGCGGCTTTAATACATTCATCCCCTTAAAATTCCGGAACAAAGACAATGATATGAGCCATGTACCCGAATCTTCCGTGATAGAAGATATGCGGATGTATGCTGTATCAAGATTGTATATGGATAATTTCCCGCACCTCAAAGCCTACTGGCCTATGCTGGGAAGAAAGAATGCACAGCTTAGTCTTTCCTTCGGCGTAAATGATATTGACGGTACCATTGATGATTCTACAAAAATTTATTCAATGGCCGGCAGTGAAGAGCAAAGCCCGAGCATGAATACCGAAGAACTGGTTACCCTGATCAAACAGGTAAAACGACAGCCTGTTGAACGCGGAACATTGTATAATGTGATCAGGGATTATTCTGATGCTGTGATGCAGGAGATTGGTTAAAACCCTCCCTCTGATCCCTCCCTGCTGCGCAAGGAAGGACGATTCATTAGTGCACATTTGAAGATTCAAGATTCACGGAATCAGCATTCCGGCAAACTGATAGGGATATGTATGGCAAGTCCGCCATCGGCAGTTTCTTTGTATTTGCTGCTCATATCGAGTGCAGTATCCCACATGGTTCTAATGACTTTATCAAGACTTACAATCGCATAATCCGGAGAACTCTGCAGTGCCAGTTGCGATGCAGTGATGGCTTTGATCGCGCCCATCGTATTGCGTTCGATACAGGGGATCTGAACCAGTCCGCCGATAGGATCACAGGTTAAACCCAGGTGATGCTCCATTGCGATCTCTGCAGCCATCAGTGCCTGCCTTTGTGTTCCGCCCATACATTCTGTTAATGCGGCAGCAGCCATGGCAGAGGATACACCGATCTCGGCCTGGCATCCACCCATCGCTGCAGAAATGGTTGCCCCTTTTTTAAAGATGCTCCCGATTTCGGAAGCGACCAATAAAAACTTAATGATCTTATCTTCTGTATTCCCATCACAGAAACTGATATAGTATTGCAGCACTGCGGGTATCACACCGGCTGCTCCATTCGTTGGCGCTGTTACCACGCGCCCAAAAGAAGCATTTTCTTCATTTACGGCCAGTGCAAAACAACTTACCCAGTCGAGTATATATGTAAAATCAGCGCCGCCATTCCGGATACAGTTGATCCATTCATCATACCCGTCATAGGTTTTTCCTTTGATGAGTTTTTTATTCAGGTCAAAAGCCCTTCTGCGCACCTGTAAACCACCAGGTAATTCACCCTGTGCATGGCATCCGCGGTAAGTGCATTCTTTCATGGCGTTCCAGATATGCAATACTCCTTTCCGCGTTTCGGCTTCCGTTCGCCAGGCACCTTCGTTTTCCATCACCACTTCATGTATCGCCATTCCTTTCATACACCAGTGCAGCAGGTCATTGGCTGTATCGATCGGGAAGGGAAGATCCACCGCATCTTTTCCACCCTTCTCCTCTCCTTCTTTCACAACAAATCCGCCACCTACTGAAAAAAAAGTTTCGCTCCAGTTATCACCATTTTTTAATGTAACAAGAAAGGACAATCCATTGGGATGATAGGGCAAAGTTTCGTTCACCAGGAATTGAACAGATGCCGGGTAAGGAAAATCAATCACGGTTTCGTTACCGAGATGGAGTGCCTGAGTTGCATGGATGGCATTGATTTTTGGCGTAATCGAATTCACATCGATCGTTACCGGATCTTCGCCGCATAAACCCAGCAGCACAGCGATATCTGTTCCATGGCCTTTTCCTGTTTTAGCCAGCGAACCATATAAAAGTACCTGCACAGAAGCCACTTCTTTCAGGGAAGCACGGCTGCGGATCGTGCCAAGGCAGCGCAAGGCAGCGCGCCAGGGCCCGAGGGTATGTGAACTGGATGGGCCCACCCCGATTTTAAACATATCAAAAACAGAAATCGGTTCATGTGGCATAGCGTAGAAAATTCATGGTAAAAATAATGCATATCGGGCCAGCAGTTGATCAGCGTGTTCCGTTTACACAATGTTAGCCTGAAAGATAAACACGATAAAGCCAAAACTTACAGGCGTTTGGAATGTTTTCACGAACTTACGGCCGCAAAAACGATACTCCATTCCATTAATGTAAAAGCATGCAATTTTCTTCTCTTCTCGACAGGTTTGCGGAACCTGAAACCCTCAAAATGGCCAAACTGGGCCGTGAACTCGCAGCTCAGGGATACAATGTGATCAACCTTAGTCTTGGTGAACCCGATTTCGACACACCGCAGCATATCAAAGATGCCGCCATCAAAGCCATCAATGATAACTGGAGCCACTACTCTCCCGTTCCCGGCTATATGGATCTGCGCGAAGCTGTTTGCGCCAAACTGAAACGCGATAATAACCTCGATTATAAACCGGAAAATATTGTTGCCTCTACCGGTGCCAAACAAAGCCTGGCCAATGCCATCCTGGCACTGGTGGACGAAGGTGATGAAGTGGTGATCCCCACACCGTATTGGGTAACCTATTCTGAACTCGTGAAAATTGCAAGGGGAAAAGTGGTGGAGATCCGCACCAGTGTGGAAAGTGGTTTCAAGCCTTCTGCCGCACAGGTAGAAGCTGCCATCACGGATAAGACAAAGGTTTTTATGTTTTCTTCACCCTGTAACCCTTCTGGCGCTGTATACAGTAAATCAGAACTCGAAGCATTGGCAGGGGTGTTCAGAAAATACCCTAATATCACCATCCTCGCCGATGAGATTTATGAATACATCAATTTTGTTGGTGCGCATGAAAGTATCGCACAGTTTGATGACCTGAAAGACCGTGTGGTCGTGATCAACGGGTTGAGCAAAGGTTTTGCCATGACGGGCTGGCGACTGGGTTATACCGCATCGAATGTTGCACTTGCCAAAGCGATGGAAAAACTGCAGGGACAATTTACCAGCGGTACTTGCTCCATCACACAAAAAGCAGCGGTAGTGGCATTAACCGGCGACCTGCGCCCTTCACATGATATGACGGCTGAATTTACCCGCAGAAGGGAAAGAACCATGCAGTTGATCAATGATATCCCGGGCTTCAAATGTTTTGCACCCGAGGGTGCGTTTTATGCATTTCCGGATGTAAGTGCCTACTACGGTAAATCGGATGGTACGAATACGATCAATAACTCATCCGATATGAGCATGTATATCCTGAACAATGCGCATGTATCCTGTGTGATGGGCGATGCGTTTGGAGAACCGAAATGTGTGCGTTTTTCTTTCGCGGCAAGTATGGACAATATCGAAACTGCCTGGGCGAGGATTAAGGAAGCGCTGACCAGGTTGAAATAATTTTTTCACCGCGGAGGCGCTGAGAGGCAGAGGTTTCGCAGAGATACAAAAGCCGCTGATTCACACGATCAATCGATCTTTGAATCAGCGGCTTTACTTATTCTATTTAAAAATTATCTGGAACCAGCCCCTTCTGCTGTACCGCCTTTTTTACTATCAACACTCACGGTATATTTTGCATCGGCTTTTCCTTCCACAATCCATTTAACCGTTACGGCTCCCATACCGGGGATATTGGGTACTTCAATGGTCTGCGGATTGTTTTTCTGTTCTTTGGTGATGTTCAGGTCGCGGTTTTCAACCTGCAAACCGGCAATGATTTTTCCGCTGGTGGCAAGCGTGATATAATCCGGCCGCTCAATTTTGTTTTTCAGGTCCTGGCTGCTGTGTGTGGGCATCATCCGTTCGTTGGCAATTACTGCAGTGATTTCTATCAACCCATCACCCAACTCTTTTTTCGAAATTTCCTGCACTTCCAGTTTGGGGGTTGAATAACAATGATACACGCTGAATGCCATATTGCGGTGTGCATCTGATTCCAGTAAAAATCCGGGATGTGCCCGGGTATAATTTTTCTTGAATCCGCCAATTTCAATTTTTCCGAATTGCGGATGGTTGAATTCTTTCCAGGGAACAAATGCATCCTGGAATAAAAGATACCGGTCAAAACTATAAGTGCTGTTATCAAACGGGTCGCGTGTGGCATCTTTCATAAACATGAGATAGGGTGTCCACAATTCATTGGAATACGTATAAATACCACGGCCTGCATAAAACCAGTCGAGCTCGCCGCCATAGGCCGAATACAGATCTTTGTACACCACGAGGTATTTATAACCCGGCAACAATTCCTCTCCTTTTTTTCCGATGGCATCGTACACCTGCAGGTCAGCAGCATTATAAGTATTTACATCTTCCTGCCCGCCGGGTCCGCGGAGAATCATCCCGCCGGCATTGTGAAAGGATTGTGCTGCGGCGATATTCGGGTGCTTCATCACAAACTCCATCACCGCCCTGTTCTCTGGTAATGAGAATGGATATTTGTAAGCACCGTTCTGTATATAGTTTGGCTGCCAACCCCAGCCCCAGTCGCGGTTGGGATCGTATTCAAATGCATACCCATCTTCACTTACTCTGCCATCGCCATCTTTATCCATGCCTTCCTGTCCGAGCAATTCATAATCGCCTTTTTCATCCGGCCCCACCTGTATCATATTACGCGGGTCTTTCGGATCGATCTTAAAGCGGCCATTCGGGCTTTTTCGCCGCATCAGTGTGATATTGCCATCACCATCAAGGTCCGTGTATTGGTCTTCGTTCACCAAGCCATCACCATCATTGTCAACGGGGATCAATCCCGAGCGCGGAGAATTGGGGCTGTTGGGCTGGTGGATATAACTGTCACGGCCATCAGGGTTGATGGTTGGAATGATATAAAACACTTTATCAGCCAGTAATTCCTGGATAAATTTTGTGTCTGCAAAAGATTCCGTAAGATACCAGGCCGTGTACATCGCGAATTCAGCTCCCTGTATTTCGTTTGAATGGATATTGCCATCAATATACATTCCGGGCTTACGTTTTGCATCGCCTTTTTTAAAATCGGTGATGGTTAAACACCATAGATCACGGCCCTGGAAAGATTTCCCGATCGATTCCAGTTTCGCAAGATCGGGATGTGCGGCTGCGATTTTTTTACAGATCTCGGCGATGCCGGCATGGTCGTAATACCTGTTCCATACCACGCTTACTTTCGGGTTCACGGGCGAACCTGCTGCTTTGAACATCTGCTCCGGTGTTTGCGCAGGCAGCAAGCTGATGCAGCATAAGATGGAAAGAAGGATTGAAATATGTTTCATCGGAATAAGTTATTGGGATTATAAATTGATATCGATGGTTTTGGTTCCTGCCGTGGGGCAGCCGGCTTCAATACTGATCTTACCATTTCCTTTGATGAGCCAGGAGAAAGATTGTGAAGCAGCAGCATCCAGTGAATTCAGCAGGGTGATCTTTCTTCCGCCTACCAATTCCTGTTTCTCAGTTTTCACTGCCACTTTCAGTTTTTTCAGAAAATAACTTCTCTCACCCAGTTTGCTGTGTGTAGACAAACCACCTTTATTGATCAGGTCAACACTGACTCTTGTAAATCCATTGGAGAGTTTTTCTGTTTTAAGATTGATCAGGTCGATCTCTGGTTGCAGATCACTGAGTTTTACAAGAAAATCGGTATGTTTTTTTACGATATCGACCACCATTTTATACGGAGGATTGATCAACACAAAAGGATCCACGCCGCCCACTTCCACTTTCTGATTAGGGTAATCAGGATGCTGAATGGTTTTCCATTCCGTAAAAGTATTCGTGATACCCTGTTGCTGCGCCCAGCGTAGATAATTGGCCACAGGATCTTCGACCGTAAATGCTTTTTCTTTTTTCGCGGTATCCGGTTTTGCTTTGGGCACCCACCAGCCCGGTGTACTGAAGCTGTAACGGGTATAATGAAAATAACCCCAAGAAAGCAGGTCGCCGCCAGCCGCACTGGTTCGGGGCGCATCTTTGCCCGCAGTAATTTTATTATACAGTTCGCTTACGATCGTATTCACTTTGGCATCCGGCTCGAGGTAACCGGCGAGAATCCTTTCCCTTGCCAGCAAAGGATTATAGGGAACCGGCGCAGAAAGATTGTTGTTGCTTCCAAAGCTCACAAGCGCATATACATTGAATGCATCAAATAAAAAATCGAGCAGTGCGCGGGTTTCTTTTTCACCGGCAGGAAAATCTCCTGCACCAGGGGCGAACGTATTGTGTTTATAAGTGAGGTTCCTGTTAAATGCAATGCCCCCTTCCCCATCTTCATTGAGGCTGCCATCCTTGTCATTATCGATGCCTTCGGAGAGCAGCAGGTATTTTCCTTTTTCACCTTTGGTTGCATCTGCTTTGATAAGTACACGGGGATCATCCGGGTGCAGTTTATACTCGCCGATGGGTGATTCAACACGCATCAGGGTGATCTTTCCGTTCCCGTCAAGATCATCAAAGCCGTCTTCACCGGATCTTCCATCACGGTCATCATCTGTTTCAGTGGCATTGCCCATTCTTTCATATTTCAGTTTGCTGAAATATTGCTCCATCGCATCGGGGCTCATATTCGGGAATACATAGAATGTGGTTTTGGCCAGTTTGTTTTTGATACTGTCGGTGCCACTCCCTTTGAGCAGGTTTTCGGCAAAGCCGATGGCGAGTTCGGTACCCAGGAGATGGTTACCTTCCACACCGCCAACCACGGCCAATGCCGGTTTTGACGCAGTATTGCCAGTGCCGATGGTAAGCAGCCAGATATCTTTTCCACCCTGTGTTTTTGTGAGTGATTTCAGGGTAACCAGTGATGGATACATACGGGCCAGGCTCTGCAGCCGTTCGGTTTGTGCGGTAAAGGGACTGTAATCCTGCGCGATCGCAGCCATACAGCATAAAAGACCCAATAACAGGGACAGGATTTTTCGCATGCAGTTGTTTTTAGTGTTTAAATATAATCAGCTTGAGAAGAGGAAAAAAGTAAATATGGTGGATGGCGGAGATTGGTTGAAAGGGTTAAAAATCAAGGTCGCTAAAATTGTTTTCGGAATATGTGATCTACGGACATTCCTCACTTTAACCATTTTAACCTCTTTAACTACTTTACCCTTTTTTAACCCTTTTCACTTCTTTAACCCCCGCAACCCCATCAACTCTTCTCCCCATCCCTTTACTTTGCAGCATGAGCGATGCCAAACTGGAAATGTTCCGCAACCGGTTGAACAAAGTATTCAAACACAAGGCAAAAACTGCAAAGCGGCAACAGGTATCCTGTTACAGGATCTACGACCACGACCTGCCCGAATTCCCGCTATGTATCGAATTATACGAGGAGAATATCTATGTAGCTGAATACCTGCGCAAACATGGAATGGAAGAAGAAGCACATGATGGCTGGCTGCAATCCTGTTTACAGGTGATCAGCGAAGTGGTTGCGGTCCCGGTTTCAAAAATGTATATCCGGCAGCGGAAACGGATGTCGCACCGCGAAGAAGACCAATATGAAAAAGTAAGTACCCAACAGGAATACATCACCGTTCTGGAAAACGGATTAAAATTCCAGGTAAACCTTACGGATTACCTGGATACGGGTCTTTTTCTCGATCACCGGATTACAAGGCAGATGGTACGTGAAATGGCCGTTGACAAGCGCGTACTGAACCTGTTTTGTTATACCGGTTCTTTTTCTGTGTATGCTGCTGCCGCAGGTGCGAAAACCGTTACTTCGGTAGACCTTTCCAAAACCTACCTGGCCTGGGCAGAAGATAATTTTGTGATCAATCATTTCAAAGACAAAAACCGTTACCATTTTATCCATGCCGATGTAAAACAATACCTCAAAACGCTTCAACCGGGTAGCTTTGATCTGGTAATCATGGATCCGCCTACCTTCAGCAACAGCAAAAGGATGAAAGATTTTCTCGATATCCAGCGCGACCATGCAGAACTGATCAATGATACTTTGCAGGCCATGGTTACGGGCGGTACCCTTTTCTTCAGCACGAATTTCACAAAATTTGTACTCGATTCCGGTGCCATTCATGCATCAGAAATCAAAGACATTACAAAAGCCACCACACCGTTTGATTTTGAAGGTAAACTGAAGCGTTGGTGCTACAGGATCGTGAAGTGAGCAAGGGGCTGTAAGAGTAAATCTTTTGTGATAAGTCAAAAATCAAAAATAAAAAGTCAAACTACTTTTATATGATCAGGAAATCCTATTTCAAACTAAAAGTATCCAGTAAATAACTTCTCTGCAGCCAGCCTTTCCGGTAACGGTAATGAATGGAATAGGATGTAGCGATACTGTCGGAATTATAATAGATATTCAACCGGAAGGTTTTGTTTTTTGTTCCATCTTCCCAACCATCGCGTTCTGCCGATGAATCGGTCGGGAGGCCGTAATAGTTTCTTGCTGTAAATCTTTTTTCACGTACAGGCACCCGCTTCCACCTGCTGGGGATACTGAATGCCGCGGTTTTAGGGATCATCCATTCGAGAAGGAAAAAAGCAAGGACAGCCATTACGAGGATGAGTACCGAAAGCGCAATTATATTTTTATGATTCATTGGCATTAACCGGCAAGGTAAACATAACAGTGGTGCCTTTTTCCGCCTGACTCGCCACCTGCAGTACACCACCAAGTTTCGAAACAAACTCTTTGATAAGGATCAGTCCCAGCCCGCTCCCGGTTTCGTTGGATGTACCAGGCCGGCTGAATCGTTTATCCACCTTAAAAAGCCGTTGCACCTGTTCCTCATTCATTCCCACCCCTGTATCGCTCACACTGATTTTTATTTCTGAACCGGCATTTTCCACAACAATGGCAATACTTCCTGCACTGGTGAATTTATTGGCATTGCTGACAAGGTTCCGGATGATAAACGATAACATATTCTCATCGCTCAAAACCGTTATCCCGAAAGGTATGTTGACTTCAACCGTATTCTGTTTGGCTGCCAGCGATAGTTCCTGCGTTTTGATCTCCCGGCTAACAAGGCTTTCGATCTGTACAGGTTTGTATTCGGGTTCTGACTGGTTACGCAGGAGCGCTGCCCATTCCACAAGGTTCGTAAGCAAATTCAATGTTTTGCCAACCTGTTCCTGTGCATTATCCTGGAGAATTTGTTTTTCAATGGTTGAAAGTGCGCCCGCTTTTTGCAAGTTCAATAATTGGCTGAGTGATGCGATCGGCCCCCGGATATCATGCGAAATAATAGAAATTATCTTATTCTGAACAGCACTTAACTCAGAGAGCTGCTTCGATTGTGCATCCAACATCGTTTTCTGTTCATGGATCTCCTTATTTTTCAGGCGGAGTTCAAATAATTTGATCACCTGTTTTGCCAATACGCGCAGGGCGAATAACTGGCTGGCGGAAAGTTTTCGCGGCACCCTGTCAATCACACAAAGGGTCCCGATCTTATATCCCCTGCTGCTTACAATGGGTATGCCTGCATAAAACCGGATATGCGGATCGGATAAAACCAGCGGGTTGTCAAAAAAACGGTCGTCCTGCATGGCATCTTCCACTTCCATGATATCATCTTCCAGGATCGTGTGACCGCAAAAAGTAATATTCCGGTCGCCTTCGTTATCCTCCAGTCCAACTTTTGCTTTATGCCATTGCCTGTATGCATCAATCAGGGTGATCGTGGAAATCGGCACCTGGCATATTTCAGAGGCCAGCCGTACGATCTCATCAAAATCCTCTTCGGATTGTGTATTCAAAATTTCATATCGCTGAAGCTCAAGTATCCTTTCCGCTTCATTCTCTGGCAATCGGGGGAATTGCATAAGTGACCGGGTTATTGATTATCCTGCAAAAAAAAGGGTTCAGATGTGTTTTAACGTTTTTTGTGTCAAATCATTCTCCACATTTCCCGTATTCAGTGTTGAAGCAGGTTCAAATAACATCACCCACACTTCTTCGGCAGCATGGGGCCTGTGTTCTGTTTTTCGGGGTATGATGAGAAAGTCGCCTTCGTTTAATTTAATATCCCCGTCGCGCAGTTCCATCACAAACGAGCCTTTCACCACATAAAACATTTCATCTTCGTTTTCATGGTGGTGCCAGGTAAAAGGGCCTTTGAATTTCACCAGTTTCACCTGCTGGCCGTTCAGTTCGCCCACAACATGCGGGTTCCAGTAGCCGGTCACGGAATTAAATTTTTCAACAAGGTTCACTTTGTTCATGCGTCCTGTTTTGCGAGTTCCAGAAACTGTTCGTGCAGTTTTATCACCTGTGGTATCAGCAGGGATTGTTCATCGTTTACAATTACAAAATCGCAGAGCCGCATTTTAATCTCTTCGGCTATCTGCCTACCCATTCTTGCGAGCACTTCTTCCCTGCTAACCTGGTCGCGCTGCATGGCCCTTTTAATCCGGAGGTGTTTGGGTGCATATACCCCGATCATATAATCGATTCCTGTAGCCGATCCCGCTTCAAAAAAAAGTGCGGCTTCTTTTACCGTATAAGCTGTGTTTTGCTGCAAAGCCCAGTTTTCAGCCGCAGCGATGGTTCGGGGATGAACCAATGCATTGAGTATTTCTAACTGGTGCGGATCAGCAAAAACGATGGAAGCCATTTTTTTTCTGTCAAGGATCCCATTTACATAAAGATCGCTGCCAAAATGATCTATGATCGATTGTATTAAAACCGGATCGCTGTGCATGATTTCTTTCGCCACTGCATCGGCATCAAATACAGGGATACCCAGCACTTTGAAAATACCCGCGACCGTGGATTTTCCACTGCCGATGCCGCCCGTTAATCCGATACGCAATGCCATAAAAGAAAGTTACGCTGCTTTCGGGTATAAAAAAACCGGGTTTACAGGAAACCCGGTTCAGGATAAAATATTAATCGGTTATGCATTCGCTTTTGCGAGTGCCTGTGACCATTCCATGCTGATGGAAGATTTTTCGATTTTCAGGTAACTGCCGGGGCTAACCTCTAATTGCAGGGTATTGTCTTCATTGATCTTGCTGATGGTGCCATGGATACCTGCGATAGTAACCACTTTATCGCCTTTCTGCATATTGTCAACAAATTTTTTCTGGTCCTTTGCTTTTTTCGCCTGCGGGCGGATCATAAATAACCAGAATACCAGGATGATGCCGCCCATCAGTACCAGTTGCACCATTCCTCCACCGCCACCGGGCGCTGCCTGCAGTAAAACGAAATTCAGATTTGTCATGCTATTGTGTTTTAGTGTTTTGATTGATAAGATCCGGCCGCTTATTGCGCTGCCGCTTCCCGGATCTGGCCGGTAAAGATAAGTGTATGCGCCGTTTTCCCCTTTGTATTTGTTGTGACGAAAATCGTTTTCCGTACTTCGCCTGCATGGGCTTTGTTACTGTCGAAAGCCCCGGTTACGGTACCCTCTTTACCAGGGGCAATGGCTTCTTTGCTGTATTCCGGAACGGTACAACCACAACCGGCCCTGACACTGGCGAGAAAAAGCGGCTGGTTACCCGTATTGCGGAAATGGAATGCCACTTTGATCTGCTCACCTTTATTGATGGTTCCGAAATTCACGATCGAATCGATCCACTGTATGCTCGTAAAGCGGGTGCTGTCGGCCATTACGGCACCGGCAGCCGGATTACCGTTGTTTTCCTCACAGCTTTGCAGGAACAGGATCACAGAGAAAACAGTTACAAGCAGGAAGGGGAATTTTTTCATGCCTGTTTATTCTTAAAGTTCACTTTATGGATTTTACCGGCTTCCATCATTTCTTTATGGATATTATCCAGGATACCATTTACAAACTGGCCGCTTTGCGGCGTGCTGTATTCTTTGGCCAGGTCGATGTATTCGTTGATCGTAACCTTTGTGGGAATGGTTTCAAAATACAGCAGTTCACAAACCCCCATCCGCATCAGTACCATGTCAAGCTGCGCGATCCGTTCAGAATCCCAGTTCTTTAATTTGGGTTTGATCAGTTCAGTGCAGTATTCCTTTTTCTCGAGCGTAGTGATAAGCAGTGACCTTGCGAATTCCCATTTTTCCGGGCTCAGCATTTCCAGCAGGTTATAACCGCCGGGTTTCTGAAAATAGTTCATCATCAGCTGATCCATCATATCCGCATCATCATCCCAGTTGGTGTAGAGTTCTTCAAGATGTGCGATAAATGATTCATTGGGCAGCATCAGTTGCGTAAAGATCAGTTTCATGATCTCTTTTTCCTTTGCCTTTTCCCTACCCTGTACGGCAATGTATTCCTGGTATTTGGGATGCCCTGCCAGTTCGTTATAAACCTGTTTTACCAGGTCCTTGTCAAGCTGTTTCTGCGGCAGGTCTTTTTCCACTGCTTTACGGAAGCCTTCATTTTCGAGGATCATCCACAAAAACTGGTTCCCGGCGATCTTGGTGTTAACGTTCAGATCTGCCTCGGTGGGAAGGTTACGCGAAGCACGCTGCTGTGCATCCGTTTCCGCATAACGGGCCACTTCTGCCAGGAAATACAATAAATAAACAAAGAGTTCACGGCTTTTATCGAGTTGCTTCTGCAATTCGGCAACCGGGTTTTTAAAAACCGTTGTGGTATCAGCCGCTTCCATCATGTACAGCATCTGCATCACTTTCACGCGGATATTTCTTCTACTGATCATTGGTAAGAACTTAGTTGGAAGCGGCAAAGATATTGTTTTCAGCCGCGGGAGCAAAATGAAAATACCCGTCCGGGAACGGACGGGTTTCAACCTTGATACAACCTTACGAAAAGGCAGATTGGTTTACAATGCATTTGCATGAACCACCATCCTGCACATTCCGTAAAAGCGGGTAAGCAGGTTTCCTTTTCAACGACGCATATACGGCAGGCTTTTTCATTCGGATTTATGTGCAGCCACTTTTTTTTGAAAAAAAAAATAATTCGCAGAAAATCAAATCCGGCGGGAAAAACGCTTCGTATTTCTCAGCACATATCTTAAAAAAATTAAAATCAACAGTATGAAAACAAAAAAAATCCTGTTCGCCCTGCTGGGCGCCTGTCTTATCACCGCAGGCATCGTAATGGCAGCCGACCACGCCGACACACCCGCTGTTACCGGTAAAACAACCGATATCACGGATGTATATGCTTTCCAGGGACAAAACACAAACAACATGGCTTTTGTTATCAACACACAGGGCCTGCTCACACCATCTGCAACGGCTTCTGCCGCATTCGACAACAACACCATGATCGAACTCAACATCGATAACAATGGTGACAATGTGGAAGACCTGGTGGTACAGTGTGTGTTCAACAATAATACCATGTATGTTTATGGCCCCATTAAGCCTTCAATGACAGGCAGTAAGAGTGTGGTGGAAGGTGCACAAACCATCAGCGTGGGGGTAACTCCGTACGGACAGAATGCCATCATCGCCTCACAGAATAATTTTATGGCATTTGCCGGCCCGAGAGATGATCCTTTCTTTTTTGACCTCGACCAGTTCAAAAAAATCCTTGCCGGAACTGCAACTTCTTTCAATAATCCCGGAAACGACAGCTTCAAAGGAACCAATGTAATGAGCATCGTACTGGAATTCCCCAAATCATTACTGGGTGCCACCAATGGCAAAGTGAATGTTTGGGCTGAAGCAAAAAGAAAAATTTAATAACCACTCAAAATCAAGTAAGATGAAAACAACCAAGAATATACGCACAGCAGGTTTTGGATTAATTTCAGCACTGATGCTGTTCTCCTCCTGTAAAAAAGATACTGCAACCACAGTAGATGTATTTGCCAATGTAACTTACCAAACGGAAGACCAGATGGCCCGACCTGCTATTAACACCGTGTTTAACCTCGGTGCCGACAAAGATCTGTTCAACACTACTGTGCCTTCCGCAATGGGCGCGGCATTTCAATCCAAATTCCAGGCAAGGCTGCTTGGACTGAACCCCGGATACACCACCAATGCGCTTGGCCTTTCTGCATCAGCCTTTACCGGTGTGCTCGCAACAGATGTACTTACAGTTTCCACAACGGGTACCACCACTTTTTTTGATGGCACCAATGTGCTTACCGGAAGGGCTTTGGGAGATGATGTGATCGATACCGAATTACTGCTCATTTTTGGCGGTCCTAACGGTGCTGCCAATCCCGGGCTTACTTCCGATAAAGTGAGTGCGAATGACAAAGCATTTCTGAGCGTGTTCCCTTATCTTGCGACCCCCTGGTAAATAAAATAAAACAGGAAGCAACTGCTAGTATGCAACTGCTTCCTGTTTAATACCTCAAATACAACCTTTTCAAACAGCCATGAAGCGAAAAGCGATTACGGCGGCCACCCTGTGCTTCTTTGTATTGTTAAGCATTTGCAATAAAACAGGTGCACAAACCATACTGGAAGGAAGGGTGATTGATGCTGTAAGCAAACAGGCACTCGAATCGGTTTCCATTCATCCGGCCAATACAAAAGGGATTTTGGTGATCAGTGATGCAGACGGACGTTTCCGGATCCCGAAGCCTGAAAAAAACGAATGGCTGCTCATCAGTGCCGTTGGGTACAGGGCAAAAAAAATATCATCAGACAGTATCCTGCAAACACCTATCGCACTTCAACCGGATATTGTAAACCTCGAAGAAGTGGTGGTTACACAGAGCAACAGCAGCAATGGAAAATTCAATACGCTCGCAAAAATTGACCTCGACCTCAAACCCGTTCGCAATACACAGGAACTGATGCGTGTTGTTCCGGGCTTATTTGTTGCGCAACATGCGGGCGGCGGCAAGGCGGAACAGATTTTTCTCCGCGGCTTTGATTGTGACCATGGAACGGATATACAGGTATCCGTTGATGGCATGCCTGTGAACATGGTTTCGCATGCGCATGGCCAGGGATATGCAGATGCCCATTTTATCATCCCGGAAACCATTCACAATATCGATTTTGGTGCAGGTCCGTATTATACCCGCCAGGGTAACCTGAATACAGCCGGCTATGTATCATTTGCAACTTACCAGAATATACCTGGTAGCAGAGTTCAGCTTGAATATGGAAGTTTTGACACTTACCGTTTTTTAGGCATGTTCGATCTGCTGAAAAAAAACAAGGAAAAGCAAGGCGCTTATTTTGCCGGAGAATATTATGCTACTAACGGTCCAACCGAACATGCACAACATTTTGGCCGTTTGAACCTGTTTGGGAAATACCATGTTTCTTTTTCAGACCGTACACAATTTACTGCATCCGTTTCTGCATTTAAAAGCAGTTGGGATGCTTCCGGCCAGGTACCGGAACGCGCTGTTGAAAATGGGATGATCAGCCGCTTTGGGGCGATTGATCCTTCAGAAGGCGGCAACACAGCGCGCTATAATCTTAATCTTCAGCTTACACACCGCTTCAATAACAATACCCGCTGGGAAAACCGGGTTTATGCCAGTCGCTACCGGTTTTCATTGTACTCTGATTTTACATTTTTCCTGGACGATCCTGTGAATGGAGATGAGATCAACCAGGCGGAAAAAAGGAACCTGTATGGCTTCAGTTCAACACTGATCACGGAAAAAGTGAAACGGGATTATACGGTTACAACCCATTATGGCACCGGCATCCGTTATGATGATATCCGCGACAGCAGGCTGGATCATGTGGTAAAGAGGCAATTCCTGAACCATGTTGCTCTAGGCGACATTAATGAATACAATGCCTTTGGCTTTGTTGAAAAAGAAATAAAAACGGGACGCTGGCTCATCGATGCAGGTTTGCGTTTAGATCATCTGCGGTTTGCATATTTCAATAAACTTTCCGCAATTTCCGATCCTGCGCAAAACAAATCGGTGCTCAGCCCCAAATTCAATCTTCAATACACCCTTACGAAAAATGCTCAGTTGTATGCCAAAGCCGGAAAGGGGTTCCATTCCAATGATACGCGCGTTGTGGTTGCCAATGAAGGCCGTGAGATACTGCCTGCCGCGTATAGCGGGGAAATCGGTATCACACTAAAACCCACAGCAAGGTTATTCCTTACTATGGCAGCCTGGTATCTTCAACTCGACCAGGAATTTGTATATGTGGGCGATGAAGGAAAGATAGAACCCAGCGGACGTTCTGTACGCAAAGGGATCGATATCATTGCACGATACCAGTTGAACGGTCACTGGTTTGTAAATACCAATCTGAATTTTACAGATCCCCGTTACCGGGATGCTGCTAAAGAACAAAGTTTTGTACCGCTTGCACCCACTTTCAGCAGTACGGGCGGAATTTTTTATAAAAGGAAATACGGGCTCAACGGGAGCCTTACATATCGGTTTATACAAAACCGGCCTGCGAATGAAGACAACAGCATCATTGCGAAAGGTTACTTTGTAACCGATGCCGCTGTTCATTATACAATGCCGGGGTATGAATTGGGGATGGCGATAGAAAATCTTTTTAATGTAAAATGGAATGAGGCACAATTTGCCACCACTTCCCGTTTACAAAACGAAGCCGCACCGGTAACCGAATTGAATTTTACACCGGGTACGCCTTTCTTTGTCAAACTTAAATTCGCTGTATTTTTCTAGCAACATCAACATAGCAATGCAAAAAAGATTTTCACCTGCATCCTGGCGCACCGCAACAGGGATGCTGTTTTTATTTTGCAGTGTTGCAATTCCCGCTTCTGCACATGTAGCGGTACAGGAACTGGATAAACTCAGTAAAACCGATGCGGCAACCCTGTACCTTGTATTGGGTTTTCAACACATTCTTCCGCTGGGCCTGGACCATATTTTTTTTGTAATGAGTTTGTTTTTACTGAGCCCGAAACTAAAGCCGATCGTTTTACAATCCACCGCCTTTACCCTTGCACATTCCGTTACACTTTGCCTGGCTGCCTACCAGGTGATCAATCCGCCATCACGGATCATTGAACCACTGATCGCGGTATCAATATTATATGTGGCGATAGAAAATATCTATTCCCCCCGACTTAAGACCTCCAGGCTTGGTATCGTATTCGCGTTCGGTCTTATTCATGGTTTGGGCTTTGCGGGTGCACTGGCCAATATGGGGTTGCCAAAAAATGCATATTTCCTCTCGCTGATCATGTTCAATATCGGCGTTGAACTGGGGCAACTCACCATCATTCTCGCCGCTTACTTTTTGCTCGCCAAATGGTTTGCCCATAAAAAATGGTACCGGGAAAGAATTGTGGTACCCCTCTCCTTTCTGATTGCCGTGGTTGCCGCCATCTGGACAATACAAAGGATATTTTTTGTGTAACTGAATAATAAAAGTTACTGCTGCCTCTCTCTCTCATGCTCCAATCCTTTTCCAACGGAAATACCATCATCAATGGCTTTTCCGGGTAAACAATGTAAACTTTTCCCCGCCGCCATGAAAATATGTGGCTGAACTGTTTGCGATGCAACGAAGATGCCATGAAAACTGTGGCTGGTATTACAACAGAAATGATTTTAATTCCTGTTGTTTCCATGGAGAGAGATCATACAGGTTTCGCTCTGCTGCTTTAAAAAAAGCAGATGCGTTGTATCCCTGGCCATTTTCTTTCATCCACTTGCCCATCCAGAATAATTCAAGTGCTTCCAGGGGTTTCCCGGATACTTTTTCATCGTACAATTCCTTTGCTGCCGCTTCTTTCCCATTTTTATGCAAAGCCCAAACAAGCCATGCATAGGTTTGCGGTGTTGGCCGTTCTTTTACTTCTGATAAAGCGATGGAAAGTGCAGGCTCCGGCCGGTTCAGGACACCTGTATACAGCTCAAATAGATATTTATGGTACATGGCGCCATATACAGGGTCGCTGGCTTTCTGCACAAAAATTTCTGCCGTTTTGCGGGCGAGAACCGTATCGCTTTTTTCTTCGGCCACCCATATTTTGTCGTACCATGGATCGGGCAATCCATTGATCGTAGCCGTATGGTCAAATATTTTTTGAGCCAGGCCCGGGTTTTGGTCATGCAGCAAAGCGATCCTTCCCCAGCCTCTCAGGCTGTGGAAATCCACCGGGTTTTGCGAGAGTACCCTTTTATACAATATGGCAGCTTCTTTCATTTTGCCATCGTGCAGGTACAGATCGGCCAGGTTGGAAAAAGCAGCCTGTTTTAGGGAGGGGCTGGTACCGGCCCAATCGGCAGCTTTTTGCAGGTACCAGGCTGCACTGTCAGACAAGCCCTTATAATGCATCCATTTTCCCATCCGGAAAAAATAACCATACTCGTTGGTGGCGGCACATTCTTTTAACAAGTGTTCCGCAAGAATATATTCACCCAGTTCAAATTTGGTATCAAATGCCAGCAGCGTTCCGGTATATTTTTCCTGGCCCAAAGCCAGCGATTTTAATACCAGTGAATCGGCCTGCCTGAAACGGTGCCTTGTGATCTGTAAAGATGCCATCGACCTGAGTATCCCTGCATCCATTCCTTTGTAATCTGTGATAAGTTTACTGTAAATGGAATCGGCTTTCAAAAGATCCCGCATATCCCCTTGGAGCTGGAATTTTTGTACAAACAGGCCTGCAAGCCGGGATGAAGCCGTGAAAGCATCCCCGCTCTTCCCGAGGCGTTCGGTCCAGAAGAGGCTGTCTTTTCCGAGGCTTTTTACCTGCGGAACAAGTCCGCGAATGGATAACAGGCTGTCTGTAAAAACAGGGTCGGCCAGCGGAGCCGGTGGCCGGCAGGAAGAAACAGAAACAAGAAAAGCGAAAAGGGGTACCAGGGTTTTCATGCAATGCATTTGCCTATATACGGAATTGCCCTGCTAGGGGATTGCAAGGCTTTGGGAGCCGGCCTGAAAAATTGACACGGCCGTTTCAAAAACTTCCCCATCTTTGTGCGCTTTCTGACAGTATGTAAGACCCACGAATGCACCCGTAGCCCGGTTCTGAAAATTTGACCTGCAAGTGGTGCATGGCATGGTTCTCGATGTTAGTGTTGCACTTTAGTCTTAAAATCAAAAAACCATAACGTATGGCAAAGAAACTCAACGTTACTCCTCTGCACGACAGAGTAATTGTTAAGCCTGCCGCTGCTGAAGAAAAAACTGCAGGCGGAATCATTATCCCTGACACTGCAAAAGAAAAACCCCAACGCGGCACTATTGTTGCTGCCGGAGCGGGCAAAAAAGATGAGCCGGTAACCGTAAAAGTTGGTGACACCGTTCTGTATGGTAAATATGCAGGTACGGAGATCCAGATTGAAGGCGAAGACCTGCTGATCATGCGCGAAAGCGATATCCTCGCAATCGTTTAATCAATTTGAAAATTTGAAACTGTGACAGTTTGAGAATGTTTCAAATGTCGCGGCACACAAGTTTTCACTACCAAATTTTCAAATTATCTAATTAACCAATTTTCAAATTAAGAACTATGGCAAAGCAAATCTTCTTTGACATTGACGCAAGAAATAAAATGAAAAAAGGCGTTGACACACTGGCCAACGCTGTAAAAGTTACCCTCGGACCCAAAGGCCGCAATGTGGTAATCGAAAAGAAATTCGGTGCACCCCAGGTAACCAAGGATGGTGTAACCGTAGCAAAAGAAATTGAACTGGAAGACCTGATTGAAAACATGGGTGCCCAGATGGTGAAAGAAGTAGCTTCCAAAACCGCAGATATTGCCGGTGATGGTACTACAACTGCTACCGTGCTGGCCCAGGCAATTATCAGCGAAGGACTGAAAAACGTAGCTGCCGGTGCCAACCCGATGGATCTGAAACGTGGTATCGACAAGGCTGTTGAGAAAGTGGTTGACAGCCTGAAAGCCCAGTCACAAACCGTAGGTAACGATACCAAAAAAATTGAGCAGGTTGCGACGATCTCTGCCAACAGCGACGGTGAAATTGGTAAGCTGATTGCTACCGCAATGGCAAAAGTGGGCAAAGAAGGTGTGATCACTGTAGAAGAAGCAAAAGGTACCGACACAACAGTGGATGTAGTGGAAGGTATGCAGTTCGACCGCGGTTATATCTCTCCTTACTTTGTTACCAACAGCGAGAAAATGGAGGCAGAACTCCAGAGCCCTTATATCCTGATCTACGACAAAAAGATCAGTGCAATGAAAGACATTCTCCATATCCTGGAGAAAGTGGCACAAAGCGGCCGCCCGCTGGTGATCATTGCTGAAGACCTCGAAGGCGAAGCACTGGCTACCCTCGTGGTGAACAAACTGCGTGGTACCCTGAAAGTGGCTGCTGTAAAAGCACCTGGTTTCGGAGACCGCAGAAAAGAAATGCTGACTGATATCGCGATCCTGACTGCAGGAACCGTGATCAGCGAAGAACAAGGCTTTAAACTGGAGAATGCAGACTTGAGCTATCTCGGCCAGGCAGCTTCTATCACAATTGATAAAGACAATACCACCATCGTTGGCGGTAAAGGCAAGAAAGCCGATATCACTGCACGTGTAAACCAGATCAAAGCACAGATCGAGAATACAACATCTGACTATGATCGTGAAAAACTGCAAGAGCGTTTGGCGAAACTGAGCGGCGGTGTTGCTGTTCTGTATGTGGGTGCTGCTACTGAAGTGGAAATGAAAGAGAAGAAAGACCGTGTGGACGATGCACTGCACGCTACCCGCGCTGCTGTGGAAGAAGGTATCGTTCCCGGTGGTGGTGTGGCTTATATCCGCGCCGTAGAAAGCCTCGACAAACTGAAAGGTGCCAACGAAGATGAAGCAACCGGTATACAGATCGTGAAAAGAGCAATCGAAGAGCCATTGCGCCAGATTGTTTCTAACAGCGGTATCGAAGGTTCTATCGTGGTACAGAAGATCAAAGAAGGTAAAGGTGATTTTGGTTTCAATGCCCGCACCGAAGTATACGAGAACCTGCTGAAAGCCGGTGTGATCGATCCTACCAAAGTTAGCCGTGTAGCGCTCGAAAACGCAGCTTCTATTGCCGCAATGTTACTCACTACCGAGTGTGTGATTGCAGACAAACCCAAACCCGAAGCAGCACACGCTCATCCTGCTCCTGATATGGGCGGAATGGGTGGTTATTAATCAAAATGAGAAAATCACTATACAATCCCCCTGTAATGCAGGGGGATTTTTGTTGCATCCTGTATGAGATACTGGCTTAGTTTTTTTGCGGTTCATGGATATATGCTTTCAATATCCCGGCCGACATCAGGTATTGGGAAATGGCATACAATGCAAGGCTCGGGGCATATCCCTGTGCAGAGCCCGTAAGGTGAAAAAGGTTCAGGGCAAAAAGAAAATTCTGGATGATTTCAATGGCGATGGCAGGGATAAAATACCGGATGGCCACAGAACGATACAAGGTATTTGTAAGAAGACTCAGTGCAGCCAGCGAAACAACCACCAGCATAAACACATAGCCGATCAAAGGGGCTTTGAAAACACCCAGTTCGTTCCCCATAAAATAGAAGAATGCAAACGCCAGAATTGCAAGAACCGGAAGCCCCCATAGTATTCTCCGCGGGGGCAGCACCTGTTTCCCGTTCAGGCCAATGATCGAAACCGCATAACAAAAATTCATGATCGTGTAAGCAATGATACTGCTGTAAAAAAACAGGGTATTGGTTACAACGAGCTGCAATACATCTCCAAAAAAGGAAAAGAAAAGGCCGATATAAAAAAAGAATTTGGGCAGCGGGCTGCCGATATCATCGTCCTGTAAAAACATTTTCAGGATCAGGAGCGGAACCAGTACGGGTTCTGTGAAATAAGTGTAGTGCCATTCAAAATACTGCATCAGGCAATCGATCACTACAATCACCCAGAAAATAAGGTCAATATTTTTCTTTAAAAAAGATTCCATTCTGCCCAAGCTATCAGGTCGGTTTACCCATATTTTTCGGGGGATATACCTGCAGCATCCCCCTCAGGATCAGGTATTGTGCTAAACAATATGCCACCATTACCACCACAGATATCTCTTTGTTCCGGTTAAAATGAAATTTGTTTACGGCCACCAGGATATTTTCGATCAGGAAGATCAGTACCCCGGGGATCAGGTAACTGATCACAACATGCCGGTGTCTGAAATTGCCGGCACAGTTCACGGCAAGGATCACCATGATACTGATGGAAACCATATAGCCAAGGACCGGATATTTATAATCACCCATCTCATTTTCAAGAAACCTGTAAAAAGCGTTTGCGATAAACAGGAGCAATATGGTTACCAGCAAAACAGCCAAAAGGTTTTTTCGATTGCCCCGGTGAATATGCAGGAAACTTATGCTGTAAAAAAGATTCATGAGCATAAAGGCAACCATCCCGATCAGGAAAGTGGTATCGGTCATGAAAACGAGCAGCAGGTCGCCCAGAAAAGCCAGCATCAGGCCGATATAATATAAGAACTTGCCCCTGGGGTCGCTGATATCAGGATCCCGCATCAGGATATAAATAAACAAAAGCGGTATCAGCATTGGTTTGGTAAGCACCACATAAGGCAATTTGTAATACTGCAGGATACAATGTACCGCCAGCACCAACCAGTACAGGGACAGGCTTTTTTTATAGAAAAATGTTTCAAGGCTGAATGCAGGCATCGAAGGAAAGTTACTCCCTTTCAGCCGCTTCCGCAACAGTTGTTTCAATGCGCTGCGCACCGAAAACGAGCAGGTAGCCCCTGGTCAGAAAATACTGCGCAAGCCCATAGGTAAGCATCACCGCCACATTGATCCATACCTCGTGGAGAAGAAATTTATTCAGCGCCAGCAGCGTATCTGAAACCACGAAGAAAACCGCACCCGGTACCAGGAAACGGTTTGCAGCCAGCCTGTACAAAGGGTTGGCTTTTACACCGGCAGCAGTAAACGTCATGGCGCTGATAATACCCATATATATAAGAACAGGCATGCGGAATGCGCCTAACCGATGCTGCAATACCAGGTAAACACAGGCTGAAAGGATCAACAGGATCAGCAACAATGTCCATTGCGCCGGTAAAATACCAGCGATCCTTTGTTTCAGGCGTATAAAAAGAAGCCCGTTACAAACATGTGTGAATACGAATGCCAGCATCCCTGCGAGGAAGAACAGGTCACCATCACGGGCCAGCAAAAAATCACCTGCAAAAGAAAAGAAAAGTGCCAGCATCGCTAAGACAGGCTTGCCCCCCTGGGGTTTTGCGCAGAGGAACAATGCAGTCATCAAAAGCGGCAGCAAAAGCAGTTTTGTGAGCGTCGCGCCCTGCTGTATCCCGGCAGCAATAAAAACACAATGCAGGATCAGGACAGCGATAAAAAAAGCCAGGATTGGTTTTGGTGTAACTTTCATAATACACAGGCAGGTGAATAAGAATGCCGGTTCTAAAATACTTTTTTACGGCTTATTCCGTTCTAAGAGCCGGGAATATTCCGGAAACGGTACTTTTGCGACATGATAAGCAGTGAGGATGCAGCATTCCTGGATTCCTGGGAAAAAAAACGTGAGCAGGAAAAAAACAACCCCAAACCTTTGCTGGCCGGCTTCTCAGCCGGCATTGCATTGGGGATCGGCGTGGTGATCCTGCTGGAAAGCGGCTTACTGGAAAGGGCTACTATGGTGGCCAATTCCCGCTTAAGTTCCCTGATCCTGGTATTGGCTATCGGCGCAATTGCGGCGTTTATGGGAATTTTCTACCGTAAATTCCGTTGGGAGATGATGGAACAGCGCTACCAGGAATTAAAAGCGGCTCAAAAAAAGGCAGAAACAGCTGCGAAAAGCAGCCTTCAACCGTAAACTTTAGTCTTATATAAAAATTGTACATGAAAAGAATCCCAGGTTTTCTTTGTCTTCTGATCCTTGTTTCCATGTTGCTGAATTCCTGCGGGAAAAACGACAGTGGCTGTCAGCCCAACCCGGTTGCCAATGAAAAGGCACAACTGGTTGCCTATTGTACTTCGAATAATATCACATATACGGAAGACGGAAGCGGAATGTTGTACCAGATCATTGATCCTGGTTCAGGCGTTGCACCCACATCCACTTCAACTGTTTATGTGGTTTATACCGGTAAATTCCTGAATGGCAACACTTTTGATGCCACTGCTAACCCGGTAGGTCTTTCTCTGACAGGTGTGATTGATGGCTGGAAGATCGGGTTGCCACTGATCAAAAAAGGTGGCCGCATCAAACTCATCATCCCTTCTGCACTGGCATACAGTTGTGCGGGCTTCCCTCCTGCTATCCCCGCCAACACCCCGCTTTACTTCGATATCACCCTGACGGATGTAAAATAACTTTACCACTTCGTATTATGGAAAAGCCGGTGGCAGCCCCACCGGCTTTTCCCTGAAAACCAATCGGGGTGGTATCATATTTATTCGTTACCATTCCCCTATCTTTGCCGCTCTAAAAAAATTTGTAAACCGTTACCAATATGCAACTGAAAGGTTTAGTGCGATTTTTTGCGATTGCCCTGATACTCATCTGCCTGTATCAATTGTCATTTACCTGGTTCGTGAAAAATCACGAAAGCGAGATGGAAAAGAAAGCCGATAAATGGCTGACCATGTTCCCTTCTCCCGAAACCAAATACCCCGGAAACAAAGAGTTGCAGTCAGCCTATGCCGACAGTCTGGCCGACCTGAAAAAGGAAAGACTGAAACGCTTACTCGACAGCACCAAGGACACCAAACTAGCTTTTGGCCTCACCACTTACCGCAGTGCAAAAGAAAAGGAACTGATGCTGGGTCTCGATCTGCAGGGTGGTATGAGTGTGACCATGGAAGTGGGGCTGGACGGCTTGATCAAGTCGCTGGCTAACTACAGCAAAGACGCCCAGTTCAATAAAGCGCTTGGGAATGCTGTTGCCATCAAAGCAAATACCAGTGCGGACCTGATCGTACTTTTCCGCCAGGAATTGCAGAAGATCAATCCTTCCATCAAACTGGCTCCCTTCTTTGCTGCGCGAAGCAATGGCAAAGTTAAGATCGATGACAGTGATGACAAGGTTGCCACTTACCTCCGCGACCAGGCGAATATCGCTTTCAATACCACTTATCGTATCCTTCGTACAAGGATTGACCGTTTTGGGGTGGCTTCTCCCAATATCAACCCCGACCAGGCCAAAGGATATATCAGCATCGAACTGGCAGGTATCAATGATAAGGAGCGAGTAAGAAATTTCCTGCAGTCAACCGCCAACCTCCAGTTCTTTGAAGTATATACTTTCGAGAACAAGGACCTCGTAAACGGTCTTACAGCCGCAGATAAAGCGATTGAAGATTACCTCAATGGCACCAAATCTTCCGATACAGCTAAAAAAGCAACAGTTGATACCTCGAAAGCCAGTGCTGCTGTCAGAAAAGATACCGGCAAAACTGCTACCGTATCTTCTCTTGCAGGATCTGTAAAAGGCAATGCCAAGGCAGATTCTGTAAAAACAGCCGCTAATAAAAACCCGATCCTGAGGCTTGTTCAGTTTTCACAGCCTTACCAGGGAACCGATGGAAAAGTGGTATATCCCGGCGGGCTCGGTTATATCGCTTCAAAAGATACCGGCACACTGAATGATTACCTGCGTATGGATTTTGTGAAAGCGAAATTCCCTGCCAACCTCGTATTCATGTATGGGAAAGCTGAACTGAATGACCCGAAAGTAAAAGACATCCTCACGCTCTACGCGATCAAAACACTCGACAATGGCCAGGCACCGCTTGGTGGCGAAGGCATCAGCGCACGCCAGGATTTTGATGAGCGCGGCCGTGTTGCGATTAAAATGAATATGGATAAAGCAGGTACCGCTATTTGGGCAAAACTGACCACACAGAATGTTGGAAAGCCCATTGCAGTGGTACTTGATAATTTTGTGTATTCCTGCCCCAATGTAAACGAACCCATCACTACGGGTAATTCACAGATCGCCGGAAGCTATACCACCAAAGAAGCGCAGGACCTCGCTGAGATACTCGAAAGCGGTAAACTGCCCGCACCTGCTAAAATCATACAGGAGCAGCAGGTTGGTCCAACCCTTGGTAAAGAATCCATCAAAGGTGGTGGCCTCTCCTTCCTGATCTCCTTTATTGTGATCTTCGGATTGATGCTGATTTACTATAACACAGGTGGATGGGTTGCCAATATTGCGCTTATCCTGAACCTGCTGTTCACCATCGGTATCCTGAGTGCGCTCGGTTTTACGCTGACTGCGCCGGGTATTGCGGGCCTTGTGTTAACTGTGGGTCTGGCTGTAGATACCAACGTAATCATCTTTGAGCGTATCAAAGAGGAACTAACCAAGGGTAAGAGTTACCAGACAGCTGTTAATGATGGTTACCGCCGTTCCTTATCTCCGGTACTCGATGCACACGTTACCACTTTGCTGACAGCAATCATCCTTGCCTATTTCGGATTAGGTCCGGTACTTGGTTTTGCTACTACGCAGATCATTGGTATCCTGTTGTCGCTGTTCTGCGGTATCCTCGTATCAAGACTGATCACGGATATTTATATGGGCAAGAACCGCCACTTTGAATATTTCACAGGTATTTCCAAGCGGATATTCAAACATGCTTCTTTCAAATTCATTGAATACAGGAAGTATGCGTATGTATTATCCATTATCATCTTCGCCTTTGGTATCAGTACTTTTTTCCGTGCCGATGCGTTTGATGAAGGCGTTGAATTCTCAGGGGGCCGCAGTTATACTGTGAAATTCCCGAAAGCGGTGAATGAAGATGAGATCCGCGATGAACTGAAAACCGAATTCGGGGAAGCGGTTCTGATCAAAACAGTGGATACCAAGAACCAGATCAATATCACGACTTCATACAAGATCAAGGAAACCGGCAGCAATATCGATTCACTGGTTGAGCAGAAGCTGTTCCATGGTTTGCAGAAGCACCTGCCTGCGAATACAACTTTCTCAGAATTTGATAAGAATTATAAACAGTATTCTCAGACCGTACTGCCTACCATTTCAGACGACCTGAAAACGGGTGCACAGAAAGCGGTGGTATTCGGTATCATCGTGATCTGTTTGTATATCTTCATCCGGTTCCGTGACTGGCGTTATTCGCTAGGAACGATCTTCTCATTGCTGCACGACGTTTTCGTTACGCTGATCGTATTCAGTTTCGCGCGTAAAATTGTTCCCTTCCCGCTCGAGATCGACCAGCACTTTATTGCAGCGGTCCTGACGGTGATCGGTTTCTCGATGAACGATACCGTGATTGTGTACGACCGTATCAGGGAAGACAGTACCCTCATGAAAGGTTCAGACAATGCAGCCGTGATCAACCGCGCCATCAATGAAACACTGAGCCGTACGATCATGACATCACTTACTGTATTCCTCACCATTCTCATCCTTTTCATCTTTGGCGGTGAAGTAACACGCGGCTTTGCTTTCGCGATGCTGGTG
This sequence comes from Chitinophagaceae bacterium, assembly GCA_004028765.1. Lineage (GTDB taxonomy): Bacteria > Bacteroidota > Bacteroidia > Chitinophagales > Chitinophagaceae > Sediminibacterium. The sequence continues at coordinate 3,046 of SAIX01000038.1, read as the reverse complement.
GGTGTGGTTACCGGTACTTACTCTTCTATCTTTGTGGCGGCGCCTGTACTGGTTGACTTTGCCAAGAACAAACCTCTCGGAAGAAAGAGTTCGGTGGAAATGAAGAAATAAACAATCAAACTCCTCCATAAACAAAGAAAGCCTGCATGAGTAGGCTTTCTTTGTTTTAGTACCTTAAAATATCCTTTAAGCTATTTCTTTAGAAATTTTTAACACAGAAAAGGATGAATGAGAAATTACATTTGCAAATAATTTTGTGCAGATACTGAAGAAATATACAATAAGGGCCATCACACTTTTATTGGCGTTACAGTTACTGAATCTCAGTATCTACGCACAGGATTTTACGCCAATATTTAATGAACCTGGTTCAGACGAAATGAATATCAACGAAACCATCGTTGAATATGTTGTAGAAGTTGTATTGGGTCATAAAAACGCTATCCCTGAACAAAGCCCCGAACACAAAGATTTGCATCTTCACAAACACGGGAGTTTATATAAAGTTGCTTCACTTTCCTGTACCACAGATCTCCTAGCAGAAGTCCCTATATCTTTAAATATAAGTATCCCGGGATCAGAGTTTTTATTGACCGTTACCAGGGCGAAATCCGGCCACAGCCTCCTAAAACAGCCTAGTTTTTTTGATGCAGCAGTTTTGCTGTTCGCACAGTTGTGTCAATATCATAATGGCACAATATTCCTATTCAGATTTCTTACCCTAATTCTAAGCACAATGAAAATGCATGTTTTCCGACAGCTTATGCTGTCTGGTTGCCTGCTGACCGCTTTATTTACAAACGGTCAGCCGATGGTAAATCCATTTACCGATTCTGTAAAGCTCAGCATTGACAGCGCTGAAAGTATTTTCCTGAAGAACAACTACCAACTGCTTGCACAACGGTATAATATAGACATGCAGAAGGCAATGGTGATACAGGCAAGGCTGTACCCAAATCCAAATATCACGATCAACAAAGGTTTTTATCAGACCCAAACGAAACAAATATTGGCCAATGGCAGTGATGGAGAAACATCTGCGGCTTTATCGCAACTTATAATCCTTGCAGGCAAAAGGAATAAACAGGTAAAGATTGCAGAAACGAATGCAACGCTTGCCGAATATCAGTTTTATGATTTGATAAGGACATTGAAATATACCCTGCGGACAGATTTTTTTACAGCGCATTACCAGCTACAGTCTCTTTGGGTGTATGCCGATGAAATCAATGCATTGCAAAGAATCTCCGATGCCTATCAACAACAGCAGGGCAAAGGATATATCGCAGAAAAAGAGGTGATCCGCATCAAAGCACAGTTGGCTTCTTTACAGAGTGAGTATAATGATCTCTTGAACCAGTATAATGACAACCAAAGTGAAATCCGTACAATACTTCAGATCCGTAACAGCAATATCATACCCATTCTTGCTGAAGATCAGCTGATCAAACAGGACCCATTTTCAGTTGGTTTGGCAATTTTAATTGATACGGCGTATAAACAAAGGACAGATCTTAAAATCGCAAGGACAGGCACCGAATTAAGCAGGCAGGTTTATACGCTTCAGAAAGCAATGGCTGTACCCGACATTACTGTACAGTTGGGCTACGACCAACAGGGAAGTTATATACATGATTTTAACTACATGGGGTTTGGCATCGATATACCCATTTTTAACCGTAACCAAGGAAATATCAAATCTGCAAAAGCGGGAATCGCAATGAACCAGAGCCTTCAGAAAAGCCTTGAGCTATCGATTGAGGAACAGGTTGCAAGGGCATGGCAAAAAGCGATCGACAATGATAAACTGTATCGGAAAACAGATCCTGGGCTTAAAAACGATTTCAGGCACCTGATCGAAGAAGTGCTGATCAATTACCAGAAGCGGAATATCGGGCTACTTGAATTTCTTGACTTCTATGATGCGTATAAGCAGCATGCACTTCAAAATGCAACAATACAACTCAATAAAATCACTTCACTCGAAGACATTAATTATTATACCGGCAATCCATTCTTCAATTAAAACCTGCAGGCAATGAAAAAAAAATATTTATTCTTTTTAGGGATTACAGGATTCTTGATTTTTCCATGGTACGGCTGTAAAGAAAACGAGAAGGCCCTTTCTGAAAGGCAGGCGTTTATCATTCCCGATTCAATACAGATGAGAATGAAATTTGATACGGTAACCACCGGCCCTGTAACAGAAGCTATCACACTCACAGGGACTGTTGACTTTGATCAGGACCATCAGGTAAACGTATTTCCGTTGGTGAGCGGTAACGCCCAGGAAGTAAAAGTACAGCCCGGGGACCAGGTGCGGGCCGGCCAGGTGCTTGCTGTGGTAAAAAGTGGTGAGATGGCGGGTTACAGTAATAACCTGGTTACTGCAGAATCAAACCTTACGGTGGCAAAGAAAAACCTGGAGGCACAGAAAGACCTTTTTAAAAGTGGTTTATCATCTCAACTAGACGTAACCGCAGCTCAAAGTAATTACGAACAGGCAGCGGCACAACTTGAAATGATCAGACGGATACTAAAAATAAATGGCAATAACACACAGGGTGATTACATCATCAAATCCCCTATTGATGGTTTTGTTGTTCAGCGGAATGTTACCAACAATACTTCCATTCGAACAGATAACGGTACAAACCTTTTTACCATTTCTGATTTACGGCAAGTATGGGTACAGGCGAATGTATATGAATCGAATATTGAAAAAGTGCACGTAGGAGACTCCGTTAATGTAACTACGGTTTCTTATCCGGGTAAAATATTCAGGGGGAAAATCGATAAGATCATGAACGTGCTGGACCCGTCAAGTAAAGTGATGAAAGTAAGGATCGTTTTACCAAATCCCGGCTTCCTGTTAAAACCCCAGATGTTTGCACGTGTGGTATTGAATCACCAGCTTCAGAAAAAATCAATTTGTATTTCATCTCACGCAGTTGTTTTTGATCACAGCCAAAACTATGTATTGGTTTATCACGGAAAAGGCAGGGCCGAAATAAGACCTGTGGAAGTAATCAGTATGGTTGGCGAT
>SAIX01000037.1 GCA_004028765.1 Chitinophagaceae bacterium | reverse complement strand
GCAACCGATGAAGGGCGTGCATCGAGGCTTTTATTCGATCCAGTGTCTTTAACGGTGGAATCCACCTGCTCGGGAATTTTATTAGCAAGTATTTCATTTTTTGCAGCCGGGTTTTCTGACTGATTTGCACAGCCGCTCATAACCAGCACAACACAGAGTAAAAGGGCCGGAAAAATATTTTTTTTCATGGTTTTTTTTAAAAAAGTGAAATGATTTTATGCATTGGGTTTTTCTTCTTTCGTGGGCGCAGGCGGGTTTGCATTATTGGCCGTTGTTTTATTTACATCCGATTTGCCGAGCAGGTAACCCGCAATTGTTCCGAACAAACCAATGGCGGGCGTGATCTGGTCTTTATCATATCCTACCGATAATAAAATAATAGAACCCACGATCACAAGGATAATGATATAATATTTGAAAAGGTAATTGATATCTGTTCCGTGTTTGTGAATGATCAGTGCCGCGATACCCAAAACCATCGCACCGAATATCAGCAGGAGGATCGTGATCAGTTCTTCATTCAGCGTACGGAACTTATTATTACTGGCAGGCGGTTTTACCGTTTCGGTTTTCGGTTGTAAAGAATCTTTGCCCTGTACGGTATTTACGCCCGGCGGGATGGGGTTTGATTTGATGCCTGCAGGCGCAGCAGTTCCGCTTTTGACCGGCTCTGCGGTTTTAGCCGCCGGAGCTGTGCCGGTTTGTTGTGCAGTAACAAAGAAGCCGATAGAAGAAAAGAGAAGAACGAAGAGGATTTTTTTCATGGGGTATGTTTGAGTGAGTGATTATTTTCTGTTCCGTATCATATCCCATTTCAGTTTCAACTGTCCCAGGAATTTTGCCTGATCGGGATCGTATTTGATATCCAGCGGCAGGTAAAGATTTGGCGCCAGCCGGAATGAAAAAGTAAATGCCGCATTTAACTGGTTGGCTTTTTCGTTTACATAAGCACCGGTGTAAACGGTATTGTATTCAAAACCACCCAGCACTTCCACGAGCGATTGGTTATTGGCATCTTTTAATAATACATGGTTGATGCCGCCCTTCAGTTTACTAGTGGAGCGGTTGAGGTTGTTTTTGAGCGAAAGACTGTCTTTCAGCATATCAAAAGAAAAACCGAGATAGAGATCCCAGGGGTTCTGGTCGTCTTTTACCAGCCCGAGACCTTTTGTGTATTCGAGTTTAAAACCCATATTGTCCCAATAGCTGTCTGTATTCGATCCGGCGGCAGAAAAGGTTAGCAGCGGGCCTTTTTCGATTTCTTTGGTGATGGCTGCATATTTTTCATTCAATGCATCCAGCTCGGATTGCATCACATCCATATTTTTCCGCAGGGATTTATCGGGAGATATGTTGATGATCTTGGAAAGCCCGTCAAGAAAAGCCTGGAAATCGCGGATATTTTTATTGGCTTTCAGGTAATCGGTTAGTTTTTGTTTGTCGGCCTTGTTCACAATACTGCTGTCTTTTTCACTCATAAAAGTCTGCATCAGCGGCGCGAGTTGCGAAGCCATGCTTTGCTGTAAATGCTGCACCATCGGGTTGATGCGTTCATATACCATCCCTTCTGAAAGATCGCGCTTGTTGATGATGGCATATTTTAAGGCGAGCGAATATCCCCTGATGCGTGTATCCTCCGACAGCTTCATTGAACCGCCAAATTCAAAATTCCGCTGGAAGCGGAGCTTCGCATAATTCTTATCAATTTCATAATCATGGTTGGTGAGTACCATCAAACCGTACAAGGTTGATTTGAAAGCAAACTCCTGCTGGTTACCTGTTAAGATGCCTTTGTTCAACCCCACCTGTATGATCTCGGAAAGCGCATCGTATTTGAAAGAGGTTTTGTTTTTTACCTTATCAAATATTTTTTCCATCGATCCGATCGCATCGATCTGCTGTGCAGAAGCGATGCAGCATACCAACACGAATATGACCAGTAAATATTTTCGCATGCGGTGTATTATTTCACATCAAAAGGAATAAAACCAAAAAAAGTGGGGTCGGTATAGGTTTCACTGGCCAGTATATCGTCCCCCTGTTTAAAGCTGATGGTAACGGTGGCGGTTGTTGGCTCCTGTCCGCCGAGGGTGGCAATATAGCTGCCGGCATCAAGCGTGAGCAACTGTTCGCCGCTTTCAGAAAAATGCCAGGTCTGGTTTTGTACGGTTACCCAAACGCCGAAGCCGGTGCCTTTGCGCATTTCCACGCCGAGTGTAATCTCTGCCATAAAAATAGTTTAGTTGTAGATTGGTTTTATGCATCTGCAGAAGTCTGTATCCAGTTCAAGAAACGGAAAACATTCCGTGCATAATTCTCTGCACGGTTGCCGCTTCCATTATAGGCTTTTACGGTTTGAAAAAGATCGTTGGGGTGTGCCTTCCATTTGCTGTTCAGCTCTTTGATCACACGGTCGAGGCATTGCCCGATATCGTACCATTGTTTTTCCCTGAAAAAAACCTCATCATCCAGTACCGCCTGTATATCGTATTGAAAAATGCCATAGCCCGCATATACCCATTGCTTCGGGCCCCATCCGCGCCAGGAGCGCATGGCATTGGCTTCCTGTATCAGCATATCTGCAAAAGCCTGCCCGTATTTAGCGGTAAATGCTGCTGTGTTTTTCGGGAATACGCCCCGGTTGCCATTCACATCCCCATTGGCATCAAACACACAATGCTGTAAAATTTCATCCGGTGTATGGTCCTGCACCCAGCGGTGCCAGTAAATCGCGGTTTCCTGGCAGGCGATGGCGTATAAAAGCTCTGGTACAAAAGGGGTATCCGCTGTGGCTTTTACAAACTGTTCTTCAAAATGCAGTTTCATCCAGCCGGTGCAATCCATGCACTGTGTGCGGGTAACGGGGAGATCAAGGTTTGAGAAATCGATATTGTCAAAACGGATCAACGCTTTGGAATCATTGCTGTTATCGGTTTCCGGTGCGATATCTACGCCACCGCTCCAGAAATAACGGCCTTCGGCATCGCGGTACCATAATGCATTGCCATTGATGGGCTCCCCATCGGGAACGGTGGCAGTGAATACAATCTCTGTACGGGCGGGCAGCACCTGTGCCACATCCCCCCGGGTATCGGGCCGGTTGCGGAGGTTTAGTTTTACCCTTGTGGTTGCCCTGCCTTTTGAACCAATGGTTGTGAAAGATGCGGTTGTTTCTGCTGCACCGTTTCTCGTGGCGAATAAAGCAGCCACATCGCGCAGCAACCCTTCATACGTGCGGCGACTGAATGCCAGGCCGGTTACGGGATCTGTTTTCCGCTGCGGGTCAAGAAAAAAATGACCTACGATATCTTTGGAAGGATCGAGTTCAAATTCATCACAGAGCCTTGCCAGCAGCCATACATATTTTTCATAGGCTTTATCAGCATCGATGTTTGCGCCATAACAATATTCCACACCAATTGCCGCATCGTTGGCATTTACACCATACAGCTCATTGTCTTTCGGAACATTGTACAATACATGCCAGGCTTTTTCCGGCGCAGCCGTAAGGGCAGGCACACATTCGAGGATCTCCTTATCATCCACGAACAAATGTGCCGATGCACTCATATCGTTGCAGGAGTTGGTATAATAGCGGACGTTCTGTGCGGCAGTTGAGTCGGGGTTGCCCGTATCGTGTGCCACGATAAAACGCACTTTGGAAATCGGCATGCCACTTCTTCGTTTAGAAGGCTTGGGCAGGTATTGGGGCGTAATATTGAATTGGTCCCTGAACGACATAACAATGATTTAGGTTATCCAACAGGTTGTTCTTCTGAAACAGTTACGGTATTGGCCGGTTTCTCCGCCGTTGCGGGAGGGGTTGTTTTGTTTTCGGTGAGTTTAAGCCCCGCATAAATCCCCGAACTGAGACCAAGCAGTATCAGGTCGTTCTGGCTGATATCGGGCATGATCAGGTTGATATCGGCAGTGCCGGCATTCAGCTTACTGGTTACTTTGCTGATAAACCATACACCAAATACAATATTCAGGATCACGGCCTGGAAGCGATGGATATTCACGCCGGTTTGGTCGGAAAGGATATCGAGAAAAAAACCATCGCTCTCATCATCCTGTGCCATGGTAACCGATGGGTTTTCTGCTTCTTTTGCCCGGCTGCCGGAATCGATCACGGCGGCAGATGCGGTAGTGGCAGAACTGATGCCGAGCAGGTACAGCGTGGATTCCCATAGCTGGGGAATATTGTGATCTGCATTGGTAAAGATGATGCTGATAAAGGAAGAGAACACGATCAGCGTCCACCAGGTAAGCTGTACTCTTGAAAAACTGTAAGGGGGATGCTGGGCTTTGCTTTTATCCCGAAGCAGGAGATATTTCCTGTCGAAAAAAATCACGAGTGCCAGCAGGATGGCAAATACCACCCAATACACCGTGAGGGCATGGTTTGTCATAAGCAGGGTTTTAAAAACGGAACAGGTGATTGACTGTTACCGTGTTTGTCTTTTAAAAGACCAGATTAAATTTCTAACAAGTTCGCGAGTTCTCCAACAGGTTATTTCCGGAACGGGTACGGGAAATTTCCCGTATGCCGGGAGGGGGTAAATGCCCTTATGGTAATTGAGACAATTTCTGCATATTTGAATAACTATATATTGATAACCCCAAAACCTTGTTTATGGCAACCAAAGACTGCAAAATCGAATTTTATTTCCGGCGCGGACAGTTGGAGAAGCTGCTTGCTGACAATCCAACCGCCAAAGGGATCATCATCAGCCAAGAAGTGATCCAGCGCACACAGCCCAATGGCAAAAGCTATAACATGCTTTCGATCACGGCACGTGTAGATAAAAAAGCAAAAAAGAAAGTCGCTAAAAAAGGAGGCAAAGCGGGTGGTGGAACCGATGAGGGTGTTGTGGATGGTTGCCCTTATCCTCCGGGCTGTACGGAATAAGCCGCTTTATTATTGACACTTTCTTTGCCAGATTTTGAATTTTCTGAAAACTATATTCAATTATATTGATATTGCCGCTCCTTTGGTAACGCTGTTGTTTTTTATTAAACCTTTTCACCGTATGCCAAAGGAGCTGCGTATTATTTTCTGGTTTGTAGGCATGCAGTTTGCAACGAACCTGCTGGCCAGCATTTTTGAAATTGCCGATATCACCAATTATTCGGTTTATGCGGCCAATGTGATCCTCTCATACGCTATGCTGACCTGGGTATTTTATAAAACGGGGATACCTACTTTGCAAAAACTGATACCGGGTGCCAGCCTGCTTTTCGTGGCCTGTGCCGTTTATTCAATCAGCAACGGCGATGGCATCATGAGCTATAACAGCGCACTTTCGGCACTGGGAAGTTTTATCATTACCGCCTATTGCCTCATTTTCTTTTACTGGCGGCTGGTAAAGGACACCAAAGTATCGGGCCTCACCGAATATGCTTTTTTCTGGATCATTACCGGGATATTTACTTACTACACCGGCAGTTTCTTTATTTTTATCTCATACAAATATCTTATCGTCCAGGAATCGCAGATCATCGGTATACTCTGGCGCTTTCATAACCTGTTGCTTACGATCTTCTGCTGTTACACCATCTATGGCATAACATGCAAAAACTTTCAGAAAACATAAGCATTATCCTGGGCGCTTCCAGCATCCTGCTGCTCATTACCCTCTTTATTGTAATGCTGGTAATGGCATACCTGCGCCGCGACCTGAAACACCTGAAAGAAAAAGAAACGATGGAAGCCGATTTTGAAAAACAGCTTCTGCAATCGCAACTCGAAACACAGGAACATACGCTGAACCAGCTCAGCATCGAGATACACGATAACGTGGGGCAACTGCTGAACAGTACCAAGCTGCTGATCGGTTTAACACAGCGTTCCCTGCCCGAGCCGCCGGAAACCCTTGCAATGGCAGACGATACCCTCGCCAAAGCGATACAGGAAGTGCGCTCCCTTTCAAAGGCACTAAATAAAGAGTGGCTGCAACAGTTTAATTTTATGCAGAACCTTGAAACAGAGATCGCAAGGGTCAACGCTTCCAAAAGTTTACAGATACACCTGTTCGCAACACCCAATGCCATTAACCTGAAACCGGATCAGCAAACCATCCTCTTCCGCATTGTGCAGGAACTGCTGCAGAATACCATCAAACACGCCAATGCCAAAAACATCGAGATCAAGATCAGGGAAGAAAAAGAACTGCTCACCATTTATATTGCAGATGATGGCATCGGATTCAATGAAACGGAAACAAGCAAAAGTGTAGGTTTGCTGAACATCCGGCACCGAACGAAATTACTGGGTGGATCGGTGCAGTGGCAATCATCCATCAACAAGGGAACTTCCGTTACCATACGGATCCCGGTTAATAACGAAACCGCATGAAAATACCCGTAGGCATAGCAGACGATCACCAGCTTTTCCTGAAATCGCTGAGCATGATGCTGAAAAGTTTTCAAAACTATGAAGTGGTGCTCGAAGCGCTCAACGGGAAAGAAGTGCAGGATAAAATAAAAGAAAGCCCCGTTACCCCATCGATCATGCTGATTGATGTGAATATGCCGGTTATGAACGGGATAGAAACCGCTAAGTGGCTGCACGCGCAATATCCTAATGTAAAACTGGTTGCCTTATCAATGAACGATAATGACTCGATCATCATTGATATGATCAAAGCCGGTTGCTGTGCATATATGCTGAAAGAAACACATCCCGATGAACTGGAAAAAGCGCTGAAGGAAGTGCATGAAAAAGGGTATTATAATGCAGATGCGAGCAATATCAATTTCCGCCGGCTGCTGCAATCAGAAAAAGATGCGGTAACCATTTCCGGAAAAGAGAAACAATTCCTGCAATATGCCTGCAGTGATATGACCTATAAAGAGATCGCCGCCGCGATGTTCCTCAGCGAACGCACGATCGATGGTTACCGCGAATCCTTATTTGGCAAACTGAAAGTGCAAAGCCGCGTGGGCCTTGCGCTGGAAGCGATCAGGCGTGGCCTGGTGAGTTTGTGACCTGTGATCACCTGTTATAATATTCCCAAAGCAGCTTTGACAGTTTGCGGGTCAGTACCCAGGCTTCGTTACCGGTGACCCAGCTTTTATCCTGGTTGTTTTTGGTACAGATGCAAAAAATATAACGGCATTTTTTTCCGTTCACAAACAAAACTTCACTGCGGCTGGCATCCACTGCGCCGTTTTTACTAGCAATAAAAACATCGGAAGGAATTTGTGAGATGGCTTCCTCATCCCAGTAATTTCTCCCGAGCAGGCGGAGCATTTTTTCACTTGCAGTTTGATTGATCACGCGCCCGGTTACGATCATCTCCATCAGCGTTGCCATTTCGTGCGGGGTGGTTTGCCCCCAACCATATTGGGTGCGGTTTTCCTGCCTGCCCGGTGTCCGGCTGTTTACACGGGTATCTTTTAATCCCAGGCTGTCCATCAGCTCATTGATGCGCGTACCGGTTCCGGCAAGCGTTTGCAGCCATAGGCTGGCTGTGTTATCACTCGTGGTAAGCATCAGCATCAGCACTTTGCTGAGTTCAATTTTTTCATTCGTTTTAAAAGAGCCGAGGATATCTTCTCCTTCATACAGCAGTGAATCTTTATAAATGAGCGGCTGGTGATAAGTCAGCTCACCCGATTCCAGCTTTCGCATGATGCCCGTAAGGATCGGCACTTTTACCATACTGGCCGTCGGAAAAACCGTATCGCTGTTGATTGATACGCTGCGGTTTTTACGGAGATCGTGTACATATACACCTACCTCTCCATGAAAACCCTGCAGCAGGCCGCTGATTTGCGCAGTAAGTGCGCGTTCATTTTTTTGTGCGGTAACGATGTTTGCGAAAAAACAAAACAGTAAAAAAAGAAACGGGGTCTGCTTATACATATCCGGCGGTTTGATCTATAAAGAAACTACAATCGCCCGGAATGCCCGCTCCTGCAATCGTTTTTTTTACCGGGCCGATTTTGGTATTTTAGCGATTCAATCCAGTCCGGCAAGAGCCGCCAGTCCGAAAACCATGCAATTTTTCCGCCGATATCTATCATTGCCCCTGCTGATTGTTTTGCCTTTTTTTCTTTTTTCTTCTCATATAAAAGCCGCAGAAACACCCGTATACCGTGCCGTAAAAGGTGTGATCGACCTCAGGAAAAGCGACCTGAAAAATGAACAGGTCAGCTTATCGGGCGAATGGGCCATTTACTGGAAAAAACTGATCGGCGGGAATGATACACTCAGCAAACCCGATGCATTTGTTCAATTCCCTGTATTGTGGACGCACACGCAGCTAAACGGTATCCCGCTCCCGCATTTTGGATATGCCAGTTATGCCGTAACCCTGTTATTACCGAAAAACAGCGGCAGGCTGGCGCTCGAAATACCGGATACTTATTCCTGTTACCGGTTATTTGTAAATGGAAAGGTTTTTGCGGAATCCGGCAACCCCGATTCAACGGAAGAAAAAGCCGTTCCGAGATGGGTGGAAAAAACGGTTGAGATTACGGAACCGGCCGACACACTGCGGATGGTATTGCAGGTAGCGAATTACTGGCATTCCAAAGGGGGCCCGTATAAAAATATCGTTATCGGCAATAAAGACACACTGTTTTATGAAAAAGAGGTTGAGTCGGCATTCGACCTGATACTGATGGGTTGTTTGTTTATGGGCGGCCTGTTTTTCTTCGGGCTGTTCCTGTTTGGCCGGCACGACCGCTCCATTCTCTACTTCGCGCTTTTCTGTATGGTATACAGTTACAGGATGGTTGGCGCGCGCAGTTATGAATTGCATTCGCTTTTCCCGCATATTCCCTGGACGGTTACCACGCATATTGAATACCTCTCGCTGTTTGTAAGCCTTATTTTCTTCAGCCTGTACACAAAACATCTTTATCCGGAAGACTGCAATAAATATGTATCCAGGGCAGAAGTATGGGCAGGTATATTGTTGTCGGCCATCGTGATTATTTTTCCGCCTTCCGTTTTCACCAAACTCATCAACCCTTTCCTCGTGGTAATGTTTGTGGTGATTGCCAATTCCTTTTTTATATATGTGAAAGCCATGCGCAAAAAAAGGCTGGGGGCCTTGTTTGCACTGATCAGCACGGGAGTGGTATTCGTGGTTTTCTTTACCATCAACCTGCAGTATTTCGGGATTGTTGCCCCGCAGAAATGGATCCTCTTTATCGGGTATATCAGCTTTTTCTTTCTCCAGTCGCTGGTGCTGTCTTTCCGGTTTGCTTATGTGTTGAAGAAGGCAAAAGAAGACGCGGAGCAGGGATTGAAGGCGAAGAATGAATTTCTCTCCACCATGTCGCATGAGATCCGGACACCCCTGAACTCGATCCTGGGTATGACGCACCTGATCCTGCGCGACAATCCACGTTCGGAACAGAAAGAGCAACTGAATGTATTGCTTTTTTCTGCCAATAACCTGCTGGCCATCGTTAATGATATCCTGGACTATAATAAGATCGAAGCCGGGAAAGTAAATTTTGAAATGATCGAGACAGACCTTGGCAATGTGGCGAAAAATATTATTTCCGGATTAAAAGGGGCGGCTGATGAAAAGGGGATTGAGCTGCGCCTGCAGATCGATCCTGCACTTCAGAATAAGATCATCGGCGATCCTACACGTATCGGCCAGGTGATCACCAATCTTGTAAACAACGCGATCAAATTCACACGCAAAGGATATGTGCAGCTGGATATCAAAGTGGAAAAACAGGACAGCAACAATATCACCATCAAGGTAAGTGTGGAAGATACAGGTATCGGTATCGCGCAGGAAAAACAGAAACTCATCTTTGAACAGTTTACACAGGCCGATGCTTCTACCTCGCGCAACTACGGCGGTACCGGGCTGGGCCTTGCGATATGTAAAAAACTGCTGGAGTTACAGGGAAGCACATTGCACCTGGAAAGCGAGCAGGGAAAGGGATCACTTTTTTATTTTTCGCAAACCTTCCCGAAAGTGGCGCAGGAAAATAAAAAAGCAAGCGCGAAAAAGAATGATGTGCCTGCCGAAGAAACCAAACCCCTGCAGGGAACCCATATATTGCTGGTAGAAGACAATGAAGTGAATATACTCGTTGCCAAAACATTTCTCGAACGCTGGGGTGCCGGTATCGATGTGGCGGTGAACGGGCAGGAAGCGTTAAACATGCTTGATCTCAATAAACACAAACTCGTACTCATGGATATGCACATGCCCGTGATGGATGGATATGAAGCCACACGCCGCATGCGCGCAAACGGTGTTACCATTCCCATCATTGCATTAACAGCGAGTTTACCCCGCGAGGTGTCGGAAAGGATCAACCAGATCGGTGTGGATGAGATCGTAGTAAAACCTTTTGTGCCGGATGATCTTTTCCGTATTGTTCTTCATTATACGGGCGTCCACCCATCCCCGGATAAAAAATAAAATACACGCAACCTGCATTCCTGCCATAACCCATTATGCAAAAGAGTAGGCGAGGCCCTTCTGCAAGGCCTTGAGTTTTTCATCGGGTAATGCCTGTTCTGCGATTTGCATTTGTGCGGCCAGTACAAAAGCCGGGGATTTTTCTTTGATGGCCCTGAACCATTCAATGATCTCATCGGCCGAAAGCCCTTTGAGCATCCAGTAACTGCTGAATGCCAGCTTTTCGGGACTTAAAGATGCTACGATCTCGGCTTCTTTCTGATACAGGTCTGCATCCGTATAGTTGGCGTGAATGATATCGAGCACCACCGTTTCTTCCTGGTTCATATGTGTCAGGTTAAATGCGGTGAATGCATGCAATGCCCGTTGCAATGCGCGGATCGCAAAATATCTTTCTGTAGCATCTACAGCTTTTCTGCAGCTGCTGATTGCGTTAACAAGGGCTTCACCCAGTCGGTGGTCTTCCTGGTGCTGTGCCTCAAAATCAGCCACCACTTCCGGCGCTGCTGCAGCGATCATCGGGAACACCAATGTATCTTCTGTATGCGCATGGCCTTCAAAAAATGCAACAAGCTGCTCTGCCTGTGCCAGCGTTTTTTTGTATTGCTCTTCATTCGATGCATCGGTATGCTGTACGGTAAGCGATACATGATAAAGCAACGCACGCAGCGCCTGGTGTATCTTATGAAAAGGGTTGAAACGAATGGATTCCATACTGATTATTTTTTTGATTGTTTACAAACTGATACAGCAAATTTCTCCCTCTCCGGTTTCACTTTCTGCCACATGAATATGTGGTTGGGATAAACGGGCTGCATTTTGTACAGGCGGAATATGCAAGCCCGGTTTCTCTAAAACCCAAATTTTTGTTAATGGCGAATGATGCGGCACAGATACGCATCCAATACATAACGATGGCAGCAAGTTTACACTAAACCAGCCTTTATGAAACAGAAACAAACCGGCATATTCGTATGCATGGTGATCGCTGCCTCATGCTTTCAGTACTGCGCAAAAAACGCGGATACCGTTGCAGTGAAAACCGGCACCACTCAAGCCACCACCAACACTGCTGCCACGGGGCCGCAGCTACCGGCAACAGTGTATAATTATGCAGGCATTGTGGTTCCTGCATATATTCTGGCTGCATTAACTGCCAACGACAATACCCCTTCTGCCAACCCGGTTACAAACGACGGGGCAACACTGGGCAGGGTTTTGTTTTACGATAAAAACCTTTCGCGTAACAATACGGTGAGTTGCGGGAGCTGTCACAAACAGGATCTTTCTTTTTCTGATTCAGCCGTTAAAAGCAAAGGTTTTCTCGGGGGCAGCACCGACAGGCACTCGATGCGTTTGCTGAATGTGCGTTATTACAAATCAGGGAAGATGTTCTGGGACGAAAGAGCCGCAACACTGGAAGACCAGGTGCTGCAACCGATACAGAATACAACCGAAATGGGAATGACCCTGCCGGAACTGGTTACAAAAATATCTGCACTGAATTATTACCCGGTATTGTTTCAAAAAGCATTCGGATCAACGGAGATCAGTTCAGATAAAATATCCAGAGCATTGGCACAGTTTGTCCGTTCAATTGTTACCTATCAATCCAAATATGACCTGGTAAAACAGGGCATGGCAGGTTTTACGGCAGATGAAAGAGATGGTGAGACCCTGTTTCTCACAGCAGGAAATATTACCTGTGCAGGATGTCATACGCCGCCGATGTTTTTAACTTCTTCGCCCACCGCCCCTTTTGCACTGAACGACCCGAATGATCTTGGTATCAATAACCAGCGCCGGTTTAAATCGGGAAGTTTGCGAAACATCGCTGCTGTCGGCCCGTATTTTCATAATGGAAGTATCAGCAGTTTGCAGAACATGCTGGCTTCAAATATCCCGCAACATGGTGTGGCTGTTCGTGATCAGCAGAAACTGCTGGCATTCCTGAATACACTTACCGATAACACAAGTATCAGCGATGTGAAATATTCCGATCCCTTCAGGTAAGCCAATGTAAAAAACGGACATTGTGTTTTGGGATGCAACCCATCCATCTATCTGTATCGGCTTCTTATATAAGTTGTGGCGGAACAGGATTGTTTTCTCGGCAGTTTTGGGAAAACAATGTGTGATATGAAACAGTGTTTATTTTTTGTGACCGCTTTATTTTTCTGGTCAGCTTCTTTTTCACAGGACCTGAATACAAGGGCGAAACTACAGGTTACGGTAAGTGATGATAAAGGCCTGGCAGTTGAAAATGCAACCGTTGAGATCAGGAAACAGAAAGATTCCTCGCTTGTAAAAGCGGCATTTACAGATAAGAAAGGTATTGCCGAAATGGAAAATATCCGGGCTGGTTTTTACTGGATAAAAATTTCAGCAACGGGATACCGGCCAGCCAATGGAAATGTATTTGAATTAAAAACCGGCGAAACACAACTACAGTTACCTGCCGTTGTGCTGCAACCATCTGTTAACACACTGCAGGAGGTAACCGTAACCGGGAAGAAACCCTTCCTCCAGCGCCTGCAGGACAGGCTCGTAGTAAATGTAGAGAACAGTATCGTAAGCGCGGGAAGTTCGGCCATGGATGTATTGGAACGTTCACCGGGTATCAGCATCGATCAGAATGATGTGATTGCGATGCGGGGCCGGCAGGGTGTGATCATTATGATCGATGGAAAGCCTACACCGCTTTCGGGCGCCGACCTGGCGAATTACCTGCGCGGACTTCCGGCCAATGCCATTGAAAGGATCGACCTGATCACAAATCCTTCTTCCCGTTATGATGCATCGGGTAATTCAGGGATCATTGATATACGCATGAGGAAAGACCAGCGCATGGGAACAAACGGGACTTTGAATGCTGGCTATGGACAGGGCGTTTACCCCAAAGCAAATACCGGCGGGACCGTTAACTACCGAAATAAAAAATGGAACCTGTTTGGCAACTACAATTATTCTTACCGGGTGAATTTAAACCACCTGCTGCTCGACAGGAGTTTTTACAGCAACAATGCGTATGCGGGAGGTGATCTTAAAGACAACTATTCAAAACGGCCATCCGATTTTCACGCACTCCGTTCTGGGGCCGATTTTTTTCCGGATAAAAAAAATATCATCGGATTTGTCGTTACCCATAACCAGGGGATCTTTCAAAACACAACAAATAACAATTCCATTGTAATCAATCCGCAGAAACAGTACAGTTCCACATTTCAGACAACGGCACTTAACAACGACGGAAGCCGCAACACAGTGGCTAACCTGAATTTTAAACACAGTTTTGATAAACCCGGAAAAGAGTTAACCGCGGATATTGATTACGGACGCTATCGCAACACATCGCTAACCAATACAGCGACGAAATATTATACACTCGGCGGGGGCATGCTGCAGCCGGATTATACTTTGCTGGGCGACCAGCTGGGTACGCTCACATTGCGCACAGCAAAAATTGATTTTACAAACCCGCTCGCAAAAAGTGCCAAACTGGAAGCCGGTGCAAAAACCAGTTACGTATCATCTGACAATGATGCAAAGTTTACCGATATCAGTACAGGCACACCCGTAAATGATGTAAATAAAACCAATCATTTCTTTTACGATGAATACAACAATGCAGCATACATAAATTACAGCAGGGAGTTTAAAAAATTCAATATACAATTTGGTTTACGGGGAGAACATACAAGGGTGAAAACACACCAGGTGATGGGCAACACCTATTTCGATTCTTCGTATTTCCAGTTGTTCCCAAGCGCGTTTATTAATTATAAAATCAAAGACGACCAGACGATTGGTTTGTCGGTAAGCCGGCGGATTGACAGGCCGGGTTATGCACAACTCAATCCTTTTCTTTTCCTGATAGATGTTACCACCTATGCAACAGGCAACCCCTCGCTGCTTCCGCAGTTTACATGGTCGTACGAATTGAACTATACAATAAAGGGGATCAACCTGTCTGCATCATACAGTCATACAAAACAAAACCAGAACATCGCGATCGCAAGATTTAAAGATGTTTTCCCGAATATCCCTCAGGCAGACAATGTTACGGTTCAGATCCCGATCAACCTCAGCAGTTCCGATTATTACGGAATTACACTTGCTGCGCCGGTAAGGCTGAACAAATGGTGGAATATGATCCACAATGCGAACCTCTACTATAACCAGTTTAACGGAAGCCTGGGAAGTACCACACTGAACAATGGCAAACCCGCATTTGATTACCGGGTCAACAACAGCTTTACGATGGGGGGCGGATGGAGTTCGGAACTGAACGGCAATTATACAACGGGTGGCCAGTATGGGTTCATGGTATTGGATCCGCAATGGGGTATAGCCGCGGGTGTACAAAAATCGCTCTGGCAAAACAGGGCCACATTAAGGCTGAATGTAACAGATATTTTCTGGACCAATCTGCCCAAGGCGGTGATCACATACAATAATTATATCGAGAAATGGCATGCCTACCGCGAAACACGGGTGGCCAATCTTTCCTTCACCTGGCGTTTTGGAAAAAACACCGTGCAGGCGGCAAGAAGAAGAACGACCGCATCAGAAGAGGAAAGACAAAGAGCAGGAAACTGATAGGATACCCGATCCGGAAATCTCCGTACAGTGTGTTAAGTCTGCTTATGCAGCATGGCCAGCAATTGCATGTGCGGCTGTACTTTTTGTAAAGTATTTTTTTGCAGGAACTGTTTCAGGTGTTTATAAAAATGACTGTGATCGTAATACCCGAAATCAGAAAGCCTGAATGTATCCGGTGAATTCACGAGTGTTTCAACCGCTTTACGAACACGCATGATCTGTAAAACTTTTTTGGTGCTGATACCGGTATAGGTTTCGAAATAACGCTGAAGGGTACGTGCCGAAATATAATGCGCCGCGGCGAGCTGCTCCACCGATTTGTTGAAATCATTGTTACGGTCGCAGTAAGCGAGAATTTCCGTAACGATCTCTACCGGCTGTAAAGAACCGGCGTACTGCCGGATCATATTTTCAAAATAATCTGAAAGAACCGATACACGCTCAGAAAAAGAGCCTGCGTTTTTTACTTTGCGTATGGTGCCTGCATCTGCGAGGTAGCTTAATGGGAAAATGGATTCACGGTATTCGGCGAAATTGATCTTCTTTTCAAAAATGATAGGCGAGGTTTTGAATTTGATGCCGAATAAACAGTTGCCGGGTTTGTGATAACATTCAATGGCTTTATGCCTCGGCAGGAAACCATCGGTACGCATCGGGAATTTCTGATCGCCAACCTGCATTACAAAAGGCGTCCCGAGGTTGAGCAGGTAGGTATAGCCGGTATTCGGAAAAAGTACATCGGAAAACCCATCAGGATATATTTCCCATAATGCATCAAAATCGGTCTCCCAGAAAAAATCGATAAATAAAGAAAGTGCCGCTCCCGCTTTTTTGCGATGGTAGTTTTTTGTGAAATGGCGGGTATGGATAAACTCGATATGCTGCGGCATGAATAAAATTACTGCCGGCTTTCATTTTTTATTTCCCGTTCATAAAATCAGGTATGCCGTTCATGCAAAAGACGCGAGTGGGATACATAGTATTTATCGGGGCTGTAAATAAACAGGCAGCTTCCCTCTTTGATCGTGTTGATCACATCTTTATAGATATCTTTTGGAAGTGCCGGGCATCCCTGGCTGCGGCCGATAAAACCCTGGCGCTCGATAATGGTTTCATCCACATAAGTGGCGCTGTGCATCACGATCCCTCTTTTCAGCGCATTGTCGTTAATGCCTTTTTCCTCGCCCAGCAGGCGTAGCGATTCACCATGTTTGCCTTTATAAGTATCGCCCGTGATAAAAAACCCGAGGCTGCTTTTATTGCTGTTGGTTTTATTAGAGAACCTGGTGGGTACCGATTGCCCTGATTTTTTTCCGTGCGCCGCATATGTGTGGAATACAAGCTCTCCTGCTTCGAGATCGATCACGAACAAACGTTTTTTCCCGGAAGGGAGCGTAAAATCAAGGATCGATAATAAATTGTCTTTTGCAAGCCTGCCGGTATTCACGAGATTTTTAAAGCCTGTAACCCCGAATACAAAAGCTTCGCGTGACAAACCCAGCTCGCCAAGGTCGAGACTGTCGTATAAAGCCAGTTTCTCTTCCAGGAACAGGTTTACGGAATTAACGGGTGTGATTTTTTTTGTATAGGTATCCGGTATGGTGAAGCCAAGGGCTGCCCCGGCAGTAAGTACGACTGCCATAATCACTAAAAAACGGAACCTTGCCGCACGAATTACTTTCATAGCCTGCACATTTAAACAACAATAAATCAAATAAGTAAAACTGCTGTAACAGCGAATGGGTTGGTAAAGGTTGCGGCAAAGATAGGGTTCTGCGGCTAATACCAGTGGTTAGCACGGTTCTTTAACAGGAATTTGCAAAAAATGGGGCCGTATAGAAATACAGCCCCGTTTCGATTGCTTGCCATATAAAAAATCATTCAGATATCTAACGAGGCCACGGGCAGGATCGAACTGCCGTAAAAGGTTTTGCAGACCTGCACCTAACCACTCGGTCACATGGCCAAAAAAATTCTTAAAAATCCCGGCAGTCACCACAACTGCCGGGAAAACCAGAACCTGACGAAAACAATCCCTTGTTCTCTTGCACAAAATTAGGGGAATTCATATAGTCTACCAATTTTATAGACTAATATTTATTCTGAAATTCCAGTAATCGAAAACGTGAAATTCAGGTATCGTAAAAAGACAATTGCGGGTTAACAAAGAGCCCTGTTCTTCCAGGGATAACTTATTCACCCAAACCCGGGCAATCAAAATCAACCCTTAACTTGCGGCCATGCAATTTTATTTAGAGGGATTGAATGAGCCGCAGCGGGAAGCGGTAACGCATATCAACGGGCCATTGATGATCATTGCCGGTGCGGGAAGCGGTAAAACAAAAGTGCTTACCACGCGTATTGCCCACCTGATGGCAAATGGGGTGGATGCTTTTAACATACTTGCACTCACATTTACCAATAAAGCTGCGGCCGAAATGAAAGAGCGGGTGGAAAAAATACTCGGCAATTCGGAAGCACGTAATTTATATATCGGGACCTTTCACAGTGTATTCGCTCGCATCCTGCGCGGGGAAGCACATCGCCTCGGCTATCCGAACAATTTTACCATCTACGATACCGATGACAGCCGCTCTGTGATCAAAACGGTGATCAACGAACTGAACCTCGATGATAAACAGTATAAACCCAGCGTGGTTCATAACAGGATCTCATCGGCAAAGAATGCATTGGTAACCGCTGCAGAATATGCAACCGATTATTATATCCAGCAGGAAGATATGCGGGCGAACCGCCCCGCCATCGCCCAGATATATGCCGCCTATGCCAACCGCTGTTTTAAAAACGGCGCGATGGATTTTGATGATCTTTTGCTGAAGATGTATGAACTGCTGAAAGTGTTTCCCGAAGCATTGCATAAATACCAGCATAAATTCAAATACATCCTGATCGATGAGTACCAGGATACCAATGCGGTCCAGTACCAGATCACCAAACTGCTCGCGGCCGCGCATGAGAACATCTGCGTGGTGGGCGATGATGCACAAAGTATCTATAGTTTCCGCGGAGCCACGATCGAAAATATTTTACAGTTCCAGAAAGATTATGATGATGTAAAAGTGGTAAAGCTGGAACAGAACTACCGCAGCAGCCAGAGCATTTTACACGTGGCCAATGGGGTGATCAAAAACAACAAAGGACAGATCCCCAAAAATCTCTGGACGGAAAACAGCGAGGGAGAAAAATTACAGCTGGTGCGTACCATGACCGATAATGATGAGGGCAAGTTTGTGGCGGATATGATACAGGAACAAAAACTGCGCAACCATTATTATAACCGCGACTTCGCGATATTATACCGCACCAATGCACAAAGCCGCTCTTTTGAAGAAAGCCTGCGCAGGATGGGCATTGCCTACCGTATTTATGGCGGCGTAAGTTTTTACCAACGGAAAGAGATCAAGGATTTCCTGGCCTACCTGCGGGTGATCGTAAACACAAAAGATGAAGAGGCGCTGAAGCGTATCATCAATTATCCTGCCCGTGGCATCGGTAAAACAACGATCGAAAAAACGGTGATCATTGCCAACGAACAGAATATTTCGATGTATGATGTGCTGGTCCGGTCCGGTGAATTTGGTTTTAAAGGTGCCACACTTGAAGCCCTGCAGAACTTTGTGACAATGATCCGTTATTTCCAGAGTATGCTTACGGATAAGAATGCGTATGATGTGGCGATACAGGTGGGTAAGCATACCAATATCGTGAAAGAACTTTTTTCGGATAAAACCACAGAGGGGCTTGCACGATATGAAAACATCCAGGAATTACTGAACTCAATTAAAGAGTGGACGGAAAGCCCGAGCAATGAAGATGGTGAACTGGGCGATAAAAGTATGGGCGCTTACCTGCAGCAGATCACGCTGCTTACAGATGCGGATGATGACAAGGAAGACAGTGATGTGGTAAAGCTGATGACGATACACGCTGCAAAGGGCCTCGAGTTTGAATGTGTATTTGTGGCAGGTATCGAGGAAATGCTTTTTCCCAATGCCATGAGCATTAATACCCGCGAGGAACTGGAAGAAGAACGAAGATTGTTTTATGTAGCTATCACGCGTGCGAAAAAAAGACTATGGCTTACATACGCCAATACGCGTTACCGGTTTGGTCAGCTGGTACAAAATGAACCCAGCAGGTTTATCGAAGAAATGCCGGAACAATATATTGATAAGAGCTATGCAGGCGGCGGTGCCAGAAACCTGGGTGCCGACTGGGGTTCTGGTTTTGAACGTATGCAGCGTGGTTTTGGGTTTGGAGATACTGCCGCTGCTGAAAAAAGATATGGACCGCCACCGTCTAAAAAAACGGATGCGCGGAACAAACCCGAATACCTCCCGGTTACACCGCCTTCCTCAAAACTCGTAGAGCACAGGCCTTCGGCAGATTTTATCCCGAGCGATACTGCCAATCTTCAGGCCGGCCAGAAAGTGGAGCACCAGAAATTCGGTTTTGGTAAAGTAGCGAAAATAGAAGGCTCGGCACACAACCCCGTAGCAACAATCGTATTCGAAACAAACGGTGAAAAAAAGATCATGCTCAATTATGCCAAGCTCCGCATCGTTGAATCGTAAATAAAACCTTATCGATAAAAAGAAGCGGGTCAAACACCCGCTTCTTTTTGGTATTATAAACCACTGCTTCTCCGCTGCTCTGCGGTTAAGAGAGATCAATAGTGAAATTTTGCTTCCGCCTGTGTATCCGGGAACCCGGTATATGAGAAAGTGCTTTTGCGGGATACCGGCCTGCCGGAAACATCATACTGGTATTCATGTACGGCTGATCCATAAACCTGGCCGATATCATTCACATACTGCTCGCGGATCACATTATTCTCAGGGAAAAATTTCTTTGGAATAAAAGGGAAATTTTCAAGGTGCTCCGCAGTATTCGGATGGGTGTCGTATTGAAGTATGTGTACTTCTCCGGAGTTTGCCCAGGTATCGTTTATATAATCAAACATTTCTTTACCGGTAAGTTTACCGTCGGGGCCATAATTGTATTTTATTTTCTCATTGGGCTTGTTTGTGGTAGCTGCAGTAGAAAGATAACCGATCCGCTCAATTAATTTTTCATTGCTGTAAGTAAAAGTGATGCGGTAGCGCAGCTGCCCGAAATTATTATAGGTTTCAATCGCCGAGAGTTCATCTCCTGTATAATAATATTTCCATCTTCCGGCAGATTTCACTTCCACCAGTCTGCCATTTGCATAGTTAAAAACATAACTGTTGATAGGCGTACCGTCGGCTAATTTCCGGTCTACTGTGTTCAGGGTACTGTCGGCATTATAAGTCACCGTCCATATTTCCCCGTCTTTTTCAATGCGGCTGACCAGCGGATTTGCAGGAGGCGGATCAGTTACAGTACTGTTATTGTTTTTTGAACAGGATGTTACCAGTAACAGAATGCTGTACACGATACATATTTGACGGATCATTTTTTTCATCATCTTCAGGTTTAGGCCGCAAAGATGTTTTACTGCAGGGCCTCTGCCAATCGCACAAATATGTGTGTGTGATGAAAGGAATCAATCCGGTATCAACGGTTCAGACAGCTATCCATTCGCCATCCTCGGGAACCTGTATTTTTTTACTCAGTCTTTTTTCGGTAACGAAGGCCCGGAAATCAGATCTTTTTTGTAAACAGTGGTTTACGGTATCGAGATGAACAACAGAGAGGGGTGCCTCTGTATAATCAGCAACTTTGGCTACATCATCTATCGTCATAGTGATGGGATCACCGGTAAGGAATCTTGCACCGCCGCCATTCACAATAATGTGCCCGGGCGAATATTTCTGAATTGCATTTTCCACTTCACTGCACCAAACCGTATCTCCTGCGATATAAACGGAAGCATCTTTGTATTTTACTACAAAACCGGAAACGATCCCCATCTGTTTGCCGATTTCTCCTGTGCCATGCTGACCTCCGGTCCTGAACAGTTGTACATCCTCCCATGTAATATGTTCGGAAATAGCAGTTACATTGGTAAAACCCTGTTTACGGATTTTTTCTTCGTCGACTGGCTGACAGAATATTTTTTTATCTTTTGCAATCATTTGCTGTGCTGCAGTATCCCAATGGTCGCGGTGTGTATGTGTGACCAAAACAGCGTCTACGGCTGACAGCATTTCTTTCAGTTCTGTTTCGTTAATGGGAAGATCGGTCATCGGTATCCGGTATTTGTTGGCGGCATTGCCAACCGGATCCATTGCCTCTTTTATGGATAACATAGGATCAACCAGGAAACTGTAT
Organism: Chitinophagaceae bacterium; assembly: GCA_004028765.1. GTDB lineage: Bacteria > Bacteroidota > Bacteroidia > Chitinophagales > Chitinophagaceae > Sediminibacterium. Next base: position 59,317 of record SAIX01000037.1, on the reverse strand, counting down.
GGACCGGCACTGAGCAGAATGGTTGCATGCCTGATTAACCTGAAACGCATTGCTTTCTTTTTTTGATGATAAAGCGGCTCCGAAAAACCCCGGGCAATCGCAAACACACCCGTTACAGCAGTTGTTGCCCGTAAAAAATTTCTTCGGGTCATTTTATTTTTCCGCATCTGATATGGTTTTCTGTATAAGACCAATGATACAAATATCTGTATGCAAAGGTTTACAGAAAACCGCATAAACGTGTGGCCGCTTACGTATTTCTCTGCCATCTGGATTTCATACTTCTAAAAAAATTCTCTTAAAAAAATCCCGGGTAAAATCCATCTCCGGAACCGGGTCCAAAAGGGAATACTATTTTTTTGAGGGAAAAGTTTTTGAAAAACAATCTCTTATATATCGCTGCCTGTATATCAAAAAAGGTTTGGCACGCAAATTGAAAACGAAAAACAGAAAGCATTCTTAACCTAAAACGAAAAACTATGAAAACGCTAATCAAATTTTCAGCAATGGCGGCCTCCGTATTTTTTATCCAGTCATCTTATGCACAATTGGGTGTACGCACCACCACTACAGCAGCAGCCAATGCAACGGTAAATGCTACAAAAGCAGCCAGTGCTGCTGTTAACGCCACAAACAAAGCAACGGTTGCTACGGGTAAAGCCGTTAGTGCAACTACGGCCGCTGTTTCAAAAGCCGGTAACGCAGCGGTAAATTCTTCACAAAAAATAAAATCAGGAACAAAGGCCGATGCCAGTGCTGATGCTGATGTAAAAAGCAGCAATAGCGCAGAAATGAACAGCAATGCCGGCGGTGAAGAAAAAGGCCTGGTAAGGGCACAATCTGTTTCACAGGCCGATGTGCATGCAAATGCAAATGCCACACTTCCGATGACAGAAGTAAAACAGGAAGCAAAAGAGCAGGCATCAGATGCGAAAGAAAGAGCCGAAAAAACAAAAGAGGCCACTGAAAAAACTGCAGTAAAAGCGAAGGAAAAAGCAGAGAAAGCAAAACCGGAAGTAAAAGTGAAAGCAGAAGCTGATGCGAAAGGTTCTGTAAAAACAGGAAAACAATAAGGGGTTCTTTTAACAAATACAACGATCCCGCTTCAACAGTAACCATAAAAACCAACTGTATGAAAACACATATTTTCTTTTCCGCAATGATACTGGCAATGCCGTTTTTTTCCAAAGGACAAAACAGCAATGAAAAACAGGCGCAGAAAAATGAAATAAGTGCCAGCGTCAATTATCAGTCGGCCCTGCATTATTTCGGCCGCACAGATAGTTTGCAAAGCAGCGGTTTGTTTCCAATGGTTGGTTTTCAGTCTTCAACCGGATTGTATGTACAGGGTAATTTTATTTTTGTCAATAACAAAAGCCTGCCCCTTACCTATACCGGTACCACTGTTGAAGCGGGATATCGTTTTCCGCAGTCAGAACATTTTTCGGGAAACATTTTCCTGACAGAGTTCCTGTACAAAGACAAAAGCATATTGGTGCAATCGGCACTGAAGTCGCAGACAGGTATTAACCTGAATTACCTGAATGGTATAGTAAATATAAACACAGGTGTTGACCTTAAATTCAGCAACCAGACAGATGTGGGTGCCACGATCGGGCTTGATCATTTATTCCTGATCAAAACCGGGACGCCCGGAGTTGCTTTTGCGATCGATCCCTCTGCCTATGCCTATTTTGGGACCCAGAAATTTTCAAACACTTATTTTGAAAACAAATCAGTGCTTGGTATACCTGTAACACAACAAACCACAGAACAGGTTACGCAGTTTAATGTTTTGTCTTATGAACTTTCTGTACCGTTGGTGTGGGTTGCCGGAAAATTCAATGCATCTGTTACGCCTGCGTATACGATGCCACGCAACCTTATTACTGTTGCAGGAAGACCCGATCTTTCAGAAAGAGGAAAAAACCTGTTTTATGTGACCTTAAGCGTGGGCGTAAAATTGTAAGAGGCTTATTTGATTGTTTGCAGTAATAATTTCCAGCCATCTGCCTGTAAGCCCCATACATGGATATATGCCGATATTTTATCACCGGATACAGCAGAGCCGTAAATACAAACCAGGTCACCTGCGGCTGATCTAAGCCTCGTGTTTTCCCTGAACTGTATGTTGGCAGGTAATTGCTGTAATGCTTTTTCAATTGACGATTTACCATCGAAGGGGGCGAATTGATCCAGTAACCATCGCGAATGATCCGTAAGCATTGTTATTATTTTTTTCCGGTCGCCTGCAGATACTGCTTCAATAAAGGCTTGCTCTGCAGGAAAAAAATCAGCAACCATCGTTCCGGATGTATTGTCAGCAGAAAGGGTTTCAAAAAAGGACTCCTGGTTCTGCGGGATATTTTTATCATAATTCACACCCAGGTCAACCCGGTTTTTCCACTCACCATTTCCCTTCCGGATCCACACAGAAGAAAAATGCCCGGCAGATACTACGGTATCATTCATTGTTTGCCTGAAACTATACGGGCCGGAACTGATACCCATATCACCCGAGCTGCCCATCACCGCGAAATCGGGCTTCCAGTTTAAAACGCCCGCGGTTGCAGGTTGTTTCGCAAAAACATCTATTGCACGAACCGCTTTGCCGTTGCGGAATAAAACGCCGGCACTGTCCATATATAATAGAAACCCTTCCTTTACTGTATGCTTTTCGGTAAATGCTGCAAAAGCTTTTTCCGCAGCCACCATTTGCTGAAGGGCATTTTGTGCACTGGCCGATACTGAAACAAATAAAATACAGGTAAGGATTTTTTTCACCTGGTCCTGGTTTTGGGTTTTTCTAAAGATAAAAACAGCCATACAATCCCAGTGGATAAGTGTATGAGCGGCTGTATACATAGCCCGGAAGGCATTTCAAACCTCATTAAAATCATATCCCGAACTGACATTGGTCATATTTTCCGGCTTTAGAGTATTGGTATTTTGTATACTCAATCATCATCCTAAATCTCACGTTATGGAAAATACCCTTGTCCAGGATAAACCCGCCGGTGAAGTTTCGGAAAAAAAACCGGCTCCCGCCATAATGGATGGTAACGAAGCCGCGGTATATATTGCGTATAAAACGAGTGAAGTCTGTGCCATTTATCCCATCACCCCCTCTTCTCCGATGGGCGAATTTGCAGATGAGTGGAGCAGTGATAACCGCGAAAATATTTTTGGCGAAATACCCAAAGTGATCGAGATGCAGAGTGAAGCGGGCGCTGCTGGCGCGATACACGGCGCTTTACAGGGCGGCGCATTGGCATCCACGTTTACCTGTTCGCAGGGTTTGTTACTGATGATCCCGAATATGTACAAGATAGCGGGAGAATTAACACCAACGGTTTTTCATATCGCAGCAAGGGCATTGGCCACCCATGCACTTTCTATTTTCGGGGATCATAGTGATGTGATGGCCGTGCGTTCAACCGGTTTCGCAATGTTGTTTGGTACCAGCCCGCAGCAGGCACATGATATGGCGATGATCGCCACTGCGGCAACACTCCGTTCCAGCATTCCCTTCCTCAATATTTTTGATGGTTTCCGTACATCACATGAATTGAATGAAGTGACAATTATCCCTGATGATGCCATCCGTGCGATGATCGACCCGAAAGATGTGACGCGTCACCGTCAGCGTGCATTGAACCCCGACAATCCTTTTATCCGGGGTACCGCGCAAAACCCCGATGTATATTTCCAGAGCCGCGAAGCATGCAATCCCTATCACCAAAAAGTTCCTTCCATTGTGGAAGCAACCATGCAGCAGTTTGCAGAACTCACAGGCCGCAGGTATCGCTTATATGATTACTATGGCCATCCGCAGGCAGAAAATATCATCATCATTATGGGATCCGGTGCAGGTGCGGTACATGAAACGGTTGACCATCTCAACGGCAAAGGAGAAAAAACAGGTTACCTGCATGTGTATTTGTATCGGCCGTTCTCAATAAAACATTTCATCGATGCAATTCCCAGAACTGTAAAGAATATTGCGGTACTCGACCGTTGTAAAGAAACCGGCGCCATCGGTGAACCCTTGTATATGGATGTGGTCAATGCGTTGCATGCCGGTTGGGATGGGAATATGCCGAAAGTGATCGGCGGCCGTTACGGGCTGGCTTCCAAAGAATTCAATCCGGGAATGGTGAAAGCTGTTTTTGAAGAACTCAAAAAAGAAAATCCGAAAAAAAGATTTACAGTTGGTATTAACGATGATGTAACACACAGCAGCCTCGTTTACGATAAAACCTTTTCTCTGGAAGACCAGCACCTGTTCCGCGGCTTGTTTTTTGGATTGGGTGCCGATGGAACGGTGAGTGCGAATAAAAACACCATCAAGATCATCGGCGATGTAACCGACAATCATGTGCAGGGATATTTTGTGTACGACTCAAAAAAATCCGGCTCTCTTACGGTTTCGCATCTTCGGTTCAGCCACAAACCTATTCAATCCACCTACCTAATCAATTCTGCAAATTTTGTGGCTTGTCATCATTTTCAGTACCTCGAAAAATATGATATACTGAAGCATGTACAGAAAGGTGCCACATTCCTGCTCAATGCCCCTTATCCCATGGAAGAGGTTTGGTGTAAACTTCCGCGCACGATCCAGGAGGAGATCATTGAAAAAAAATTGAAACTTTACGTGATCAATGCATCAAAAGTGGCCAGGGAAACGGGTATGGGTTCACGCATCAACTCCATTCTTCAAACCTGCTTCTTTGCCATTTCGAATGTAATGCCGAAAGAAGAAGCCATCAGTTATATCAAGAAAGCGATCAAAAAAACCTATGGACGTAAAGGAGAAGCGGTGGTGCAAAAAAATTATGATGCCGTTGATAAAACACTCGAGAACCTTTCACAGATCGATTATTCCGGTTATGCAATTGGTAGCAAAGCTTCTGGTGCCGCTATCTCTGGGCGGGCACCTGCTTTTGTACAGGATGTGCTTGCGAAGATCATTGCCGGTGATGGTGACGATCTTCCGGTAAGTGCTTTTCCGCCAGATGGCACGTATCCTTCTGCCACCACAAGGTTTGAAAAGCGGAATATTGCCGAGCAGGTTCCGGTATGGGATCCCAGCCTCTGTTCTCAATGCGGAAAATGTTTCTTTGTTTGCCCGCATGCTGCCATCCGCCCCAAAGTGTACAGCAATGACCTGCTGAACAATGCACCGGATTTCTTTAAGCATACCGCGCCGATCGGGAAAGAATTTTTTAAAGAAACAGAATCCTATACATTACAGGTGGCAGTGGAAGATTGTACTGGCTGTAACCTTTGCGCAGAAGCCTGTCCTATTGAAAGCAAAACACAACCCGGCCATAAAGCCATCAATATGCAGGATGTGATGCCGCTGAAGGAAACCGAAAAAAACAACTGGGATTTCTTCCTCGGTTTGCCGGATATCAACAGGACCCGTGTAAACAGGAGCACCGTGAAAGGTTCTCAACTGTTAGAACCCCTGTTTGAATTCTCCGGCGCATGCAGTGGTTGCGGAGAAACACCCTACCTGAAATTATTGACACAATTATTCGGCGACAGGATGATCGTTGCCAATGCAACCGGCTGCTCTTCCATTTTCGGCGGGAATTTACCGACAACACCCTGGAGCAAAAACAGTGAGAGCCATGGACCGGCCTGGGCAAACTCCCTCTTTGAAGACAATGCCGAATTCGGGCTCGGTATTAAACTGGCCACAGACATGAAACGCAGTTATGCTTTGGCTTTATTGAAATCACTCCGCGAAGAAATGGGATCAGAACTTACCGATGCTATACTTAGCAATGTGGAAGCGAATGAAGCAGAGATCATACAGCAACGGAAAAATGTAGATGCATTAAAAACAAGGCTGCGTTCTTTGAAAACAGAAAATGCAGAACTGCTGTTGCAGGTGGCTGGCTTCCTCGAACACAAATCCATGTGGATCGTTGGTGGCGATGGCTGGGCTTACGATATTGGTTTCAGCGGACTGGATCATGTATTATCAACCAGGGAGAATGTAAACATACTCGTACTCGATACAGAAGTATATTCCAATACAGGTGGGCAAAAATCAAAATCCTCCCCGCTGGGTGCGAGCGCAAAATTCTCTATCAAAGGAAAAACAACCGGCAAAAAAGACCTTGCCATGCAGGCGATAGCACACGGAACTGCATTCGTGGCGCAGATAGCGATGGGCGCGAATGATGTACATGCCTTAAAAACCATTCTTGAAGCAGAAGCTTATCCTGGTCCGTCTATCATCATTGCTTACAGCCATTGTATTGCGCATGGATATGATATGTGCCATGGGTTAGACCAGCAGGATCTTGCAGTGAAATCCGGGTACTGGCCATTGTTCCGCTTTAACCCGTTAAAAGAGCAGGGACAAAGATTTGTACTCGACAGCAAAGATCCATCTGTACCATTGGATGAATTCCTGTACCATGAGAACAGGTTTGCCACTATCCGGAATAACAATCCGGAGAGAGCGACTGAATTTTTATCAATGGCGAATGAGGGTATCAGGCAGCACTGGGACAGGATACAGGCATTGAAGGCGCTGTAGCAAGCAGATTGGTTACTGACCCGTAAAGGGATTGCTTCAGGAGCCCCTTTTTTGTGATCAGAGGATATGACTGATCGAGACGGCTTCAACATCTTCCTCTCCTGATAACAGGAGCAGCAGATGAAAGAACCTGTCCATCAGTTGCCAGAATTTTTTTTCCATGATCGTGAATTTTTTACTCCTAACAACTCAGGCCAGTTTCAGTTCATCAGGAATGCCGGCAGTAACCGGATGTTGTTTTTCCGGATGCTGTTTACTCCAGATCGTTTTATGATCGCTTACAACAGCCTGCGTTTCGTCACAAAGAATACTGATGCCGTGTTTACCACCTGCCAGCACTGCCAGCATTAAAGAGGTGGTGATGTATTTTCCTTTCATATCAGGTATGATTTAGTGATGTAAAATTGCAGACAACAGTCTGAACACGCAATCACACAATCATGTGAAATGCTTTCTGGTAAAGGGTTTGGGCGAAACCACATATTTATGTGAGCCCGCTTTCCGCTTAAGCAGAACTATTTCCCATTCATCATTCCTGTGTATTTTATAAATTTTGCCACCGGCAATTTTGAGCTGTAAAAAAGCGCTTTGCTTTTTCATAATACGCAGTTACAATATGCCCTGTCAGTCCTGGCGGGGCGTTTTTTTTGAATGGTGAACAATTGAATATCGAACAGGGAACAATATAAGTTCGGGTGAATGGTGCGTATAAATTCGCGGATCCGCTATCCGCAAATCCGTGAATGCTGAACCGAAACACAAACACCTTTATAACCTGGTTTACTGTTTTAGACACCCGCCTCACCACATAAATATGTGATTTTACCAGCCCTCACACATGGTTACCCAATTGTTTTTAGCTTTGAATATCTTCCCTGCGCATGAAAAAGACCAGCTTTCTTTTACTGTGGGTATTCTTGTACACAGCTGTAAAATCGCAGCAGGGCTTTACATTCAACCGAATCAGTACCGACGATGCCACTGGTCTTGCGTCAAATGTGGTGTATTGCACCTACCAGGATAAAAAAGGGTTTATATGGGTGGGAACCGCTAACGGTCTTCAGCGTTTCGATGGCAGTAAATTCATCCAGTTCCGTTCACCTAAAATGTCGAAGCATATCACTTCTTCGGCATTAACACAAATTGTTCCTGGCGACAGCAGTAACCTGTGGCTGGCATTTGGTGATAAACTGGACTTTGGTATTTTTAATACTTCCACACTTTCTTATACCAGTATCCCGGTAAAATCAACACGCTACAAACGAAGCAGCGCCGCTACAAAACTATGGCGCAGCAGCAAGGGTGAGATCTTTCTTTCCGTTTATCTTTTTGGCATACTTCATTACGACAAAAAACAAAACGCTTTTGTGGAGGATAATTATTTTCACTTCCCCGAAGGCTATATCCCTACGCCGGGTTTTTATGAAGACACACCGACACAACGTTTCTGGTTTCCCTGCAGTAACAAAGGGCTGGCCGTATACGATGCACGATCGGGTAAAACATTTACCAGCGAATACAATCCGGAAAAGATCCCGTTATTGGATGTAAAAAAAGTAAAACCTGCAACGGCAAATATTTTCATAGACAGCAGGAGGAGGTTCTGGGTATTTAACTGGGCAGCGGGTAACCTGAAATTCTGTTTTGATTCCACCGGGCGAGAACTACCTGATACTGCGGGTTTGAATTACAATCCCGACTATTCGGAACAGTACGGCATTTTTGAAACCAAACAGGGATTACTCTGGACTTACGGAACCAATGCGCTCTATAATTATGATAAAAATGAACGCCGCTTCTTTTATTATGAACATGGCGCAGGAAGCGAAACAGGGATACAGTTTCATTTCGTATTCAATATCATGGAGGATCATGATGGCAGTATCTGGCTTTCGACTGACAATGGATTGTATTTTACCACACCGGGAAGCGGAACTTATTCTGTAGTGAATATGATGCTTTCACCCAAACGTGGCGGTATCGAATTCACTGATATTTTCCAGTTAAAGGGCGGGCAGTACTGGCTCAGTACCTGGGGAAAGGGTATTGTTTCGATGGACCGCTTTTTTCACAAGTACGACGCGGGTGTATACAACAATATGCCCGCCATGTCTAAAATGCGGTGGATACAATTTCGCCAGGCATGGGCCATCTACCAGCATACGGATGGAAAAGTTTGGATAGGCTGCCAGTCGGGCAATTATATCGTGTACGATACGCTTACAAAAAGCAGCCGCTTTTACACCGACCCCGCTTTCGACGGATCAACCATCAAATACATTACAGGAGACAAAAAAGGAAATATCTGGTTTGGAACTTTTCGGGGAAGGCTGATCAGGTATGATGGTAAACAATTTACCGTGATGCAGAAATTCGTTGGGGTGATCGATAAAATACTACCCGATTCGCATGGTAATTTATGGGTGGCATGCGAAGGGAATGGTATATACAAACTGGATGCAGAAGCGAAACTGATGATCAGGCATTATACCACGGAAGGTCCGGCAGAGGAAAGACTGTTTCAGAACCTTGGAAAGGATATTGAACAACTGAACGACAGTACCATTGTATTCTCTGCGGGTGCGATCAATTTTATCAGCCTGCATACCGGTAAAGTAAGCTGGCTTACCTACGAAGATGGATTGCCCGGAAACTCCATACTCCGCATGCGGATGGACAAAGACGGCTATCTGTGGATGATCACGCGCGATGGGCTCTGCCGCTATAACCCGGCTACAAAGAAAGTAACAGCTTACAGCCGGAAAGACGGCATTACACTGGCGCACCTTACGACAGAAGCGGATCTCTTCAGCAGCGATGGATATGTTATGTTCACGGGTAACAATGCATTGCTTTATTTTAAACCGGCCATATTCCAGACCCGGCCACCCAGGAATGTTGTGATCACCGACTTTAAACTGCTGAACAATTATGTGTCGGTGGATTCGCTGCAAACCCTTCCACGCGTACAGCTCAGCAGCAGCCAGAATACGTTCAGCATTTATTTTTCTTCACTCAGTTACCTGCAGCAGGAGAAGCTCACCTACTATTATAAAATGTCGGGCATCGATAACGACTGGGTAAAAGCCGACCGGCAGAACATTATCAACTATACACTCCTGCAGCCGGGCAATTACACTTTTAGTGTGTATTGTGAAGATATTGATGGCATACGCTCGCCGGAGATCACGCAGCTGCATATTTATATCAAACCACCTTTCTGGCGCACATACTGGTTTATCAGTACTTTGTTTTTTGTGGTTGCCCTTTGTATTTATGCAGTACACCGGCTGCGGGTGAACAAGCTGCTGGCTGTTGAAAAAATACGTAACCGTGTGGCAAGGGACCTCCATGATGATATGGGAAGCACACTCAGTACCATCAATATCCTTAGTTCAATGGCGAAAAGCAGGATACAGGCCGATCCGGTTAAAACAACAGAATACTTAGGTAAGATCAGCGATAACAGCCAGCGCATGATGGAAGCCATGGATGATATTGTATGGAGTATCAAACCCAGCAACGATACTTTACAGAAAATTACGGCCCGCATGCGTGAGTTTGCAACGAATGTGCTCGAAGCAAAAGAAATTGAACTTGACTTTCGGGTAGACGAAGCCGTGTATGATGTTAAGCTGGAAATGGAAGCCCGCCGTGATTTTTTTCTTGTCTTTAAAGAAGCTGTGAACAATGCGGCCAAATATTCCAAAGCTAGCATGGTTACCATACAACTGGGTTTGCACAACAGCAGGCTGGTACTGATTGTTGGGGACGACGGAATCGGTTTCGATCCGGTTACGGCAGATGGCGGAAATGGTTTGGGTAATATGCAGAAACGTGCTGATGCCATGCATGGCAGGGTACACATACAATCGAAACCCGGTGAAGGAACCAAAGTAACATTAAATATCCCTGTTCATTAAATCAGTATCATTATGAGCAGGTTCCTCAGCCAGAAATTACGTTTCTATACTTTTGTTTCAATCGCATTGCTGTTAGCGGTGCATGGGTATAACCTTGACCAAACCTACCTGCAACCTTTTACTACGGTTCGGGAAGACCTCACATTCACCACATTCTTCGAATACTTTATGGCCAATGGTGTGCTGCGTTTCCGCATACCCCTGCTTTTTATCATATCAGGCTATATATATGCAATGAAAGATGACCAGCCTTACAAAACACTGATCGGGAAAAGGGCCCGCACATTGGTGGTACCATACCTGGTATGGAGTGCGGTTGGTTTGCTGATCACGTACCTGTGGCAACAATTCCCGGTTACTGCACAAGCCGTGCTCGATGCAAAACTTGACCAGATGGGTGATGACAGGCCCTATCGTGAAATTGGCTGGCCCGGCATTTTTACACGCTGGCTATTCGCACCCATTTCATTCCAGCTATGGTTTATTCTTGCATTGTTTATTACCAACCTCGTTTATCCGCTGATCAGGTGGTGCCTTAAAAATTTTGCAGCGGTATGGTTCGGGGTAACATTTTTGATGTGGATACTCGAACTCGGCTTTTTTGTTTTTGATGGCCGTGGTTTATTCTTTTTTTCGCTGGGCGTATGGTTACAAAAAACAGGGTTCAACCTTGAACGGAAACCGAAATGGCTGAGCCTTTATATCTCATGGCTGCTCTTTATCGGTTTCAGCGTTATCAAAACCTTTATGGCGTTTGAGCTGGAACCCGCCAATCATTTAACTTTTGTAACACTGAACATCCTGCACGATGTGGCTGTTTTATCAGGGATACTTGCGGTTTGGTTCGGTGCAGACAGGCTGGTAAAATTCTGTATGCGCCAGCCCTGGTTTGTTTCGCTGTCGGCATTTTCTTTTTTTATTTTCGGGTTGCATGCGCCGCTGGTGGTATACTTTACACGTTTGATGTATCACTATATCGGTGATATACCCAATTACCGGTTGATCACCTACCTGCTGGCCCCTGCATTGGTTTTTTTCTTTTGTGTGGGAATAGGGGCACTGACCAGGAAATGGCTGCCCGGCTTCTACCGCCTGGCCACCGGAGGGCGGGGATTTTGAGAAAGAAAGTATGGAGATAACATATTTATGCGATTGATAAAAAATACCGCTATGTTTAATTTTGACCGGTTAAAAAACCTGTAATGACGAAACTGTTGATTTACGAAGACAACCCCCAGCTGCGTGAAGGACTAACCATGCTCATCAACGGATCCGACGGGTTTGAAGTTTTGGCTGCATTTAAAAACTGTAACAATGTGGTGGAAGAAGTGGCTGCCTGGAAACCGGATGTGATACTGATGGATATTGATATGCCCGGGATCAATGGTATCGAAGGATTGAAAAAAATACGCGCAGTAAACGATGAGGTAAAAATTCTCATGCTTACTGTTTTCGATGACAATAAAAATGTTTTTCAGGCAATCAGCAACGGCGCCAATGGGTATGTGTTGAAGAAAACGCCGCCCACCAAACTGCTGGAATATATTGCCGAAGCCCAAAGCGGGGGCGCGCCCATGACAGCCAGCATCGCCACACAGGTGTTGAAAATGTTTTCATCGATGAACAACGAACGCGGTGAAGATTACAATCTTTCCGAACGTGAAAAACAGGTACTCCAGTTCCTGGTGGAAGGATACAGTTACAAAATGATCGCAAGCGAAATGTTTATAGCCATTGATACGGTAAGAAGTCATATCAAAAAGATCTACGAAAAACTGCATGTCAACAGCAAAAGCGAAGCAGTGGCCAAAGCTTTTAAAGACAAACTCGTTTAACAGCTGCCAGCATTAATACAATACTGTATTTACAACAGCACTAAGTAAAAACTTCCCTGAAAATTTTATGCTGTGTTACTGAATAAGTGTTCTGCGTTCAGCCTTCAGCTTTTACCGCTTATCCCAACCACATTTTCATGTGATTGCTCCCGCCTGATAAGCTTGTTAGGTTTGCTGCCTCATAAAATAACAACTCATGAAGAAGAAAATGTATACACTGGCTGCTATTGCCTTTGCATCATCTGTGGCAATTATTGCCTGTACCGGAAATACAGGAAAAGAAACTGCATCGGCAGAGAAAAAAGATTCTGCTGCTATCCGCGTGGCACGCGGCGAATACCTTGTACAAACCGCTGGTTGTGATGATTGTCATTCACCCAAAAAAATGGGCCCCAATGGTCCCGAGCTCATCACAGAACTACGGCTCTCCGGTTTTCAGAAAGATGGCAAGCTGCCCGGGATCGATACCAAATCTGTTCAGAAAGGATGGGCTTTATTTGCGCCCGATCTTACCGCAGCAGTAGGTCCATGGGGTATTTCCTATGCAGCCAATCTTACACCCGATTCAACCGGGTTAGGAAACTGGAAGGAAGAGAATTTTTTCCGTGCCATACGCGAAGGAAAATCAAAAGGGCTTGCAGGCAACCGCCCCTTGCTGCCGCCCATGCCCTGGTTTAATCTTGCTAAAATGACGGATGAAGATATCCGATCCATTTTTGCATACCTGAAAACCATCAAGCCGGTACACAATGCTGTGCCCAATCCTGTACCACTGGCGGAAATCAAATAATATCCTGTTGTGTATATTCAAGATCCCTTCAGTATCTGAAGGGATTTTTTATGTAAGAAAAGAAGGATCGATCAAATAAAAACTGCCGCTCCTCCTTTAAAAATCCCATTCGTCCCAACCACATTTTCATGTGATTGAAAGCGGGAAACAGCTGTTGTAGGTTTGTGCTGTATTAAAATAACAGAAGATGATTTTTTACAACCTGCTAACAAAGAAAAATATTGTGATTGCCTTGTTTCTTTCACTGGTACTGGTAGCCTGTTCCAAGGATTCTGTGGTAACACCCGACCCTGCCCCGCAACCCGGAGGCACAAAAAAACTTGCCAAAATTGAATACGATGGCGGCAGTTACCAGTCCATGACCTATAACAGCAACGGCACCATTAATACCATTACGGTGCATATTGCTTACTCCCAGGGCACGCCCGATCATATTGTGTACAATATGTTCTATAGCGGCGGTCTTGCAACCGAACTCCGCGGAAGTGATGGCAGCAAATTCAAATACCTCTATGTAAACCAGCAACTGGTAAAAACCGAAGTGTATGCAGCTGGTAACCTCGTGGCATTTTACGAATACACATATGCCAATGGTAAACTGGTTCGTACAGACGGTTACCATCGTTTGCCAGGCGGCACAGTTTCTTCCACCCCTACTATGCGGTACGGCCAGGAATATTATGCCAATGGAAACCTGAAAAAAATGAGCCTTTATTACCGCAACACCAATACCGGTGTGCTGGAAAAGAGCAATGATTACCTGATCGATCAGTACGACACCCAACCCAATACTTCAGCCATTTTTGAAAACAATCCATTTATGCCGCTCGAAAGCCTGATACCCAATAACCCGCTTTCGGAACTGCATTATGATATGAATGGTGCGCTGGAAGAAACCGTGATTCATACCTATACATACGACAATGATGGTGCTCCCCTCACCCGGAAAACCACCACCAAAACCAGCGGCTTCCCCGATCAGGTCGAGAATGCCCGATTCTACTATTAGTCCTCAACATAGATTGCCTTTATCGTAAAACCCGGATTATTCCGGGTTTTTTGCATCAAACCTGCAAAAACCGGCATTTCACACATTTATGTGATTGCAAACCGGCAAAAACGGGAATAGTTTTGGTGTCAATTAAGCGTTATGAAAACCGTTGTCCAAAATACCCTGTTCGGCATCCTCTGCCTCGCCGGTGTGGTTTGGGCCGCCCCCACCCAAACGGTACCAGTTCTCCGCATGGCCGTGGCCGAAGAGGCCCCGGAACTCAGCGTGCACGAAATCCATCAAAAGCCTGAAAACACTTCCTGCAATAGCGAAGCCCCTTCTCTTCTCGAAGGAACCACCCGTTTTGCCTGCTGGTAAGGTTTCGATATCCGAAAATAATAGGGGCCCAAAGAGCATTCCACCCGGGCGGAGAAAGCATGGCTGCCCCTCATTCTTTATTTTTGCAGTTGAAAAATTATTCCCGACTTATCAAAAGTGATTGATATGATCCAGACAGGCAACCCGGTAATCAGCATTTACACAGAAATGACGCCCAACCCGGAAACAATGAAATTTGTGGCGAATAAACTGCTGTATCCCGGAAAAAGCATTGACTTTGCTGATGAAACACAGGCGACCCCCTCACCGCTCGCAAAGGAACTGTTCAGTTTCCCTTTTATCAAAAGTGTATTCATCGCCAGCAATTTTGTAACACTTACCAAAACATCGGATACCGAAGACTGGCAGGATGTGATACCCACCATCAAGGAATTCCTGAAAGAATACCTGGAAAACGGCGGCGTGGTGGTGAATGATGACGAAGTATCCAAATTAAAACAGGAAGCAAGCAATACCGTAAGTGCCGATGACGATGATGTGGTAAAGCGCGTAAAAGAACTGCTCGAGAATTATGTAAAGCCTGCTGTTGAGATGGATGGCGGCGCGATACAATTCAAAAGTTACAATGATGGTGTGGTGAATCTGATGTTGCAGGGAAGCTGCAGCGGTTGCCCTTCCTCGATGATTACCCTGAAAGCGGGTATTGAAGGGATGATGAAGAGAATGATCCCCGAAGTAACCGAAGTTGTGGCCGAAGCCGAATAAAACTTCGTTGGAAGGATACATTTGCAGGATGCCGTGTATTGCACGGCATTTTTTATGGGCGGTTGATCCCCGTGAGCATTTTGTACGGTTTGCAGATCGGCCGCTGTATTTTCCACTATAAAAAAACGACGATGAACCGGATCGAACTTTCTGACAAACTGATATCGGCGCACACCGATTTTATTCAATTCCTCGGCAGCCTGGGTGAAGAAGCATTTTCTTTTTCCGCAGCAGAAAAATGGAATGCGGGACAGCAACTGGACCATATTGCCCGATCGGTTACACCCGTAAACAACGCGATGGACCTGCCTGATGATTTTCTGCGGGAAAAATTTGGGGAAGCAGGGCGGGTGTCCAGAACTTTTGAAGAACTGGTTCAGTATTACCAGCAAAAGCTGGCTGAAGGCGGAAAGGCTTCCGGGCCTTTCGTTCCCCCGCCGGCGATCGCATTTGCCGACCGAACAGCATTGCTTGAAAATCTCCGGGGAACAGTATCGGCCCTTTCAGAAAAAATAACAAAAAGTACCGAAGAAAAACTGGACCGCTACCAACTACCGCACCCGTTGCTGGGCATGCTTACGATACGGGAGATGCTTTATTTTACAACCTACCACGTGACCCACCACCAGCATTCGGTGCAAAATGCATTGTTGCAGCGATAGTGGAAAATTTGCATCTTCGTGCACATACATGATCGCACGCGCCGGGACTTTACTTACAAAATATTGGGATGCTTTCTTGGCATCTGCAGTTGCCTGTATTTTTGTATACCTTTTTAC
Source organism: Chitinophagaceae bacterium (assembly GCA_004028765.1). Classification (GTDB taxonomy): domain Bacteria; phylum Bacteroidota; class Bacteroidia; order Chitinophagales; family Chitinophagaceae; genus Sediminibacterium. Next base: position 43,336 of record SAIX01000037.1, on the reverse strand, counting down.
ACACCATAGTGGCATTGGCATTTCACCCGATTCGGTGATGTATGGAAGCACAGCGATCAATATCAAAGAACATTTTTCTTTTAGCGATTTTAACGGGTTGCCATTGGTTGATTTCCCGCTGGGATACCCGGTACTGCTTGCATCGCTGTCTTTTCTTTTCCGTACCGATGTATACCAGCTTGCGCCTTTTGTAAACGCCATTTTGTTTTGCGGGAGTATTTTTCTCACTGCGAAGATCATGCTGGGTTTCCGCAAATCTTCCCTGTGGATCAGGGTTCCGGTTTTGTCATTGATCGCATGCAGCCCCTGTTTGCTTGAAGTGTACAATATGCTCTGGTCGGAAACAGTATTTCTTTTTCTCATCTTTTTGCTGATCGTTTTGCTGAGGCGTTACCTGTTGATACCTAGTATCCGCTCACTGGTTCCCGTTGCCCTGGTTTGCGCCATTGCTTTGGTGATAAGATATGCCGGCATCTGCCTGCTTGCAAGCAGTGCATTTCTCGTTTGCTTTTTCACAGATCAACCATTGCGAAAACGAATCAAGCATTTATTTTTTCTGACATGTACGGGTATCTCACTGGTACTGGTAAATATTATCAGAAACAGAATTGCGTCGGGGAACAGCACAGGCGTCAGAGAAAAAGCATTGCGCGGGATCGGTGATAATCTTTTACAGATAGGCGGCGTGTTTACTGAATGGCTTCCTTTTCTGAAAGGAAAAGAAGCCCTCGCCAGTATTGTTTTTATCGCGCTTGCCATAATCGCAGTTGCCATCATTCTTTTTCACCTGCTGCAACAACAGTATTACCCTTGTTTTGAAAATATTGTTGCTGTATTTTTTATTACATATGCCTGTTTTATCATCGCCATTGCAAGTGTTTCCCGATTCGAAAACCTGAGCAGCCGTTTGCTGTCACCGATGTATATACCGCTCCTGTTGCTGCTCGCTGTGATAATAGGATATTTTATCCGGCATTATCAAAAGCCGATCCGCTTTGCAATGATTGGAGGGAGCCTGTTGCTGCTGGCAGCTTTTCACCACCATCATTACCAGTTAAATGCAGAAGCCTGGGAAGGAATTAAAGATGCAGGCATGCCCGGTTATACAGAAGATTCGTGGACGCAATCACCGGCCGTGGCTTATATCCGGGAACACAAACAGGAAATCATCCCGCCTGTTTTCGGTAATGCCAATGATGCGGTGTATTTTCTTACAGGTATCCGTGCATTGCCCTTGCCGCATAAAGAAATCCCCAAAGAGATCGAAACTTTTTTGCAGCAGGATCGCTTTTATCTTGTATGGTTCCGAGATGGAGAAAATACAGATTTGATCAGCCTGGATTTTATCAAACAGAAAAAAAGAGTGGAGATTGTTCAGGAACTGGAGGATGGCATTTTATACCGGGTTGACAATAAACCATAGTGTAAAAGGATTATATGAAAGACCGTTTTTCAGCGTATGCAGCGGATTATGCAAAGTTCCGCCCGCAGTACCCGGCAGAATTGTTTAACTGGCTGTTTGCACAGGTAAACGAGAGGGAAAATGCATGGGATTGCGGAACCGGAAACGGGCAGGTAGCAGGCGTTCTGGCGCAGCATTTTGCAAAAGTGTATGCAACGGATATCAGTGCCCAGCAACTCGCCGAAGCTGTTCAGCGGCCAAATATCGAATACAGTGTACAGGCTGCAGAAGCAACAAATTTTCCTGATCGGTTTTTTTCATTGATCACTGTGGCACAGGCGATACATTGGTTCAGTTTCGACGATTTTTATGGAGAAGTAAAAAGACTGCTTACAAAAAACGGGATCATTGCAGTGATCGGGTACGGGTTGATAGAAACTGCTGAACCTATCCGGCAACTGATCCATGAATTTTACCGGAATGTGATTGGCCCGTATTGGGATGCGGAAAGAAAATACATCGATGAACAATATCAAACCATCCCCTTTCCTTTTGAACCAATTGTGAGTCCTTCGTTTTCGATACAGTATCACTGGACGTTCCCGCAACTGATGGGATATATCAGTACCTGGTCGGCCGTAAAAAATTACCAACGCAAAACAGGAACCAATCCTTTGGACATACTTTCAGCGCATATTCAGAAAAACTGGGGTAAAGAAGCCAAACATCTATTCATTTTCCCGCTTTTTCTTCGTGTGGGCAAATAAATAATAAGCCGCTTGTTTGCGTACATTTAATGCATGGCATTTGCAGAAGTTTATACAAAATTTATTGAAGGCATGCAGCAAACTGGCCCTGTGGAATACATCGCTGTATTTGCAGGTATCGGAAGCGTATGGTTCAGCCGTAAGGAAAATATCCTGGTGTATCCTGTCGGACTCATCAATACCGTTTTTTATATCTACCTCAGTATAAAAGGTAACCTTCTCGGTGAAGCAAGTGTAAACCTGTATTATACCATCATGAGTATTTATGGATGGATTTTATGGGCAAGAAAAGATGTGCAAAAACATGAAGCATTATTACATATTACGTACAGCAGTAAAAAAGAATGGCTGTACCAGTTCATTTTTTTTATAGCGTTTTACCTCGCTATTTTCGGCGCGCTCAGCTGGGCCAAAAAAGCATTTGCACCCGAAGCCATTCCATGGGCCGATGCATTTGCTTCGGCAACTGCCTATACGGGTATGTGGCTGATGGCAAGAAAAAAAGTGGAAAGCTGGATCTGGTGGATCGCTACAAACGCTGCTTCGATACCGTTATATTTTATCAAAGGCTATGTGTTTACGAGCGTTCAGTTTGTAGTGCTGTTTGTATTGGCGATATCAGGGTTATGGGAGTGGATGAGGAAGACGAAGAAATAAACATGAAAGAAGCGCTGAGTAGCGGTAGTGAATAGCGTGTAACAGGCGTAAGTACATTCTCTTTTTCTCCTGTCTTTCTCCTGCGAAAAATTTCAATTAGAGAATAAGGAGTAAAAGAGTGTTGCGAGAGACATTTTCTTAATTCCTAAAAAAACAGATAAATACTGCACAAAAAAAGGGCGCGGCAAAAAAATTAAAAACATAAGCCCTATCTTTCATTTATAAATCAACACTCATCTGTTCCTTGTTCTTCTGTTCTAATGCTAAAAAAAATCGTCATCATCGGTCCTGAATCAACAGGTAAAAGCACTTTGTGTGAATTGCTGGCACAGCACTACGGCATGCAATGGTGCCCCGAGTTTGCTCGTGAATACCTGCTTACGAATGGCAAGAATTACCAATTCGATGATCTGCTTACTATTGCAAAAGGACAATTGGCACTTGAAGATGAATACACCGCATTGGTAAACAGCCAATGGTCGCTTACCAGCGAACATACCTGGGTGAACCCGCATTCGATGCACACTTCTCACCACTCCCCTTTGTTATTCGTTGATACCGATATGTATGTGATGAAAGTGTGGTGCGAATATGTTTTCGGCAAATGCCACCAGTTTATACTCGACCAGATCGTGGAAAGAAAATATGATCTCTACCTGCTTTGTAACACTGACCTTCCCTGGGTAAAAGACGAACTGCGCGAATACCCGGATGAAAAAATCCGGAAAGAACTATTGCACATCTATAAAGATATCCTCATCAACCAATCTGTTCCCTGGATCGAGATCAGTGGTACGGATTATGAAGACAGGTTGCTTACGGCCATCGCCGCGGTAAAAGAATTTGTACAATAAATCACCTGCGCTGCAGAGAATTATTTTATCAGCGCAAGGATGTCTTCATCATCTTCAATATTGTGCATCTGCTGCAATATCTGCGGGTAACGCCAGGCAACACGACGGCTCATGGGTTTTACAGAAAATATTTTTGGATTGGGAAATGCTGCAACAATCATTGCGGCTTCCGCACGGCTTAAACTTTTTGCATGTTTACCGAAGTTTTTCTGAGAAGCTGCTTCTATCCCGAATATACCCGGGCCCATTTCAATCGTATTCAGGTATACTTCGAGGATGCGTTTCTTCCCCCAGATCAGCTCAATCATAAAAGTGAAATATACTTCGGGGATCTTGCGCAGGTATTTGGTGTATTTGCCACCCTGCCATAGAAAAACATTTTTCGCCACCTGTTGTGTAATCGTGCTCGCACCGCCACCCAAAGGTATTTTGGTTTTTTTTCCTTTCTTTTTCGGCTTGATGCTTTTTTCAATCGCGTCCCAGTCAAATCCACTGTGGTCGGGGAATGCCTGGTCTTCACTGGCAATCGCAGCAAGTCTTGCATTCGGTGAGATCTGGTCAGCGCTTACATAATCCCTTTTCAAACCATAACTGAAACTGTTCGCGATCTGTGTGATCGTAATGGGCGGCATTACCCATTTACAGATGAGGATATACAGGAAAGAAGAAATAAAACCCCATAACAGGATACGTTTTGTCCATTTCCAAAAGGATCTGAAAAAAGCTTTGATTTTCATCCGGGGCAAGATACAAAAGCGTTTGCATTGATCTTATTTCGAAGCGGCTGTATGGATTGTTTGCATGGTATAGGTATTTCCCATGGTAAGAAAGCTGCGGTGCCAGGTATGCAAAACCGATCCGATCAAAAACACCCCGCCGGCGATACCTAAACGGGGAAGATTATCCGATCCAAAAAAAGAATACCCCTTGATAAAGCTGTTTATAAGGTTCACGAATACAAAAGCGCCGCTGCCCAGTTGCAGCAAACTGCCATCGGTAAAAATATCACCGCCATAACTGCGTTTGGGCATCCCGTAAATTTCGTTTACATGTAATTTCAATAACCCCAGCCTGGCGGTATCAATCGTAGGAAAACCGAATTGATTGGGAACCGTGCGGATATCAATTTGATCGATCGTCACAGAATCATTCCTGATCTGACTGATCATTCCCTGTATCCACTGCCTGCTGCTGAATTGAAATGTGATATAGGATCCCTGTATCCAGGTCTGCATGGTCTGGTTTCTTTTTTTGAGCACCAGCAGGTCGCCCTGTGCATTCACATCGATTTGCGTCGCAAAAAATAAAAAGAGGATCAGCAGTTGTTTCACCTCTCTAAGGTAAGGCCGGGTACACTAAATTTTTGTTAATCGTATTGGTGAAAACAGGTTTACTGCTGAATGGCCTATTTGATCTGATCGCCATAGGCGATGATACCCCATCCGAGTGCGATACCGAAGCCGATAAGGATTAAACCGGAGAGGCGGTTGATATTCGTGAGGATTTTAGGTGTTAATCTTGAGCGCAGCCTTGAAGCGAGCGCAACTTTTGCGATATCGGTGAGTAGCACAAAAACAAGACAGGTACCAAAAACAATGGCGCGGTATTGCAGGGGGTGCGGATAGGTTTGTGAATCGGCAAGAATGGCGGCCGTCCACGCAAACCAGAAAATGAATACACCGGGGTTCAGGATATTGATAAAATACCCGGAAAGAAACACAGCGACAAAATCGCGCTTGCGGAATTTTTTATCGATGATATTATTGTCTTCATCGGTTTTTACTTTCTTAAAAAAAAGTGTGTACACACCCATTACCACGAGAAAAAGGCTGCCTGCAATTGCGATCATGGTTTTATGGCTGAGCGCTTCATTAAAAAGGGAGGTGAAAAAATTACAGATCAATACAAGTGAAATATCGCTGGCCGAAATACCTGCTACAAAAACATAACCGGCTTTGTGACCATTGTTGATGCTCTGTTTGAGAATGGCGAAAATTACAGGGCCTACCGATATTGCCAGGAAAATACCCAAAACCAATCCTTTTATCAGGGCTGCTATCATCGTCAGATCTTAATGACACGAATGTACAGCGAAGCAACGAAATTTTATGTGACCGTTTATCCATTCATCCATTTCGGCTAACGGATCCTGGCGCTGATGATCCTGTCGAGTTTTGGGAAACGTTCTTCAAAATAAAAATTGCCGTACTTGTATAAAGAGTCCTGCAGTTTTTGTGGCTCTTTGCCATACTGCGCATTCAGTTTTTCGATCACATCCATTCCCTTAATCACTTTTGCAAAAGGCGGATAACCTTTTACACCACCACGTACAACGGTATCGAGTTTTTTGTTATCGGCAAGATTGATAAACAATTGGGTGCTGCGGCTGTTTTTTCCTTCCCTTGCAAAAGCGACAGTGCCTTTTTTATTGGGATGCAGGATGGGTTCATCGGCAATTTTACGGGGGTCCCAGAAATGATTGTCGGCCCGGCTGGCTGAAACACCAAACTGCACCACGAAGCCGGGCTCTACGCGGAACAGCAATGCTTTATTATAAAAACCGGAACTGATGAGCTGGTAGAGGCGATCTGCGGCAAGGGGCGACCATTTCCTGTAAACCTCGATCTCGAAATCGCCCTTTGTTGTGGTAAAAACGGCGCGGAAAGTTTCAGGCGCTTTTTGCTGGAGAACGCGCATATCCTGCGCAAACAAACCAGCGATGCCCATGCAAATGGCCAAACATAAAACCCGTATCATATGTGCAAACAAATTATGCTGGAACCTGTGCTTCTATTTTCTGCCCGGCAAGAAAAGCTTCCCAGTCGCGAAGGATACTGCCTTTCAGTACGCGTGGAAACTTGTGCTGCCCGCCCACTTTTCCTTTCGCCATCATAAAATCCATAAACTGCTGCTCACTCAGGATACTTAAACGCACTTCTTTTAAAGCGCTTTTCCGTTCAACGGCGTAATCATCATTAAGCAGCTTTAGTTTTTCATCGATGCTTTTACAGAGTCTTTCTTTGTCAACACTGTCGTTACAGGCCACATACCAGTGGTGCGCAAAAAAGTTACCGTAGGGAACACCGGCCACTGTGAATTCGGGGATACAGATATTCAGTTCTTCACCCGCAAGCTGGATGGCTTTGTTCATGTTTTCCACGCTCAGGTGTTCGCCCACCAGGCTGAGAAAATGTTTGGTACGGCCGGTGATCACGATCTCGCAACGTTCTTTGTCAACAAAGCGGATCGTATCGCCAATCAGGTATCGCCAGGTTCCCGCTGCGGTACTGATGAGCAGGGCATAATCTTTTCCTTCTTCCACTTCGTGGATCATGAGTGCTTCCGGGTTTTCAATCATTTCCCCTTCAGCATCAAAATTTTTATCATCAAAAGGAACGAATTCATGAAAGATATGTTCCCCGGTAACAAGCTTCATGCCCTGCGCATGCTGCCGTTCCTGGTAAGCGATAAAGCCTTCGCTCGCAAGATAGGTTTCGATATACGTGATGGGCTTGCCCAATAATTTTTCGAACCCCTTTTTATAGGGTTCAAAACTTACCCCGCCATGAACAAAGAAGGCGAGGTTGGGCCATATTTCATGGATATTATCGAGGTTGTATTTTTCAATCACCATTTCCATGCACATCTGTATCCATGCAGGAACGCCAACAAGAAAACCAATGTCCCATTGAGGTGCTTTTTCAACGATCTCTTCCAGTTTTTTATTCCAGTCGCGCTGTTTGGCAATCTTCTTACCCGGTTTATAAAAGGGCTGGAACCAGAAAGGCGCTTTTTTGGCGGTGATGCCGCTGAGGTCTCCTGCAAAATAACCTTCCTCTTTTTGCAGATCGGTGCTGCCCCCCAGTGTAAGCCACCCTTTCCCGATGGATGCAAACGGGATATCTTCATAGGTACGGAGGCTCAGCAGTTGTTTGATCATTACCATTTTATTCCCCCGCAGCAGGTCGTTGGTAATGGGGATGTATTTGCTGGCAGCCTCGCTGGTACCGCTGCTGAGTGCGTAATAACGGATTTTACCCGGCCAGCAGATATCCGGTTTGCCTTCAAGGGTTTTATGCCACCACTGTTTGTAGATCTTGTTATAATTATAAGCAGGAACCAGCTCCTGGAATTTTTTGCCAGGGTGTTTGCTCAGCAGAATCTCATCAAAACGGTATTCCTGGCCGAATTCCGTAAACCTCGCTTTCCGCAACAGCTTCTTCAACACTTTGATCTGCTGGCGCCGGGGGTTGTTTTGCGGCAATCGCAGGGCTTTTAAAATAGAGTTGGGAAGCTGTATATCCAGTATCGGCATCGTTCCTTTCGGGCTTTGTTGAATGTACAAAACTAACGGAAAACTAACAATTGTAGGCTTAGAGATGGGGCTCAGAACTTTCGGTAATAACGGAAAAAGAGCCTGAAGTCGATCCACCATTCATAATGACGGGCATATTGTTTATCGGTTTTTTGAAAAGCGGTTTCAGGAACACCATCAACGGGAACTGTACCGGCTGAAGAAAGGATTGCGGGTTTGATGTTTGGCAGTAAGTTTTCTGTACCGGCATAGCCGATCCAGGTTTTATCGCCTTTTAAAACAGAGAAAGCATGGCGGAGAAAACGCAGCGGGAAGGGATGCAATACCCAGTGCAGCGGCAACAATAAGATCGAGAAAAAAGCGAGTTTGATATCAAGCAGCCTTTTGAGTTGCTGCTGGTAGGAATCGGACAGGCTGAATACGGCAATATGCGTAACCAGCGGCATCCCGGGATATTGTACCTGGCTGCTGATCAGCGCTTCGCTTCCTTTGGTATAAAAAAGAAAACAGGGTTTGTTTTTTTTTAAGAGGCTCATCTGTTGCAGCATTTTCCCCCAGTCGGTATCATCGTGGCAATACACGAGATGGGTGATCTTATGTTGCTGCACAAACCCGGGAAGGTTTTCGAACGCACACAAAGCATTTCCCTGTTTTTCGTTTACGGATACGCGGCCCGCTAAATTTTCATCACGGCTGTCGGCCTGTAACAAAACCCGGATCGCTTCATAATTTTCTTCGCTTGCCACGGCGAGCCATTTTTCATCTGCGGCGGGCATCCTTTTTTTTCTGTCCCATACAATCCTGGACAATAACACACAGCAGGCGCCAGCTGCGGTGCCCATCAATACGACCCCTCGTGAAAAGCGAAGCGATTCGGGCAGCAATGCATAAACTGCGAGAACAAAAATGCCGCCCAGCATACAGGCCAGGATATTCCGCGAAAAACGCTGAACCGGGTGATACAGTCCCCCCGCTGCGCCACCTGTTATAAAAGAAAATGCGAACAATATCATTAATACCGGGATCGCATCCACCCCGAATGTTTTTCCATCCCGTATATTTTCTACCCAGAGCCATGCCGCCGTTTTTAATGAAAGGATCATCCATACTGCATCAGCAACCGGAAGAATGAAGGGTTTGCAGAATGCAGATATTGCCGCCAGCAACCCACGAAAAAAAATGGCTGTTTTTAATAAGGCGTTAAAAACTTTACCCGAACCACCCGGATAGTGTTTTGATACAAATATGGCCATCGCCTTATAAAAATGGCGGAGCTTTTTCCATTGATCCCCGGCAGAGCTTTCTCCTTTGAAATGAATGATGGCAGTGCCCGCATAATAGTGGTTTTGATATCCGGCCCGTATGATGCGGTAGCTGAGGTCAATATCTTCCCCATACAAAAAATAATTTTCGTCAAAGCCATTCAACTGGTCGAGCAGTTTTTTTTGCGCCAGCAAAAAAGCCCCGGCCAATACTTCTACGGAATGGTCCTGGTATGGGCTGAGAAAGCCCAGTGCATAACGGTTAAAAACTGTTGACCGTGGAAATAAAACGGATAAGCCGCTGAGTTTACAGAACGATATCCAGGGAGAAGGTAAACTCCTTTTGCTTTCAGGAAGAAAAATGCCCCGGCCATCCACCATCGGTACTCCCATAGCCCCCGCCTCCGGATGCTGTTTGAAATATGCAAGGCATTTCTGTAATGCGTCTGGCGGCAATAAAGTATCCGGGTTGAGAAACAAAACATATTCACCCTTTGCAACAGCAAGCGCCTGGTTATTGGCTTTTGCAAAACCCAGGTTGGTTGTGTTTGCTAAAAAACGGGCAGCAGGAAATTTTTGCTGCAGTACCGTAACGGTATCATCCCCTGAATCATTATCCACCACCAGTATTTCTACCTGTAAACCCTGTGCAGCCCGCATTACTGTAAACAGGCATTGTTCCAGGAAATAACGGACACGGTAACTCACTATGATGATCGAAAGCTCCAGTGGGATCGTTTTATACACAAGGTAATACCTATTGCAGGATCACCGGCCTCACAAGGCTTTTTTGTAAGTTTGCAGCATGATGTTAAAACACACGTTGCTGAAAGCAACAGAAGCCGGCGCGGCTGAACTCACGCGTTTTTTTAATGGCGAATTCAAGATCAGCAATAAGGAAGGGATGAATAACCTTGTTACAGAAGCCGATCATGCAGCGGAGAAAGCCATTTTTGAAGTGATACAGGATGAGTTTCCCGGTCACTATATCCTGAGCGAGGAAACCGGGGAGATCGTGATGGATTCGGCCTATAAATGGATCATTGACCCAATTGATGGCACCATCAATTTTGCAAATAATATCCCGGTTTGTTGTGTCAGCATCGGTGTGGAACACAATGGTATCATGATCATGGGCGCGGTGTACAACCCGTTTATGAATGAACTCTTTTTTGCACAGAAAGGATTTGGCGCCACGCTGAACGATACCCGTATCCATATCAGCGAACAGGTGCAATTAAAACACAGTTGTCTTGCCACGGGTTTCCCATACACGTATCTCGATTCGCCCAACGGTCCATTGCAGGTTTTTGAAAAGCTGATCCGGAAAGGCATCCCTGTCAGGAGGCTCGGAAGCGCTGCACTTGATCTTTGCTGGGTGGCTGCCGGAAGGTTTGATGGGTTTTATGAACACAAACTGAATGCATGGGACAGTGCCGCGGGATTTTTAATGGTGGAAGAAGCAGGCGGAAAAGTAACCGACTTTAACGGCGACTATTATTCCCCCTATCAGCCGCATATCATCGCTACGAATGGCAACATCCACGACGAGCTGATACACGTGGTGAATGGAGGGGAGATTGGAGAATAAGTTAAAAGTAAGAAGTACAAAGTACGATGCAAGACTTGAAGCAGAGAACGTTCGATTATGCAGTAAGCATCAGCAAACTGGCCAGAGATTTACCGGACAATATGATTAACAGGGCTCACTTGCGACAGATAATCAGAAGTGCAGCTTCGGTGGGTGCGAATTACAGGGCTGCCAGGAGAGCGAAGTCGGATGCTGATTTCCTGAATAAATTAAAAATCGTTGAAGAAGAAGCCGATGAAACCCTGTACTTTCTCGAACTGCTGAAAGAATTGAATCCCGGATTCGAAAATGTAATATCCACTTTACTATCTGAAGGAACTGAAATTTTAAAAATAATCGTTGCGTCTATCAACACAGTCAGATTCAAAATGAATCAAACGCCTAAATAACCCGTACTTCGTACCTCGTATTTTGTACTTATGGAAGAACGAACAGAAATAGCAACACTGGGTGAATTTGGTCTCATCGACCACCTTACCCGGAATTTTGAAATACAAAACGCCTCAACTATTCTCGGCGTTGGTGATGATGCGGCAGTGCTCGATCATTTTGGAAAACAGATCGTGGTTACCACCGATCTGTTAGTGGAAGGCATTCATTTCGACCTGATGTACACACCCCTGAAACACCTGGGTTATAAAGCCGTAATGGTGAACCTGAGTGATGTGTATGCAATGAATGCCAGCCCCACCCAGATCACGATGAGCATTGCCATCAGCAACCGGTTCAGTCTCGAAGCATTGAATGAATTTTATGAAGGGGTTTACCTCGCCTGTGAGAAACACGGGGTTGACCTGGTGGGTGGCGACACATCTTCTTCCAACAAAGGGTTTATCATTTCTGTAACAGCCATCGGGGAAGTGGTGCCGGAAAAACTCGTGAAAAGAAGTACTGCACAAAAGGGCGACCTGATTTGTGTAAGCGGCGACCTGGGTGGTGCGTTTCTCGGTCTTACGCTGATGGAGCGGGAAAAAAAGATCTACCTCGAAAACCCACAACTGCAGCCCGACCTGGAAAATGAAGCCTATATCGTAGGAAGATTATTAAAACCGGAAGCAAGAAAAGAGATCATCGCGTTTTTTGACGAGAACAATATCCTGCCCACATCCATGATGGATGTAAGTGATGGCATCAGCAGCGAAGTGCTGCATTTGTGCAGGCAAAGCAACCTCGGCTGCGTGATTTACGAAGACAAGATACCGGTGGCAGACGACAGCCGTAAAGCCGCCTTCAAATTCGGGCTCGATCCAACCGTTTGTGCATTGAATGGCGGGGAAGATTATGAACTGATTTTTACGCTGAAACAGGAAGACCATGATAAGATCACGCTTAATGAAGAGATCAGCGTGATTGGCTATATGACCGGTATTGAAGAGGGTTGCAAGTTGTATACGAAGGGAGGGAACCGTTTTGATATCACGGCCCAGGGCTGGAATGCCTTTGCCAAACAGGGATGATTTAGCTTTTTTAACCGATTTCTTCCTGTTCCGGCAAACGCCGGGCAACGATTTGCGCTCTATATCGTTATTTTGCAATCCCCCGTTAATGTGAACCCATTATGCAAACCCGGATCCTGCTGTTACTGCTTTTGCTGAGCGTTGGTGCCGCCAATGCCGCAACCGGTATTGATTCGGTGCCCGAAACAGTAAGAGATACCGTTCCGCGGAAAAGGCTCTCTCTCAAACCCACCACCGATTTTGACCAGCGTTTTTCGTTTATTGAAAAAGAAGGCGTAAACATCTGGGGTTACCGAATCGGCGTATTGGTAAATGAAAAATTCAAAACCGGTATCGGTGGTTATTTTTTGCAACAGGAAACTGCAGGTATCAAAGTGGATGCGGATGGCATACCATTTAACCAGCTTAAAAAAAGTTTGTATTTCGGGACCATTTATTATGAACCTTTTTTGTTTCGCCGCAAACGCTGGGAAATGAGCATGGTGTTTGAACTGGGTTATGGCAAAGCGGTACTGGACTCGTCCAATAAAATACGGGGCCGATTTCTTACCAAAACAGAAACACAGGTATTTATCCCGGCGGGGATGGGATACTCGGTAAATTTTATCATCCCAGATATGCGTGGCCTGCATTTTCTTACCTATATGGGATTGAACGGGATGATCGGTTTGCGCAAAGCGGTTTTTGAGAGCGACCTGAAATACAATTTCGATGGCTGGTACTGGAGTATCGGCACGGCCATCTTCCTCGATAAAATATTTACGGACATCAAATACGGCCGCAATAAAAACAAAACGGGGAATTAAATATTTCCGCTCACCAGTGTATCGAAAACATTGGCTTCTTCATCCAGCATAACAAGATCGGCTGAATAACCCGCTTCTGTTTTTCCCAAACGGTTATCAAGTTTCATTACCTGTGCCGGGTAAAGGCTTACCATCCGCAATGCCTCATCGAGCGGTATGCCCACATTGCGTACAAGGTTTTGAACCGATTTGGCCATCGTAAGTGCCGAGCCGCTTAGGATGCCTCCGGATTCGTATTTATCGCCCACGAGCTGGTGCGGATAGGCGCCGGTACCTGTTTCTGTAACGGCATCGGTAATCACGAAGAGGCGATCGCCCATTATTTTTTTCGCGATGCGGATCGCGGCAAAATCAACATGGTACCCATCGGGTACAATACTGGCCATTGCTTTGCCATGATTAAAAATAGCGCCCACCACTCCCGGCGCCCTGTGTTGCAGGGGGCTCATGGCATTGTACAAATGCGTGGCAGCACCGATACCGCCATCGAAGGCAGCGGTAGCTTCTTCGTAAGTGGCATTGGTGTGCCCTGCTGAAATAATCACGCCATAGGATTTAACCAGGTCGATCACTTCCTTGCTGCATACTTCCGGTGCGAGGGTGATCATGGTGATCACGCCCTTTCCGTATTCCAGCAGCCTGTGAACATCTGCGATGGTGGGGGAATGGATAAAAGATTCGATATGCGCCCCCTTGCGCAGCGGGTGTATCCAGGGCCCTTCCACATGCAAACCGATACAGCCTTTTCCGCCTTCCTGCCAATAAGTTTTTACGGCATCCACACAGGCAAAAAAAACATCGTAGGAATTGGTGGCCACCGTTGGCTGAAAATGTGAAGCGCCGCCTTGAAGGCAATAATCTGCCAAAAGATGAAGTGACTGTGCGTTGGGATATACAGCCAGCAGTTTTCCGCCGGCACCATAGATCTGTATATCGATAAAAGCCGGTGCAATAACAGGATATACTTTTGTTCCTGCAACTGTTTCAGCGGGTGTTACAGAAACAATTTTTCCATCTGCCACTGTAATGCATTGCTTCGTTAACCATTGCGTTCCCGTAAAAAGCTTTTCTGCGAAGTATTGTGTCGCCATAATTTTTATAACTGATTATTCCTGCGTGATGATAAACCCATCCGCATCTTTCCAAAAAGGAAATTTTTCCCTTGTTTGTTCAAGCATTTCTTTATGAAGGGTGATGGTATGCACCGATTCTTTGTCCTGCGCATGATACAGCCATTCACCCAATGGATCAATCACGCCACTGTCTCCGCAATGGTAAATATGGTTCCCGTCGTTACCGATCCTGTTCACACCCACCACATAACACTGGTTTTCGATGGCCCTTGCAGTGAGCAGTGTTTTCCATGCATGCGATCTTCTTTCGGGCCAGTTGGCCACATAAAGTAAAACATCATATTCGGGCGATCCGGCAGGTTGTTGCCTAGCCCAAACAGGGAAACGCAGGTCATAACAGACCTGGAGGTTTATTTTCCATCCCTTTACCTGTGCGATCAGCCGTTTATTTCCTGCCGAGTAGGGAACATCTTCGCCTGCATACGCAAAGAGATGCCGTTTATCGTAATGCCAGGTTCTTCCATCCGGTAAAACCCATAGCAGGCGGTTATAGTACCGGTCGTTTTCGGAAATGATGAGGCTGCCTGTGAGGATACATTTTTTGGCAGCGGCGATCTGCTTCATCCAGCTCACCGATTCGCCTTCCATCGTTTCTGCAAGCGCCTGTGGCCGCATACTGAAACCCGTACTGAACATTTCGGGCAGTACAACGATCTCGGTTTTTTCTGTAATGGATAATATCCTGCTCCCGAGCAGGGCAAGGTTGGCTTTTTTATCTTCCCAGTAAAGCGGGCTTTGTATGAGTGAAAAACTTAGTGTGGACATTGCTGCCTGCAATTTACTGTAAACGGTAACTCAATTGTACAGATCCGTATTCCTGCTGGTTTGTTTGCGCAACCGCTTCGCGGTCCTGGTACACATATGCAACCTTTGCCGACCATCGCCCCGCCGCAAAACAAATGCCCAGCGATTGCTGGAATAACCAGGTGTTAGGTGTTCCCAAAACGGCGCCCGTTCCTTTTTGCCACATACCGCCCTGTATCGTGGCATTGTATCCCTGCAAAATGAGTTGCGGGTACCAGAAAATAAAGAACTCTTTCTTACCCGATCCTGCATTCCATAAAATGCTGTTGCTGTTTTTTTCAAAATGACCCGCACAGAAATAGGTACCGGCGGATGCACGTGTGAAATTCATACCGAGACTGGCTTCCAAACGCGGCGAGAGTTTGAGACCGCAACTGTCTTCCCAGAGGGTTGTGCCATATTTTATACCAAGATCCACACCAATCGCATCTGTAACCTGGTAACCCCAGCCGGTAAATCGTGCATAGTGAAACCATTGGTGATAGGCAGTTTGCAGGCTTTCGCCGAGAGAGGAGCGACCCAGTTCTGCAACTGTTACCGAAAAACCCAGCAGGCTTTTTGTAGCATTGAAACTGGTTTTGCTCACCGTAAAACCCAGGTACCCGCAATAAGGCCGGTCGATATCGGAAGGGCTTTCTGTTTTGCGGATGAGCGGCGTGAATATCATCTGCCCGAGCGAATAATCGTACAGTATTTTCCTGTTTTGTCTTGTAACGGATTTCCGCAGGGAGAAGAAAAGCCCATTGGTATAATAGGCATCTTTTTTTGCAAAAAGATATGCGTCGTTTTCGGAACTGATACTGATCTCGCGGGAATAGGTATTGTTCTGCTGCTGGCCCAACAGCAAGACAGGCAGAAAAAAAATCAATATCAGGCAGCAATAAAATCGCATGGCATTGGTTATCGGGAACCGGATTTCAGTGACTGGATCGCAAACCGGATATTGGGCAGTTCAAAACCTTTCTGTTGCAGGTAGGCGGTTGTTTTTGCTTCCCTTACCAGGTATTGGGCTGTTTTCAGTGCCTGCCATTTGGCGTGGGCAAGCTTTTGCAGGGTGGAAAGATACTCATCCTGCCCGATTTCCTGAAGCCCGCTGCGGATATTGTGGCTGCTCACCCTTTTGGCCTGCAATGCATGGGCGATTTTTACTTTGCCCCATTTTTTCTGGCGGAAATGCCCGCCTGCAAACAAGCGCGCATAACGTTCCTCATTCAGGTAATCTTCTTCAATAAGTTGCGTCAGCAGCGTTTCCACTTCGTTGCGGCGCATGCCCAGGGCATATAATTTTTCGCGCACTTCAAAATGGCATCTTTCGCTGTAGCCGCAGTATTGTTTGATCTTCTGGTAAGCCTGTTCTGCCGTTAAAGGCTGTTTCAATCTTTTGGTTTGCACAAATTTTACTTATATTTGGTAACCGCCCACTTATCCTCCCTGAAATAAGACCGATAAAATAACAGAATATTTCAGATCCGCATGAATGCTGAAAAGCAAAAACCTATTGTTTGTGTGATAGATGATGATAATATCTATCAATACACGGCCAGGATTATCCTTGAGTCGACAGGATTGATCGGGAAGATCCTTTCGTTTTATGACGGCAGGCAGGCGCTCACCCATCTTCAGAACCATTCTGTTTCTGACCATGAAAGCCTTCCGGATGTTATTTTCCTTGACATCAATATGCCGGAAATGGATGGCTGGCAATTTCTCGACGAGTATAAAAACCTGCAGCCACAACTGCCAAAGCCCATTACCCTTTATATGGTAAGCTCTTCGGTGAACAGCAGCGATATGCAGCGTTCCCGCC
This sequence comes from Chitinophagaceae bacterium, assembly GCA_004028765.1. Taxonomy (GTDB): domain Bacteria; phylum Bacteroidota; class Bacteroidia; order Chitinophagales; family Chitinophagaceae; genus Sediminibacterium. Next base: position 26,481 of record SAIX01000037.1, on the reverse strand, counting down.
TGTATGATACGGTTACCGATTACCTCGTAAAACCGGTGAACAGGAATACCTATCAGCAACTGATGGAAAAACTGGCTTCCTGAACAATCTGTTCAATCCACAACTCATTCACATTGCAGGGCCGCGGTTTATGGAAGGTGATTTCTGTTGCGGAATATTAACATTTTACATTAGGTTTGTTGCGAACTTAAACAGTGCAGAATGAAATTCATTGTTTCTTCCTCTTCCCTTTTAAAACACCTGCAGCAGATCAGCGGTGTAATCAATGCCAATACCGTACTTCCCATACTGGAAGATTTTCTTTTCGAGATCCAGGACAAAAAACTGAACGTGGTGGCCACCGACCTCGAAACCGTAATGCGGGTTCAGATGGATGTGGAAAGTAAAACCAACGGCAAAGTATGTATCCCTGCAAAAATCCTGATGGATTCGCTGAAGAATATTGCCGATCAGCCGCTCACATTTAATATCGACAAAAATTTCGCGGTAGAGATCACCAGCGATAACGGTAAGTACAAAGTGATGGGCGAAAACCCGGATAATTTCCCGAAAGAACCTGCGGCCGATGATACTACGGGTTTCAGTATGAACAGCAGCGCCCTGCTTACCGCCATTAATAAAACACTTTTTGCGGTCAGCAGCGATGATCTTCGCCCTGCGATGACAGGTGTGTTCTTTGAACTGTCGAAAGATGGCGTGCAATTCGTGGCCACCGATGCCCACAGGCTGGTCCGTTACAAAAGAACCGACACACAGGCTTCCAAAACAGATTCTTTTATCGTTCCCAAAAAACCCCTGAACCTGCTGAAGAATGCCTTACCGGATAATGAAGACGAACTCACCATCAGCTATAACAGCAACCACCTCTTTGTAAGCCATGGTTCTACACAAATGATCTGTCGCCTCATCGATGCGCGTTTCCCGGATTATAAAGTGGTGATCCCGGCAGATAACCCTTACCGCCTTATTGTAAACAAAGCCGATTTCCAGAATGCTTTGCGACGTGTGAACGTGTTCAGCAATAAAAGCACCAACCAGGTGGCATTGAGCATTACCGGAAGCGAATTGCAGATGGCTGCACAGGACGTTGATTTTAGTTTTGAAGGAAATGAACGCATGAGTTGCCAGTATGACGGCGAAGATTTGCAGATCGCCTTCAATGCCAAATTCCTGATCGAAATGCTGAATGCAGCAGATACCGAGGAAGTGCGTATGGAATTATCAACACCCACCAAAGCCGGTTTGATCAAACCTACGGAACAGGGCGAGGGGGAAGACCTGCTGATGCTGGTAATGCCCCTGATGCTGAATAACTAAGTCAGCCGACCAACCCATTTATATAACCCCTGTTATGCAGGGGTTTTTCATTTTCCGTAAATTGTTTGCTCAAACGGTTGCCATGCTTGATAACATCGTTCATTATTTTGATCATATCCCCAGTTTGCACCGTGCCCTGATACTGGCGGGAGGCATTAGTTTTTTCTGGCTGGTAGAAACTGCGGATCCCCTGTTCCGTTTTCAATACCATAAATGGAAACATGCAGGCATCAACCTGTTTTTTACAGCAACCACGATCGTGATTAATTTTTTGTTTGCCGTGCTGATCGTAAAAACCAGCGATTGGGCATTGGCGCATCATTTCGGTTTGCTGCAACTGGTGGTGATGCCATTGTGGGTGTATCTGCTGGCCGGCCTGTTATTGCTTGACCTTGTAGGAGCCTACCTGGTTCACTATATTGAACACAAAATAAAATGGATGTGGAAGTTTCACATGGTGCACCATGCGGATACACATGTGGACACCACCACCGCAAACCGTCACCACCCCGGTGAAAGTGTGTTCCGCGCGGTGTTTACCATACTCGGTGTTTTTGTTTGTGGCGCACCCATCTGGCTGGTGATGTTATACCAGAGCCTGAGTGTGGTGCTTACACAATTCAATCACGCCAATATCCGCCTGCCGCTGTGGCTCGATCATTTTCTTGCCTGGTTTATCGTATCACCCAATATGCACAAAGTGCACCACCACTATATGCGCCCGCAAACCGACAGTAATTACGGCAATATCTTTTCGTTCTGGGACCGCTTATTCGGCACCTATAATGCCACGCCTGTTGAACAGGTGCATTACGGACTGGATGTACTTGACGATACGACCGATGAAAAACTGGCATACCAGTTAAAAGTTCCTTTTGACGGAAAGATCAAAACCGATTACTGACAGGTTACCTGAAGCGATACCGGCGCCTGTTTTATCTTTACCGCAAATGATCCCATGAAAACGATCGCGATGATACCGGCCCGTTATGCGGCCACCCGTTTCCCGGCAAAACTGATGCAGCAGCTCGGCAGTAAAACCGTAATACGGCATACTTATGAGAATACAGTGGCCACCGGATTATTTGATGAAGTGTATGTGGTAACAGACAGCGATATTATTTTTAATGAGATCACTTCAAACGGTGGCAGGGCAGTGATGAGCAAAAGAGCACACGAAAGCGGCAGCGACCGGATTGCAGAAGCCGTTGCGGAAATGGAAGTGGATATTGTGGTAAATGTGCAAGGCGATGAACCCTTCGTAAAAAAAGAACCCCTGCAGAAATTATTAGCTGTTTTTGCAGGAGAAAAAGGAACGGAAGTACAGGTGGCATCGCTGATGCAGGTAATGAAGGAGCAGCGTTTTATTGAAGATCCGAATTATGTAAAAGTGGCGGTTGACAAACAAATGAATTCTCTCATGTTTTCACGCAGCGTGATACCTTATCCGCGTAGCAAAGAAGCCGCTACGGTATATTATGAACATATCGGCGTATATGCTTTCCGCAAACAGGCATTGCTGAATTTCACCAGCTGGGAAATAACACCACTGGAAGCCGCAGAAAAAATTGAATGCCTGCGTTATCTTGAAAACGGTATCCCTTTAAAAATGGTGGTCACCGATTATATGGGTATCGAAATAGATACGCCCGAAGATCTTGAGAGGGCTGCGGGACTACTGTGACCTTTACAATCTTTTCTGGCATCCATCAATACAAACGCAGGTTTTGTAAAGAATCATATTTGTCCATCGTAAGCAAACGGATACTGTCTTTCGCCCCTTCCATCGGCTTTCCTGAGCGCAATGCCTGTATCCATATTTCATTTTCGGCCAGCCGGCATTGCCCATATCTTTTTAACAGATCGCGCTGAACAGCATACCGTTTGTTTTTCCCGAAGCGGAAATGTTGTGCACTGTCGAGGGTGTTGATAAAGAGCCGCCACTGCGGCCCTGCAGTATCCGTGAGCCCCTTTAACTGTTGTGATGTTGTTTTCAGTGAAAGATCTGTTCTCGCACTTAGTGCTGTTCCCTCATACACACGGAGCCGTTTCAGCATTCTTTCATACCGGATACTGTCGTTATGGAAGAAATACAATCCCGCAACCACGATACCTGCTGTTATCATTACCGCGCCGGTAACGCTATATACATAAACCGCTCTCTTTTGCAATCCCGTGTACAGCAGGTATCCCAGCAAGATACCACTGATGAGCCCGCCTATATGCGCGGCATTGTCAATACCCTGTGCCATTCCGCCATAGAGGCCGTATACAGAGATCAGCACGATGCCTTGGAAAAGGGTTCGTTTGATTTCACCTGTGATCAGTTTTGTGGTAAGTAATGCGATAAACACACCATACAAACCAAAGATGGCACCGGATGCACCCACACTCATGCGGTTACCTGCCACGATTACACTTGTTAATGAACCCAGCGCGCCGGTGCAAATAAAAAGAAGCAACAAGGGATACCAGCCCACAACGGGCTCAAGATACCTGCCGATAAAATACAGCACCAGCATATTGCCGGCAAGATGAAAAAGGTTCATGTGCAGGAAACAACTGGTGAACAGCCGCCAGCCTTCATCCCCCAGCGTATACAAACGGATATTGGCACCAAGCTGAAACAGGCCCATGGCCAAAGGCTCCCTGTGTAAAACCGCATAGCTGATGGAATAGAAAAAAGCAAGGGTGCATACAATGATCAGGCCGATTGTAGCAGGCGGGGCACTGTTGCTCATTACAATTTTTTCTGTCGGACTCAACCCGTCTTTCCGTTCTGCTTTCCAGGAAAGATAGGTTTCATCTAACTGTTCTGCAGTATAGATCTGCCGGTTATAACCGATGTATTCCACCAGTTTTTCGATATTGGTTTGGCAACGGTTACTGGCGATGATTTTAAGTGAGGGCTGTATGCATGACAACAGTACTTCGTTTTCTTTTAATTTAACCTGTACCTGTTCGCCCCGGCTGAAAAGATGAAGGTTACAACGTGCATAAATGGTTTTTTCGTCAGTACAGCAATGGTTCCAGTACAAATCATTCAGCGAAATCATTACCAGCATCAGCATCTGTTCTGCGGTATAGCCCTCATAGGAAATTGATGTGCGAAACATTTTCATGAAACAGCTCCTTGGTTAGATATTAAATATAATTCAACAAAGCTCAGTTTGTGAGAACACCGCTCAGCCATTTGCACTTTTTTTCCAGTCATCATTCAGTTAACTTCCGGTATGGGAAAAAAATACCGGGTATTCTTTTTTGCTGTTCTGCTCTTTTTTCAGTCGCAGGGCAGGGCACAGGAAAGAAATACAACCCCTGTTTTATCTGTAACCGTAACCACCGCAGAAGGGATACCACTCGAAGGTGCCGTGGTGGATCTCCGAAAAAAAGACAGCACCCATGCTGTTCAGACTTCCATTACCAATAAAAAAGGCTTGTCTGTTTTTTACATGGGCCCTTTACCGGGTTATTCGCTGCATATCTATTCATTGGGATACGAAACAGCGGATATCGTTTTAACCGAAGCCCAGCTTCGAACCAAACAAATAAACCTTGTACTAAAACCGCAGGCAACCGAATTGGCTGATGTACGTGTACAAACAAAAAAACCATTTGTACAGCAGCTCCAGGGCAAAACCATCGTGAATGTGGATGCTTCTGTCACGAATTCGGGTACCACGATTCTCGAAGTGCTTGAAAAATCACCCGGTGTGATGGTTGACCGTAACGGGGGCGTAAGCCTGCAGGGAAAAGCGGGTGTGATGATCCTGATCGATGACAAGCCTACCTATCTCGCCGGTTCCGATCTTAATAATTTTTTATCGGGCATGAGTTCTTCGCAGGTGGAAACGATTGAACTGATCACAAGCCCCTCCGCCAAATATGATGCAAGCGGCAATGCCGGTATCATCAATATCAAAACCAAGAAAAACAAACAGGTGGGGTTTAACGGCACCCTCAGTTCTGCTTTTGCACAGGGCCGTTATCCCAAAACAAATAACAGCCTTGTGTTGAATTACCGCAACGGCCGCATCAATGGCTTTGCAACCATCAGCAATAATTTCAATAAAGGGTTTACGGATATTTATGCGCTGCGCCGGTATTTTAATAATACAGGTGCCGTGCTTTCGATGCTGGATCAGCCAACACTTTTCCTGCAAAGAAATATCAGCACCACAATAAAAACAGGCCTCGATTTTTATGCTTCTGCAAAAACAACACTGGGGATTGTGTTAACCGGCGTGGCCGTTGACAGAAAAGGAGGCAGCGATGCCGCCGCTAACTGGAAGCAGGGCAATGGTATTACTGATTCCACGATCCGCACATTGGGAGAAAGCAGTAACCGTTTCAGGAATGGCGGTATTACGCTGAATGCAAAACACAGTATTTCGAAACAGCAGGATATTTCAGTGGATGTGGATGTCCTGAAATACGATATTACCAACAAACAGGCTTTTGACAGCCGCCTGATTACCGGCAGCGGACCCAATGAAGGATCCAGGGGAACCCTTCCTTCCACAATTTCCATTTTTACAGCCCGCGCCGATCATGTGCTGCAGATCGGAAAAGAAGCGAAACTGGAATCGGGCTACAAACTCTCATCGATCAATACGGATAATATAGCGGCCTATGAATTATTTGATGGGACCAACTGGAAAGAAGACCTGAACAAAAGCAACCATTTTCTTTACAAAGAAAACATACATGCACTGTACAGTTCTTTTGAAAAAAAATCGGGGCGTATCAGTTTCCAGGCGGGTATCCGTTATGAAAACACCGGGTACCAGGCGCACCAGCTGGGTAACAGCCGGCAGAAAGATTCTGCTTTCTCCCGTAACTATTCCGGTATTTTCCCTTCGGGTTATTTCAGTTACCAGGCAGATTCGTCCAACAGCTTTACATTCACGGCCGGGCGCAGGATCGACAGGCCGGCATTTCAGAAGCTCAACCCTTATGTGATCATCATCAATAAATACACACTCGAAAGAGGCAATCCTTATTTTCTTCCCCAATACAGCTGGAACCTGGAGCTGGCACACCAGTACAGGCAATTACTTACCACCACCATTTCTTACAGCATCATCAAAGATTATTTTTCGCAGTTGTTCCTGAATGAAGGCAATGATATCCTTGTGTACACCAATGGCAATGTGGGCCGCATGACCAACCTCGGCATTTCTGTTGCGGTACAGGCATCGCCATTTGGCTGGTGGTCGCTGAGCGGACAGGTACTGTACAATCACAAAGAACTGAAGGGCTACCGGAACGTGAATTACAATTCATCGGTATCGCAGTTTAACTTCAGCATGAATAACCAGTTAAAAGCCGGAAAAAAATATGTGTTCGAGGTTTCCGGGTTTTATACAGGCCAGGCCAGGAACGACCTGCAGGAACTTTTATCGCCAACCGGCCAGCTGTCACTCGGTGTGGCAAGACCTGTATGGCAGAAGAAAGGGACATTGAAACTAAGTGTGCGCGATATTTTCTTTACACAGGCGATGGAAGGGAACACCGATTTCCCCGGCGCGCAGGAATATTTTATTCTCAGGCGCGATACTAGGGTGGTGAACCTTTCGCTCACATACCGTTTTGGTAAACCCTTAAAAATACAACGCAGAAATACCGGCGCCGCCAAGGATGAGATGGATCGTGTTGGGAATGGTTAGTCATTACCATCCGTTCTGTATTCCGGTTCGTTATTCGCCATTCATTTGCTATCTTACTGTTCTAATTGATTGCACATGAAGCAGGGCAAATTGTTCCGTTGGTCGGTGGTGGTGGCACTGGCCGGTTTTATTTTTGGGTTTGACACCGTAGTGATCTCCGGCGCCAATCAACCGATCAAAGAACTCTGGCATACCTCGCCGTTGTTTCATGGGTTTTTTATTATGTCGATGGCGCTTTGGGGAACAGTACTCGGTGCTATTTTCGGCGGCATCCCTACGGAAATACTGGGCAGGAAAACAACCCTGCTATGGGTGGGGATTCTTTTCGCAGTTTCAGCATTTGGTTCGGCCTTTGCTACAGGGCCATACATTTTTTCTTTCTTCCGTTTTATCGGCGGTGTGGGTATCGGCGTATCATCCGTGGTGGCACCGATTTATATTTCAGAGATCTCCACACCGGTTACCCGGGGCAGGCTTGGGGCATTGTACCAGTTTAATATCGTATTCGGTATCCTCATCGCTTTCCTGTCGAATTATTTTCTGCAGGGAGTGGGTGGCGCGAACGACTGGCGCTGGATGCTGGGCGTACTCGCGGTTCCTTCTGTGATCTATACATTGCTGGTATTAACTGTTTCGGAAAGCCCGCGGTGGCTGATCTCTAAAAAGAACGACCTTACAAAAGCAAAAGATGTGATGAAAACGATCGGCGTGGAAGATGTGGAAGCAGAAGTGAGATCCATCATTGAAAGCAACAGGCATGAAACCAGTGGCGGGCACAGCCTTTCTTTTTTCAGCAGGAAACATACGCGTATCATCGGTCTCGCTTTTATGATCGCTTTCTTTAACCAGTTATCCGGCATTAATTTTATTCTCTACTACGCGCCGGAAATACTTGAGAAGGCAGGTCTTGCTGCAAAAGAATCCTTATTCAATTCCATCGCCATTGGCGGCATCAACCTCATTTTCACTTTTGTGGGCCTGTATTTTATCGACAGGGTGGGCAGAAAAACATTGCTGGTCACAGGTTCATTGGGATATATCACCAGTTTGTCGATGGTGGCCTGGGCATTTTACGGGCATACAGAGCCTTCGTTCCTGATGGGATTCCTGTTACTTTTTATCGCGGCTCATGCGGTTGGCCAGGGTGCTGTGATCTGGGTGTTTATCTCAGAAATATTTCCGAATAAGATCCGCAGTGCCGGCCAATCATTCGGTGCCAGTATCCATTGGGTATTTGCTGCATTGATTACGTTGATCACACCTGTATTCCTTGATAAAGATGATGGCATCTTTAAAGAAAACCCATGGCCGATTTTTGCCTTTTTTGCTGCCATGATGGCCGGGCAGCTGATCTGGGTGCTTACAAAGATGCCGGAAACAAAAGGGGTATCTCTTGAAGAGCTGGAAAAACAACTCAGCAGCTAAAACCGGTCGCGAACTTTTTCAGCAGGTTCTGTTGAACAGAAAAGCGATTCCTGCAGCAGTTTTAGCTAATTTGCCATAAGAGAACACAGGCAATTTCGGCAATGAACAAAAACAATTTATATACGCAAATCATCGATAAAAAAATCCGGTGGATACTCGTATTCGCTGTGCTCGCTTTTGTATTGTTCCTGTGGGTATTATCCGAGCAAAAGAAAAAGCAGGAAGCTTCGCGCCGCCTGGTTGATCATACACAACTGGTGATCAAAAAAGTGGATACACTCGGCTTGCTTTTTGCAGAGGCCGAAGCAACTGCCCGCAGCTATCTTGTTATTCATAACGCGGAATGGGAGCAGCAAACGTATTTATTGCATAACAAGCTCAACGAATCGTTATCTGTACTTTCTCAATTAACATCCGACAACCTGCAACAGGTAGCCAATATGGTTGTATTACGGGATCTCTGCAATAAAAAAGAAATTTTTCAACAACGGCTGCTTTCCGGTAAAATACAGGCTGATTCACTTCAATATAAAATCAGGCCCGATGGCGAAGGTCCTGTTATCAGCCGAGCAGTAAAACAGCTGCTGAGGAAGATCCGCGATATTGAAGAAGAATTGCTGGCAAGCCGGATGGCTATCAACGAAACCAGTTACCGTGCCAGTATTTATACGGCATTTGGTGGCGGCGTCTTTGCTTTATTACTGGTGCTTGCGATTCTTTCGCAACTGAATTTTGATATTAACCTCCGCAAAAAAGCAGAATCCGAACTGGTGGTTAGCGAAGAGAAATACCGGAACCTCATCGAAAATGCCGGTGCGGTAATGTATACAACGGACATAAAAGGGCAGATCACTTTTGTAAATAATAAAGTGGCGGAATTAACCGGCTATCCGCAGGAGGAACTGATCGGGAAACATTTCGGTTACCTGATCGATGAAGCCAACCGGCAACCTGTTATTGACTTCTATGTAAAACAGTACAGGGATAATATCCCCGCTTCTTTTCATGAATTCCGCATCCGGACTCGGACAGGTCAGGAAAAATGGGTGGAACAATCGGCACATTTTTTATTTGACGGGGATGAGATGAAAGGATTTCAGTGTATGGTAAAAGACATCACCGAGAAAAAGAAAGTGGAGCAGGAACTCAGCGAATCGGAGAACAGGCGGAAAGAAAACGACACGAGGCTGAATGCTATCATGGAAAACTCAACCGCATTGATCTATATCAAAAACCTGGAAGGGAAATATGTAATGATCAACCAGCGGTTTAAAACATTCTTTGGCCTTACGGATGAACAGGTGATCGGGCATACCGATTTTGAGATCACCACCGAAAAACTTGCAGTATACTTTAAAGAAACCGATGCGCGGGTGATACAAACACACCGCCCGCTGGAAACGGAAGAATACATTGAAACACCCTGGGGCTTCCGTAACCTGCTGATACAAAAATTCCCGCTGCTTGCAAAAGACGGCACGCTCATGGGTGTGAGCGGTATTGCAACAGACATAACCGATAAAACCGAATTACAGAAACAAACTGCTGCCGCGCTTGAAAAAGCAGAAACAGCCCAGCAGATACAGGAACAGTTTCTTGCCAATATGAGCCACGAGATCCGTACACCCATGAACGGGATACAGGGTATGACAAGGTTATTGCTGGAAACACCTTTATCAGATGAACAGAAACGGTTTACCAATATCATCAGCCGCTCACTGAATAACCTGGTGGTGATCGTAAACAATGTACTTGATTTTTCAAACCTCAAAACAGGCAAACTGGTGCTCGACAGTTTTGTATTCGACCTGTCGGAAACACTGGAAGAGGTCAAAAAATACATCGCCTATCCTTTATCTGCTAAAAAACTCAGCTTCCGTTTATCCGTTGAACCGGGTGTTCCGCAAAAAGTTAAGGGAGATTCTTTCCGGTTAAAGCAGATACTCAGTAACCTCTTGGGTAATGCCATCAAATTCACGGAAGCCGGGGAGATCGGTGTGGAAGTATCACTTACATCAAAAACGGAAACGGAAGTATGTATCCTTTTCCGGATAAGGGATACGGGTATCGGGATCCCCAAAGACAAACAGCAGACCGTTTTTGAAAGCTTTGCGCAGGCGGGTAAAAATATTTCCAGCGGCTACGGCGGTGCGGGGCTGGGGCTCACCATCAGCAAAGGCCTGGTAGAAATACAGGGCGGACAGATCGGCGTGGAAAGCGAGCCGGGTAAGGGTTCTGTATTTTCTTTCAGCATCCCCTTTGGCATTGCGGGCGAGCAGGAACTGAGCAGTGATTCCAAAGCAGATTTTACCACACTTTTAAAAGGTAAAAAAATACTCGTGGTGGAAGACAATGCCATCAACCAGCGGCTCATCGAATTTGTACTGAAAAAAGTGAATATAGTACCCGATCTCGCCGCGAACGGAAAAGAAGCGATAGCGCTTTGTGAGAAAAACCGCTACGACCTTGCCATCATGGATCTGCAGATGCCCGTTATGGATGGCTATGAAACCACGGAATATATACGGCAGGTGATGAAACTCGATATGCCCATCATTGCGATGACGGCAACGGCCCTGCGCGAAGACCAGGAACACAGCGAGAGAGTAGGCATGAACGATTTTATGCTGAAGCCGTTCGACTTTAATGACCTTTATGCCCGGCTGGTACGTTTGTTATACCAGGTGGAAGTAAAGCATACAGAAACTGAAACAAATTCATCGGCAAAAGAAAACCTTTTCAATCTTTCCATATTACATGAACTGGACGATCCCGGTTCGGTACTGGAAGTGCTCGGGTTATTCCTCTCAAATACGCCCGGCGATATAGAAGCATTGTCGAAAGTGGCGGGTGAGAACAACCAGCCGGAAATATACCGGCTTGCCCATAAACTGAAAAGCGCCGTGGCCATGATACAGTCGGAGCGTTTAACGGGCTTACTGAAAACGATAGAGATCAATGCCAAAAACAATACAAACCCCGAAGAGACCTGTAACATGGTAAACGAAGTGGTAACCCTTTTTGCATCGATCGAAAAACCGCTGCGGGAAGAAATGGAAAAGATAAGAATACAGGCCGGAAGCGGAAGCTGAAATGAATTAATTTTACGACTCAATCCCCCATAGAACCCATGAAAATACTGGTTGCAGAAGACGAACCGATGTTGCTCAAAACCATTGAGCTGAAACTGAAAAAAGAAGGCTATGAAGTGATAGCCACAACCGACGGGCGTGAAGCGATTTCAGGTATCAAAGAAAACGACCCGGATCTTGTGATAACAGATATCATGATGCCTTATGCATCCGGGCTCGAAATTGTTTCGCTGATCAAACAGCCGGCAAACCGGAAAATCCCGGTGATCATTTTATCGGCGATGGAACAGGAAAAAGTGGTGATGGAAGCATTTGAACTCGGAGCAGATGATTATATCACCAAACCTTTCAGCCTGAACGAACTTGCCATAAGGGTAAAAAGGCTGCTCACGCAATACCGGACAATACAGGGATAAATACAAGCATGTTATAATCATAATAAGATGGTGCCTGTAATAAAAAACAAAAATATTTTCCGCTACATGGTCCTGTTGCTGTTCGCGGCAACCACGGGTGCGCTTTATGCGCAGGACAGCAGTTCTACGGATGGGCTTTTGGCCGAAGCACGTAAAGCCGCTTTTGATAAAAACAATTATCCGCTTGCAAAATCCTACCTGTACAAAGCGCTGCAAAGGAGCCCCGATTATGCGGATATACAGATCTTTCTTGGAAGGATACACACCTGGACCAAAAACTATGACAGCGCACGCTATTATTTTAATTCGGTTTTGAATAAACGGAAAGATTATGAAGACCTTTATATAGCCTATGCTGATATGGAATTTTTTGATGACAATTACCAGCGGGCATTATACCTTGTCCGGGAGGGCTTACAGGCCATCCCGTCTTCAGAAGCACTCATGTTCCGGGAAGCAAAACTGCTGAACCAGCAGAAAAAATATATTGAAGCAGAACGCTCGCTGCAAAAACTGTTGCTATTGCAAAAAAATTCGCAAAACAACGATGATGCCAAAGCTTTATTAGCAACGATACAAGAAAACCGGAATAAACCCGACAGCACGGTTGAAATACCACACCCGGTTGCTGTAAACAACGAAGATTCTCTTTCTGCCGATGGGCTACTGGTAATGGCACGCACAGCGGCTTTTGATGAAAAAAATTATGCGCTCGCCAAATCCCGGCTGTGGCGGGCACTGGCGATCAGCCCGTCCTATGCCGATATCAAAATTTTCCTGGGCCGTATTTACAGCTGGACAAAACAATACGACAGTGCGCGTTATTACCTGCATGCGGTGCTGAAAGACAAACCCGATTATACAGATGCCAGTTTTGCCCTTGCCGATGTGGAATACTGGAATGATCAATATATGGCGGCAATGGACGTATTGAATGAAGCCATCAAATACCACCCGGAATCCGAAGGTCTCTGGATAAAGAAGGCCCGTGTGCTTATCTCAGAAAAAAAGTATGCAGCTGCACAAACAGCGATCGATGAAGCATTGCGGAAAAACCACAACAGTGCAGAAGCGCGGTCACTTGCCAACCGTATCCGCGATCTTTCTTCTTTGAACAAAATCGGCCTGAGTTACGACCTTGTTTCTTTCGATAAACAGTTCCCCGATCCCTGGCACCTGGTCAGCCTGGATTATACAAGGACAACAGGTATCGGTTCTGTGACCGGGAGGGTGAATTATGCAAACCGGTTTACACAAAACGGCGTGCAGTATGAATTGGAAGCATACCCGCATATCTCCAACACATTTTATTCTTATGTTGATATCGGCTATTCCGCCAATGTAGGCGTGTTCCCGCATTGGCGGGGCGGGCTTTCGCTATATGCCAATCTCCCGGCAAGTTTTGAAGGAGAACTCGGTGTGCGTTACCTCAAATTTTCAGGAGACCCTACCTGGATCTATACAGCCTATCTCGGTAAATATTATAAGAGTTGGCTTTTTGGCTTCAGAACGTATCTTACACCGGGTATTTATACAAGTACGGTTTCCTCCTCGTACACGGTATCTGCAAGATATTATTATGGCGGTGCAGATGACCTGGTCGGCTTTTCTTTCGGGTATGGCATTTCACCCGATGACCGTGAAAACCTGGTATTGCTGAATGGGGCAGCAAAACTTACTTCCTATAAAGCCGGGATCAATTTCCGGAAAAAAGTATCTGCACGCAATGTAGTAAGCTTTGATGCAGGCTGGCTGAACCAGGAATATCTCCCTCAAACAAAAGGCAATCAATACCAAATCAGTGTTGGATGGGTATTCCGTTTTTAAATAAGATCACCGTAGGCGGCTTGCTGCGTGCGCTCATTTTTATCCTGCTGCTGTTACCGGTATGGATGCTGTTCGCATGGCTCTTAAAGGAAAAAAGACAGTTCGTGGTGGCCATCATCGATAAAACAGTATTGAACAATGAGGGGCAGGAACATGTATCGCTGAACTGGGTACTGAACCAGGAAAAATTCACGAAAACCAGTACCGACTTATATGACCTCCGCAAAGACTATTTTGGTTTTTTCCCGCTTGAAAATGAAAAATACAGGCTGAAAGGACTTGAGCGGTTTAATGATAACCAGTTATCGCAGCTTGCTTCTGATGCAGATGCTGCCTATATCACCGATGCTTATGGTATTTACCGGAACGAATGGTTTCAAAACGGTGACCCCAAAGAAAGATCCGGGATTATTTACGGGGGCATGAGCGCACAGGATCTGTTATTCCTGCGTAAAATGCAGGCAAACCACAAACTTGTTGTAACCGAATTCAATTGTCTTGCCAGCCCTACGTCGCCTGCTGTGCGCGCAGGATTTGAACAATCATTCGGCATCCGCTGGAGCGGCTGGATTGGCCGTTATTTCAGTTCTTTTGATACTACAAAAAATAAGGAATTGCCGCAATGGCTGGTACGCGCTTACCGGCAACAGCACCGGGGTGCCTGGCCTTTTACAAAAAGTGGTGTGGCATTTGTGCATTCCGATGACCGTATCGTGATACTTGAAAAGGATACGCACCTCAATAACGAACTCCCGCAACTGATCGCAACAGAAGAGGGGATGAACCATTACAACCTCCCCGAAAAAACAGGTTATTCCTTCTGGTTTGATATCATTGACGCAGACACATCATATAACCATATCATTGCGAGGTTTACACTGGACCTGAACGACAAAGGAAAAAATGAACTCGCCGCAAAAGGCATCCCGTACATTTTTCCTGCAGTTACTGCACATATCAATAACGACTATCGTTTTTTTTATTTCTCAGCCGACTTTGCGGATAATCCCATCCGCCTTACTTCCTCCCGTTTTTCAGGCGTTCCCTTTTTCCGTTCTTTTATGTACAATACGCATGACCCGCTCGAGCGGAAAAGTTTTTTCTGGAAGATATACCAGCCGCTTGTAACAAAAATATTTAACGACTATTATTACGGGCAGCTTCACCCTTCCAAACCTTAACGGGATGTGTAGCGCTGCAAGAGACTGTCGGGAACGATCTTCCTGCTTTGCAGGAATTGGGTGTTGCGGTTTTTGAATTTAGTGAAAGCCGATTTTAATTCGCCCGCTTTGGCATCATTTTTTTCCTGCACAAGATTCATATTGCTTTCGATTCGGTAAAGGTCGTCTCCATTCAGCAGGTAATTACCCATCACAAAATCTATAAGGTCTGTTTTCGTTTGCATGATGGGATAGGCATGTATGTTCCTGAACTGTTTTGCCGTATCAAGCCCCGTTCCCATCCAGCTTACCAGGGAAGGCAAGCGTAATGAATAACTGTGCTGCAGCCAGGAAAGCAAACTGGGCGTGATATCAAAATGTGTGGAAACGGAAGAGAATTTTGCGGTACGTTTTAGCAAAGGTGAGTAAACAATCAATGGCACATGGTAACGGTCGATCTTCGAACTCATCGGTATTTCAGGCATCCGGTGATCGCCGGTAATCAGGAAAACCGTATTGTTGAAATCGGGCCGCTTCCGGTATTCCTCAATAAAATTCCGGATGGCATCGTTTGTAAAAAGGATACTGGCATATTGGTATTTATAATTGCGGTACTGCTTTTTCTGTGGTTCTGAAAAACCCAGTTCCGTCATTCTCTGCTCAAAGCGCTGCAGATAATATTCCTGCTGGTTGATGAGGAATGGATTGTGCGTTGAAACCGTAAGCACAACGCTTAGACTGGGTTTCGTGGTATCTTTCTTTGTCTCAAAAAACCGGCGGAACAGTTCTTTGTCACCATAACCCCAGGTAAAACCATTCTGTGAAGGCATCTGTGTATAACCGCCCGGGAATGTAAACTCATCATTCAGCGAATTGATATGGTTTACATTCATATACTGGTTCATGTTGTCAAACTTCGAATCGCCGCCATAATAAAAAGAAGTATGGTACCCGTTTTTCTGTAACAGGTTCAGCAGCGAAGGGTGTTCGGGCATTGCGCTGCCCAGTTCATTAAAACCGTTTTTAGCGAAAGGCAAAGATCCAAGCACAGAAGGCAGCACGGCGAATGTGCGGCCTCCCTCGCTTAAAAAGTTTTCCCAGTAAAGGCTTTTATCAGCAAGCGAATCTACAAACGGCGTGAAGTTGCCAAGGTAGGCGCCTTTGTTCGTGAATGCCCTTCCAAGACCTTCCACCAGCATGATCACGATATTCGGCGGACGGTTGTTTTTTGTAAAGAAGGGGGTAAGCACATCTTTGCTGCTGTCGGTTTTATGCAGGAAGGGAAAATTCTTTTCATCTGTATAATCGATCCGTGCAAGCGCTGCGTCGGCATCACTGGTTGCATAATCCCCTGAATAATTATCCGAATAAATATCCTTTTCTGTTTTCCCCGGGAAAAAGTGCTGGTAAGAGGCGTCGTAAAAATACCATGACTTATTCGAAGAGAGGTTATTGCTGTATTCCTGTCCGGGCATCCATTCATTCACGAGATCGGGACCTTTGGTAAAAGCAGCTGCATAAAAGATGAATAAAAAAAAGAATGCCACCCATCCGTTCACTTTGATTTTTCTTGGTAAAAAGACCAGCATCGATAAGGCCAATGCCATTAGCACCACAAACACAATCAACATCGATACCTTGATACCTCCGGCAGCACCAACGGTTTGTTTGATATCGGCAATGGAATACCCCCACAGGTCGGCGCCAAGCGGCACCAATGTGTTCAGGAAATACTGCGTAAGGGATACCTGCACCAGCAGCAGCACCGTTGCAAGTGCGATATAAAAAACATGCGCTGCTTTTTTATGTACAAGGTAGAAAAGTGCAAATACCGGATAACAATAGGCACTGATGCGCAGGCAGAAAACAAGGTCTTTGGTAAGCCCCGTAATAATCACTTTTCCAAATAACTGCGCCTGCCCGTGCAGCAGCATATCGTACACCAGTTCAAAACCCCTGGCCAGCACCAGCAGCATTAGAAAAACAAATGCATGGCTGAGATAATATTCAAGCGATTTCCCGATAAAAGAAAAAAACCTGCCGATGGCCGGGATAACGGTTCTTTCCATCACCCAGGTGGGTTCGTCTGTATCGGGTGATATAACAGGCGATGGTGCGGGGCCTGCCGTTGCAGTACCTGTACTCGAAGAAGCGGCTGCAACAGGTACGGGTTGTGCCGCTGTTTTTTTGGCAAAACCCTGTCTTGTCATTTCGCCCCAACCTTTTTTCTTTTTAAAAAGATCGAGATAACCTTTTATCGCGCTCCATACAACGAAGGGGTGATAATAAAAAGGTTCTGTTAATCCTGTCAGCAATAAACGCAGGATGTCCACCCTTCGTTTGTATTGGTTGAATGTAACCACCTCCATCAAGATAGCGAAGGCGGAATACAGGTACCCGAAACAAACAATGAAGATGAGGAAGGATAAAAAGAAACCCCAATCGAGAAAACCCGTCCATGCAAAAATGCAGAAAAGGATAAAGCCAGAAAATTCGATCACCGGTGCACAGAGTTCAAAGAGGAACCAGTAGGGATAACTGAGCATCCCGAGTAAACGGTATCTGGGATTAAAGAACATGACTTTATGAAACTTCAGTGTTTCATAGGTTCCCCTGATCCATCGGTTCCGCTGCCGGCCGAGGATGGTAAAGCTGGCCGGCGCTTCCGTCCAGCAAAGCGGATCGGGGATATAGGTTACTACATAATCTTCTTTTTTCTCCTCCATGTACCGGCGCATGCGAACCACGAGCTCCATGTCTTCTCCAACGGTCTTGTGATCGTATCCACCGGCAAGTACTGCGATCTCTTTATCAAAAGCGCCGAATGCGCCCGAGATCAGCATCAGCCCGTTGAGACGGCTCCAGGCCATCCTGCCCAGTATAAACGCACGGATGTATTCGAGAATTTGCATCCTCGGCAGGTAATCTTCGGCGAGTTTTACCTTGATGAGTTTACCGTCTTCAATCACACAGGAATTGGCGATACGCACCACACCACCCGTAGCGATCACGCGTTTATCAGTTTGCTCGAGGAAGGGTTTGATCATTTTCAGCAGCGCATCCTGCTCCAGTACACAATCCACATCGATACAAACAAGGTAGCGGTTTGAAGAAACATTGATGCCCACGTTCAATGCATCGGCCTTGCCCCCGTTTTCCTTGTCAATCACAACAAGCTTGTGATAAACACTGTTCCTGCTTTTATAAATGCCCCGTATCGGTTTGGTGGCCAGTTGCTGGTTCACGAACATTTCTGTTCTTTCAAGATCGTACGCATCGATCAGTTTTTGCAGGCTGTCGTCTTTGCTGCCGTCGTTGATGATGATCACTTCCAGGTTTGCATAATAAATAGAGAGCAGCGATTTTACATTCTCTACAACGGTCTTGCCCTCGTTGTAGGCAGGCGCGAGGATACTTACCGATGGTGCATGCACCGATGCCGCCAGAACCCTGTAATCGGTAAAACTGTTTTTGTGAATGTATTTGCGGGTTTCGCCGATAGAGTAAAGACCTATGAGAATATAGGAAAGCAACAGCAGCGTGGAGTAAAGGAATACTCCATAAGTGAGGATATTAAAAAGAATATCGGAGATCGTTTGCCACATCAGTTAAAAAATTTTATGTGGTTGTAGATCCTTTCAAATGGCTCGGGCATTTCTTTGGCTTTTTGTTCGATCAGTTGCAGGCCGTTTTCTTTGATCCCCGCCAAAAGCACAGCAGCTTTCAGTTTGATGGTATCATTGGGGTGTTGTAAAAGCCCTTCTATAAATGGGGCTTGTGCCGGACCCGCCATATTCCGCAATGCATCCAGTATCAGCACCTGGCTGCGGAAGGGTTCTTTTGAAAAATAACCCAGTAATACCTGTGGCGTTTTTTCATCGGCCAGCCTGATCAAGGTTTTTACAGCCTGTGACCTCACTTCTTTGTGGGAATGCACCAGGCAACCGGTAACCGCATTGCGTGCAGAGAATACCTGGTATTCATCCGCAAGTTTTAAAGTAAAAATGACAACGGAAGGATTTGTGGATTGCAGCCAGTGCGGGATCTTTTCAGAGATATCTTCTTTTTCCCCGTACAGCCTCAGCTGTTCCAGCAGTTTCAATTGCTGCCATTCGGTTAGCGGGTAGGAAATCACATCGAGAAAGCGAAGACCTGAAAACCCGGTAAGGTGTATTACACCGGTCTGTGCTTCCATACGCACAAATTCGTTTGCACTGTTCGTGTTTTTATAGATCGTTTTGAGCGCTTTTTTCTGATCCATCATATACAATTCTTGGATGCCCCTTGCTTTAAGGTACCAGTGACGGCTTTTCAGTTTCCTTGCAGAAAAATCATGCAACCCCAGTTGTTCGTATAGTGCAACGATGGTGGCAGCTACCGTGCCGGAAAAGTTTTTTTTACAAACGATCAGTTCATCAATGGTGAATTGACGTGCTGTATCTGTGGTAAGAACCCTTTGGATCCGGTGTGAAATATTGGCCGAAGCTTCTTCATCTTCCATGATCACTTCCGAAACCCAGTTCTCAAGATGCTTGCGGATACGGTCGGTGTAAAAATGCCTTGTCTTTTTAACAAAGAGATAGCCATAATGGTGAGTACAACCAGCCCGATACCGAGGATCAGCCACTCTGCTGCATCCAGTAATACCGAGGGGTCCATAAAACGTGTAACAGAACGGGTGAATATATTATCCAGTAATATACCGTGCGCGTTTGGGGGAATAGGTAAAATTGGAAAAAGCAGGTGCATTATTTTCTCAGTAAAACAATTTCGGTATTAAAAATAAGACAATCTTTTATGCGATTTCACAAACAAAAACAAACAAAAAAGGTTTTTGCGGAAGGCCTGTTTGAAAATCGTTTATTCTAAAGTAGGTTTGCAGTATTGTATATTTAATTAGGTAAGCGCGCCTTTTTCAGGAGTGCCGTCTTCTAAAATCATTCTATGAGTTTCCGGAATTTCAAAATGGTGAGTTATGTGGTGTATGGAAGGGGTTCATTTAACCAGCTTGATGAAATACTTGCGCCGCAGCGGAAAGGGGATGCCCCGATGATCTTCCTGCTTGACCATTTTTTTGAAGGGAAACCACTGGCTGGCCGTATCCCGCTCCGCGGAAGAGATAAGATCATTTTTGCAGATGTTACCTACGAACCCAAAACCACGCAGGTGGATGAACTGGCACGCCAGCTGCGGGAAGCCTATGGCAGCATCAGCGGTGTAATTGGAATCGGGGGCGGTTCTACAATGGACCTGGCCAAAGCCGTATCGCTGATGATGACGAATCCTGGTTCTTCTGCTGATTACCAGGGGTGGGACCTCGTAAAACAGCCCGGTGTATACAAAGCAGGTATTCCCACATTGAGCGGTACGGGCGCGGAAGTGAGCCGCACAACCGTGCTTACCGGGCCAACCCGCAAGTTGGGTATGAACAGTGATTTTACACCATTCGACCAGATCGTACTCGACCCCGAACTTACCAGGGACGCCCCGGCGAATCAACGTTTTTATACAGGCATGGATTGTTATATCCATTGTATCGAAAGCCTGGAAGGCACTTACCTGAATGAGTTCAGCAAGAGCTATGGCGAAAAAGCTTTACAGCTTTGCCAGAAAGTGTTTGTAGAAAAAAACCATTGGGATGATGAGTGTGACGACCAGTTGATGATGGCCTCTTATGCAGGAGGGATGAGTATTGCGTATTCACAGGTGGGCGTTGCACATGCCGTGAGTTACGGGCTCAGTTACCTGCTCGGTACCAAACACGGGGTTGGGAATTGTATCGTGATGAACCATCTCGAAGAATATTACCCTGCCGGTGTAAAAGAATTCAAATACATGGTGGAAAAGAACGGGATCGAAATCCCCACAGGTATCTGTAAAGGGCTTTCTGACGATGATTTTGAAAAAATGATCAACGTATCCCTCGGTATGAAACCGCTTTGGGAAAATGCCCTTGGGAAAGACTGGGAAAAGATCATGACCAGGGAGAAACTGCGGGCATTGTATGAAAAACTGTAATACACCTGACGCGGAATGCTGAATGCCCAACGCCTGTTTTTCGTAGCCTCATGGGTATTGCATAAAAATGGATTACCGGGTAAATCAAAATAACAATAAGCCCGCTTAGTATTTGTTTAATACGAATCAAGCGTTCTGCATTCAGCTTCTTTTATTAACCAGGTAAGCTCCTGTTACGAGCAACAACACGCCCAATACTTTTACCCAGCTGATACTGTTCTGCGGAAAACCAAACAATCCGAAATGGTCGTATAACAATGCGAAAAATAACTGGCCGGCTATCAATAAAGCAAATACATTGGCTGAACCGATTTTTGGAACGGAATAAATAATGACCGTTACAAAAAAAGCACCCAGTAAGCCACCCGTATATTTATACCAGGATACCTGAGAAAGTGTGGTAAGTGAGGGAACCGGTTGTTTTGTAAAGAGAATAACTGCCCCGAGAAACACTGTACCTACAAGAAAGGAAATAAATGCGGCCAACCAGGGATTGTTCACGGCAAAACGTAACTGGCTGTTTACAGCGGCCTGTGTAGTGATGGTTAATCCTGCCAATGCAGGCAACACAAAGAAAATATATTTCATGGTTCGAAAATAGGGAATAAGCAGAAAGACGCTTGAAGCAAAATGCTTAGAGATTGTTTTTTGTAACCGGATATTTATTGCGTTGAAATAAATTTTCTGCATAATCAGATAACCTGATAAAATAGTTGATTGCCCAACACCTGTTTTCGTAACACTAATAAAGATTTTTGCATTCAGCCTTCGGCCTTAAGCGTTCTGCTTTCAGCCTTTCTTGCATTTCTGCATAACATACAGTAGCTTTCCGGAAACAATTGTTTATGAAAAAAACCCTGTTTATTTTTTCTGCTTCTGTACTCTTTTTTTCCTGCAAACAGCAGAGCAATGCCAGCGATACCGGAAATACCGGGTTTAATATAGATTCAGTAAAAGCAGCTATCGATGCTGCAAACAAGGCTTTCTCAGAGGCAACCAGTAAAGGTGACAGCGTTGGGGCAGCCTCTTTCTACACAAAAGATGCCTGTATGGTACACGCCGGCGAAAATACTTGTGGCACCGCAGCGCTCACGCACTTTTTCTCTGAAGGCTTTACCAAAATGGGAATTAAAAATATCCGGATCACCACTACTGCAGTATATGGCGGAAAGGAGCTGGTGGCCGAGGAAGGAAAATATGAGCTTACCGGGACAGATAACAAAACCATTGATAAAGGAAAATACACTGTACTCTGGAAAGAAGAAGACGGGAAATGGAAACTGTACCGCGATATCGGGATATCAGAAGGCGCTGCTGTAGCACCGGATAAAAAATAAACAATTCATTACTTATCGGTATGCTGCGAGCACTGAATTACCGGACGAGCGCCTGTTTCCTGCTGCTGTTTCTATTGGTATTTGTGGATGTCAATACCAATTTTGAACTTAACCTGGCGCCTCTTTACCTGTTACCGATCGTAGTTTTTTCTTATCGTGAACAACCGGGTATCTATGCCATACTTGGTTTTAGCCTGCTCGCAAGCAGTTTGTCTATCGGCGTCGATTATAGTATACATCCCTATAAAAATGAACTGTTCCGGGATTGGAACTGGGCGTTAAGGATCCTCGTGGCAGCCGGGGTGGCCGTTGCTTCCAATAAATTTTATGTGGAGAGGGTTCAGCGAAAGGTTATCGCCAGCCAGAAAGTGGCACTCGAAAAAATAAATGCCGAGTTAAAAGAGAGTAACGATCAGTTAAACCGTTTTATCGGAGTGGCTGCGCATGATATCCGTAACCCGGTAGGGAGTATACAGATGATGGCCGAAATGATGCTGGAAGAAGAGTCGCTCACAGAAGAACAGAAAGAGAATCTCCGGATGATATATGATACCGCGGCCCATTCGCTGCTTTTGCTGAATGATACACTCAACGTCAGCAAAATACAATCCGGAACCATCAACCTGAAAAAAGAAAAACAGGACTATCTGCTGTTTCTGAAAGAAAATATTGGCCTGCTTCAACATCTGGCCGCTAAAAAAAAGCAAACGGTTTTGCTGGATTTTGTTCCGGAACAGGTATGGATTTCATTTGATAAAAACCGGATGTCGCAGGTGATCAATAACCTGCTTACCAATGCCATCAAGTATTCAGAAAAAAATACAAAAGTCAAGGTTCGTGTCACTGTTACCGATAAACAGCAATTGCTTACTGAAGTAATTGATCAGGGACTCGGGATCGATGAAAAATTTCATGCCCGCATTTTTGATCCCTTTGCCACCACGGATAACCAGCCAACTGCCCATGAATCAAAAACGGGGCTTGGTCTTGCCATTGCAAAAAAAATGGTGGAGTTACATAACGGTTCCATTGGTTTTACCAGCGAAAAAGGAAAGGGCTCTGATTTTTATTTCTATTTACCAATGGGCTGAATGCTTAGAAAGCGGAATGCTAAATGCGTAACGCTGAACGCCCGATTGGTGTTACATAAATAAAAAAGCAGGCGTATTGTTATCGTGATTTCCTGATAATTTTTATGCAATGTCAACGAGGTTACAAAAAGTAAACGTTCCGTGTCCACTCCGAAATTCTTTTCTACTCGTTCAGAAAGTGGTAAATTAACCGTCTTAAATCAACCAATTATTCTGCGATGAAAAAACTGTCCTTATTACTGGGGTGCATGGTATCTGTTACCATCGCCCTTGCACAACCGTTTTCTCCTTCTTTATTCAACAGCATGCAATGGCGGATGATTGGTCCACACCGTGGTGGCCGAACCGTTGGCGCTGTTGGTGTTCCTTCGCAACCCAGCGTATTTTATATCGGGGTGAATAATGGCGGTGTATGGAAAACCAATGATTATGGACGTACCTGGAAACCTATTTTCGATCAGATGCCTACAGGTTCTGTGGGTGATATTGCTGTTTCCGAATCTAACCCGAATGTGATTTATGTGGGTTGTGGTGAAGGCATCCAGCGCCCCGATCTTTCTGTGGGCGATGGCGTGTATAAATCCACCGACGGTGGCAAAACATGGAAAAACATGGGCCTGAAAGATGGCCAGCAGATCGGCGATATTATCATCGACCCGAAAAATGAAAACCGTGTTTTTGTTGCGGTATTGGGTCATCCTTATGGACCCAATACGGAACGAGGCGTTTACAGAAGCAATGATGGCGGCAATACCTGGGAGCGGGTTTTGTATAAAGACGAAAACACCGGCGCTATACAGGTAAGTTTTGATCCGAATAATTCCAATATCCTGTATGCAGATATGTGGGCCGGTCGACAGGGCCCCTGGGAAAATGGTCAGTGGAATGGCCCTGAAAGCGGATTGTATAAATCCACCGATGGCGGCAACACCTGGAAACAGCTCACCAAAGGCCTGCCCACCCCGCAACAGGGTTTGGGAAGGATTGGATTCTGCGTGGCACCAAGCAACAGCAACCGTTTATATGCAACCGTTGATGCGGGTAGATATGGCGGCATCTATCGAAGTGATGATGCGGGCGAAAGCTGGCAACTCATCAATGCAGATGGCCGCTTCTGGGGAAGGGGAAGTGATTTCGCCGAAGTAAAGGCCGATCCTAAAAATGCAGACATTGTTTACAGCGCCAACGTGGTTACCTGGAAATCGACCGATGCAGGTAAAACATGGACGGGCTTTCGGGGCGCACCCGGTGGTGATGATTACCATCGCATCTGGATCAACCCGAACGATCCTAAAATCATCCTCATTGCGCTCGATCAGGGCGGCATTGTAACGGTGAATGGTGGTGAAACTTTTTCTTCCTGGTATAACCAGCCAACTGCACAGTTTTACCATGTGATCACTGATAATGCTTTCCCTTATAATGTGTATGGCGGCCAGCAGGAGAGCGGTTCAGTAGGGATTGCTTCACGTGGTAATGACGGGCAGATCACTTTCCGCGAATGGCACCCGGTAGGTGTGGAAGAATATGGTTATGTGGCCCCCGACCCGCTCGACCCGAATATTATTTATGGCGGAAAGATCACCAAATATGATAAACGCACCGGGCAGGTGCAGAACATTGCACCCGAAGCCACCCGCAGCGGGAAATACCGTTTTCTGCGCACGGCACCGGTATTGTTTTCACCCATCGATCCCAAAACCTTATACTTCGCAGGCAATGTGATTTTTAAAACCCGTGATGGCGGTAACAGCTGGGAAACCATCAGCCCGGACCTCACCCGCGAAAGCTGGGATGTGCCCACCAGTGTAGGTATTTACAGCAGTGATGAACTGAAAAAAATGCCGCGGCGCGGTGTGGTGTATACGGTTGCACCCTCTTATAAAGACATCAACACCATCTGGGCAGGTACCGATGATGGTTTTATCCAGGTAACCCATGACGGTGGAAAAAAATGGAGCAATGTAACACCGAAAGAAATCACGTCATGGAGTAAAATATCATTGATGGATTGCGGACATTTTGATAATAACACGGTATATGCTGCCGTGAACCGCATCCGTTGCGACGACATGCATCCCTATGCTTATAAAACACATGATGGCGGAAAAACCTGGCAGCTCATCACCAACGGCCTTCCTTCCAACGAACCGATCAATGTTGTGCGCGAAGACCCCAAACGGAAAGGATTGTTATATGCAGGATCGGAAAACGCTGTATACGTTTCGTTTGATGATGGGGAACACTGGCAGTCGTTGCGGCTGAATATGCCGGCCACTTCTGTGCGCGACCTGGTGATCAAAGATGATGATCTTGTAATCGGCACGCATGGCCGCGGGTTCTGGATCCTGGATGATATTACGCCTTTACGCCAGGTTACAGCAGCAACTGCAGCAGAAAAAGCAGTATTGTATAAACCGCAGAACGCAATAAGGGTGCGCTGGAACATGAACACCGATACGCCGCTGCCACAGGAAGAGCCTGGCGGACAAAACCCACCCGATGGTGCTGTTATTGATTATTATCTCTCAGAAAAAGTGCAGGGCGAAGTAACGCTTGAAATTGTGGATGCAGGCGGAAGACCGATCCGCAAATACAGCAGCAATGATAAACCTTATACCCTACCTGAAGTGAATATCCCTTTGTACTGGATACGCCCGCAACAGATACTTTCTGCCGAAGCGGGATCACATCGCTTTTTATGGGATATGCATTACACGCCCATTGATGAGCCGGCTTCTTTTCCCATGACAGCCATTTATGAAAATACGCCGCCCGAAAAAAATTCGCCCTGGGTGCTTCCGGGAAATTATACAGCAAAGCTTACGGTGAACGGAAAAACCTATTCACAAAACTTTGCAGTAACAATGGACCCAAGGGTAAAAACCACAGCCGCTGATCTGAAGAAGCTGCATGATCTTTCACTTACCTGTTATGAAGGAAGGTTGGCCGCAAGAAAAGCAAAAGAAAGCATTGCTGCCACCACAAAAAAACTAAAAGACATTTCTGCGAAAGGTAATAATACCGATGCCATTACCAAACTGGAACAGGAACTGAATGCACTCGAAGGTGTTACACGAGGACGAAGGGGCGGCGGTGGTGCTGCAGCTACGGCTACGTTTGGAAGTG
>SAIX01000036.1 GCA_004028765.1 Chitinophagaceae bacterium | reverse complement strand
GCTTCGGGAAGATGCCGGCGGTGTATACGGAGTGGGCGTAGGCGGCGGTTTGAACAGTGAGCCCAATCCCAATTACAGCATCAGCATCCGTTTTGGATGCGCACCGGAAAATGTGGAGAAACTGGTAAACATGGTACTCGATGAAATAAAAAATATGTGCGAAAACGGCGTGGCACAGGTAAACATCGACAAAGTGATCGCTGAACAAACCAGGAGCCTTGAGAACGAAGTAAAAGAAAACAGCTATTGGCGTTACCAGCTTGAACAATTGTTTTTCCGAAGCAAAAATCCATTACAGATACTGGGTGCACCGGCACGAATCAAAGAGCTAACAGTGGAAAAAACAAAACAACTGGCGAACAAATATTTTAACGATACCAACTTTGTAAAACTGGTTCTGTTACCGGAAGGCAAATAAATAAACTCATCATTGTAGTTAAAAGAATAAAATGCCGCAACAACATTTTTACCTCCGGCTAATCCCCTGCCGGCCTGATTTTGCTTTTACGATGACTATAGAAGAAAGGGCCATAATGGAAAACCATATTGCATACTGCAGTTCAAAAATGGAACAGGGCCTGTTACTGCTTTTCGGGCCGGTAATGGATCCCGCAGGCCCTTTTGGTGTAGGGATATTAGCTGTAACCGATGAACAGGAAGTAAAAGATTTTATTGCAGGCGACCCTGCATCCGGCATCAACCGTTACACCTACCATCCGATGCGGGTAGTGATGCCAGGTAATAAACTAATCTGAAAAGACAGTATCATCTTTATTAAACTGGAAAAAGCATGATCAGAAATGTTACCATCAAAAACAGTGAGCTGCTGTCTGACAACTGGTATATCCTCAAAAAAATAACTTACGATTTCACCGATGCTGCAGGCAATCAAAAAACCCATATCCGTGAAGTGTACGACCGCGGCAATGGCGCTGCGATTCTTCTGTACAACAAAGAACAGAAAACCGTTATCCTTACACGGCAGTTCCGTTTGCCAACATTTATCAACGGGAATGAAGACGGGATGATGATCGAAGCCTGTGCAGGTTTGCTGGATAAAGACAATCCCGAAGATTGTATCCGCCGCGAAACCGAAGAAGAAACCGGTTTCGCCGTTACTGACATTCAGAAAGTAATGGAACCCTATATGTCGCCCGGATCGGTCACAGAAATTTTATACCTTTTTATTGCCGCTTATGATCATTCGATGCGTGTTTCGGGTGGCGGCGGACTGGAACACGAACAGGAAAATATCGAAGTACTGGAATTACCATTTAAAGAAGCGATGAATATGATCAAAGACGGATCCATCAAAGATGCCAAAACCATTATGCTCCTTCAATACCTGAAACTGAACGAAATACTATAACGCTGATGTTCTCACAACACCTGCTGAAAATTCTGTTCTGGATGATCCTGGTCGCCATCCCTGCCTGGTTGCTGATCCGTTCCTTCTTTGGCAGAAAACAAAGTATGCGCAGCACTTTCTTACAGATTATTTTCATCGCCTACTGTATGGCAGTGCTTGCACTTACGGTTGTACCGCTCCCATTTGCCATGCACAGATCCGGCGGCGCGCAGGGCATTAACCTGGTTCCGCTCAAAAACAATATTGCCATCCTGCAACATGCGATCGATACAGGAAGAGAGGCGGTATTATCGCAACTGATGACGAATATCATCGGTAATATTCTCCTGTTCATGCCATTGGGCTTCCTGCTGAAATGGGTTTGCAACAGCCCCATGAAAGCCGGAAAAGTTTTGCTCACCGGTTTTCTCGCATCCGTTTCCATCGAAACCCTGCAATGGATCGGCAGGAGTTTTGGTGTGTATAGATCAGTGGATATCGATGATGTGATCCTGAATACCACCGGCACCCTGCTGGGATGGTGGTGTTACTGGATCGTCAGAAACCGGATCCGTCCCAAATCTCAGAATCAACATGCCTGAAAAAATACTTACGTTATGCGGCAGTACCCGCAGGTATTCCGTCAACAGCCTGATACTCGATGCATTGATCGAAGAATATAAAGACCGGGCAGGTTTTGACAGGTATGAGAATATCGACCAGTTACCGCATTTCAATCCCGACCTTGATACCGATCCCTTACCCGAAACAGTGACCGATCTGCGCAGGCGGATCGAATTGGCAGATGCCGTACTTATCTGCACACCTGAATATGTATTCAGTTTACCCGGCAGTTTTAAAAACGCGATCGAATGGATGGTATCCACCACTGTATTTACGGATAAGAAAGTGGGATTGATCACCGCATCTTCTTCGGGGCAGAAAGCGCATGAAGCCCTGCAACTCGTGATGCGGACGGTAGGGGCCGTTTGGGGGCAATATGGCGCATTGCTGATACAGGCTCCTAAAACAAAGATCAGCCCCAATGGGAAGATCACCGATCCTTCCACGCACGAGGCACTCCGCAGGCTGATGGATGAACTGGTTGGCTGATGGGCAACTTGCCTTATTTTTGCAGGAATGACCGCAAACCGTTTCACTATTTCCTGCTTATTGCTGTTAACTGCCGCCTGTAGTTCTTCCCTGAAAGAATACAGAAAGGCAGAAGATGCACTCGATGCCGGGCGGGAATATATCCATGCCTGTCTCGAAGGCGATTTTTCCAAAGCGGTTTTTTATACAACAGGAGATACTGCTGCAAAAGCGTCGCTGAAAACCACCGAAGAATTGTATAGGCAGAAAGACAAAGAGGGAAGACAGCAATACCGGAACGCATCCATCAATATCAATGAAATAAAGGAGTTGAACGACAGCACTGCAACCATACAATACAGCAATTCGGTTGATAAGGAAACGCATATTCTCCGGGTCGTAAAAAAATCCGGCGACTGGAAAGTGGATCTTTCAAAATACTGATACTATGCTCAGGAATATTTTACTGGTAAGTATTGGCGGCATGATCGGATCTGTTGCGCGCTATCTTGCGGCACATTTTATCCGGCATGAAAGCTATCCCTATGCTACGTTCTTTGTGAATATACTGGGTTCATTTATCATAGGTCTTGTGATGGGTGTTGCTTCCAGGCAGGAGGGCTTTGCCAACTGGCGGCTTTTTCTCGCTACAGGGATCTGTGGGGGCTTTACCACTTTTTCCGCTTTTGCCTGGGAAAACCTGCAGTTATTGAACCAGCAGCGGTATATGGGTTTCGCGGTATATGCAGGCAGCACATTTTTCCTGGGACTGATTGCAGTAACGGCTGGATACTGGTTAACAAAATAAACAGAAGATATGCTTACAACAAATGTAAAACATCCCTGGCATGGGGTTCCTTATGGGGACCATGCCCCACGTGTGGTGAACGCGGTGATCGAAATCCCGCAGGGATCAAGATGCAAATATGAAATCGATAAAGACAGCGGCCTGCTGAAACTCGACAGGGTTATTTTTTCTTCCTTTTACTACCCTACCAATTATGGGTTTATTTCACAGACTTATGGTGGCGATAAAGACCCGCTCGATATACTCGTCATTACTTCCCTTCCTGTGCAACCCCTTACCATCATGGAAGCAAAAGTGATCGGTGTGATGCAGATGGTGGACGGCGGCGACCCCGACGATAAGATCATCGCCGTAGCAGCCAACGATCCCGGTGTAAACCATTATAACAATATTGAAGAACTGCCCAAACATTTCTTTGATGAATTGCGCCATTTTTTTGAAGAGTATAAAAAACTTGAAAACAAGACCGTGGTGGTGGAAGATTTCGGCGACAAAGCACAGGCACTCGCCATCATCGATGAAGCCATCCGCTTTTATAAAGACAGTTTCCTGAAATAATGGCCCTGCCTGAAAAAACAAAACCTATGACATTGACCACGCTACTCCTGCTGTTACTGGTGGGACTGATCGCCGGTTTCCTGAGCGGGCTGGTGGGTATCGGCGGCGGCATCGTGATGGTGCCGGCCATGGTATTACTGCTGGGGTTTTCGCAGAAACTGGCGCAGGGCACTTCGCTCGGGATTTTATTATTGCCCGTTGGAATCCTCGCTGTGATCCAATACTATAAACAGGGTTACCTGAATATTCAATACGTGGGGATCATTTCGGTGGCATTTGTACTGGGCGGTTTCCTGGGGAGCAAACTGGCTTTATCATTGAGCGATGAAAAAATGAAAAAGATCTTTGCCATCATTATGATGCTGATCGCGATCAAAATGCTGTTTTTTGATAAACCCAAACAGGCCGCTTCCTCAGAACCTGCACAATCTTCCGTAAAAATTGAAGAAACGGGGCATTGAAAACCCGTAAAATGAATCTCCCCCCCTATCTTTGCCAAAATTTGACACCATGGAAGTAAATCAATCAAGAGGAAAATACTGGGCGCTCTGCTTTTTATGGCTCGCCATCCTGATCACGTTGTTAATCGTTTACCGCCAGTTTTTCTGGCTGGCATTGCCGGGTGTATGCACCTATTTTGCCAAAGCAATGGACCTGATCTGATTTACGGATTTACCGATATTGAAAAGCAACCTCATGAGGTTGCTTTTTTATTGGGATTATTTACAAGTCCGCCTGAAAAAAGGAACCGGTCATTCGGTGATTAATTCCGCATATCTTTTGATCAGTCTTAGCCGGTGGGTACGTTCCCCCGTATCGTTATTGATGATACCGGCATTGTCGATACTGTCGATACGCACTTTACCGGAAGCATGGATAATGGTGTCGGGAGAAAACAGCAACCCCACATGCGTGATACGGCCATCTTCATTATCGAAATAAGCAAGGTCTCCGCAAAACGCTTCTGCAAGAAATCCAACATCCTCCCCTTTTTCTGCCTGCTGGTAAGCATCCCGCGGAAGCTGTATCCCGAAAAACCGGAACAATTGCTGCATGTAACCACTGCAATCGATCCCATATACCGAACGGCCACCCCATAAATAAGGAGTATTGATAAACTGGATCGCTTTCTGCCGGATATGTTCTTCAGAAAACAGTTCAGGAGATGCCTCCCACACTTTGCCAACATAAGCGATCGTGCTATCACCGATATGCGCGATATTATTATTGAACAAGCCCAAACCCGTACCGAGCGGAAGATGCATCGGCTGTCCGTTTGCCACCGCAAGGTTTTCCCATTCTGCACATAAACGGTTGCTGTACACATCTACATGTACGGGATTGATGGAAGCAAGCTGGCCCGACTGGCACCAGCCTTCGTACCCATCGTATGCGCAGCGGATGCGGGTAAATGTTTTTTCTTCTTCCAGCACTTCTGCCAGTTCGCCAAAAAGCAACTGGCTTACCATTTCCGCGCGATGTGTTCCTTCATTTCGCAGAGGCGCAACGGGAACAGTGCAAACAACAAAACTCATAAACAGGATTTAAAAGGTAATTTATGGAATTTTCACTAGCAGGCATCTTATCGGAAAATGCTTAATTTTCATTAAGTGTCTGCAGACAGGTACCAACATATCAGCGACCAGGAATTACTCGAAAAATTTTATTCCGACAGGGATAATCAATGGCTGGGTATTTTATTGCAGCGCTATACCGCTTTGCTACTGGGTGTGTGCATGAAGTACCTGAAGAATGGAGAAGAATCGAAAGATGCCGTACAGCAGATTTTCTTAAAAGCGATTACAGAACTTGCCAAATACCGGGTACAATACCTGAAAAGCTGGCTGTATATGATTGCACGTAACCATTGCCTGATGCAGCTGCGTGATAAAAACATTCATATTCCGGTTGAAGAAAGTACACAGATCAGCGAAAACAATACCGACCCGGAAGCACTCCGTAACCGGGAGATCGCGCTGAATTTACTGGAACTTGCCCTCGAAGAACTGAACCCGGAGCAAAAAACCTGTGTAACTTTATTCTACCTGCAGAAAAGAAGCTACCAGGACATCGCTGAAACCACCGGGTATTCATTACTGCAGGTAAAAAGTTATATACAGAATGGCAAGCGCAACCTGAAGATACTGGTGGAAAGAAAATTACAAAACCCCCAATGAGCGACCTGAAGCACATATTGAATGACCCCGATGGCATGAGCGAAGAGGAACTGCTCCGTTACCTGGAAGGCCATGCAAGCGAGGAAGAAAGATTCGCCGTTGAAAATATGATGGCTGAATCGGCCTTTGTGGACGATGCCGTGGAGGGGCTGCAACAATTCAAAAACCCCGGGGAGATCAAAGAATCCATCGAACAGCTGAACCGGCAACTGCAAAAACAAACCCAGAAGAAAAATTCGCGGAAGAAAAAAAGAAGAATTGAACCCAATCACTGGATCGTGATCGCAATACTCGGGATTTTGCTGCTTTGTATCATTGGTTTTTTACTGATCCATTTTCAGATCAAACACTAGGTTTCCTGATCGTTACCGAACAGGTACGGACTTTCCATATCCGATCAACATTGCCATATACCTATAACAGGTTCCCCTCTTTGGGGAAAACCACCACAGGCTCCCATTGTTTTGCTTCTGCCATTTCAACCAGTCCGTAAGAAATAATGATCACGATATCGCCCGGAGCGCCTTTTCGTGCGGCGGGCCCGTTAAGGCAGCAAACACCCGAACCCCTTTCTCCTTTGATCAGGTAAGTTTCGATGCGTTCGCCATTGTTTACATTCACTACCTGGATCTTTTCATATTCCACCATCCCGGCCGCATCCATCAGGTTTTCATCGAGGGTGAGGCTGCCCACATAATTCAGGTTGGCTTCTGTGATGGTGGCGCGGTGTACTTTGGATTTCAGGATCTGTATCTGCATGATGAGGGGTTATCTGTTCGATCGAAAACAATTCTGTTTCGCGGCGAAAATAGTTTTTAGCTGCGAACGGCGATAAAAAGAATCTGCCGCGAGTTGGGAATTGACGTAGCCGTGACAGATATACATAAACAAAACCAACGGCAATTTTGAATAGCTGTGTATAAATGGTTCAAAAGCAACTTCGATAGCAAATTTTATTGGGTATATTAGCAATGAGGCCGCCAGTTCTGTGTAACCTGAACCAAAACCAAAAAGGACCTGATGGAAACACATGCGCATCACCTGCACAAATCTCCCGGCCATGGATTTAAGCATTATTTTTTTGAATTCTTTATGCTTTTCCTGGCGATCACACTTGGCTTTTTTGTAGAGAACCTGCGGGAACATTATATCGAAGGGAAAAAAGAAACACAGTATGCAAAATCGTTTGCCGGCGACCTGCGAAGGGATATTTATGAACTCGACAGCCTGATCCGGAAAAGGGAGCAGCGCGGTGTCTGGATTGATTCATTAACGATGTTACTGCAATCGAAAGACCCTGACCTGTACGGAAGGGATATTTATTATTATGCCCGCTACCTGCCCCGCCCCAATGTTTATTTCAGTAACGATGCCACGCTTCAGCAGTTAAGGTATTCAGGTAATTTCAGGTTGATCGAGAACCAGGCGGTGGTGGATACGATGATCGCCTATGACCAGCAGATCGCATTTATCCAAAGGATCCGTGACCGCGAAGAATATGTGAGTGAAAAAATATTTAATTCATTCACCCTTCTTTTCGACAGCCGGGTATTTGATCAAATGACGGTTTTTGATATTGAATTTATCCGTCCGCCAGGTAAGCCCCGGCTCAAAACAAAATCACCCGAAGTGATCGATGCGTTTCTCAGTGATATCCACCTGCTGAAAACCCTGAATGCCGCACATATCGGTTGGTTCCGGAAGCAAAAGAAAAAAGCGGAAGGAACCCTGGCCTTTATCCGCAACGTTTATCATCTCGACAACTAGCGGCTGAAATGGCAGAACCTGTTTTACAAAAGAATATCGGATTATGGTCGGCCACTTCCATTGTGATCGGCAGCATTATCGGTAGCAGCATTTTTATGAAACCAGCTACCATGGCCGCACAACTGGGTTCGCCCTGGCTGATGCTGCTGGTTTGGCTGGTGGCGGGCATTATCAGTTTATTTGGCGCCATGGCTTTTGCAGAACTCGGGACCATGTTCCCGGAAACCGGGGGGCAATATGTTTACCTGCGTTATGCCTATGGCGACCTGATGGCCTATCTCTATGGCTGGTCATCCGTGGCGGTGATCAACACTGCGGCTATTGCCGCGATGGGCTTTGTGCTTGCTTCTTATGCAGGTTATTTTATCCCCTTGCCAAAACTGGATGCTGCAACCGAACAATCCATAGTTTGGCATATCCCTTTTGCAGGCGACCTGTATCCGCTAAAAGATATTGGCATTAAAGCTTTAGGGATTTTAGTGACGGGTGTTATGACCGCAGTAAATTATGTGAGTGTAAAATACGGGAACCTTGTTCAGTTGCTTGCCACCCTGTTCAAAGTGCTGGCAATTGTTTTACTCATATTTGGTATTTTATTTTCGGGAAAGGGAGATACCCTGCATTTTATCAGGAATGCACAGGATTTTGGCGGGAGCTTCGGCACGATACTGATTGCCTGTATGGCCGCCACAACAGGAGCATTTGCTGCTTACGATGGCTGGAATAATTTACCGATGGTTGCCGGCGAACTGAAGAGCCCGGAAAAAAATATTACCAGAAGTTTATTGATGGGTATCTGGGTTTGTATTACGGTGTATATGCTGGTTACGCTGGCTTATCTCTATGTACTGCCCGTTGAGGTAATGCGGCAATCGCCATTGGTTGCGAGCGATGCAACGGCGGTGGTGCTCGGTAACAGCGGTGGTACCGTAATCGCTGTGCTGATCATGGTTTCCTGTTTGGGTGCCATGACGGTAAACCTTCTTTCCAATGCAAGGGTTGTTTTTGCGATGGCGGAGGCGAAACAGTTTTTCGCGTTTACGGGAAAAGTGCACCCGCGTTTTCAGACACCGGGCAATGCCGTGCTGGTATTGGGTATATGGAGCGCCTTCCTGATCGTCAGCGGTTCATTTGATATGCTGGCCGATATGTTCATTTTTACAGGCTGGGTATTTTATGGGCTGGTGGTGACCGGCCTGTTTATTCTGCGGAAAAAAATGCCGGATGCCGAACGGCCCTACCGCGTATGGGGTTTCCCTTATATGCCTTTATTATTTGTTCTTTTCACAGCTGTGTATGTAGCCACCACGATTTACAGTGATATCGATAATTACGTGCATGGCAAATCGCATTTTATCAATTCGGTAACGGGATTGATCATTACCGCATTGGGTATCCCCTTGTATTATTATTTCAGATGGAAAAATAAAGGGAAGCAGGTTGGGTAATGCAAAAAATAAATTTCTTCATTGCTGCCATGAAAAGATACAGTACAAGGGCTTGCGAGGCAAGTAAGATGCCATGAAAAACAATTGCCGGTATCAAAAAAAACAAGCCCATTCTTTCCTCGGTCATTGCCGGCATAAACGGTGGATCAGTGTTTGGTGATCGGGATACAATGCAGACAATTGTTCTGCCGATGCCAGTTCAAAATCCGCAAAATCAAAACCCGGTGAAACTGTGCAGCCAACAAAAGAATAAGAACCGCCCGGTGCGGTTTCGGAGGCAAACCAGCATCCTACCGGAACAATGGCCTGAAACGCCGTACCTGCTTCCGGCCGCTGTCCCAATACGATGCGTTGGTACCCGCCACCTGGGAACAAAACATGTACCCACAAAGGATCGCCTGCATAAAAATGCCAGCATTCATCACTTTTGATCCGGTGAAATGCAGAAAAATTTCCCTGCGCCAGCAGAAAATAAATAGCAGTTGCAAATGAACGTTGCCCTTGGAATCTTCCGGGCAATGCTGCCGCAGGAACGATTTCTTCCGAGCGGTAAGTTTCCCTGAAATAGCCGCCTTCGGGATGGGGCAATAAATCAAACTGTTTCACGAGCAATGGTATCATCTCATTCATACCTGAAAAATACAGTTTCTGTATAAAAAATATTTTTTAGCAGGCATCCTTCTCCGGGCTATGCTATCTTTAACCCCTTAATGGAGGAATATGAATAACAGTTTACGGGTTATAGTATCACTGATCATTTGCAGTTGTTTTGTTTTTTTTACGCCGGATAAAAAACCGGTTGTAAAAAAAGAGATCCGTACCGGTGCAGAACAAACAGAAAAATACCTTCCGTTATTAAAGGGAAAACGGGTTGCCATACTGGCCAACCCCACTTCAGTGATCGGGAAAACACACCTGGTAGACAGTTTACAGAAACTCGGTGTACAGATCGTAAAAGTATTCGGGCCCGAACATGGCTTCCGGGGCAATGCGAGTGCGGGTGCAAAAGTGAGTGATGAAATTGACCCGGCAAGCGGGATACCGGTGATCTCTTTGTATGGCGGCAAATCAAAACCCAGTAAAGAAGACCTGGCCGATGTGGATATCATGGTGTATGACCTGCAGGATGTAGGCTGCCGTTTTTATACCAATATCAATGCACTTGCACGGTTGATGGAAGCCTGTTATGAGAATAACAAAGAACTCCTGATACTCGACAGGCCCAACCCCAATGGCTACCTGATCGACGGGCCTGTACTGGATATGAAATACAAATCCGGTATCGGTATGTTCCCGATTCCCGTTGCACACGGATTAACAGTCGGGGAATTTGCACAGATGGTGAATGGCGAAGGCTGGCTGGGGAATAAAGTAAAATGTAATATCCGGATCATTCCCTGTGCCAACTATACGCATGATATGCCATACACACTTCCGGTGAAACCCTCTCCCAACCTGAATACACAACAGGCCATTCTCCTGTATCCTTCCACCTGTTTGTTTGAAGGTATATACCTGAACCATGGGCGGGGTACGATGTATCCCTTTACTGTGATCGGCAGCCCGGAACTGAAAGGGAAATATGATTTTTCATTTACGCCTACCGGTATAAAAGGCATGGCAGAAACCCCTTTGTTCATGAACCAGGTTTGTTATGGCATTGACCTGCGGAATTACGATACCGAAATCCTGCGGAAGAAAAAGCAGATCAACATCGAATGGCTGATCGAATTGTATAAAGCGAGCCCTTATAAAGAAAAGTTCTTCGACAACAAGCTGAGCAAGGAAATGGGAACGATAGAAAAACTGATCGGTACCGGCGATTTCAGGCAACAGATCATCAATGGAGTGCCCGAAGCAGAGATCCGGAAATCCTGGGAACCAGGGTTAACAGCGTATAAGGAAATGCGGAAGAAATATTTGTTGTATAAGTAATATTTCTACTTCTGTGTTATTTAATACCACTGAGATTGTCTGATGCACTTATTTATAGACCTTTATTTACTCAGATAGCCTGTCGTCCATATCCATTCGTTGATGTAAAACGCGAATGATTTCAATTATTCCTTCCTGTTCCCGCAGCCGATAAAAAATAATGTGAGATTTCACTTTCACACATTTATACCCTTTGCGGATGTGGCTATAATCTTTACCGGGCAGCGGGTTGTACGATATATATTCAATTTCGTCGAGAATATTATTTGTATAGCGGTCCGCCTGCTCTAATGACCAATTTTCAAAAGTATAAAGCCAGATATTTTCTAAATCCTGTTCGGCTTTATTACTTAACCTATATTTCACTGGTCCGGTGTTTTTTATGCAGTTTCCTGAGAAAATCCTTTCGGTCAAAATTTTGTACAAACCCTGATTTTTCTCCTTTCTTGAGTTCTTTGATCAGATTATTCTTTTGCTTTTCTTCCTCCTCAAAAAGCCGTAATGCCGCCCTCACCACTTCACTGGCAGAAGAAAATCGGCCGCTTTCGACCTGGTGATTGATAAAATTTTCAAAATAATCACCCAAAAGAATAGAAGTATTTTTTGCCATTATACCAATATTTGGTACTAAAATACTATTTAAATGCCAGGTGTCAAAATCCGTAATCACCAACCACCACTCACATCCCTTAACAGGTAAAATATCGACTGGTAATTTTCGCCGGTGGCTTCAGATAATGCCATTTCACAGGTTTTGCCGGATGAATAATATCCTTCACAGCGGGAATTGTTTTTGATAGCTGCCACTTCTGCTGCTTCTGCTTTGGTTGCGCTTGCAGTAAGTTCAGGAAAATAGAAACCCCTGTCGCCTGCCATCCCGCAACAACCACTGAAGAAAGGGATCTGTGGATCATCGGCACAGGCATAGCCGATCTTTTTGAGCTTGGGCAGCAAATTCATTTTGGTAATGCTGCAAACCGGATGAAACACAATGGTGCCTTTCTTTTCTTTTATCGGGAGTTTTGGCAACACATAATCTGCGGCAAAATCGATACTGTCGATGATCTGTATCTGTTCAAATCTTTTTTTGTTTTCGTCTGTCAGGTATGGCATTGCGTGCTGCAGGGAATGGGTACAGGAAGTAACATCCATGAGTACAGGGGCTTTACCACCGTTTGTCCACTGCCATAATTTTTCGATGGCCTGGTTTACCGTATAACGGTAGGCATCATTGAATCCTTTGGAAGAGAACAATTGCCCGCAGCAAACCCCCGTTACCTGTTGCGAGATAAATAATTGTAAGCCCGCCCGTTCACAAACAAGTTTCAGCGCTTCATCGGGTAGCATACTGTCTTTACTGTCTTGTCCCATCATCCGTGTGATACAGGTAGGGAAATACACGATATCCGCATCTGCTGCCTGATTGGGTTGGATAGATACCGGACGGGTGATGGAATCTGTCCATAGCGGAAAATTTTTATACGCTTTGCGGAAAAGCAATGTGATCTGCTGCATGGTTTTTTTACCAAAAATCTCATTGGTGAAATTGCCGATACGCAAAGCTGTTTTGACAAGTAACTCTGTTGTACCAAAAGATTTTGCCACACGCATTGCCGTTGCTTTTGCAAAGCCGGAATGATTTTCCCTTCTCAAACGTTTTACAAGTTCGCCGGTATTGATGGACACGGGGCAGTCGGTAGCGCACATCCCATCAACCGCACAGGTATCAAGACCTGCAAACCGGTATTCATTTTTCAGGATATCGAATTCTGTTTGATTACCTTCTGTTTTTAAACGTTGCAAAGACCTGCGCACCTGTATCCGTTGCCGGGGCGTGAGTGTGAAATCACGGCTTGGGCAACGGTTTTCGCAATAACCGCATTCCACGCATTTGTCCACCTCTTCTTCCACCACGGGAAGCGTTTTCATATTTTTCAGGTGGCATTTTTCATCTTCATTGATGATGACGCCCGGGTTCAGTAAATGATGCGGATCGATCAGTTGCTTTAATTGCTGCATGATCCGGTAACCCTTCTCCCCCCATTCATCTTTTACATAAGGGGCGATCTGCCGGCCGGTACCATGTTCTGCTTTCAGTGAACCATTGTATTTACGGATGATCAGGTCGGCGAGTTCATCATTGAATTTTTCGAATACCTGTATCTCTGCATCGGCATTCACCGGTTGTGTAACAAGAAAATGCAGGTTCCCTTCTTTGGCATGGCCGAAAATGATCGCATTGTGATAGCCATATTTTGCAAACAATGCCTGGAGATCGGTTACGGCATTACCCAGGCTTTCCAGGGGCACGGCCACATCTTCGAGCATGGCAGTGGTGCCCCTTGCCCGTACAGCGGCAACGGAAGGATACATCCCCTTTCGCATCTTCCAGAGCTTAGCACTGTGAGCCGCATCGTCTGAAAAAGGCAATTGACTGATCAATGGTAACTGATCGATCACCTTTTTCGCATCGCTGTATATTTTTTTCAGTTCTTCCGGGTGCGTGCTCTGGTATTCACAAAGGATGGCGGTTGCCTCCGCGGGGAGTTCTTTTACCATCGAAGGGCAATAATCAAATTCTTCCACCGAACGCAATGCGGGCCGGTCCATCAATTCCAGTGCTTCGGCACCCGTGGTTTTTAAGGCGGGAATGGATTGCGCTGCGACCACCGGGTTTTCAAAAAACAATAAGCCGGTTGTTTTATATAATTTATCCGGTATGGTATGCAGGATGGCTTCCGAAATAAATGCCAGTGTACCCTCAGCGCCAATCAGCAAATGTGCGAGGATATCCAGCGGGTGGTCATGATCAAGAAAAGCATTGATGCTGTAACCAACGGTATTCTTGATCCTGTATTTGTTCCGGATCTTCTGTACCAGCGCTTCATCGCTCCGCAATGAATCACGTAATGATGCAAGGCCGGTATAGATTTCCACATCTTCTTTTCC
This sequence comes from Chitinophagaceae bacterium, assembly GCA_004028765.1. Taxonomy (GTDB): domain Bacteria; phylum Bacteroidota; class Bacteroidia; order Chitinophagales; family Chitinophagaceae; genus Sediminibacterium. The sequence goes on along the minus strand of SAIX01000036.1, from coordinate 11,679 downwards.
AAAACGATTGTAATCACCGGTTGCAGAAGTATCGTAAACATTCCCATTGGGTAAAATAAACCGGATGGAATGCAGGGTGTGATAGGCATTATAAGTAACCCCGCAACACATACCGCTGCTGTTATTGGAAAGGATGCCCCCCATCATCGCTGCACTGATGGAAGCGGGATCAGGGCCGATTTTCCTGGCGAAATTCCGCAATGCATGGTTTACATGCGAACCGATCACGCCAGGCTGTACTTTTACTTTTGCACCCTCTTCCAGCGGAGAAACTTTTTTCCAGTGTTTTGCAAGATCCACCAGTACACCGTCGGTGATCGATTGCCCGCTCAAACTGGTTCCGCCCGTACGAAACGTAAGCGGTATCCGGTTCTGCTGTGAAAAAAGGAAGAGCTGCCGGATATCTTCCTCATCTGTTGGTTGTACAATCGCTTTTGGCAGCAGGTAATAAAAACCCGCATCTCCTGCAAATGCATAGCGGTCAGTTACAGCGTCGCGTATTTTTTCTTCGCGGATATATTGTCTGAGTAAATTTCCGGTGGCATTCATGATCCAAAATTTTCTTCACTGGTTCCATAACAAATGTACTCGAAAACAGGCAGGGTCGTACTGGCATCCTGCCGCATTTAACGGGAAAATTGTTACCGGTAATCAATCTGCGTATTCCTGACAAAGAAAAACGCCCCCGCAATGCGAAGGCGTTTTCTATGTGCGTGTTTTTATTCGCTTAGTTTATGCGTTACATTTTCCCTGATCCTTGCGAGGTCTTTTTTATTGTAGGCAAGTTTCGAGATCATTACAAACAATACCGGCACAATAAATATTGCCAGCAGTGTTGCCCCCAGCATCCCGCCTAAAACCGTCCAGCCAATGGTGGATCTTGCCACACCGCCTGCACCTTCTGCAAAGGCAAGCGGCAATACGCCAAGGATAAATGCGAGTGAGGTCATGATGATGGGGCGTAAACGGAGTTTTACTGCTTCCAGCGTGGCGGGTATGATCTCAACACCCGAATCCACCCTTTCTTTCGCAAACTCCACGATCAGGATCGCATTCTTTGCTGCCAGACCAATCAGCGTAACCAAACCGATCTGTGCATACACATTATTTGTAAGCGAGGGAAGTAAGGTTAGTGTTAAGATCGCACCGAATGCCCCTGTTGGTACCGCCAGCAATACGGAGAAGGGCACTGAAAAACTTTCGTACAGTGCGGCGAGGAAAAGAAACACAAAAATGATCGAAAGGGAAAAGATGTAAACGGTACTTGATGCGGCATTGATCTCTTCCCGGCTGAGGCCGGAGAACTCGTATCCATAACCGGCAGGCAATACTTTATCTGCCACTTCGCGAAGCGCCTGTATGGCCTGCCCGCTGCTGAACCCGTCTTTGGGATTTCCGTTGATCTCCGCGGTGCGGAAAAGGTTATAGTGTGTGATCAGCGGCGCACTTTCAATGGTACTGTAATTGATCAGTGTGCTTAATGGCAGGAGGCTACCGGCCTGGTTGCGTACATAATACTGTTCCAGGTTTTTGATATCGGCCCGGTACAAAGTATCCGCCTGTGCCACCACGCGGAAATTTCTTCCGTAAATGGTGAAATCGTTGATATAACGGCTGCCGAGATAGGTTTGCAAAGTATTATACACATCCGCAAGGGAGACACCGAGTTTTTTACATTTCTCCCTGTCAACATCCACTTTATAAGCAGGGGTTCTCGCTGTAAAGAAAGAATAGGCACGCGCGATCTCAGGGCGCTTATTGGCTTCCGCCACAAAATTGTTCACCACACGTTCAAACTGTTTGATATCATCCGTGCTCTCCCGCTGTTCCAGTTCAAAGGTAAACCCACCGGTTTGCCCAAGACCCGGTATGGCCGGAGGAGATATCGCCACAGTATTGGCGCCTTTAATGGAAGAAAGCCTTTTCTGCACATCGGCGGCGATTGCAGCCAGTTGCAGGGATTTATCCGTTCTCTCTTCCCAGGGTTTCAATTGTGTAAATACAGTACCGCTGTTCGATTTGGTGGCACCGGTAATAATATTGAATCCACCCAATGCCGCATAATGCGCGATACCGGGTGTTGTTTTCATTTTTGACATGATACTGTCGAGCACTTCGAGGCTGCGCGTGGTAGAAGAAGCTTCAGGCAGTTCATAGGTTACAAACAAACGGCCCTCATCTTCTGTTGGAATAAAACCGGTGGGTTTGTTTTTGAAGAGGATACCTGTACCGGCTACAATACACACAAGCAATACCACGACATATGGCGTTGCTTTGATCGCTTTGCTGACGCCGCCGGTATATCTTCCTGTTACCCTTGCAAACCATTTGTTGAAATGATAGAAGAAACGGTTGAGCCCCTTCGATTTTTCATCAATCCGCATCGGTTTCAGAAACAGCGAACAAAGTGCCGGTGTGAGCGACAATGCCACAAATGCCGAGATCAATACGGAGATAGCGATCGTGATGGCAAACTGCTGGTACAAACGCCCAACGATCCCGGGAATAAAACCAACCGGTACAAATACCGCTGCCAGTATCAATGCGATGGCCACAACGGGGCCTGAAATATCTTTCATCGCTTTTTGGGTGGCTTCTCTGGCAGAAATTTTTTCTGTATCGATATAATGCTGTACCGCTTCCACCACCACGATGGCATCATCCACCACAATACCGATGGCGAGTACAAAACCAAACAGCGTTAGTGTATTGATGGTAAACCCAAGCGGGATAAAGAAGGCAAAAGTTCCGATGATCGATACAGGGATGGCGAGTACGGGAATGAGTGTGGCCCGCCAGCTCTGCAGGAATAGAAATACCACGAGTACCACAAGCCCCAGTGCTTCGAGCAGTGTGATGATCACTTCATGGATCGATACTTTTACCACCGAGATCGTTTCAAAAGGCACTACATAATCGATATCTTTTGGAAAAGATTTTTTGAGTTGCTCCATCGCGGCATATACCCCGTTCGCCGTTTCGATGGCATTGCTGCCGGGTGCCTGGTATACGAGCAAATATGAGCCCCGCTTGCCATCCACAAAAGAGTTACTCGCATAACTGAATTTACCCAGTTGTATACGGGCCACATCTTTCAAATGCACCACCGACCCATCAGTTGGTTTGGTGCGAACGATCACATTGCCGAATTGTTCTTCCGTACTTAACCGGCTGTTGGTGAAAACCGTATACTCAAAAGCCTGCACATTGTTTTGCGGCGGCGCGCCTACCGAGCCGGCAGCGATCTGCAGGTTCTGTTCCTGTAAGGATGCAATCACTTCATTCGCAGTAATACCAAGCTGTGCCAGTTTATCCACCTGCAGCCATATCCGCATACTGAAATCATCGGCACGTGTAAAAATATCCCCTACACCCGGCACACGCAGCAAGGCATCTTTCACAAAAATATTGGTATAGTTATCTACAAAGGGAACATTGTGTGTACCGTTTGGTGAATACATGGCCACCAGCATCAGGATACTGGGGTTGCGTTTACGCGTGGTTAAACCCAAACGTTTTACATCATCCGGTAAGGCAGGTGTGGCAATGCCTACCCGGTTCTGTATATCGAGTGCTGCGATATCCGCATTGGTTCCCACTTTCAGCGTTGCCGTGATCGTGGTTCTGCCGTCACTGGTACTATTGCTCTGTAGATATGCCAAACCAGGTGTACCATTCACCTGTGTTTCCACAGGCGTAGTCACGGTTTGCTCAACCGTTTGTGCATCAGCGCCGGTGAATATCCCGGTGATCTGCACTGTGGGTGGTGTGATCTCAGGGTATTGACTGATGGGCAGATTGGCAATGGCCAGTATCCCCAATAAAACGATCACAACGGAAATCACGATACCTGTGACCGGTCTTTTAATAAATGTATTTGCGATCATGTTGTTCGGTTAGGGTTTTCCGGTTTTGGGTGCGGCTGTATTCACCACTGCCCCATCTTTCAGTTTTTGTACGCCTTCTGTTACAATTTTATCTCCGGCCTGCAGTCCATCTCTTACAACTACTTTATCATTGATATGCACACCAAGGCTCACTTTGCGCTGGTTTACTTTACTGCTGTCGTTCACCACAAAAACAAAGAACTCTCCCATCTGCTCAACCAGTGCTTTTGCAGGAGCCAGTATGAATTCACTTCCCTGGTTATTCTTTACACGAACATTCGTGCTCATGCCTGGTTTTAATTGAGATTTGCTGTTGGAGAAAACAAGTCTCGTTTTGATCGTCCCGGTTTGCGGATCAACCGAGCGGTCGAGCAAACTGATATGACCAACTGAAGGGTAAACCGTATTGTCGGGTAACAGTAAAGTAAAGGTTGAATCCTGTGCGTTGGTACCCTTTTGCTGTAACAAGGCAAACCGCGCGATCTCTTTCTGATCAACCGCAATATCAACAGCCATCGGGTCGTCGGTGGAAACGGTATTGAGCACATTCGAATTGGCTGTAACCAGGGTACCGATCTTGGCCTGTGAAATACCGATCGTGCCATCAAAAGGCGCATAGATGGTGGAGAAACGCAGATCATTCGACAAACGGGTTACATTGGCCTGCGCCGCCGCGAGCTGCATCTTTACACTTTGCAGGTCGGCGAGTGCATAATCCACTTTCTGTTTCGCAATGGCATCCTGTTTTAAAAGATCATTGTACCGGTCTGCATCCTGCTGGGCCTTAACCAGGTTTGCTTTCACCACATTCAAGTTGGCAACTGCCTGGTCGTAGTTGGCCTGGTATAACTGGTGGTCGATCTCGTATAATTTTTGTCCTTTGTGTACATGCTGTCCGTCGGTAAAAAAGATACCGGTGATATAGCCGGTCACCTGCGCTTTCAGATCCACCTGGTTGAGCGGAACGATGGTAGCGGGATAATTATCATAATACACTGCAGGCTCTTTCGCAACTGTGTACACCGCGACCGGTGCGGGTGGCGGTGTTTTAGGTGCTTCGGGCGTTTTATTACCACCGCATGCCAGCAAAACAATTGCAGCAGCAGGAATGGCAACTACGTTTATGTTCATTTTTTTCATAGTATTTTTTTTCAGATTAGTATTGAATATTGCCCAGTGCTTTTTCAACGTCGAGTTTGCTTTGAAGAAGCTGGTATAAGGCATTGTAATAATTGAGTTGTGCCGTTCGCAGATCAGATTCGGCAATGATCACATCGAGGTAAGGCCTGATACCCGAGCGGTATTGCAGGTCGAGTGTCTGGTACACATCTTTGGCAAGTGACACATTTTCCTTTTGCGCGGTGAAACTGGCAAGATTGCCTTTATACAAAGCCAACGCCTGTATATACTGGGTGCTGATTTTATTTTTCAGGGAAATCATATCCCAGTCGATCCGCTTATTCTGTAATTCGGCCTGCCGCACCTGTAGCACACGTTTGTTTCCCTGGAAAATGGGAAATGAAAGCTGGATACCAAGGTTTGAATTCCCAAATCCGTTATTGTATACTTTACTGAATTCGTTACTCAGGTAGGATATATTATAATTTCCAAATGCAGAAACAGTGGGCACATAGGCTGATTTCTGGTATTGAAGACTGGCCTGCTGTAACCGCTGCTGGGTTTGCAGCAACCGGTATTCGATCCTGTTCTCATACCGAACCGGCGCCGTAGTGTCTGTGAAAGCATCTCTTTCCATAAAGCTGGTATCGTACTGGAGATGCAAAGCAGCACTGTCTGACAAACCCATCAGTTGTTTCAGGTAAGAAAGTTTTGCATTTACCAGATCAGACGACTGTTTCTGTTGCGCCCGGGCATTGTTCAATGCGATGGTGGCGCGTTTGTAATCTGTTTTATCGGCCACACCGCTTTTGTATTGGTTAACGGCATCTTTCAAGCTCCGTTCAAGCCTTACAATGGCTTCATTCAAAACAGCCACCTGCTGGTTGGTAAGCAACACATCATAAAAAGCCTTGCTCACACTTACAGCAACTTCGATTTTATTAAAGCTTGTGTTCTGTTTTACCTGCTGGCGGATATCTTTTGCGGTACGGCTTGCAAAAAGTGCATCGCGGCTGAAGATATTCTGTGTAACACCCAACCCGATATTGGAGGAATTGAATGTACCCGTGCGCACATAGTTACCCGAGAAAAATGCTACCGGCAGATCAAAACTATGCGTCAGGTTATAATTCGCGGTGAGCTGTGGGTACCAGTCTGCCAGCTTTACACCGATCTGTTGTTCGGTAATGGATTCATCGAGCAGGGCCTGCTGCACAAGGGGTTGATGCATTAATGCGAAGTGGATACATCCGTCGAGTGTGGCATCCTTAAAAGCTGTATCGGTGCGGGTTTGCGCCACCAGGCTGTTGCTGAAATACAGCAATGTGGCAAGTACCCAAATGCCTATTGGTTTTTTCATACAATAAAATAACAGGTCTGTATAATCAACGTTTCATCCCGTCCCAGCACATGGCGAAAAGGGATTCCACGTCTTTTTCTTTTAAATTTTTCCGGCTGTAATGCGCGTTTTTCACTGCTTCATGGATACAGCCGAACATAAACGTGAGCAGCGAAAAAGTTTCAATTTCCTTCAAAGCGCCTTCCTCCTTTCCCCGCTCGATCAGCTTGAACAAAGGCTGTATCATCTGTTTGGTAAGTTTCATGGTGCAATCATTGATAAAAGGCGAATGATAGCATTGGTCCATAAACACCACTTCTTCAAAATTCTTCACCCTGAACCGGAGAATATTCATCCAAACCGTTCTGAACCCCTGTTTAAAGGGCGCGGCAGCATCGTAGTTCTTAAAGTAGCATTGAGCAGAAGCTTCGCGGCAGGCGGCGAAGAGCTGGTTGATCAGTTTTTCCTTGTTGTCGAAGTAAATGTACAAAGTCCCCGTGGCAAGACCCGCCTCTTTTGCGATCTCCGACATGGTGATCCCTGCCAGCCCTTTCTGTTTTACCAGGGTGAGGGCGGCTTCGAATACCTGCTGGATCTTCTTGTCGTCACGGAGTTTCAAGGGCACAAACTTAAATGAATAAATATTCATTTATAAAAACCATGGGCAGGATTTTACAGATTTTTTACATGAACGGCGGGAGAAGAACACTGAACAGAAGAACAAGGAATACCGAATTCCGAAGGATATCTTCAGGCTTCACTTCACTATTCGTCATTCCCTGGTCGCTATCCCGATATTCATAAAAGTGCTTTGTACAATATCTCCACCGGGTGCAGGGCCTTTCGTGAGGCGCCGTCTTTGATCTGGTGGCGGCAACTGGTGCCGGGGGCAGCAATCAGCGTATTTGCCGGTTGTTCGCGAACCGCGGGCAGCAATACCAGTTCGCCTATTTTCATCGACACATCATAATGCTCTTTCTCAAAACCAAAAGAGCCTGCCATGCCACAGCAACCCGAGGGAATGGTTTCGACCGTATAATTTTCCGGGAAAGAAAGCATGACAACAGAATGGCTAACCGATGAAACCGCTTTTTGCTGGCAATGCCCGTGTAACTGGATGTTTCGCTTTTCTTTGGTGAAGCTATCGCGGCTGATCATGCCCTTCGCAATTTCTGCTGCAATGAATTCATCGATCAGAAAAACATGTTTCGACATTTCCTGTGCCGCTTCCAGGTTTGCATCGCTTGCAAGATCAGGATATTCATCCCGGAAAGCCAGAATGGCCGATGGTTCGATACCGATCAAGGGCGTGGATGCATTTACCAGCGGTGATAATGTTTCAATATTGCGGTTAATGATTTTTTGCGCTTCTCTTACCAACCCTTTCGATAACCAGGTACGGCCGCTTTCTTCATGCACCGGTATTTCAACCACATAGCCCAGTTTCTCGAGCAACAGCACAGCAGCCTGGCCAATATGGGCATCGTTGTAATTGGTGAACTCATCACAGAACAGGAATAATTTTCTTCCTTCCCCTGCGGGATTTTGTTTGCGGTATTTTTTAAACCAGCTGCGCAAGGTTTGTCCCGACAATTCAGGCATGGACCTTTTCTGTGCAAACCCAGATACCCATTTGATCAATGAGCCTGTAACCGGGTTGCCGACAAAAAAATTATAGGCGTGAGGAAAAACAGCACCCAGTTTTGCAGAAGCGGTAAAATTGGCGATCAGTTTCGAGCGGAAGGGCACACCGTTCGCATCATAATACTGCTGCAGGAATTCTGCTTTGAGTTTGGCCATATCCACATTCGAGGGGCATTCCGATTTACAGGCTTTGCAGCTCAGGCAAAGATCCATCACATCATAAATTTCTTTATGATCGAAGCGATTGGGTTTCTCGGAGCGTGTAAGAAACTCGCGCAAAATATTCGCCCTCGCCCGCGTGGTGTCTTTTTCATTCCGGGTAGCCATATAGGAGGGGCACATGGTTCCGCCGGATAGATGTGTTTTGCGGCAGTCGCCCGAACCATTGCATTGTTCGGCATGCTGTAATATATCCTGCTGGTGAAACCGGAACAGCGTTTTGAATTCAGGTGTAAACTGTCCGGGTTCATAACGCAGCATACTGTTCATCGAAGGTGTGTCAACGATCTTGTTCGGATTGAAAATATTATCAGGGTCCCAGGTATGTTTGATCTCCTGTAACAATGCATAATTCTTCTCTCCCACCATCTGCCGGATAAATTCACCACGCAAACGGCCATCGCCATGTTCACCACTTAATGAGCCATTGTATTTTTTTACCAGCGTTGCCACTTCTTCTGCAATCGTTCTGAACAGCCGGTTGCCCTCTTTTGTTTTGAGGTTCAGGATGGGCCGCAGATGCAACTCACCCGAACCGGCATGTGCATAATGAACGGAATGAAGCCCATATTTTTTCAGCACTTCATTGAATTCGCGGATATATTCCGGAAGATCGTTTACATCCACCGCAGTGTCTTCGATCACCGGTACCGCTTTTTCATCACCCGGCAGGTTACCCAACAACCCAAGCCCCGCTTTGCGGAGGGTCCATATTTTTTTGGTATCCTCTCCAAATAAAACGGGGAAATGATAACCAAGTCCCGCTGCACGCATTTCTGCTTCTACTTTTTGTGTGATGGCGAGTACGGCTTCCCTGCTTTCACCTGCATATTCAATCACGAGTATCGCTCCCGGATCACCCTGAACAAAAAAACGGTTCTTGCTTTGTTCGATATTTTCTTTGGTGCATTCGAGGATATAATGATCAATCAGCTCGCTCGCACGCGGCGCATAACGAAGGCCGATAAGGTTGGCACGCAGCGATTCATCGATACTGTTAAAATGGACGCACAACAACCCGCTTACTTTTGGTGGCAGCGGTACGATATTCAGTTTGATCTCCGTCAGAAATGCGAGTGTCCCTTCCGATCCTGCGATCAGTGAACAGAAATTAAATGCAGGCCCTCCGGCCACAAAGGGATCAGTCTCCACAAGCAGGTCCACTGCATATCCTGTATTTCTTCTCTCAACGGATTTTTTGGGAAATTCACGGCGGATGGATTCCTGGTTATCATAATTGCCAAGTAAGGTCCTGGTATCCCTGTAAATTTTTCCTTCCAGTGTGGGCAGTTCGCATTTCGCATGAAAATCGTCGGGCGACAAGGCTTTAAAAATCACTTTGCTCCCATCACTTAAAATAGCCGTCACTTCCAGCAGATGTTCGCGTGTACTGCGATAGATCACCGAATTGGAACCGCAGGAATTATTCCCCACCATCCCGCCGATCATCGCACGGTTGGCAGTGGAAGTTTCGGGCCCGAAAAATAGTCCGTAGGGTTTCAGGAAAAGATTCAGTTCATCCCTGATCACACCCGGCTGTACTTTTACCCAGTTCTGCGCTGTATTTAACTCGAGGATTTTTGTAAAATGTTTTGATACATCCACCACGATACCATTTCCCACCACCTGCCCGGCAAGTGAAGTACCTGCTGTACGGGGGATCAGGGAAGTTTTATGTGAGCGCGCAAATGAAATCAGTTTGAGGATATCTGACTCAGACCTTGGTATGGCCACTGCCAGGGGTATTTCACGATAAGCAGAAGCATCTGTAGCGTAGAGTGTACGCATGGTGCTGTCGAAATACAAGTCGCCATCCAGTTGCCCGGACAGTTCCGCAAGAAGCTCATTCATTTTCAGGGATTATCTGTCTGCTAACAGGCTGTAATTTACCCATTTTCTGCCTAACAGCTGTTTGCAAAGAAGCGGATTAACTGATCAGGATCAGTTTCTGCGGCAGCGAAAAATATTCTGCCTTGATTTTTTCGAGGGTTTCTTTTTTGTTGAACAGTTCATAATATTCATCCACATCGATATTTCCGTTCTCCTTGTTTACATATACCGGGCCGGTTACCGTGCTGTTATCCCCGTTTTCGAATTTGGCAGTACGCACAATACCATTCACAACGGCATCCTCTTCCAGTGAACATTTGCTTCTGCAGATCACATTGCCTTCGATGGTGCCGCCAATCACGATATCGTGGCATAAAATATCCCCGTTCACAGAAGATTTTTTATCGATGATCACTTTATTGGTGCAGAAAATGATTCCTTTAAAATCGCCCTCGATACGTATCGGTGAAGAGGTTTTGATGATGCCGAAATAAACACCGCCTGATACCACCTGAACGGCGGGCAGCATTTCGGCAGGGGCTTCTGTTTTTTTAAATAGCATAGCGGGGGAACCGGATTTGGATATTTAAGGGATTGAATATACCAATAATCGGCCGTTTTCAGGAGATTTAAAGTAGTCTGCCGCGATTTTCATCAAAAAATAACCCCGGAAAATCCTATCTTGCTATATACATCTATACCCGTAAACCTAAAACTGCTTTTATGAATAAGTTCAGGGAACAACTGCTGCATGATCCCAATTCCGGCTTTTCCACACAAAGTTCGATCGATGAAAAAAATCTTTTCATCACCAGTTCCACGAATATTGCCGGGGTACTCGATTCTGAAAACGATATCATCCTTGATGGGAATTTCAACGGGGTGCTGTACAGCAAAAAAACGATCCATATCACCCCTACCGGTATTTTCCGCGGTGTGATTATCTGCAATGATATCAAGATCGAGGGTGAATTTGAAGGATCTGTGTACAGTTTGCGTGTAAACCTATGCAAAGATTCCATAGTAAAGGGAAATGTGCATTGTACCATCATCAATACCGAAATGAACCAGTTTGTGGAAGCAAATATCAAATTGCTGAGCCTCGAAACACCGGTGTTTGAAGCAAGCTCCGCTGAACTGTTTGCACAATTGAAAGATATTTTCAATAAAAACAACAAAGACAATAACTACCTCGTATTGTTCCAGGAAAAACTCAACGAGTTAAAACCTTCTACCAAGTTTTACCACCAGACCATTTATGTGGCACCCGGCAGCAGCAGTGAGTCGGCGCCGAAGCCCGATGATATTTCTCCGGAACAGCAGAATTGAATTTCTGAATCGTTTTTAATTAAAAGGCCGTCTCAAAAAATGAGACGGCCTTTTAATTATTCTATCAACGGAACAGAAGCCTTTATTTCAGTTTCAGTAACTGCACTACTTTTCGTTTGTTGCCCTGTATCAGTTCGGCATAATAGGTGCCGCTGCTGTAGTTGTGACCGATCTGCAATGTACTGTTCGATCCCAGTTTCGATCTTGCATCCACCACCCTGCCCCTGCCATCCATCACCCGCAGGTTCACCGGCTGGTCGTACCTGCTCTCCAGCTTCAGCGTGAAGTAACTCGTACTCGGGTTCGGCATTA
>SAIX01000035.1 GCA_004028765.1 Chitinophagaceae bacterium | reverse complement strand
CCAATGACTGATACGCATACAACTGTAAACAGCCCCTTCTTTTTTATGTACATCCTAAAACTAAATTTAGACAAATCTAAAATTATTTTTTCCCCTGCAAAATTTATTTGCAAAAATAAACGGCCCCGTTCAGAGGCCGTTTATTATTTTCACATCCTTGTTTCAAAAATTATACTGCCCCCATTTTTTTCAGCAGCTTCATGTTTTCCCGTTTGTGCATAAAACGGAATACCATACTGTAAATCACGGGCAGGATCAGCAAGGTCAAAAGGGTAGAAGTGATCAATCCACCAATTACAACAATCGCCAGGGGTTTCTGGGTTTCGCTGCCGATCCCGGTACTGATGGCAGCGGGTAACAAACCGATAGCTGCCATTAAAGCGGTCATCACAACGGGCCGTACACGGGAAATCACACCCTGGTATACGGCATCATCGAGACTCATTTTCAACTCGAGGTTTTTCCGGAACACGCTGATAAGGATCACCCCATTCTGTATACAAACCCCAAACAACGCGATAAAACCAATACCGGCACTGATGCTGAAATTGATGCCCGTGATATGCAAAGCCAGGATACCGCCGATCAATGCAAAAGGTACATTCAGTATTGTGAGTATGGCATCTTTCACGTTGCCAAAAGTGATAAATAAAATAAGGAAGATGCCGAGCAGGCAAATCGGTACCACCCTGGCAAGTGTTTGTGATGCCCGTTGCTGGTTTTCAAATTCACCATTCCATGTCATTCGGTAACCTTTTGGCAGTTTAACCAGGATATTTACTTTTTCCTGCGCTTCTGCAATGGTACTGCCGAGGTCGCGGCCGCGTACAGAGAATTTTACAGGTATATAACGGCTATTGTTATCACGATACACAAATGCCGGTCCGGTAAGTGTACGGATACTTGCGATTTCCTTGATAGGGATGCGGCTGCTGTCCTGTGTAGGTACCATCAGTTGTTCAATTTTTTCCTGTGTATCCCTGAAATCTTTCCGGTAACGGATACGGATATCGAACTTGCGTTCCCCTTCATATAACTGGGTGGCAGCTTTCCCTCCCAATGCCATTTCAATCACAGCGTTGGCATCGGCAGTGGCAACACCATACAATGCCATTTTTTCCTGGTCAAGTTCTATCCTGAATTCCGGCTGACCAAGGTTGCGAAGGATACCAAGGTCTTCTACACCCTGCACTTTAGAAAGAATGCCCTGTACCTGGTTGGCCAGTGTATCCAGTTTTTCGAAATCAGGCCCCGCAATCTTAACCGCAAGTGATGCAGGCACACCTGCAACCGCTTCTTCCACATTATCGCGGATAGGCTGTGAATAGTTCAGGATCAATCCGGGGATCTTGCTGAGTTGCTGATCCATACTGTCGATCAGCATTTCCGTTGAAAGCCCTTTGCGCCATTCTTCTTTTGGATAGAGGTCAACGGCGATCTCAACGTTAAAAAACCCTTTCGGGTCGGTTCCGTCATTCGTTCTGCCGATCTGGGCAAGTGTGTGCCGTACTTCAGGATATTTGCGGATGATGGAAGTCATTTTATCAGAAATCTCTTTCGACTGGCTCAGTGAAGCACTCATGGGTAATTGTGCTTTTACCCATAGTGCGCCTTCATCCAGTTCAGGAAGAAATTCACTGCCGAGGAATTTCGCAGAAAAGAAAGTAACCGCCATTACCGATACGGCAATTAAAATACTTGTTTTAGGAACTTTATAAGCGCGTACAAAAACAGAGCGTACCGCTTTTTCAAAAAAGCTCACGACAATATTGTGTTTCTCCCGCACATTTTTCCGCAACAGGATGCTTGACAAAGCGGGTACCAGTGTAAGCGTATAGATCAACGCCCCTAATAATGCAAAACTCAATGTATAGGCAAGGGGCGAGAACATTTTTCCTTCCACTTTCTGGAAAGCGAAAATGGGAACCAGGCAGGTGAGGATAATAATTTTGGAAAAGAAAATGGCTTTCCCCATTTCTGTTCCTACATTTTTGAACAAACCAAGTTTGGCCAGTTTGTTAAATTTATCCATACCCACTTCATGGGCCCGTTTATCGAGCGCCACAAACAAGCCTTCCACCATTACCACTGCACCATCAATGATGATACCAAAGTCAACCGCGCCCATACTCAGCAGGTTGGCCGTCATGTGCATCATGCGCATGCACATAAATGCAAACAGCAGGGCCAATGGTATGATAATGCTTACGGTAACCGTAGTGCGCCAGTCGGCCATGAATAGAAGAACGATACAGGTAACCAGTACGATCCCTTCAATGAGGTTATGGATCACGGTATGTGTGGCATAATCCATGAGCACTGTCCTGTCATAAAACGGGACGATCTTTACATCATTCGGTAATACATTTTCATTGAGGTCTTTTACTTTTTCGTGAATGCTGTTGAGCACTTCGGTAGGATTGGCCCCTTTCACCATTACAACAATTCCTTCCAGCACATCCCCGGTGGTATCTTTTGAAACCTGTCCCAGTCTTGGCTTACCCGCTTCTTTTACCTGTGCAAGATTTTTCACGAGGATGGGAACGCCGCTGATCTTGGTCACGAAAATATTTTCGATCTCGCCGATATTATTTAATAACCCGATGCCCCTCACCACATACGCCTGCCCATTCCGTTCAATTACATCGCCACCCACATTCACATTGCTTTTGGCAACGGCATTGTAAACATCGAGTGATGTGAGGCTGTATTTTGCGAGCTGGTTAGGGATTACACTGATCTCAAAACTTTTTTCTTCCCCGCCAAAGCTGTTCACATCCGCCACGCCCGGAACGCGTTTAAATTCTTTATCGAGAACCCAGTCCTGAATGGTGTAGAGATCCCTTATACTCCTGGTATTGCTTTTTAGCGTGTAACGGTATATTTCACCGGTAGGGCCATAAGGCGGCTCCACTTCAGGTTTGATGCCATCCGGAAGGTCAACATTACTGATCCGGCTGCGTACCTGCTGACGGGCAAAATCATCTGTTACATCATCATCAAATATGATCCTTATGTACGAAAGGCCGAATGAAGATGTGGTACGGAGGTTTGATTTTTTCTGTACCGAGTTCAGTGCGGTTTCCAGTGGGATCGTAACGAATTTCTCCACTTCTTCAGCACTTCGCCCAGGCCATTGGGTGATGATGATGATCTGTGTATTGGTTACATCGGGAAATGTTTCAATCGGCGTATTCTGGTAACTTATAAAACCGACCACGCCAAGTACAGCTGTAAGAAAAAACACAAAATACCTGTGCCGGAGTGAAAAATGTATGATGGATTTGATCAGCTTAACCATAAAATCTGATTATTGCCTTTCGGCGTTTGCATTATTGATTCAGTAATTGCTGGAATACCAGCAGTTGGTTGCGGGTGATGATTTTATCACCTGCCTGTACACCGCCTAAAAGATAGGTACGGTCTGATTTGGTATTGAGTATCGATACTTCAGCAATATGCATATCTGCGGGACTTTTGTATACCACCACATAACTTTTTCCATTCTGGTTGATCAGCGCACTGGTAGGTACAGAAAGGGCTTTCCTGTTTTCCTTGTTGGAGAGGATCACCTTCGCAAACATTTCTGGCCGTAGCATGAGATCAGGGTTTTCCAGCTTAATCCGGATACGAAGGGTTTTATTGGTTGGGTCAAGCACCTGGCTCATTTTATCAACTGTGCCATGAATTCTCTTATCGGGGTAGGCGATCGTTACCACATCAGCATTGTACCCTTCTTTCACTTTCGGGATATCGGCTTCAAAAACATTGGCATATACCCAAACTGTTTTCAGATCGGAAATGGTAAAAAGATTGTCTCCCATATCGCCCCTGATAAAATTGCCCGCATTCACTTTTTTCTCAACGATATACCCGCTGATGGGGGAATTCAACGTATACGTTCCGCCGGCATTGCTGCCATTGCCTCCATTGATATTGATAACCGATTCGATTTTTGATTTGGCAGCTTTGGCTTTTTCATAGTTCTGCCTTGCTTCTGTAAGTTCACGTTCACTCGCGATCCCGTTTTTATACAATGATTCTGTATTGTCCATCTGTCTTTTGGCAATTGCAATATCCGCATTGGCACTGCTGAGGTCGGCATAGTTGCCTGCCACATCTGCACTGCGCAAAACGGCCAGTGTTTGCCCGGCTTTTACATAATCGCCCAGTGTTACTTTACAATCCACCACCTGGCCGCTGTTTCTCGGGTACACTTTGCTCACATTGTTTTCATTGAAACTCACTTCGCCCGTAAGGGTGATGGAATCATCTACAAAAGCGGTTCCCGCAGTATCGAGCGTGATCATTTTTTGCATGGTATCGCTCAGTACAAATTTTTTCGTTTCTTCTTTTACCTGTTTTTTTTCAGAACAGGCCATTGCCAACAGAACCAGGGAAACGCTGAAGAGGGAAATTATTTTTTTCATGGTCAAATCTCTTTAATGGGTTATTTCACGATATCGGTGCCTGTATGGTAATTGATCTCCGCTTTTGCAAGCTGCAGGTTCAGCTGTTGCAGTAATAAACGCTGTCTCGCATCGGTATAATCATTGAAAAAGTCAAGGAATTCCAGCAGGCTGATCTGTTTGTTGCGGTAACTGTACAGGATATTGGCATACATCTTTGTATAATCATCATAAAAAGATTGCTGCTTTTCATTTTGCTGCCTGATCGTCAGCAGTAATTTCTGGTACGCATTGCTTACGTTGTTTACGAGTTCTGTTTCTGCATTACCGGTTATCGCCTGTTGCTGTTTTACTCCAAACGCAGCAGATTTGATATTGCCCTGGTTTTTATTCAGGATCGGCAACGGGAGAGATATCCCCAATCCCACATAATTGGGTGCATAGTTTGAATTACGGTCGAAGTTAGGGCCGAGTGTGATGTCAGGCACCCGCAGCGATTTCTGATAGGCGAGGTTCTGTTCCTGGAAAAGGGTTTGCGCGATTTGCAACTGGTAATATGGATTGGATTTTTTTGCTGTTTCAATCAATACTTGTTGTTCAGGTATTTGCGGCAATTGCACATTATCGGGTTGGCGCGGTGCGACAAAAACGGTTTCCTTTATCTGTAAAATCGTTTTGAGGTCATTTTCCGTATCGGTGATGGACTTTTCCATTTCAGTAATATCCTGTTGCAACGCAATCACGAGAGCCTGTAGCCGGAGAAAATCTTTTTGCGCAATATTACCGGCATTCAGTTGTGCCTGCATACCGGTTAACAAGTCATTCAGCCGGGTTAGTTGCCCTTTATACAGGGCAACTGTATTCATTTGTTGGGATAAGGTATAATAATCACTCTGTAACTGGTAACGCAGGTTACGCAATACATCGGCCAGTTGCCACTCGCTCAGTTTCGCATTGGTTGTGGCCATATTGATCAGTTTCCCCCGTTTACCCGCTGTACGGATGAGTTGCTGTACCTGTATATAATATTGCCCGTTGAAACTGCCATCGGCGTTTTTTCCATAGGGAAAAAATTTCCCGTCACCCGCAATTACCTGGTCGGTATTTAAAACGGGGTTATCCCAGAGACGGGCCTGCTCAATCAGGGCTTTTTGTGCATCAACATTATAATGCGCTGCCAGCAACAGGAAATTACTGTCGAGAAAGCGTTTTTCCATTTCCGGCAAACTGAAGCGGATAGTGTCTTTTTGCTGAGCAGAAGTATTGATGCTGATACAGTATATAAAAAATAGAACCAGCCATATGGGCCTTGATTGGCTTGCGTTAAAATTCAACATGCATTTTTATTTTAGAACAGGAAATATTCATCTACCGTTATTTTAACTGTATAGAATAAAAGAGAAAGCGGTAGGCTGTTTATATCGCAATTCGTGGAGGTGGCACTTCGATTTCCTGGTTATGGGAGAGAAGCGCCGCTGCTTTGAGGACGGGAGAAAAAACAGATGCGCCGGATTGTTTGCCCGCCAGCCTGGTTTTTACAGCAGGGATGAATGCCAGGAGGTTAATGATTTTAGTAAAGCGGTTTGCTTGCCGTGCGGGGATGCTTTTCTTTCTTGGTAAAACAGGGCAGGGATGATCGCTGGTAGTTCCGGTAATTTTTTCGGCGTATTGATTGGCTATAATACAATTCTCCTGTTTTAACCCTTTATGCTTTGTATGAATTATGACAGGAATAATTGGTTGAAGGATGATGGTTACAACCAGTAATGCCAAAATCAGGTACTGCCATATGATAGAATAGGGCTTCATGCTCAGAAGGCATAAAAATAGTCAATTCTGAGCTGGCCACTCTTTAAATAAAAAGCTAATTTTTTCCGTATTAACAAAAGCCCGCCCAGGAATGGGCGGGCCGGGGATTTTCTGAGCATACCCCTGATGAAATTTTATCTTTTTTTAATCTTCTGTATTGATTTCCTGTTGGTGTTTTGTATCTACGTTCTTATAAGCCCATGCATAAACAAGCGGGAAAACCCAAAGCGAGAAAATCATCGCACAGAGAATGCCCCCGATTACGACCCGCGCTAATGGTCTTGAACTTTCCGAACCGATTCCGTGTGAAATTGCTGCAGGTAATAACCCAATTGCAGCCATCATGGCGGTCATCATCACAGGTCTTATTCTGGAATTTACGCCCAGCCTTATCGAACTGAATACCGTGTTTGGTGCTCCTTTGATTTTTTCGAGATTTTGCTTGAAAACTGTAATCAACAATACGCCATCCTGTATACATATTCCGAAAAGGGCAATAAAGCCGATGCCTGCAGCTATGCTGAAATTAGTTCCTGTTAGATGCAAAGCAAGTAATCCACCCACAATAGCAAAGGGTACATTTAAAAATACGAGCGCTGCATCTTTCAAATTTCCGAACATGGTAAATAGTAAAAGAAAAATAAGAAGCAGGCTCACGGGAACAACCTGTATCAATCTTTTTTCTGCTCTTTGCTGATTTTCGAAATCTCCTTGCCAGGCTATTGTATAGCCACGTTTCAGGCTGATTACTTTATTCACTTTTTCCTGGGCCTCAGCAATAGTGCTCCCCATATCACGTCCGCGTATCGAAAATTTGAGAGCGGCATACCGCTGATTATCATCACGGAAAATCAGGCAGGCTCCTGTTTTTTTCTCAATGGTGGCAATTTCTTTAATAGGCACTTTTGAACCATTCTGTGTCGGCACCAGCAGGTTGCCTATGTCTTCAGGTGATTGACGGAATGACTCCGGCAGACGGATCCTGATATCGAAAGTTTTGATGCCTTCATACAGTGTTGATGCGGCTACACCACCGATTGCCATTGCTACAACCGCGTTCGCATCAGCGGTGGCAACACCGTATTGTGCCATTTTTTGCTGATCAAGATTCACATCAAGTTCGGGTTGCCCGATATTATGGATCACACCAAGATCTGCGATACCATTTACATTCCGAAGCACCGATTCAACTGTCTCAATTTTTTTCTCCATATAGTTGAGTGAATCGCCGTAAATCTTAACACAAATGGACCCTTTTACGCCCGATACCGCTTCTTCAACATTATCCATAATGGGTTGGGAAAAATTGAGGTTTGCCCCCGGGATTACGGAAAGTTTTCTGCTCATTTCCTCGATGAGCTCTTCCTTTGAAATTTTTGGATCCCATTCTGACTCCGGGTACAGCATCACTGAAAATTCATTGTTATAAAAGCCGGCTACATCTGTTCCATCATCCGGCCTGCCGGTTTGCGAAACCGCATATTTTACCTGCGGGAAGGTCATGAGCAGACTCCTGATCTGAGAGGATACTTCCACAGATTTTTCCAGCGATATGCTGTAAGGTGTCTGAACACGCAACCAGATAGAACCTTCATTGAGTTCTGGTAAAAATTCGGAGCCCAGATAACGGAAAGAGTATAATCCGATACCCATAATGATCAATGATAAAGGAACTACCCATCGCTTATTTCTCCAGGTGAGCATGAAACCCTTCAGCATAAAAGCAGTGAGGTGATGTACAAAAGGGTTGTGCTTTTCTTTTACATTTTTACGCAGGAGGATGCTGATAAGTACCGGAACAAGTGTAAGCGTTGTTATCAGTGCCCCTAATAGCGCAAAACCCAATGTATATGCAAGCGGGGAAAACATTTTACCCTCAACTTTTTCAAAAGCAAAAATGGGTAGCAGACCTGTAATGATAATTGCTTTTGCAAAGAAAATGGCTTTGCCAAGCTGGGCTCCGTTTCTTTTAACGAGCCCCAGTTTCGACAGTTTGTTAAAGCGTTCCATACCCATTTCGACTGCAGTATGATCCAGTACTACAAACATCCCTTCGACCATTACCACTGCGCCGTCAATAATAATACCAAAATCCACTGCACCGAGAGAAAGCAGATTAGCCGACATACCCATAAGATGCAGGCATATAAATGCGAACAGCAATGACAAAGGGATGATCACCGATACAATTAATGTCGTTCGCCAGTTAAACATAAACAAAGAAACCAGCAGTGTTACCAGCAAGATCCCTTCCACGAGATTATGCAATACAGTGTGTGTGGCGAAACTGATAAGATCAGACCTGTCGTAATAGGGGACGATTTTTGTATCAGCAGGAAGAATATCCGTATTCAGTTTATTTACTTTCGTTTTAATGGCATTGATCACCTGTGTGGGGTTTTCGCCTTTCCGCATAACAATTATCGCTTCCACAACATCCTTTTCGTCTGTAACGGTACGGGGCCTTCCTTCTTTTTTTTCTGCACTGGCCCGGGCCACCCATCCCAGGCGCGGAAGGTTCGAGATACTTACATCCGCAACATCTTTCACCAATACAGGCACCCCATTGTTATTCATCACAATGATATTCCTGATTTCGTTGATGTCGTTGAGCAAACCGATTCCCCTTACTACAAACGCCTGGTTATTCTGAATGATCATATCGCCGCCGATATTGATATTTGTTTTTTGAACGGCGGTAAATACATCAAGCGGTGTAATGCCAAGAGAAGCCAGTTTTTCCGGGTCTACTTTGATCTCATATGTTTTTGTTTTTCCCCCAAAACTGGTTATATCTGCCACTCCGGGCACTGAACGAAGCTGACGGCTGATAACCCAATCCTGTAAGGTCTTTAATTCCCGTACATCCCTTACGGAACTGCGGAGTGAGTAGCGGAAAATTTCACCGGTTGGCCCGGTAGGGGGCTGCACAGCAGGTGCTACACCGGCAGGCAATGTTGCGTTGCCAAGCAGGTTCATTACCTGTTGCCTTGCCTGTGGGTCTTTTACATTGTCTTCAAAAATCAACTTTATATAGGAAAGACCGAAAATTGTGGTAGAACGGAGGCTTATTTTTTGTTGTACAGGATTTAGAGCGATCTCGATCGGAATAGTGACAAACTTCTCAACTTCTTCAGCACTCCGGCCCGGCCATTGCGTGATAACACTGATCTCTGTATTGGTAACATCCGGGAAAGCTTCGATAGGCATACTGCTGAAAGTATAAATACCCCAACCCATCAACCCAAATGCAGCAAGTAATACGAAATACCTGTTCTTTAGCGAAAAGGCAATAATATTTTTTATGATTCGAATCATGATAAAAAAATTTAATTGTTGAGGGCATCGTAGATCAGAATCGTGTCTGATGCAATCAGCATTTCACCGTTTTGTACACCACCGGCGAGGTAAGCCTTATCGCCAACCATACTGATTACTTCCACAG
>SAIX01000034.1 GCA_004028765.1 Chitinophagaceae bacterium | reverse complement strand
GTGGAAGTCTGAATGCGGGCACGCAGGCAGGCATTACACAGGTGGGACAATTAACGAACTTAAGTGTCAGCAATAATATCAGTGCGACGAATATCGCTGGAACATTAACGACCGCCTCACAACCCAATATAACGAGCGTGGGTACATTGGGAACATTGACGGTAAGTGGTTCTGTGACTGTAGGTTCAGTGATTAAAAGTGGCGGATTATCTTCTCAATTCCTGAAAGCAGATGGCACAGTGGATGCAAATACTTATTTAACATCCTCTGGCGCTGTAACTTCTATCACAGGAACAACAAACCAGATCACTGCTTCAGCAAGCACAGGTGCTGTTACATTATCACTGCCCGCAACGGTTTCCGGGCTTACAAGTATATCTGCTACAAATCTTACCGGGACTTTGCAAACAGCCGCACAACCCAATGTTACAAGTGTGGGAACATTATCTAATCTTACTGTTAGCGGAACGGCAAGTGCCTCCACTGTAAGCGCTACTACCGGAACCTTTACTAATCTTACTGTCAGCGGAACAATTACCGGCGGGACCTTCAGTGGTGTTGTGAAATATACTGATACTACCGCGATGTTATTTGGTAACCAAAGCACAACCGGGTATGCGAGGTATGGTCATGTAATTAAATATGTGGATACTTTAAACCTGTCTACTTTCAAGAATACTGTAAGAACTTATGATACTTCACAGATGTTATCCGGTTCTGCATACCTGGGTGTAAACGGTACTTCAAATACAGGTTATGCACGTTACGGACATGTGATCAAATATTCTGACAGTATCTCTTATCTGCCCATTGCAAATAAAATATCCCGTTACGATACTGGTCTTATGCTGTACGGGGATCAGGTTAATACGGGTTATGCACGCGTAGGACAGGTGGTTCTCCTTGACCAGGTAACTGGATTAGCAGCCTTTAATATGACAGTTGCCGGTACAGTTTCCGCATCTTCATTAACCACAACCGGTGCTATCAATGCATCTCAGTTTACAACTTCCGGCTCAATAACCGGTGGATCATTCAAAAAGAATGGTGGTACTTCTTCCCAGTTCCTTAAAGCAGACGGCAGTGTAGATGCGAATACTTATCTGACATCTTCAGGGGCAGTTACTTCTATCACTGGTACGGCGAATCAGATTACAGCATCAGCGAGCACCGGTGCAGTAACTTTATCACTTCCTTCCAGCATATCAGGATTAACCAGCATTTCTGCAACCAATCTCACTGGTACTCTTCAAACTGCAGCCCAGCCAAATATCACAAGCGTTGGCCAGTTGGGTAACTTAAGTGTAACGGGTACTGTACAGGCAGCTACATTTAGTGGTTCACACGTAGGTACTATAACCACTGCAGCCCAGCCAAATATCACAAGTGTTGGCCAGTTGGGTAACTTAAGTGTAACGGGTACTGTACAGGCAACTACATTTAGTGGTTCACATGTGGGCACCATTACTACTGCGGCGCAGCCGAATATCACGAGCGTGGGAACTTTAACAAGCTTAACAGTCACTGGATCTATGACCGCTGGCACCATTGTGAAAAATGGAGGTACTTCTTCTCAGTTCCTGAAAGCGGATGGTAGTGTAGATGCAAATACATATATTACTTCATCCGGTGCAGTAACATCGATAACCGGTACAGCAAATCAAATAACTGCGTCAGCAACTACAGGTTCTGTTACCTTATCATTGCCATCAACTGTATCCGGGTTAACAACTGTTTCTGCTACGAACCTTACAGGTACATTAACTTCCGGTGCGCAGCCAAATATTACTGCCCTCGCTGGAGTAACAAACCTTACGGCATCAGGAACAATCGGCGCAACAGGTGCCATTACGGGTGGTACGATCGTGAAAAGTGGCGGTACCTCTTCTCAGTTCCTGAAAGCAGATGGTAGTGTTGATGCCAATACATATCTCACTTCTTCCGGAGCAGTAACATCGATAACCGGTACAGCAAATCAAATAACTGCATCAGCAACTACTGGTTCTGTAACATTGTCATTACCTACTAACATTTCCGGGTTGACCAGCATTTCTGCAACAAACGTAACAGGTACACTGCAGACTGCGGCGCAGCCAAATATTACAAGTGTTGGCCAACTGGGTAATTTAAGTGTAAGCGGCACTGTACAGGCAGGTACTTTATCGGGAACATTATCTTCCGGTACACTTTCGGGTATTACTTCTGTTGGTACATTGTCAACACTTACCGTTACAGGCGCCACAACAATCGGCTCAAGCAGCGGTGCAGTTGTAGCAATCGGTAATACAGGGGGGGCATCAAGTATTAGAGAAAGAGTAGGAACCGGTAACTATAGCCTGGATGGTGTTGGTGCTTCTACTTACAGCATTGGAGCTTCTACAACGAACGGAACAATCACCATCGGCGGTACGGCACAAACGGGTACGCTCACCATCGGCCAGTCAACAGGTAATAATACAATTGCGATCGGAAGCGGCTCCGGTGGTGTAACAACCGTAAACATTGCAACAGCGGGTACGCTTTCTAATGTGGTACAATTGGGTGGATCCAATGCATCAGTAGGTGTGGGCGCTGCCCCAAGCGGTTCCTGGAAACTGGAAGTATCCGGAACATTAAAAACCAACGCTATTAATGAGAGTTCTGATATCCGGTTCAAAAAAGACATTACCCCGATAACAGGTGCTTTGGCTAAAGTAAACGCTTTACAGGGTGTTACATATAACTGGCGTAAAGACGAGTTCCCTGACAGGAATTTTGATTCAGACCGCCAGGTAGGGGTAATTGCCCAGGAGGTTGAAAAAGTATTCCCTGAACTGGTTCGCACAGATGCGAAAGGATATAAATCTGTTGAATATTCAAAAATGGTGGCATTACTGCTGGAAGCGATTAAGGAACAACAAAAAATAATCGATCAGCAGAAAGCAGATATCAATAGCCTGAAAGCAGATGCCGAGCGGGTTACCAAACTGGAAGCCCAGATGGCCGTATTCCAGCAATTACTTGAGCAGCTCAAAAAAGAAAACAAACCGGCTAAGTCAAAAAAATAGGTCAGAAATAGTTCCCCGAAAAGCTTAAAAATTGATTAATAAATATTAATTTTAATCAATTTTTAAGCTTTTTTTATCCCTTGAATAACCATCACGGAAGCTGAAACCAGTCTTTAATTGAAAACCAGGCTTTATGATGCGTTTTAATCGATTCTTGGTATATCGGTTGTTAGTGTTGTTTTTGTTCCCGTATTGCTGGGTATCTGCGCAAAATATTTCTGTAGTAGGAACTGTATCAGCAGCAAATATTTCAGCAACAGGCACCGCGAGTGCGTCTTCATTAAGCGGAACCATTACTACGGCGGCGCAACCTAACATCACTTCAGTTGGAACCCTGGGATCCCTTACCGTTTCGGGAACTATATCAACCGTAACCCTTTCTGCAACCAATTATAACGGGATTTCTGCTATACAGGGAATTATCCAATTAAGTGGCAGCGGTACTTATACCGTTCCTTCCGGTGTATATTCCATTGAAGTTACTGTTGTTGCTGG
>SAIX01000033.1 GCA_004028765.1 Chitinophagaceae bacterium | reverse complement strand
CCTCATAATTTATGAGGCTATTTAATAGAGTTGAAAATTTGATAATGGTCAAGATTATATTTTCAATTTTCTAAGTTTTGATATTAAGGAATTAAATCACCATGATTTAAAAACTCATCTAGGGTACTATCAAGCAATCCATCAGTTTTCTTACCATTTGTATATGGAGCCGGAATTTTATTACCCGTAAAGAAAACCGTTAAACGCCCGTAATCTTTTGAATTGACAGGTAATGCACCTTTGCCGTATACACCGAAGTTTACATAAATTTTATCCGATTTATACTTCGCACGAAGGTTATTAATGAACTCAACAAGGTCTTTAGCATCAAACTCTACATATTGAGGTTGATTACTATCATCGTATTTCTTAGCATAGTTGGCAGCTAAAGATGCAGCATAAGATGCATTTATCGATCCCGCATAAGGCCCACTGCCTGCAACACCGGAAATTGTTACGTTATCGGAACCGCTACTCGCAGTAGCAGTTTCATCGGCAGCAGCCTGTTCTTTTTTACAAGAAACCAGCATTAATGCAGCAAGTGCCGCTACTGTTAAAAAGGAAAACTTTTTCATAAGTTTTATTTTGAGGCCGTTAATACTTAACTCACCCATAATATAGTTCTGCAAGTTAACATTTCTATGACTTTTTTCTATCACCGTCTATCGAAATAATAGCCCTTTTTTCATTAGATTCTTGAAAATCAATCAAATAAATCTATTTAATTGTTAAAAAAACGGTGTTTTTCCCGGGGCAAATTGGTTGCTTTTTGCTAAATAACCCCTTTTTCAAAGGAAAACTGCCCTATTCTAGTCTAAACCTACAGGAGATATTTATTATAAAATTTTCTAATATTAGTATCAGCTGGATTATGCTGTGTATAGCGTTTTATCGACAAAAAAATAGTTCCGCTGATCAGTAATAGCACGGCCAAAGCAGCAAAAAAAACATTTGTTGAGATTGTAAATGGTATGCTGATATTTTGTTTTGCAAGCATCTCATGAAGGACTACCTGTAATACCTGTATGATGCCAAGCGTAAGCAAACAAACCAAGTAATTAACCGGTAAAAACTGCCAGAATAAAAATTTCCTGAGTTGTTTCGGAGAAGCACCAAGCTGCAACAATAACCTGATTTCTTCTTTACAGGATGTTACGGTAAGTTGTATGAACATGGTAAAAATCAAAAGAGCGAAAAAGAGCATGGATGCTCCTGTGCCCCACGAAATATTTACAATCACATCCACCACGCGCCTGTACCTGCTGAAACGGGTTTTATCTGCATCGGCCGCTAGATTTTTTGACTTTAGGTATTCCGTCAGAGCTGGATTTCCCGGATCTTTTGTTTGAATGATAACCCTTGATGGATTAATGTTTTGACCAGTTCCCGCTGCTTTGGTATTCGCCCAATTCATAAACTGCTGCGGTACCAGTAAAGAAGAAACCCTGTCGCTAAAACCTACTACCCGGCCGGGAAAACTGATCACACCATCCCGTGTGTACATGTTCACTTTAAAACCGATCATTTTCACCACTTCCCGCGTAAGCTGCGGAAGGTTTTGCGAAAAAGAAAATTGGAAATTGTAAAAATCCAGGAACATACCCGGAACAATAATCGGAACAAATTGCTGGCCTTCATCCCAGTGCCAGTCTTTTGAAGTAATATCCAGAAATTCGTCCGGAACGGATTCAAATGCAATATCCGTATAAAAGGGAAAACGGTCACTGGCACTTTGAATGGATGCTTTGAAACGGCTTGGCGTAAGCAGACCTACAGATTCAACAAAGGGTTGATTTTTAAGATCTGTAATTTCTTCCTGTGAAAGACTTGTGGCACCGATATTTTTATCTGTAAGAACTTTATTTACCACGAGGAAATTTGCAATACTGTCTTTATTATTTTTTCCAAACAACAGTTCATTGTAATCCGACTGGATCTGTACCGCAGCTAATATCAGGACCATGGCAACTGAAAGACCGATAACTGCGGCAACAAACCGTTTCCTGCCAGCGCCTGACCTTATCAGTTTCTTTAACAATACAGACAAACCATTCATATTCCTGCTATAATAAAAGTTGACGGTTATAAGGAAACCAGTTATCGTTTTCAAGATCGGTCATAATGAGCCCGGCATTTCTCTCTTTACATTCACGTAAGATCAACCCTGCTGCTTTTTTTGTGTTCTCTGAATCAAGATGACTAAAGGGCTCATCCATGATCAACCATGTAAAAGGTTGCATTAACGCTCGTATGATCGCTACGCGTTGCTGTTCGCCATAGCTGCAGATTCCTGCTTTTTGATCGAGGATATGCTGTATGCCGAGCAGTTCTGCCATCTCTTCAACCGATTCTTTGTTTTTTACCGCCGGCTGTAAAATACGTTTCAACTCTATATTTTCTCTCGCAGTAAGATTTGGGAAAAGCCGCAGATCCTGGAAAATAATGCTGAGCTTATACTGCCTGATCTGTGCCAGCCGATTTCCATTATAACCAGCAATATCCGTATCATCAAACCGGATCACTCCTTCATAATCATTCCTTATGCTATACAGAAAATGTATAAAAGTTGTTTTACCTGTACCACTGGGTGCTTTTATCTTGATCAATTCCCCCTGCGCACAACTAAAACGAACGTTCCAGATATTGGAAGAACGGTTTAGCAGCCTGTCTTTCAACGGCACCGGTACAATATGATCGCATTCTATAACCATGATGTATTGTATTCCGAAAATAAAGGAAAGGAACAAAAAAGTCCTGCTTTAGCAGGACTTCCTGTTTATTTAGTGAGGGTATTAATTGGTTCTGATAATACCCGGTACACCACCGGGGAACATTTTTTCTTCCATTTCTTTTTCTCTTCTCGCCTGTACCCGCATATCAACGGCAATATCAGTAAGCAGACTGGTCAGTGTAACAAGGCTGTTTTGTTTTTCATTCTGCATCCTTACTTCAAGGGTGGCTTTTACTGACTTACCATCAAAATTTTCAGATGTGGCAATGATATCTTTGAAAGTATTTCTTGCGGTGGTTAAAGACTGGTGGAAACCAAGTGTATTTTCTTTTGGTGTGAGTCCGTTGATGGTGCTTGCAATATCAAAGTAAAAAGCAGTTGATTTTCCTTTTATCTTTTCAACAACTTCTTTGTTTACTACGGATTTACCGGTTCCGGATATATACTGGGTATAGGTGAGCGAATCGCTTGCCAATATAAGGTTCTTCTCATCGGCCTGGATATACATACCCAGGAATGAAAGCAGTTTCCCGGCCTTATATGTAGCGCCCGATTTTACCAACACTCCCTGCTCCACGCCTTTGTCCATCAGTTTCAGGAAGCTTGTTTTATTCCCAACGGGGGCAGCAAAAATCATTTTACCATAAGGCTTCCTGTGAGGGCCGGGTTCTCCTTCTACGGATTTTTTGCCGGCATCATCCGGCAATGCAAGGTCTGATATGATTACAGCGATATCGCCCTTTAATGACTGGTAAAGGTCCTGGCTTGACAAACCTGCTTTTTCAAGCGTTGAATTTACCAGCCCTTCCACTTCAAGTTGCTTGAGTATGCCGCCAAAAATTTCAGGATTGAATGATGCGAGCATAATACCATTGATATGATCCGAAGGATATTTTTCCAGCATAGACATATTTACAGTGGGGCCGGCGTATTGCTTCAAAATGCTGCTTAATAAATTATTGGTGTAGCTGGTGGATTTTGCAATGATTTTACCTTCTTCAAAACTCAGGGTCGATACAGAATAATTGTCTTTAATCAATTCTTCCAGTTTCGGAAGTTGCAAAGGCATCATGCTGAGTGCGGCCAGGGAACTGTTGGCACTTGTGTAAATATATCCATCCGCTTTTTCCTTAAACATATCTGCGAAAACCTGCTGGTCTGCCATCGATTCGCTAAGCTTCTGCGTGAAATAGCGGGTAGCTTCTTTTTTCATTTCTTCCTCTGTATTCAGATGCGAAGGTTTTTTAAAAGACATGGTAGTAGTATCAAAAACAGGTTTTTGCGTATGGGTATAGACTGTGGCAATTACCTGGTCATCATTCCATGAAATCATAGAGCCCTCGCTTGTAACCATGTAACTGAAATCCTTTTCTTTTTTCACTTCCTTATTTTTCAGGTCTTCCTGTTTTTTCAGAAAAGCCTGGAGTTTTGCAGCATCTTTTAAACCGCCGATGATACTGAAAGTGGTTGCCTGGCTATTATCAGCAAACATTTTTTGCTGCATAAAAAAGAATAACTGGTTATCCCAGTTGATACCCGCATTCTCGCGTAATTCATTAAATGTTTCCCGGTCTTTTTTATCGATAGAGTCTTTATGAAAAACTTTTGCAAGCAATGTGTCTACGCTGATGCCACCTTTTTGCAATTTGTCCTGTAATTGCTGCGGGTCAAGCACCAGAACAACACTGGCATCTTTTGGGATATATTTCGCTTCTTTTACCCCTTTGCTTTTGCAGGCAGCAAATAACAATGCAGTTAATAAGATTAAAAGAGCGGAATAAGAGATCCTTTTCATGATACGTTGGGTTTTATGATATATAAATTTATCATTTCCATCCAAAACAAAGTCGTTTAATATGATCAGCGGATAATTGACTGATAAATGGCCTCCTGTATGTTGGAGCGGACATTCAGCTGGCTTAGTTTGTTATTATTACGGGTGGGGGTAACACGGTTTGAAAGGAAAATGTATACAAGGTTGTATTTCGGATCAACCCAAACACAGGTCCCCGTAAATCCCGTATGCCCGAAAGTTTCAGGCGATACAGATTTTGATGGGTAAGGATCTTTTCTTGTATCATTATCCTTTTCCGGTTTATCGAACCCGAGGCCACGGCGGCTCACACTGCTGTTATATGCTGTAAACTTGTCTACGGTTGATTTCTGAAAATACCTTTTACCATTTAATTCACCACCATTTAGAAGCATCTGGTAAAGTTGCGCAAGATCATATGCGTTGCTGAACAGCCCTGCATGACCCGCAACACCACCAAACATGGCCGAGCCTTCATCGTGTACATCACCCCGGATCAGTTGCTGGCGGAAATGTTTTTCTTCTTCTGTAGGAACGATCAAATCCAATGGCATCAATTCACGTGGAAGAAATGTGGTGCTTTTCATATGCAATGGTTCATAAAATGTTTCCCTTGCATATTCATTCAGTGGCTTTCCGCTAACGGCTTCCACGATCTTCCCGAGAAAAATAAAATCATTATCACTGTACACATATTTATCTGCTGCAGTTAATTTACTCTGCAGGATCCTTTTATAAAGTGTATCCTCCCAATCGTTCCTTAGGTATAACCCTTCAGCCACACGGTATTGGTGTTGTTCATCTTTTGCACTGGTAAAATAACCGGGCTTGGGTTTACCGCTGGCTGTATCGATCACTTCCCTGTAAAAAGGAATGAATGGATTTAGCCCTGCCTGGTGCAACAGGATGTCCTTTAGTTTCAGCGGCGCTTTGTCAGAACCCTTTGTCCATGACAGGTAATCACCCAGTGTTTTATCCAGGTCGATCTTGCCTTCCTCGTAAAGTTTCATCACAGAAACGGTCGTGGCAGAGATTTTTGTAACAGAGGCAAGGTCAAAAACCATATCTGTTGTCATGGGTTCTTTCCTGTCAAAATTGGTATACCCGAATGCTTTGTTGTAAACCAGTTTCCCGTTTTTTGCCACTAATACCACACAGCCTGGTGATGCGCCTTTGCTGATCGCATCCCCTGCAATGGCATCGATCTTAGAAAGAACTTCTGGTTGCATTCCAACAGAAGAAGGTTCTGCAACAGGAAAGTAGCTGTTATAGGTAATACCCTCTCCAAATTTCATGTTTTCTGTTACGGTAACCGGCAGCTTTCCTTTGGGTTGTATTTTCCCGACCAGCAGATCAACCGCGGCTTCCTGCGTGATGTCATCATCTTCATAACATGCGATAAGGTTAGGTGCAGATGCGACATTCTTCAATGCATATGGGTTACCGAAAACAAGGGTGATGGTATTGTTATCCTGTAAACCATTCAGCAGGTAAACAGCCGGGTTGCTGATACCGAAATTGTTGGCCGGCCGGCGACTGAAGTTGTGCAGGCCTACGATTACTGCATCATAGTTTTTATTGCGGATGGTACGCATCAGCTGTTCTGCTCCGGCGCTGTCACTCCTGTCAACAATTGTAATTGGATTTTTATCATCCTGTAATTCTTTACCCACTGTTTTTTTACTGCCAAAGAGATAGATATCGGCACCATATTCTGTACGCAATTTTGCGGCGATCACATTCTCAGCCGGTGCGCCCATACATACATAAGCCATTTTTTTTCCTTTTATTATCGGAAAAGCAGCATTGTTTTTTTTATGAACAAGTGTAAGTGCATTTGCGCTCAGCAATGTTTTAATGCGCGTGGTTTGCGTGTTAAGATCTGTTACCAGTCCTTCTGTTTCGATGGGTTTTAACTCATTCAAACCGAGGTGATATTTTGCAAGCAATACTTTTTTCACTTTTGCATTGATCTCATCCCAGGTGATCTTTCCATCCTTAATTGCCTGTTTGATTGTGGCGATGCTGCCGGGGATATCCCCGGGTAAACAGAGGAGATCGTTGCCTGCGATCAGTGATTGAAGAGAAGCTTCCCCTTTGGGAAAGAATTTTGCCACACCCTGCATTTCAAGCGCATCGGTGAAACTAATGCCCTGGAAACCGAGTTCTGTGCGCAACAGGCCATTGATATTTTTTGCAGACAAAGAACTTGGCAGATTGGGTGTTGTATCAATTGCCGGAATCGATAAATGTCCCGTCATGATACTACCCACACCGGCTTTGATCATTTCCCGGAAAGGGAAGAGTTCGAGGTTATCAAGCTCTTCCCTTGTTTTGTTGATGACGGGAAGGTCTTTGTGCGAGTCAACGGCAACATCTCCATGACCAGGAAAATGTTTGGCCGATGCCATTACACCCACATCCTGCATGCCGCGCATGTACTCAACGCCGTATAAAGCCACTTTGTATTTGTCTTCGCCGAAACTGCGGTCGTTGATCACGGGATTCAGCGGGTTGTTGTTCACATCCACATCCGGCGCAAAATTCACCTGTATGCCCATGCGTTTGCATTGTTCTCCCACGGCTTTTCCGAATTGGTAAATCAGTTTTGCATCGGGTGTGGCGCCCATCATTAACTGGCGCGGGTAATTGATCACGCTGTCAAGCCGCATACCGAGGCCCCATTCGCCATCAATCGAAATCAGCAATGGTGTTTTGGCAATCGATTGGTATAAATTGGTAAGCATTGCCTGACGCACCGGTCCGCCCTGGAAAAAGCAGAGCCCGCCAACATTGTATTTTTTGATAAGCTCCGTTACTTCGGCCATATGTTCGGGTCCGAGGTTACTGTGGGCGCGGATAATCATCAGTTGTGCGATGCGTTCGTCTTTGCTCAGTTTCCGGAATTTCTTTTTTACCCAGCGTTCGGCATCACGGTTTTTTTCGTAAAACTTTTGTGCCCGTACCGCAGCAGCAGAAGATAACAGGAATGATAACAAAATCAGTAGGGAGATATTTTTTTTCATACGTTGTATTGATGGCCCACAAGTTAGGAATTCTCGAACACTGCTGAGTTGGAAGCGGATGAATGGGCAGGCAAAAAAAAGCCGCGACATTTGCCGCGGCTTTTTTTCGGGGATTATTTATGCTTCTTCCTCTTCTTCGGCCTGTTCGTTGAGAACCGGCTCAATATCATTTGCTTTGAGGATGCCATACCATTTCACCATTTTTTTCATATCGCTGGCATATACCCTTGCAAAATCCATATCCGGGTAAACTTTCTGGAAATAAGCTTTCACTGCTGCAGCATCTTTTTCGGAGGGTAGCGGCTCTTTGGATTTCCCCATCGCCTGGAATACTTCCACGAGGTTCACGTTTTCACGCACAGTATACACTTCAATACTCTCCAGGTGCGAAAAATTATGAACACGGCTGCTCACGAACCGGGTGGTTTTATCATCGAGCGATTTTACAATGGCTCCGTCATTCTTGCTGCCTACGAGTTCAAACAATCCGTTGAGCCCGGAAATCGATATCAGTTTGCTGTATTCCATATTTTCTTTTTAGGAGTTGCAAAGTAAGGGGAAAATGAAGAAACTGCAACAGTTGCGGGTATCGGGGGGCAGTCTTTCACATTTCGATTACAAAAAATGGATAAGTGGTTTTTGTTTTAGCATAACCGGCGTTACATTTAATAGCTACAATATTGATTCTTAACCAAAACAATGCATATGAACATGGGCAACATCAACTGGATAGCCACAATTGCGGCGGCGCTTTCCTCCTTTGTAGTAGGAGGTATCTGGTACAACCCTGCTGTTCTAGGTACTGCCTGGATGCAGGAAAGCAATCTTACCCGTGAACAATTGCGGGCAGGTAACCAGGCCAAAATATTCGGATTCACTTTTGTTTTTTCGGTTTTGATGGCGGTTAACCTCGCGATGTTTTTAAACGATCCCAAAACAGACCTTGCCTGGGGTGCCACTGCAGGTTTTCTCGCAGGTATCTGGACTTTCTCGGCCATCGCCATTCACAGTTTGTTTGAATTAAAAAGCTGGAAACTCATTTTTATCAATGGCGGATACAGTATTGTTTCGCTTACATTGATGGGATTGATTATTGGCGCCTGGAGATAAAAAACGATTTATGAAAAAATGGAAATATTGTTTTGCGGTGCTTCTCCTTTTGTGTGCATCAGCTATGGCGCAACAGGCAGAAAATTATGATTCACTCCTTGCAAAAAAGACAGGAGCGGATGAGTATGGAATGAAGCAGTACGTGATGGCTTTCCTGAAAAAAGGGAAGACAGAAATGGCAGATAAAACCAGGGTAAATGAATTGCTGAAAGGGCACCTGGCCAATATTTCAAAACTGGCCGATGAGGGGAAGATGGTATTGGCAGGGCCAATGATGGATAATACCGGGCTGGAAGGCATCTTTATTTTCAACGTAAAAACAGTTGCGGAAGCCGAGGCCTTAAGTAATACCGATCCGGCGGTGAAAGCGGGACTTTTTTCAATGGAGTTCCATCTTTGGTATGCTTCGGCTGCTTTGATGGAAGTGGTTCCGATGCATAAGAAAATTCAGAAAAAGAAATTCTGATCCAACTTAAAAAATATTATTATGTCTTATCAAAATGCGATCAGCTGGTTTGAGATACCCTCGGTGGATCTTGACCGCGCACAGGCTTTTTACGAAACCATTTTTGCTTTCAGGATGCACCCGATGGATACACCCAACCTGAAGATGCGGATGTTCCCCATTGAAAATATGACGGGTGTAGGCGGTGCGGTCGTACATAGTAACGGGTTCCATCTGCCCTCTGCCAGCGAGGGCCCGTTAATTTACCTGAATGCAAACCCGGATGTACAGACCATACTCGACAGGATAGAAGCGGCCGGGGGTAAAATACTGGTTCCCAAAACAGAAATATCACCCGAATACGGCCATATGGCAGTATTTCTCGATACAGAGGGTAACCGGATCGCGTTGCATTCTGTTCCGCAGCGTTAATGAATATCGGTTATGATGATGCCTGTTCCTGTAAAGCGGCCCTGAGCCTGGCAGTCAGTGTTTCAAAATCTGTATACCCCTTTGCCAGTAAGGTAAAACGGGTCTCCGAGTTTTGTAACAACACGCAGGGATAACCGGTTACTTTTAATTGCTTGCAAAGCTGGAATTCGTAATATGCTTTTTCTTTGTATTCTTCCGAAGCAAGTTTGGTATAAAAAGCTTCGGGCTGTATGCTGTATTTTTCCAGCAGGTGCCGGTAAGCCTCATCATCGGTAAGGTCGCGGCCTTCGTAATGAAGCGCATATTGCAGATCGGCAGCGAAAGCCACTTGTTTATCCGGGTAATATTCCTTAAAAACACAAAGCGCAATAGCGGGTTTTTCTGAATCCGGGTACCAGTCGCTGAGGTCCGGGTGATTGATATGCCAGAGGTAATCTTCCCCGAAACGGATGCCGGTATATTCTTCCACCGTGGGATAGGCTTTGCGGATATAATCCGCGGTAGCGGCAATGGGTACCGGCTTTTCAGAAAGGATCATCCCTCCCGAAAGTACTTCGATCTGGATCTGTGGGTATTCTTCTGCCAGTTTCCTTATCACCGGGCTGAACCCGTAACACCAGCCGCAATAAGCATCATAACAATAAAAAAGGATCGGTTGCATCTGCAAAAATAACCCCTTATGGATAAAAGTTAAAACTGCCCGAAGCATAGCGCCGCATTGCAATATCTCTATCTTTGCACAGGAAAAACTCCTGACTTTTAACTCTTAACTTTTAACTACTTTATATGCCCGGCTTTGAATTATTTGGCGAAGAAGAAAGAAAAGAAGTGAATGATGTGCTGGAAACAGGCATCCTGATGCGTTATGGCTTTGATGGCCCGCGAAAAGGTGTCTGGAAAGCCAAAGAACTGGAACAAGCCATCACATATGTTTTTGGTACCAGGTATGCGCAGCTTACTTCAAGCGGCACTTCGGCATTAACCACTGCCATGGCAGCATTGGGTATTGGTTTTGGTGATGAAGTGATCATGCCCACCTTTACTTTCGTAGCAAGTTTTGAAGCGGTGCTAAGTGTGGGTGCCATCCCGGTACTGGTGGATATTGATGAAACACTTACGCTGAACCCGGAAGCGGTAAAAGCCGCCATTACACCCAAAACAAAATGTGTGATGCCGGTACATATGTGCGGCAGTATGGCCGACCTCGATGCACTGAAACAGATCTGTGACGAACACCAACTGATTTTACTCGAGGACGCCTGCCAGAGCATCGGTGGCAAATACAAAGGCCGTTCGGTGGGTACCATTGGCGATGCGGGTACATTTTCTTTTGATTTTGTAAAAACGATCACCTGCGCAGAAGGCGGCGTGGTGATGACGAACCGCGAAGATGTGTATACCAAATCAGACGGGTATACCGATCATGGGCATGATCACAAAGGAGTGGATCGCGGGGCGGACCTGCATCCGTTTATCGGCTATAATTACCGCATCAGTGAATTGCATGCGGCGGTTGGACTGGCACAGATCCGTAAACTCGATACTTTTCTTAGCATCCAGAAAAAGAATAACCTGTTACTGCGTTCTTATCTTGAAAAGATACCTGAGATCAGTTTCCGTGTAGTGCCGGATGGGGGCGATGACAGCTGCAGTTTCTTAAGCTGGTTCCTGCCAACAGAAGAAATCACCAAAGCAGTGGTTGCTGAAATGAAAGAGCAGGGGATACTGGCCGGAAGTTTTTACTGGTATGTGAATAACTGGCATTATCTCACCAAATGGGACCACCTGAAAACTGCGGCTACTTTGCATGCCATCAGCCCGGAACAAAAAAATGCATTGCTCTCATTGCAAAATAAAAATTACCCGGCGAGCGATGCGATCATGAGCCGTTGCATCTGTACTTCGATCAGTTTGTTGTGGACGGAAGAACAGGTCAGGGACAAAGGGGAGAAGATGGCGGCTGCGATTCATAAAGTCCTGAAACAATCATTACAGCACGCGTAGGAAAACATGCCTTATTTCAGGGCAGATATCAAACTATCCAAAAGAAGGAAGCAGGCGATCTGGGGTTATTGCCTGTTGGCAATGGCCGCGCTGATATTGATCCCTGATCTAATCTATAATAATGATAATAGTACTGGTCCGGGAAAGTATTATTTTTTCCGTATCATCCGGATCGTAGTGGCCGTAAATGCGATTTTTTCCGGCATCGGTAAAATCAGGCAAGCAAAACGGATTTATTATATAGACATTACTGAATCGGGTGTGGAATGGCTGGGTGAGTATATGGATAAACCCTTCAAAATCGAATGGTCCGATCTTCATTGGGTGAAAAAAGATAACCGGGGTGCAATTATTTTTAGCCGGGCCAGCAGTTTTACGGCAAGTCTCTCTTTACAACTCTATAATTCCGGTGAACAGGAAAATATTTTAGAGCAGGTATCATCCATTGCAAAACAGCATGCCATTCCACTGGTTAATTTTTAAGAACTGTTTTTGGCTGTATATTTTCTTTCCTGTTTTTCCCTTCCAGCATATTCACATAATCGAGCCCGCCCAGCCTGATACGTATCGGTACGCGCGTGGC
This sequence comes from Chitinophagaceae bacterium, assembly GCA_004028765.1. Taxonomy (GTDB): domain Bacteria; phylum Bacteroidota; class Bacteroidia; order Chitinophagales; family Chitinophagaceae; genus Sediminibacterium. The sequence goes on along the minus strand of SAIX01000033.1, from coordinate 12,453 downwards.
TTTTTCCAGTTGCAGTTCTTTCTTACACATAAAACCCAGGTGTTTGCTGTAATAATCATCCGGTAAAATGCGGAAGGGGATATTCCGCAGGCTGTCTTTATTCCCTAAGACCTCTTTAGCATTGGTCTGCAGCTTTTGTGCAGTTGCCGAATGCGCTGTAATTAGCAATAAATTCACAAACAAACAAATTGCTTTCACGGGTGGGTTGCTTTCATTTGTATGTAAATTTACGGCGTAAAAACCAGACCGGATTTGAATGGCAGGTCCGAACCTGCAACGGTTGCGAAATGATATGTCGTTAAGCCAGTCTTTACAACAGAAACTCTTACAAAAACTTTCTCCCCAGCAGATTCAGTTAATGAAACTGCTGCAGGTACCTACTGCCAATCTCGAAGAAAGGATCAAAGAAGAACTGGAAGAGAACCCCGCACTTGAAATGGATGAGGAAGGCCATGAAGATGAATATACCGATGACCTGAAAGATGAATTTGCCGGGCAGGAAGAGGATGAAGTGCCGGATGGCAGTGAGGAGGATTACAACGATGTTGATATCAGCGAATACGTGGCAGATGATGACGGGGAAATTGCCGATTACCGGATGAAAGATGATAACTACCCCGAGATGGACGACCAGAAAGTGATCCCGATAAAAGTGGAGACGAGTTTTCATGATCTTCTGCTCGACCAGTTGGGGATGCTTGAACTTGATGAGCGCAGTTACCGGATCGCAGAGCAGATCGTTGGCAGCCTGGATGATGATGGCTACCTGCGCCGGGAACTTTCTTCGATTTGCGATGACCTCGCTTTCCGCCAGGGTTTAACGGTGGAAGAAAAAGAAATCGAAGAACTGGTACAGCAGATACAGCAATTCGATCCTGCCGGTATCTGCGCCCGCGACTTGCGCGAATGTTTGTTGCTGCAACTGAAACGGAAACTGAACGAAGGGAAAGCTGTGGAGCTTGCCATACAGGTGCTGGGCCGTTATTTTGAAGAGTTCACCAAAAAACATTACGAAAAGATCCAGCGCAGCCTGAATTTGTCGGACGAACAGTTGAAAGATGTGATCGGGCAGATCATTAAGCTGAATCCGAAGCCCGGCGGCAATGTAGGCGAGATCAATAAAGCAGAGAGTTATATCATTCCTGATTTTTTTGTGATCAATAACAATGGTAAACTCGAATTGAGCCTGAATGCAAAAAATGCCCCCGACCTGCGCATCAGCGAAGGATACCGGGATATGCTGAAGGATTATGAGAAAGGCAGTAAAAAAGACAAGCGGCAGAAAGAAGCCGTGATGTTTATCAAGCAAAAGATCGATTCAGCGAAATGGTTTATCGATATGATCAAGCAGCGGCAGGAAACCTTGCTGGGAACGATGTCGGCCATTATGCGGCACCAGCAGGATTTTTTTCTTACGGGTGATGAAACCACCATGCGGCCGATGATCCTGAAAGATATTGCCGAGATCACGGGCCTCGATATTTCAACCGTGAGCCGTGTAGCCAACAGTAAATTTGTACAAACCGAATTCGGAACATACCGGTTGAAATTCTTTTTCAGTGAATCGCTGAGCACCGATAGCGGTGAGGAAGTGAGTACCCGTGAAGTGAAAAAAATATTGAGCGACCTGATAGAGGCGGAAGAAAAACGAAAACCTCTTAGCGATGAGCAACTGACGGATATGTTACAGGAAAAAGGCTATAATATTGCCAGGAGAACGGTGGCAAAATACAGGGAGCAGCTGAATATCCCGGTGGCGAGGTTGCGGAAGGAGTTGTAGGGGGAAGTTGGAAGTTAATAGTTAAAAGTGAACGGTGAAGGGTGAATGGTCAATCGTCAATCGTCAATAAGAGATGCGATTGGGTAAAGATAAGTGGACAGCCAGCCTTCATACTTGATCTTAAAATGAGTAAATTCAATTTTACCATTTTATAATAATAAGAGGAAAGCATAAATGGAAACGCAAAACATCGAACAGCAAAAACAACCGGCAGCGTTGATCGTGTCAGGAAAACTTTTGTCTTACCTGTTTCACCCGCTTTTCATTCCAACTTATATTTTTGTCTTTCTTGTTTTCCAGGTGCCTTATGAGTTTGCAGGTATCACAGAATTTCAACTGAAGCTGCGTATATTCAGTATTTTCTGGTTAACGGCTTTCTTTCCTGCATTTGCTGTATTTCTTTTATGGCGCCTGCGCTTCAGTGAAAGTATTTTTCTGCGCACACAGAAAGAACGCATTGTTCCCTATGTGGTAACCATGTTTTTTTACTGGTGGATGTATTATCTCAGCCGGAATTTTACCGACCAGCCTGCTGTACTTAAATTCTTTTACATGGGTATTTTTTCCTGCTCGGTGGCGGGTTTAATACTGAACAGTTATTTCAAGATCAGCTTACATGCAATGGGTGTGGGTGGTGCACTTGCGGCCATCATCCTTTTCGCACTGCATTACCGTTTGCCGCTGGGTGTATCCATGAGCGTGGCTGCACTGATCACCGGTTTTGTATGCACGGCCCGTTTTCTTGTAAGCGATCATTCACAACGCGAAGTATATGCAGGCCTGATTGTCGGGATAACAACACAAATTCTTTCCTATTACTTTATTATGTAGCGGAACCGCTACATGTAATCGTTTTTTCTACGAGTCAACCCCGTTAAAAACACCGTTTCCTTTATACACTGTTCTGCGTAAGTGGGTATTGAGTAATTTCATTTCAGAAACTCCAATATCCAAACGAAACTCCTTGTGAACCATACGAGGCGATACTTATTTCTGTTCCTGTGTATCAACCTGCAGGTGGTATGGGTTCGTGCACAAACCGGTTCCGGTTGCAGCCCATTTATCAAACAACGCGATACGTTAATCTGTCCAGGTATTGGTTTATCCCTTTCACTAAAAGACCCGCCGGTAAAAGATTCCATGCTGCCCGGTGTATGGAAATTACTGATACCCGGTTCCGCGATCGATTCAAATCTCTTCAATATAAAAGCTATGGGCTTTGACAGGACCAATCAATGCCTGTATTCCATCATCCATAAAAAAATCATACGGTACGATCTCAAAACAAATACCGTTACCGCTTTACCGGCTACGAACTGGCCGGGCGATTTTACTGAATTCACATACGATTATACCAACAAACGCTTATTGCTTTGGAGGGGCGGGCGCGATTCGCTGTATGCTTTACCGAATACCGGAGGAAGCTGGCAGGCCATTGGCCCGGGTGCGATAGACAGGGAATGCTTTGGCGCTTCTGCCTACTGGAACCCCATCAGTGGGCAACCCGGTTTTTATGGCGGCTATGGATTTAACAAAACCAAAAGCTGGATATATGAGAATGATGGTACACAATGGATCCAGAAAAAAACAGACCCGCTGATCGATTCCACACCTGCCAAAGGGGGTAACCTGATGGGATCATCGAATGATGGTACTAGGCTTTTTCTTTTTTCAGGCCAGGGTAATTATACCGGCAATGAATTGAGCGGGAGTTGTTCGCTTGGCAGCCCCTGGGCTACGGCCAATGGTATGTATTGCTGGCTGCGCGATTTGTGGGAGCTTGATCTTCGCACGTACCGGTTCACAAACATACTTCCGGTGAACAGCCGGTCGATACAATACGAAGGGGTTTTGTGTTATTATGATGACCGTGCAAGGTTTTACCTGTTTGGCGGGTATCAGCCCGGTGCTGATTTCACAGCAAATCAAAATCTTCCCAATACCAACAGAACTTTTTATTACCGGCGCGGTATCGATACAGGTTTTGCAGAGATACAGGGAGAAGGAGATATTCCCCCTGCCATGCCACACACTTTGCTGAATAATTATGCCTATTATGATGTTGCTGCAAAGCGGATGATCTGGGCACGCTTCGATGGTATCTGGGCCTATTACCCTGATTCCACAACTGTACCGCCTTCCTTCCGTTCCGTTCTATGGTCAACAGGTGATACCAGCAGCACGATCAGTATAAAACCACAGCAAACCACTTTGTATAAAGTAACCCGCATACTTGGGAGCCAAAACTGTAAAGACAGTATACTCATCAGTGTTACACCAATGCAGACAGGATTGAAAAAAACGACTGATATCTGCGGCAACCGCACGCAACTGGATGCAGGCAATGGCTTTTCCACTTACCTGTGGAATACAGGTGATACCACGCAAACGATCGATGTTGCACAAAACGGCATATATACAGTCACCGTAAGCAAAAGCAATTGTACGATACAGGACAGTACAAAAGTTCAATTCGCGATACCTGTTGCCGACTTCACCGTTTCTGTTGCAAAAGATTCTATCTGCCCGGGTGAAACAGATTCTTTATTCATTTCCGTTCAGCAACCCGGCATCAGTTATTCGTGGCGGCAAACGGGCAACCCCTTTGTATTGAATACGGGTGGCAGTTACCTGGTTAATGGATTAACCGTTTCGCGCCAGTTTACGATCAGTGCAAACAGCAACCCGGTAATCTGTTCCACCAAAACAGTAACGGCTGCTGTGATCGTACGCACCCAATTGCAACGCCCGCAAATTAAAACCGATTCCCTTACGGCCAATGGTGCATTGGTCAGTTGGCAACCCGTAATGGCCGCAGCAGACTATAGCATAAGTATGGATGATGGACGCAGTTATGCACCGCCTTCGGGTATTGGCGGGCTTTCGCAACGCATTACGGGGTTACAACCCAATACCCCATTCAGGATATTGTTGCGAGCAACCGGCAGGTTTTCCTGCGAAACCAGCGATACGGTTTCGGTAAACCTCGTAACACTGAATCCTTTCGGTAATGGTATTTATGTGCCAAATGTATTTACACCCAATGGCGATGGGGTAAATGATACCTGGCAGGTATATGGAACAGCGATCAGTTCTGTCAGGCTCAGGATATACAATGCATGGGGCACCCAGGTATTTGCCACAACCGATCTGCACAAAGGATGGGATGGGAACCAGGGCGGACAAAAACTGCCCGCGGGCCTTTACACCTATTCACTGGAAGCCACTATGCAGGATGGAAGCCGGATAACCAAAGCCGGGCAGTTCAGCCTGGTCCGATAATGTTTAAACGGATGTATATGAAGAGAAGAAATATCATGATACTGCTGTTGGTGCTTTTGAGGGGCACTGTCAGTATCGCACAAACCGATGCACATTTTTCGCAATACTATGCATATCCTTTATGGCTTAATCCCGCATTCACAGGTATGATGAATGGCGATACACGTGTTACGATCAATTACCGCAAACAACTGCCATCGGTGTATGCGCCATTTACCACGCAGGGCATTACCGCAGATATGCGTTTGCGGAAAGGGTTTGGTATCGGGTTCACCGCACTTACAATGGGCGCGGCAGATGCAGGCTATCATTATACCACAGGCTATTTTTCTGTTTCGTACCGCGTAAACCTTTCTGAATACAGCATACTCAGCAGCGGTTTTCAGTTGGGTTTGCTGAACCGGAAATTCGATCCTTCCAAACTGCAGTTCGGAAGCCAGTACAATCCTGTTATGGGATATGACCCATCGCTGCCATCGAATGAAATATTTAATTACCAGTCGGCCACTTCTTTTGATGGCAGCTTGGGCCTGATGTATTTTGATGCCGATCCTGAAAAACAGTTTAATCCTTTTTTTGGCATCAGCCTTTTTCATCCGGGCGAGCCCGACAATCATTTTTTACCGGGTACCGAAAACACAAAGATCCCTTCGCGTTTTTCCATTCATGGCGGCGCCCGTTTTCAGATCGCTTCTTCGGCAGAACTGATACCGCATATTTTATTCCTGCAGCAGGGTAATGCAACAGAACTGGCGGGTGGAATGGTTTGTAATATGAACCTTGATGCAGACAAAGACCTGATACTTGGAGCCATGTACCGGAAAGACGATGCTTTTGTTCCGAGTATGGGACTGCATGTGGGCGGATTAACCATTGGCTTCAGTTACGATTTTAAAACATCGGATATAAAAACCGCCACTTCTTCCAATGGCGGATATGAATTGTCGATCAGTTTCACCAATCAGAAAAAAACGCCGGATGCGCGAATGATATGCCCCAGATTTTAAAATATTTCTCCGCTTTACTGTTTGTTTGTTTTGGCTTACAGCTAACGGTACACCCCCAATCCGTTACAACCCTGAAACGTGAAGCCGATGCCAGTTTCAAAAAGGGCAATTATTATGATGCGGCGAAAAGATATGCTGCGATCTTATATGATAGCCCGCTAGTAAACAAAGCGCCTGTGCTGCTTTATCCTTTTCAACCATCTCCGCGAAAAAAACAATACAGGCTGAACGCAGAGATGCGCGCCGAATTACAGTTTTCGCTTGCAGAATCCTATCGTTTGTATGGGCACTTTAAAGAGGCATTGCCGCAATACGAAAAATACATTGCATCAAAAGATGAGCGGCATCCGCAGGCAAGGTTATGGTATGCCGACTGCCTGCTGGCCAATGATATGGCCGATAAAGCCAGTATCGCCTACTCGGTTTTTTTACAGGCATACAGGCATACAGACAGTTTTCAGCTAAAAGCAAAAAACGGGCTGGCGAATACACAGTTTGTGTTGAACCAGAAAAAAATGCCGACACGTGCCAGCCTCGATAAACTCCCGCAATATGTTTCTTCCAATGGTTCCAATTTCGGATTGCAGAAAACCAATGATGAGCAGTTTTTATTTACAAGCTCTCGGCATGTTTCTGAAGAGGCCGATACAAAACCTTTACCGGTGCATTTATACAGCGGCGGACTGGATGGCAAACCCATTGAAATGATCAGTGGTTTTCCGGTTGATATGAATACGGGCAGCCCGTCTGTATCTGCGGATGGGCTCACACTTTATTTCACTGCATGGAAAGAAGGGGCAACAGGTTATAAAATTTATAGATCAACCCGGAATAATAAAAAAGATAACTGGGGTATGCCAAAGCCCTTGCCTGATATGGTGAACATGCCGGGGTATCAAAGCAAACACCCTTTTATCACACCCGATGAAAAATACCTGCTCTTTGTTTCAGACAGGCCGGGCGGTTTTGGTAAGAACGATATCTGGTGTGTTGCTATGGATAAGGGTGAACCGGTGGGTGCTGTAAAAAATGCGGGCGCGGCCATCAATACACCCGGTAATGAAGCATCTCCTTTTTACGATGCCGAAAAAGGTGAATTGTATTTCAGTTCGGATGGGCGAGTGGGTATGGGCGGGATGGATATTTATAAAGTAAGTGGCGAACTTTCTGAACTGCGGTGGAAAGAGCCTACGCAAAACCTGGGCTATCCCTTTAATTCAGTGAAAGATGATCTGTATTTCAGCAAACAAAAAAATTCGGATACGGCATACCTCAGTTCCGACAGGGCATCTTCCTGTTGTATGGAATTGTTCAGGGCCGTGGCTTTGCATTATTCGGATAGTCTTGTAAAGAAAAAAGAAGTGCCGGCAAATATGCAGGTGAAAACAGCTTTATTAAAGGAAACGATACCTGTAGAACCAAAGAGATCAGCGGTTGATTCCGTAAATGCACTCACGCTGGACCGCCTGCATGTAAATTACCGTTTTGCAAGTGCTGCCATCCGGAAAGAAGACCGGCCGCAACTTGAGAAACTGGTACGGATGCTGGAAGAAGATACCGCACTGAATTTACTCGTGGCTTCTTTTACAGATTGTATCGGATCAAAAAATGCGAATAAACTGTTGTCGAGAAAACGGTCGGAATCCGTTAAAAAATACCTGCTTGCCAAAGGTGTTGCTGCAAACAGGATCAACCTCGATTTTTTTGGGAAACAACACCCTTTGTTAGCCTGCAGGGAAGACAGCAGCTATCGCAGCGATGCGCAGATCGTAAACCGCCGTTCGGACCTGATCGTTACCCTCGATAAACATCCTGTATGGATACCATCGGGCAAAGAACTCGATATGGATCATACTGCCTCGTATAATATGCTTGTGGCAAACAAAACAACAGTTCCTGGAAAAGATAATAGTCTCAAAGCCGGTGAGAACCTTACCGTTTCCCCAAGCGGGAATTCGCGCAGCTCAGCAAAAAAGGGTGTAACGATTGTAACGCCAGCATCTGCAAATGAGAATGATGCGTTGAAAAAGAAAACGGTTGATTCAATTCCTGCGAAAACGGGCTCATCTTACCGGGTTGCAAAAAATGCTGATGCAGTTCGCAGCAAACAACCGGTTACGGATCAGCGGGAAAAAACAACTGCAAAACTGAAAACCGGGAAAACCACAGGTGAATCCAAAAAGGTGGAAACAGTTAACACTGGCAGTGAAACGAAAAAGAACAAACCTGGTACGCTGATCGAAAAATTGCTGATCGCATCGCTGATAGAACCTATGCCGAAACTGAAGGCGCCGGATATTGTAACCCAGATGACAAAACGCACACCGCAGAAATCCTTCGAAATATATACCACATCCGATTCAGTGAAAGTAGAATTGTATGACAATGGTGTCTATGATAAAGATTCTGTTTCGGTGATCTTTAATAAAGAACTTGTTGCATACAAAGAAGAATTGCGGACCAACCGCCCTGTTACTTTTTATGTAAAACTCAGCATCGAAGTGAAACGGAATGAAATGATCTTTTTCGCGGAGAACCTTGGGTTAACACCGCCTAATTCGGCGCTGATGATTATTACCGATGGTGAAAACAAAAGAACGGAAATCAATGTAGCGAGCGACCTGGAACACAATGCGGTCATTTATTTTATCAAAGTAAAAAAATAAGAAAACCCGGGGAACCGGGTTTTCGTTTGGTGTTACCCCTGCTTATGTAAAAATCCTTCAAAACCTCGTACACCTTAGTTTATCCAAAGTAGAGTTCCTGATCTTTAAGAAATCGTGGTATACCATCGATAGTTCCAGTCCGCCACGCCAGTTGGATACCATATTGAGCTTTGAAATATTTACATCATAGCTTATGCCGATGCTTACATGGCTGAACCCGATCTTCACAACCGGGATCAAGGCATCGCCGAAACGCATAAAAGCACCCACATACAGGATATCCGGATCACCGTTGTCGTATTCAACGAGATTTAACCCGTACATGATGCCGCTCAATAATTGCCGGTTCCCGTTCTGGAACATGAGGTCTGAGAAAGCGGTGATATGTCCTCTGTCACCAGAAGGTGCATTGATACCTGCATTGAGAATAAATTTTGGTTTGATAAAACCAGGCACATCACCGGTTATGGAATGAATGGTGGGTGATGTGATATGTGTGATACCTGCGGCGATATAAAAATTTGTTTTATTACCGAGTGTACTGCTGAACGAAAGGCCTGCATTAACATCCCAGTAAGAATACCCGGATGTTTTGATAACCTGTGAAGTTGGGTTGGAAGGATCATAGGACCCGTTGCGGAACTGGTCGCCCAGTTTCAGCTGGCTCGCATCAAACTGGCTGGATACAGGCCCGGCCTGGAATGCGGCAGATAAATATGTATCATGCTCCTCGCTAAGCGATTTGTGAAAACTGAGCGAAGGCAAAAACTGCGTTCTTTTTAAACGGATATCACCTGCTGCATCCTGGCTCATTTGTGCACCGATGGTAATCAGGTCCTGTTTGCTGCCGACAGGTACTTTGTGTTCGATATTCATCGAGGTTGTGCGATAGGGAACCGTAACACTGCTCCATTGATCCCGGTAGGAAAGCGAAACACGAAGATCGCCTGTAAATAAACCTGCCAGTGCCGGGTTGCGCAACAACGGCTGTTCATAAAACTGCGAAAAGGTATAATCCTGCGCCTGCAGCGAATAAGCAAAAAGTAAAAACAGCGGGGGTATCATTCGTTTCATAGGATAGGATTTTATTTGAGAATGGCCACATTTCCTTTAAAGAGTGATGGGATACCTTTTTCACAGATCACTTCACACATATAAACAAATACATCAACAGGCGCCGGGTTGCCCCTGATTTTTCCATCCCAGCCAAAAGCGGGATCACCCGGGAGGAAATTGTTTTTTTCAAATACCATTTCGCCCCAGCGGTTGAAGATGCGGAAGCTTTTCACCATTTTAATACCCCGGCCCTGTACCACCAGGATATCGTTGATGCCATCCCCATCCGGGCTGAATGCATTCGGGATAAACACTTCCGTTCCTCCACAGAATGTTTTAATGTTGAGTGTATCCGAGCTGGTACATCCGTAATTGTTTACAGCAAGACAAATGATCTGTGCATCATTCGAAATTTTTATGGTTGGATCCGAACAATTGCGGCAGGAAAAATCACCCTGCCCAACCCAGTTCCATTTCCGGATATCCTGTCTTTCCGCAAACGCATGAACAGGATAAGAAGAGCCGGCAGTGATCAGTGTATCTTTTCCGATATTGATTTTTGTAGGCGTTCCCACTGCGATTTTAATTTCGGCGCTGTCGCTGAAACAATTGTAACTGTCTTTCCCCACCACTTTATAAACCGTACTGGTAAGAGGTTTTGCCAATGGCGAAGCAGCATTTTTATTACTCAATCCTGTTTCGGGATACCATGTATACTGTGTGGCACCAGTGGCTACCAACTGCCGCACCTGGCCGATACAAATTGAATCGCCATTGGAAGTAGCCATTTTCAAAGGCTGCACCACGCGCAACTCGGTATTGGTAAGGCCACTGCAACCGTATTGATCGTACCCGATCACTTTATACGTGGTATTGTAGAGTGGTTTCACTTTCGCGGTGATACATCCGTTACAAATAATGCGGTTATCCTGGTCGGTCCAGATATAATTCACCGCACCGCTGGCAGATAGAACAGCAGAATCACCACGGCAAACAACAGGCTTGCTGTTAACCGTAACAGATGGTATCGGGTGGATGGAAATTTGTTTGATGGCAGAATCGAAACAACGGTTAACGGTTGCTACGGTCAGCATAACCGTATATTTTCCATCCGACATATACTTAACACTTACCACCGAATCTTTCACTCTGGAACCATTACCAAGGTTCCACAGCAGGTATGCAATCGAATCTTTTGAATTTACATTGGATGACAGTTCCAGCAACTGGCTTTTACAGGCATCTGCCACAGCATTGATATTGGCCTGGGGATATTCATACACCACCACTTTATACGATGCCTCGATGGTGTGTGTACAACCGTTGTTACTTTCTGCCACCAGCGTAATGTCGCGGTTCCCTTCAGTGGTATAAACCAGGTTTGCATTTTTTGTATACAGGGTATCGCCGGTGCTGGTATACCATACAAAACGTTTTATCCCAAAATTCGCCTGGCTGTTGTTCGTGAAATAAAAACTGGTTTTGCCGCAATCATTCACACTGGCCAGCGTAAAGGAAGATACCAGCCTGTCTACTTTTACCGTAACTGTATCAAAAGAACCTGCGCAAATACCATTTGAGATACCCCATACAAAATGATAGGTACCGGGAATAAGCCCTGATACAATGGTATTTGCCTGGGTTGGGTTAGCGAAGGAAACAGAAGAAGGCCCGTCGATCATTTGCCAGTTGCCCGTACCGGAAACAGGCGTGTTACCCGCAAGAGTTGTACTGTTGCCCCCGTTACAGATTACCTGGTCGGCGCCTGCATTCGCTTTTGTTACCGGAGGAATCACCTGTATGGTAATCGTATTTGTATAGGCTGCAGAACATTTCCCATTCTGCACCAGTACACGGTATATTGTATTTGCAATAAGATCTGTGTAAGTAAGTGTGTCGGCTGTTTGTGCAATCGTATTCCAGTTGGCACCTCCATCTGTTGAAGATTCCCAATGAATAACCGATCCCGTTCTGCTATTTAATACCAACATCCCGTTGTTGGTACCGCTGCAAAGAATTGCTTCACCGCTCAGTGTGCCCGGTTCAGTGGGTATATCCACCTGCACTTTAGCCGTATCTGAATAACGGTAACTGCAATTCCCGTTTTGTATCAATACACGGAACCAGGTGCTGCTGTTAAGGCCATAGTAAGTATACGAGGTATCCGCAATCGGCATCGTTTTCCAGCTCGCACCCGAATCAGTTGAACTTTCCCATTGCTGTATGGTTCCGGTGAAATTCTGTAATTGAAGCGTACCCGAATTTCCGCTCGCGCAAACAGTGTCGCGCAAAGGTGTAAGACTTCCGCCACTGCTTCGCTGGTATACGGTTATGGTTACGGGGTTAGTATAAATGGCAGGACAAACCCCATTTTGTACCCGGGCCCTGTAAAAGGTTGTGACCAACAGGTTGTTGAATGAAATACTGTCTGCATTTATCGTTGTTAGCATATTCCAGTTAGCTGTATCGGTACTACTTTCCCAGTTAAGCACGATACCCTGTTTCCCGATCAGATGAAGTACCCCTTCATTTCCTTCCACACATACAAATGCATCTTCTTTCAGAGTGCCCGGTAAAGTAGGTTGATAGATGTTGATGGCGAGAGTATCTTTTGAATCAGCACAGAGTTTATTGGAGATGGTCCATACAAGTTGGTAGGAAC
>SAIX01000032.1 GCA_004028765.1 Chitinophagaceae bacterium | reverse complement strand
GAACGAAGCCGTTCAGCTGATATACAGTATGGACAAGGGTTTCAGCCAAAATGAAAATGGACAAACCGAACCAATTTTCGATTTGTCCACTTTGGTGCCCAGAACTGGATTCGAACCAGCACACCCGTGAAGGCGCTGCGACCTGAACACAGTGCGTCTACCAATTTCGCCATCTGGGCAGATCGAATTAATAATTAATAATGTAGAATTAAGAATTATTAATGTGTTTCAGGGGTGCAAATATACAGGGAAAGCAATTATATCCAAGCAATTTTCTCTAAAATGCCCAACCTCAGCGGCCCATCCTTAATTCTTAATTTTTAATTCTACATTCTTAATTCTTAGTTGCCGTTATATAACCAACAAACTGCATCCCCTTATATCACTGTTATCCAGCCTTCCCCATACTTCAAAACTTCCATCTGCATATACCCTTCCCACATCTTCAGTGGCAATAAAAGCGCAGCTCCAGGCATTGGCCAGGTCGATCACCTGTAACAAACCGCGGCCTTCGGTGCGGATCTGCAGCGGGTCTTCTTCATCCCGAACCAGCACTTTCATCCAGGGCGGACAAACAAAACGGCCATCTCCTTTTGAATAGGCCTGGCTCAGCAATTCCGTCATACCGTATTCGGAATGTACTTTTTCGATCCCGAGTGCCCCGCAAAGCTGTTGGTGCACTTCGGCACGTGTGAGCTCTTTTCTCCGGCCCTTCATACCACCGGTTTCCATAACAAGGGTATGTTTTAATTTCTGCCGATGGGCCGCAGCAAAATCGAGCAGCGCAAACGTAACACCGATCAGCAGTGTAGGCTGCCCCTGCTGTTCCAGTTGCTGAAGGGTGCCCGAAAGTTTTTGGTGGTCATACAGATAAAAACCACTTGAGGAATGGCCGCTGCGCCAGATCAGTTCATCCACCATCATCACCAAAGAAGAATTGCCTCTCTCCAGATAAGAAGGCAGTAACCCCAGCACGCACCATTTTCTGATATTACCGTAAAACAACTCAAAACAGCGGAGAAAACTTTGTACATACAGGTCCGCATCTTTTACCAGGTGCCGGCTGTTACCCGTTTGGGTAGTACCACTGCTCTCAAAAATTTTTTCTGCCGTAAAATCACCCGTAACCACGGAGTGTGTTTTAAAAAATGAGATAGGCAACGCAGGTATCTCCGCGGGTGTCAATACAGACGAGGCATCCACCCGCATCAGTCCGCACCATTGCCGGTAAACAGGGTTCTGTGCATACTGGAGCCGGAAAATATCATTGCAGGCATCCCTGAATGCCTTGTCATCGTTTGTAAGAGAGAAAATATTGTTAACATCCATCTGCAACACTATGTTCTGTTCTGATGTTTTAACTAAATTTGAAATGAAAGGATTCAGAATGAAGACAAAAATATTGATACTATTCGCAATACCGGTATTGTTTTATGCCTGCAAAAAAGATACCTACACCACCAAGCCACAGCTATCGGTAAAAAGTATCAGCGGCACCACACTGGGCGCCGGCAGTCTTTTACTGTTCCAGATAGAATTTACGGATAAAGAAGGCGATGTGCAGGATACTTTATGGGTGCAGAAGATATCCCGCACCTGCCCCGGCAGCGGCGGAGCGCAGTTTACCAGTCCGTATAAAGTCCCCAATTTTACCCCAACCGCCAACCTCAAAGGGATTTTCGAGATCGGGTACGGGTACAATGCCAATATCCAGGGTTACCAGACCATCACAGGCTGCGGGTTCAAGAACGATACGGCATATTTCCGTTTCTGGCTCAAAGACAAGGCCAAGAATGTAAGCGATACACTTGTAACCCAGAATATCGTCTTATTAAAATAAGCAGGGTTGAATAACCTGAAACAGATCCTTTTTTTCGGGAATTATTTTTATGGATTCTGCGCGATCGGCCTCTCCGTCGAAGCAGGCCTGCAACAACATACCGCACTCAACAGTTTTACCTATTATACATTTGTTTTTGTAGCCACCATACTCTATTATACCCATGCTTATATCGCTGAGCCGAGGGGCGATAACCAGAATATCCGCGGCGAATGGTACTACCATAACCGTAAATGGATCCGGGTTTCGCAGGTGATATTAACCAGCTTGTTTCTTTTAACCGGCGGCTGGCTATTATTCAGAAACTTCAGCAAACTGCTGCAGATGCCTCCTGTTTACTGGTTGTTATTTGCTGTATTCCCAGCTGTTTCTTTATTGTATTACGGCAGTACCAAGCCTTCCAATGCCTCTTACAGTTTGCGGAAAAAAGGATGGCTGAAACCTTTTGTGATCGGATTTGTATGGGCAGGATGGGTAACGGTATACCCGGTTATTTTTCAAAGTATCGAACACGGTACCGAATGGAACCCGGATATTACCAGCTTTCTGCTCTTTATCAAGAATTGTATGTTCATTACCATGCTCTGCATCATGTTCGACATCAAAGATTATGCAGCCGATCATAACCAGCAGCTCAAAACCTTCGTGGTTACTTATGGGCTGCGAAAAACGATCTTTTACCTGCTGATACCGCTCACCGCAGTGGGACTGGGTACTTTCCTCATTTTCGCTACCATGCGTGGCTTCCCGCTGCTGCGGGTACTCGTTAACACAGTCCCCTTCGTATTGTTAATAATTGTAGCCTACTCCATGTACCGGCGTAAAAGCATTCTCTATTATCTTGCAATCATTGACGGACTGATGCTGGCGAAAGCCATCTGTGGCATCGCCGGGATGGTTTTAATAAAATGATATCATGGCAAAAGCAAAAAAAACAGGGTCCAAAAACAAACCCAAATCCATTCTTACCGATGCATCTCTTGCATTCCTTAAAAATTATATCAATACCCCCTCGCCGGTGGGTTTTGAAAGTGGGGGGCAAAAAATCTGGCTCGAATATGTAAAGCCTTACGTAGATACTTTTTTTACAGATCCCTATGGAACCGCTGTGGGCGTGATCAATCCTACTGCCCCATTCAAAGTGGTGATAGAAGCACATGCCGATGAGATCAGTTGGTTTGTAAATTATATCAACGACCAGGGGTTGATCTACCTCAAACGCAACGGAGGTGTGGATCACCAGGTAGCTCCCGCCAAAAGGGTTTGGATCCATGGAAAAAAAGGGCCGGTAAAAGCGGTATTCGGCTGGCCGGCGATTCATACCCGCCTCAGCAATCCCGATCAGAAAGAGCCTGCTCCCAAAGTAGATAACCTCACCCTCGATTGCGGTGCCCGCAGCCGCAAGGAAGCTGAAGCCCTCGGTGTGCATGTAGGTGCCGTGGTTACGTACGAAGAAGGTTTTGATGAACTGGCTTATGATTATTTTATCGCCCGCGCTTTTGACAACCGCATCGGTGGTTTTATGATCGCTGAAGTGGCGAGGTTATTAAAACAGAACAACAAAAAACTACCCTTTGGTTTATACGTGGTGAATGCGGTACAGGAAGAGATCGGCCTCCGCGGTGCGGAGATGATCGCGCGGCGCATCAAACCCGATGTGGCCATTATCACTGATGTAACCCATGATACCAGCACCCCGATGATCAGTAAAGCGATCGAAGGAGATATCCAGTGCGGCAAAGGCCCATCTCTCGCGTATGCACCGGCGATCCACAATAAGTTGCTCGGATTAATTCAGGATGTTGCAGAAAAACATAAGATACCCGTTCAATTGCGTACACTGAGCCGCAGCACGGGTACTGATACCGACAGTTTTGCCTACGCGAATGATGGCTGTCCCTCGGTGCTGATTTCCATCCCCCTTCGTTACATGCATACAACTGTAGAAATGTTGCACAAAAGTGATATCGAGGAAACCATTAAACTGATGTATCAAAGCGTATTGACCTTAACACCTAAAACCAACCTGAGCTATTTTTAGTAGTCTGGAATAAGGAGTCAGGAGTTTGGAGTTGACTCACCCCAACCCATCTCTGCTTCGCAGAGAGGGACTTTGAAATCACAACCCACTCCAAACTCTTAACTCCTAACTCTAAATTCTAAATTCTTTCTCCCCTTATCTTCGCGCCTATGAACGGACATGAGAACAGAACAGTGCGCATCGCAATACTTGACCTCTACGAAGGCCATGCGAACCAGGGTATGCGTTGTATCCGTGAGATACTTGAGGGTTGGGCAGCTCAGAATCATTATGGTTTACATTATGATGAATTTGATGTAAGGCTGGGTCTTGCGGTTCCCGATACATCTTACGATCTATACATTTCCAGCGGCGGGCCGGGCTCGCCTCTCGAAAGCGAGGGCAGCGAATGGGAGAAAGCCTATTTTGGCTGGTTACAGCAGATTGAAAACTGGAATGCATCAGAACAGCATTTCCCCAAAAAACAAGTGTTCTTTATCTGCCATAGTTTTCAGCTTGCCTGCCGCTATTATGGCATCGGTAATGTTTGCAAGAGAAAATCCACCGCTTTCGGGGTTTTCCCGATACACATGCTCGCAGAGGGCCGCAATGAACCCGTATTTGAAGGGTTGCGAGATCCGTTTTACAGTGTGGACAGCCGCGATTACCAGGTAATTGAACCTGACCACGCCCGTTTAAAAGCAATGGGCGGCAGCATCCTCGCGATAGAAAAAAACAGGCCACATGTGCCTTATGAAAGGGCCATCATGTCTGTCCGCTTTAACGAATATTTCCTCGGCACACAGTTTCATCCCGAAGCAGATGCTGCGGGTATGAGCATGTACCTGCAGCGCGAAGACAAAAAGCAAACCGTGATCGAAAACCACGGCGAAACCAAATGGCAGAGCATGGTGGAGCAATTGCAGGACCCGGAAAAAATCATGTGGACCTACGCACATGTGCTTCCCAATTTCCTTAACCACGCAACGGAACAACTGGTGGAAGCCTGATCAACAGCATTGATTTTCCCCGCCCGATTGGCGGGGATTTTTTATTTTCAGGAAACAATCAAGCCCTATGGTACCCGGCATCCGAAAACAATACAACGAACAATTCAGCAAAGAAAAATACGATGCATAC
This sequence comes from Chitinophagaceae bacterium, assembly GCA_004028765.1. Taxonomy (GTDB): domain Bacteria; phylum Bacteroidota; class Bacteroidia; order Chitinophagales; family Chitinophagaceae; genus Sediminibacterium. The sequence goes on along the minus strand of SAIX01000032.1, from coordinate 5,106 downwards.
CTGAACGACCTGCACAGCAAACATCCGGGTGCGATCGAATTCCGCGTGGCGGAAACACCGGTATTTATCGACCGCGCGTTCAAAGAAAAAATCCTTTCTGCCTGCGAAAGCATTGTGGATGTGATCACCGCTCCGGGTTTCTTTGGCAAAAGCGCGAAAGCGATCCCCGATGATGTTCGGGTGCCGAATGAAAACAGGCATACCCATTTTATTGCTTTTGATTTTGGTATCTGTGAAAATAAAAACGGGGAACTGGAACCTCAATTGATCGAAATGCAGGGTTTCCCTACCCTTTTCGCTTACCAGATCTGGCAGGATGAAGTGACGCGCCGCCATTTCGAAATACCGAAAAATTATTCTACGTATCTCAGCGGGCATACAGCCGAAAGCTACACGCAATTACTCAAAGAAGTGCTTATCGGAAATCATGCTCCTGAAAATGTGATCCTGCTGGAAATCCTTCCCCATCAGCAAAAAACACGCATCGATTTTTATTGTACCACCGACTATACCGGCATCCCCGTGGTTTGCTTAACCGAGCTGATACAAGAGGGCCGGCATTTGTTTTATGAGAAAGGCGGAAAGAAAATTCCGGTAAAAAGAATTTACAACCGCATCATTTTCGATGACCTGCAGCAGCAATCGCCCGAAATAAAGGAGAAAGGGAAACTGCTGCTTGCCGACTTGGATGTGGAATGGGTGCCCCACCCCAACTGGTTTTACCGCATCAGCAAATACACATTGCCCTTTATCAAACATCCGTATGTTCCCGAAACTTTTTTCTTAAGCGAGCTGGATGAAATACCAAACGATCTTGAAAATTATGTATTAAAACCTTTGTTCTCCTTCGCCGGACAGGGTGTGGTGATTGATGTCACCAGAGAAGATATCGAAAAAGTAAAGGACCCGCAGAACTGGATACTGATGCGCAAGGTGAAATATGCAGAAGCCATCCCAACACCTGATACACCCGCAAAAGTGGAAGTAAGGATTTTCTATTTCTGGAAAGAAGGCGATGCGCGTCCGGTTGCCACCAATAACCTCGCGAGGTTAAGCAAGGGAAAAATGATCGGTGTCCGCTACAACAAAGACCGCGAATGGGTAGGCGGCAGCCTCGTGTATTTTGAAGAGTAAGCATCTGTCCTTCGGCCATTAATCCGTATTTTTATCGGGATGGCATCATTCATTTCCAAATTGCTGAAAACATGGGTACTCCGGGCGCGTAAAAACGAAGGCGAGTATTCAAGATATGAATATGCAAAAGCTTTCCGCGAACTAAAACTCACTGTTTACCGTTTCCTGAAAGATGTGCTGCTGATCACTGCCGGTATTTTTTCAGCGGCATTCGGGCTCGAAAGTTTTTTGTTACCCAATAATTTTATTGATGGGGGCGCAACCGGTATCTCACTACTTACGTCGGAAGTAAGTAAGGTTCCGTTGTATGTTTTGCTGATCGTGATCAATATACCATTCGTTTACCTCGGCTATAAAGTAATCGGTTCCGGTTTCGCCATGAAAACAGCTGCGGCCATTACCGGCCTATCGCTTTGCGTGGCTTTTCTTCATTTCCCGGAAGTAACACACGATAAATTACTGGTTTCCGTATTCGGGGGTTTTTTCCTGGGTACAGGGATCGGGTTATCGGTGCGGGGTGGCGCGGTGATCGATGGCACAGAAGTGCTGGCCATCTTCCTCAGCAGGAAATTAGGGACCACCATCGGCGATATCATCATCATCTTTAATATCCTCGTTTTTTCAGCGGCAGCATACCTGCTATCGGTTGAAACAGCGCTTTATTCGATGATCACCTACCTTGTTGCATCCAAAGCATTGGACTTTATTATCGAAGGCATCGATGAATATACCGGTGTTACCATCGTATCATCCCATAGCGAAGAGATCAGGCAGATGATCATGGAAAAAATGGGGCGTGGATTAACCGTGTACAAAGGCAAACGCGGCTATGGCAGTCATGGTGAACGGAATGATATCGATATCATTTATACAGTGGTTACGCGCCTCGAATTAAATAAACTCACAGGCGAGATCGAGAAGATTGACGGCAATGCCTTTGTTGTAATGAACAGCGTAAAAGACACCCGCGGCGGTATGATCAAAAAAAGGTCGCTCAAACATTAAGGCCATTCACCTGTTTACAAAAGGTTTTAACCGGGTACTGAACAGTTTATTTCCTTGCCTGTTATCTTAGCAGTACCAAACCTGTTTTATGCGTTTTTTACTGATCACGGCATTCCTGCTTCCCTGTTTTTTGTTTTCCCAGGAAAATTATGAGATCCAGGTATATGCATCTCCTACCATGACCAAGGGGCAAACCATTTTTGAACTGCACAGCAATTTTACATTTAACGGAAATAAGGATATCGTAAAAGGGGTGCTGCCTTCTTACCATTCCTTACACGAAACACTCGAGATCACACACGGTATTACCGATAATTTTGAACTGGGTTTTTACCTTTTTACCAACTATACGCCCCAGCACGGATGGAAAGTGATCGGTACGCATCTCAGGCCGCGCATCGCAGCACCCGATTCCTGGAAATTACCGGTGGGATTGAGCCTGTCTGCCGAGATCGGTTTCCAGAGCCAGGAGTATTCTTCTGAAACTTTTAACCTGGAACTACGCCCCATTATCGACAAAACGATCGGGAAACTATATCTCTGTTTAAACCCGACGATGGGAATTACGTTGACAGGTGTAGACAAACCTTCAGCGCCGGTATTCGCACCCAATTTCAAAACTTCGTATTCGGTTTCGCCCAAAGTAAGCCTTGGTGCTGAATATTACGGTGATCTCGGGCCACTGAATCAGTTTGAGAAACTGCCCGAACAAAGTCATGCAGTATTTTTTGTAGCCGATCTCTACCTCGATCCCAAATGGGAAGTGAATTTTGGCCCCGGTTTCGGTTTAACGGAAGCAACCGACGGGTTGGTATTCAAGTTCATCCTCGGCCGAAGGATCAATTGGGGAAAGAAGAAATAAAACTGTTCAGTTTACAAAGCTCCACCACATCCCAAAGCGCAGCCATAATCCAGTATATGGGTTATTTACCGTAACAAAATTCAGTTTGCTGAATGAAAATCCTTTTGCGGGGTTGAGTGTATTCAGGTTTTCAATCCTGAAAAAACCTTTATAACTTTTAATGCGGAAATGTACATAGGCATCGATCCCGGGCCTGTTTGAGATGGTTGTGTTCTGCTGCACAAAATACTGGCCAAGGAAGGGTGAATAATCATCCGCTTTATAAGCAGTATTGTATTTCAGTTCAAACCCTGTGGAAAGAAAAAGGTTCGTTGCAAAATTTCCCTCGAATGCAATGCGGTTACGTGTAAGCAGCAAAGGAACATTCACAGGCGGCTGACCCGTGGTTTGCTGCAGATGAATTTCTGTATACCAGTTCCAGTATTTCGATAGTTTGAATTTTTTCTCTGCGCTGAAGTGCATGACATTAAAAAGAGAAGCTTCCTGTTTTGCAGAAAAGAAGCTGTCGTAGTAGAGATAATTGTTCACCACAAAATACTCGCCGCCCAGTGTCCACCCGGTTTTCGGGTTTTCATAGCGCACAAAAAAGCGCGCGATATTTTCTTTCCCGAAAGTGGTCCGGTTGTTAACAGGAAAACGGCTCAGTGGGTCGAGGATAAAAGAAGGCGTGCGGTTCACATTCTGGAAACCAATATTGAGAAAGCCCAGTTTATCCCCCAGTTTTCGTTTCATACTGATGTATGCCGAATAATCTCCGGCATTAAACCCGTTCAGGTACAGTTGCCCGGATGCTTCAATATCCCATACCTGGTTACGCGTGCGGTTGCGGTATTCGCCCAATGCAAGCAGGTTATACATGCTGGTATGCGCCACCGAATCATCAAATGTGCCGCTGATATTTTGTATTTCGATTCCTGCTTTTAAAAACTGGCCCAGGTTATTTTTTTCGGGGAATGAGATCACGCTGAACTCGTTCCGGATGGTGTTCCATGCATCCATATAAGAAAGCACGGCGCCACGTGTAATGGTTTTATTAAAATACAACTGGTAGCGAACCGAATCGGTATACTTATCATAAAAATGATAATTGGCATGCTCGAGCCGGAATGTATGTTCAAAACGGATACGCGGATAAAATAACTGGTAGGTAACAGAATCCGTTACCAGCGAATCGCGCGAACCAAGATCGAAATGATGCCGGAAAAGCAGTGTGTTGTTTTTGTACACGTTACCTGTATTCACCGTGGTATTAAATAGGTTCCGTTGCGCCACGCCGGCCTGGCCCATCCTGGTTTCCAGTTCATAGGGATCGTTCAGGGAAAGGCTGTCGAGCTTTCTTTTGTCCTGCAGCCCGCCGTTTTCAGTGGAAGCACTTTTATTCGTAATAAACACGAGGAAGTTTTCATATTTCTTGTTCAGCGTCTGGTAATGCACGGTGAAGCGGAAATTGTTCTGGCTCGCGTTCTGGTTTTTAATGCTGCCGGGGGCATTGTTAAAACGGTATTCCAATGAAAAATTCAGGTTGCTTTTCCGGTTTTGTGTGTGAACGATGTTGACAAGCTGCTCAGCCTTGCTGCCCAATACATAAGCCAGTTCGGTATAGGGCCTTGTTGTTTGGAAAAACTTTGTGTTTTCCAGTGTAAACGCATAAATATCGTATTGGTGAAAACCTGCATCGAAACCGGGTTTCATCAATGGAGAGAATAGAAATGACTGGGAGGCGGTGGAATAATTGCCAAGAGAATGATAATACCAGGGCAATGGAAAATGCGACGTAAAATCATTGATAGAGGAATCGAGTTTGCGGATCCGGCTCGAATCGAAATACCGGTAAAAGATGGTGATCGAATCGGCATTGGAATCTCTCCGCTTCAGCGAATCATTCCCCGAATTTTTTTTGATCATCCGGCCCTGGCTGTCGTAGGTAACCTGGTTCTGGCTTCCCTGCCCGATATTGGTAAGCTGCCCTGCATTTCTTACCTGCGCATATAAACCACCCGCTGCCAGTAAACAGCCGATCCATACAAGACTTATGTATTTCAGGGGTAAACGCATAGCATCAATCGGGTGTAAATTAAGTGCAAAGCGGATATGCCGGTACAGGT
>SAIX01000031.1 GCA_004028765.1 Chitinophagaceae bacterium | reverse complement strand
TAAGGCGGGTGGATGAAATGATTGGTCCATCCTTCACTCGGTTTTAATAATTTCTGCGCAGTAAAGCTGCTCTCCATGGCACGCATGGTGGTAGTGCCAATAGAACAAACACGGTGGCCGGTTTCTTTCGCTTTGTTTACAATTGCACAGGCCTGCGGGTCGATGGCGTAATATTCCGCATCCATTTTATGTTTGCTCAGGTCTTCCACTTCAATCGGGCGGAAAGTGCCCAGGCCGGTATGCAATGTTACTTCTGCAAAGCGGATACCCTGTATCTCACATTTTTTGATCAGCTCGCGGCTGAAATGCAGGCCTGCCGTAGGTGCGGCAACGGCACCCTCGTGTTTGGCATAAACAGTCTGGTAACGTTCTTTATCTTCTTCGTCGGGTTTGCGTTTGATGTATTTGGGAAGCGGGGTTTCACCAAGGTGTTCCAGCATTTTTTTGAAACTCTCATCATCATCATCCCACAAAAAACGGATGGTGCGGCCGCGGCTGGTGGTATTGTCGATCACTTCGGCAACCAGTTCCTCGTTCTCACCAAAATACAGTTTGTTCCCTACGCGGATCTTTCTTGCGGGATCAACGATCACATCCCATAAGCGGTTGGGTTTATTCAATTCTCTGAGAAGAAATACTTCGATCTTGGCGCCGGTCTTTTCTTTACGGCCATACATCCTGGCCGGGAAAACCTTTGTATTGTTTACTACAAACACATCCTTGTCGTCAAAATAATCAAGGATGTCGCGGAAATGCCTGTTCTCCATATGCCCGCTCTTGCGGTCAACAACCATCATACGGCTGTCTTCTCTTTTTTTGGTCGGGTTCTGGGCAATCAGGTTAAGGGGAAGGTCGAACTTGAACTGCGATAATTTCATGTGTCTAATCCTGTTTTTTAAAGATGATAGCCACAATCCGTTAGTGTCCCCGGAATGGGATCCGGAGTTAGATAACTTCATGTTACGGCATGAATTTCAGAAGTCGGCAAAGGTACTGCATAGAAGGCAATGCACCAATTTACCCGTACAACCTGTGGTGTAACCTGTTGAAATCTTATAAAATGCCTTTGGGGATCGATGCAATAAGCTGTTGTGTATAAATGCTTTGGGGACGATTGTACACCTGTTCCGCCTCGCCCGATTCTTCGATGCGCCCCCGGTTCATCACCAGTATCCTGTCGCTGATATAGTGAACCACCGAAAGGTCGTGCGAAATAAAAATGGCCGTAAACCCGAATTCCTTTTTCAGGTCGTTCAGCAGGTTCAATACCTGCGCCTGTACACTTACATCGAGGGCTGAAACACTTTCATCGCAAACAATAAAGGAAGGGTTCAGTGCCAGGGCCCTGGCAATCACGATGCGTTGCCTTTGCCC
>SAIX01000030.1 GCA_004028765.1 Chitinophagaceae bacterium | reverse complement strand
GTATTGAAATCGATAAGCTTTATCCGTTTTATTGACCAGGTGTATCTTGAGCAACTCCACCACTTCATCATTAAAATCATCCAATGCAAATTTGGGTATGAAGGATAACCATACTCCTTCTGAAACCTGTATACGGTTCGGTTGTGGTTTTTCTTTGGGTAGCTGGTCTATATAAACTTTTGGTGCAGGCTTTTTTTCTTCAACGATTTTCTTTTTGGTGAACCTGTGAAAATAGGGAAAGTCGATCTGGTCCATATATGCCGGGAACTTAACACCCCGCACTTCGATCATCACCATCTGGTTGTTCATGATCTCCACTACCCGCCCCTCTTCGTTACTATGCAGTACAATGATTTCGTCCCCAACCTGGTATTTCATGGCGCAATATTACGAAGAAGGCAGCGTATCCGTGATGGATACTAAGCCAGCTGGCTCATCTTTCTGCCGTAAAAAAAGTAAATCAGCAACCCTAGCCCCATCCAGGCAAAAAACCATTTCCAGCTTTCCGCGGGTATCTCGATCATCAGGTATAAACAGCAAAGTGCGCCCACCACAGGGATCAGTGAATAAGCGGAAAGAAAACTTCTCACGGCAGTGATCACCGAAATGGCAATAAAAACAAGGAATAATATTTCCTGGTAACTCTCTTTCCCAAAGTTGGATATGGCATCACTGATCCGGTCTTTAAACAAAAACAACATCAAAACAGTAAGCAACGGGATCAGCCATTTTCCATTGATATAGGGCAAACGGAATGCACCCGCTTTCCCCGAGGTTAATCTGGGCAATGCCAGTACACCAAAACAAACCAACACAAATGCGAACAATGTTCCGATACTGGTGAGGTTGGTCATAAGTTCACTTGGCGCAAACAAAGCAGGGATACCTACCATGATACCGGTAACAATCGTTGCAAAAGAAGGTGTATGAAATTTTGAATGTACCGTGGCGAATTTTTTCGGCAATAACCCATCGCGGCTCATGCTCATCCATATCCTGGGCTGCCCCAATTGAAATACCAGTAATACACTTGTTGTGGCCACCACTGCACTCACTGATATCAGGTATCCCATTTTATTGAGGTGCAGTTTTTCAAAAACATAGGCGAGCGGGTCATCCACTTTTAATTCACTGAAATGCACCATACCGGTTAACACCAATGCAATCAGGATATACAATACCGTGCAAATGAGCAATGAATAAATCATACCACGGGGAAGATCGCGTTGCGGGTTTTTACATTCTTCTGCAGTGGTGGAGATCGCATCAAAGCCGATATAGGCATAAAATACAGCAGACACACCGGCCAGCACGCCCCCGAAACCATGCGGCAGAAAAGGTGACCAGTTTTTGGTGTCTACATAAAAGAAACCAACAACGATCACGAGAATGATGATGCATATTTTGAAGATCACCATAAAATTGGTGCTCTTCTTACTTTCCCTGATACCGATATACGCGAGGACCGTGATGAGTGCCACGATCACAAAAGCCGGGATATTCAAAATCATTTTCCATCCGCCGATCACCGGTGCATGCATGATGGCATCATAACCCATCTGCGCATTTTTGGTAAGCGATTCCAATGATTGCCCTGCTGCCAATGCTTTCATCGCTTCTTCATAACCCGCCTGTGCATTGGACGGATTGGTGGCAAGCCAGCCGGGTAAACCGATATGAAATGCTTCGAGCAGGTTGTTAAAATAACCACTCCAGCTGATGGCCACTACAATATTTCCGATCGCATATTCCAGGATCAATGCCCAGCCGATGATCCAGGCAACCAGTTCTCCAAACGAAACATAAGCATACGTATAGGCACTGCCGGCAATGGGTACCCGGCTTGCGAATTCGGCATAACAAAGCGCACTGAAGCCACAGGTAATGGCAGTAATGATAAAAAGAAAAACGATCCCCGGCCCGCCATTAAATGCCGCCGTACCGATCGTTGAAAAAATACCTGCACCGATCACCGCAGCGATCCCCATAAAAGTAAGGTCACGTACACCCAATACTTTTTTTAAACCTCCGCTATGTCCGTCACTTAATCCCGCCGCAGCATCTGCTGCGATTTTATCGATCGATTTTTTCCGGAACAGAGAATTTGCCATGTAGCTGATTTTGGTGATACTGTAAGATAAGAAGGATGAGGAAATAGTTTGGAGTTAGGAGTTAAAAGTTAATAGTTACAAGTTACTTCGTACTTCATATTTCTCACCTCGTACTTACTCAATAGTCTCTTTGAATTAAAAATTCAGCGAGCTCACGCAGGGGTGCTTTGCGTACATTCATTACGGCAATATCTTCAAGATGCTGCAAAGCGGTTTGCAGGTATTTTTCTTTTAAATCCCTTGCCCATACATCCACCTGGCAGCTGCGGAAAATAGCCAGTATTCTCTCAACCTTGTCCGGGGGGTTCTGTTGCATCAGTTTCATCAGTTCGGCTTTCTGTTCCGGCGCGGCAACTTCGAGTGCATGCAGGAGTAAAAATGTTTTTTTATTCTGCCGGATATCCCCCCCCGTTTCTTTTCCGAATTTTTCCGGGTCACCAAAAGCATCGAGATAATCATCCTGTACCTGGAAAGCAATACCAAGATTTTTGCCGAACGAATATATGTGGCGGCAATTCCCATCACTGGTTCCGCCGATGATGGCACCCATTTCAAGGCTGGCTGCAAGTAATACGGAAGTTTTGAGGCTGATCATTTCAATATATTCATCCAGTGTTACATTTTCTTTTTTCTCAAAATCAATATCGAGCTGCTGGCCCTCGCAAACTTCTTTGGCTGTTCGGTTAAACAAGGTAAGTATCCGCTGCAGGTATTGCGGTGCAACCTGGTTCAGGTATTCATACGAACGGATCAGCATCACATCCCCTGTGAGCAACGCTGTATTCACACCATATTTTGTATGCACAGTTTCCATTCCCCTGCGCAACGGGGCCTCATCCATGATATCATCGTGTATCAGCGTAAAATTGTGAAACAGTTCAACCGCTGTAGCTACTTTGTATGTATCGGGATGTATGTCTGCAAAAAGTTCATTGCCCATCAGGCACATCACGGGCCGTATCCGTTTGCCACCCCAGGAAAGAAAATAATCACCCGGCTCATATAAACTCGCAGGGGCCTCGGGAAAATGTTTTATTGCGAAGCGTTCAGCAAAATCGGCGACCAGTTCTTTAAATGTATGCATATCGCAAACCTAATTATAAAAGCGGATGACCGTACAACTTCATCTTAACAATTCTTTGAATCTTTTTCAACGCGCTTGGCATGATTTTTCAATCAGTCAGGGAAAATACTCTTATGAAAAAGATACTGATGGCTTTTCTCCTGGTTGCAGGTGTATCTGCGGTACATGCCCAACAAATCAATACGGGTTCCGACTATAAAACGGCACTTGGTGTAAAAGTTTATCCCGGCGCGGTTTCTGTCAAACATTTCTTAAACAAAAATGCAGTGGAAGCCCTGGGGTATATTTCTTCAGACGGATTCCGGCTTACGGGATTGTATGAACTGCATGATAACCTCGGCAATGTGGAGGGATTGAAATGGTATGTGGGAGGCGGCGGTCATGTTGGGGTCTGGAGCGATAGCTGGAAAAACAAGTATCCAACCCGGGATGGTGGTCTGGCCATTGGCGTGGATGGTGTGCTGGGTATTGATTATAAGATAAAGGGTGCGCCCCTGAACCTTAGCTTCGACTGGCAGCCATCCTTTAACCTGATCGGCTACAATTATTTTGAAGGTGGCTGGGGTGGATTGGGTATCCGCTATACTTTTTGATATCGCGTAACGAAGAGAAATACAGAACGTGAAATGATCCGATCATTTTAGGTTCTGTATTTCTATTTTGAATGACCGGAAAAAAGACTGTCTACAAATTCTTTTTTATCAAAGATGATCAGGTCATCAATCTTCTCTCCCACACCGATGTATTTCACGGGTATTTTAAACTGGTTGGCGATTGCAAGAACCACACCGCCTTTGGCTGTACCGTCCAGTTTTGTAACAGATATGGCTGATACATCTGTAGTGGCTGTAAACTGCCTCGCCTGCTCCACGGCATTCTGGCCTGTTGATCCATCCAGCACGAGCATCACTTCATGTGGCGCACCGGGAACGATTTTCTGTATCGCACGTTTGATCTTGGCCAGTTCATCCATCAGGTGGGCTTTGTTATGCAATCTTCCTGCTGTATCGATGATGGCCACATCGGCCTGTTTTGCCTGTGCACTGGCTACGGTATCATAGGCAACTGCGCTCGGGTCAGAGCCCATTGCCTGTTTTACGATCGGTACATCCACCCGCTCACTCCAGATCGTCAGTTGATCTACCGCCGCCGCACGAAAAGTATCTGCAGCGCCCAGCACAACGCTCTTACCCGCTTTTTTGTAATTATGCGCCAGTTTGCCGATCGTTGTTGTTTTCCCTACCCCATTCACACCCACCACCAGTATCACATAAGGTTTTTTCCCTTCGGGGATGCCAAAATCCTTGTACGATTGCTCCGAAGCATCCACCAGGATTGATTCGATCTCTTCCTTGAGGATCTGGTTCAACTCATCGGTATGCACATATTTGTCGCGCTTTACCCTTGCTTCTATCTTTTCGATGATCTGAACAGTGGTTTCAATACCCACATCGGCACCCACCAATGCTTCTTCCAGGTTATCGAGCACTTCATCATCCACCGTGCTTTTACCGGCGATCGCTTTGCTGATCTTGGCAAAAAAACCTTCCTTGGTTTTCTGCAAACCCTGGTCAAGGCTTTCCTTTTCCTGCTTCCCGAATAGTTTTCCAAAAAAACCCATGCGATCGTTTTAAAATTTCTATGCTTAAATACAAAAAGCCTTCCACGAACAGGGAAAGCTTTCTGAATGTCTTTTGTAAAAGAAAGGGTTATTTCTCAGCCAGGAAATCCTTCACCTTGTCTTTGTGCACGATGGTCTCTTTAAAAGTATATGCACCTGTCTTCGGGCTACGGATGGCCTTGATCACTTTTGTCCAGTTCTTAGCTTCAGCGGCTGCTTTCTGGTCTTTTACTTTCGCGTTTTTGGAAGCTGCTTTTGCCATGATTATTTAATTTCTTTATGTACGGTTACTTTTTTCAGGATCGGGTTGTATTTCTTGAGTTCAATACGCTCCGGCGTGTTTTTCTTGTTTTTGGTGGTGATATAACGGCTGGTACCGGCCTGACCACTGGTTTTGTGCTCGGTACACTCCAAAATCACCTGAACCCTGTTACCTTTCTTTGCCATCTATTGCATTATTTGCTTGGTGAATCAATTAGATTTTTTCGCCTGCGGCCCTCAGTGATTTGATCACAGAAGCCAGACCATTTTTATTAATGGTTCTCAGTGCATCTGCAGAAATTTTGAGGGTTACCCAACGGTCTTCTTCCGCATAGAAGAAACGCTTTTTCTGCAGGTTGGGCAGAAAACGACGCTTGGTCTTGATATTTGAGTGAGAAACCGAGTTACCTACGATGGGCTTTTTTCCTGTAACCTGACATACTTTTGCCATGACTCTGAATTTTCTTCCGATTTTTTCGGAGGGCAAAGGTAAGGAAATGACTTAAATTACCAAGCCCAAAATGGCTTTTTTTCTATCATTTCTTCACATTGCGGTTGAAATCTCTTCCAGGAATTTCCGGGAAGCCAAAGTTATCCACATATCCGGCCCTGTTCCGGGTCAGATCAACTGCATTTTCGCCACTTTGGGGTCCACATGTACCGTATCGTGCTCAAAATCAAGTTTTATCCGCCATTTCTGCATGGTGGCGGCCCCTATCACGGCTTCTTCGCTTAAACCGGGTACTACCAGGAACTCATCGCTTAACAAAACATCGTCGATATAAAAATCGAGCAGTATCCGTTCCTTTACAATAATAAAATGTTCATCGCTGGCAGTAGTGATCCGTCTTTCTTTTCCCAGGCTCACAGGAGACCCCAGCAGAACAGCTTTCTGGGGATTGATACAGGAAAGATTCGCCCCACTATCAAACAGTGTATACAGCCTCTCCTCACCTGAAGATCCGATATAAAGCAAGGGTGTTTTGATGATCGGCATAAACATGGTTTTGTACAAATTACAACATATTGCCAGTTGTAGCCGTGCATGGTAAAAAACACCGCAGAAATACCTGTTAAAAAGCGCGTTTTTTTAACGGTACATTTCTTCCCGCAATTCCTTCACGCGCGCATCATCGAGGTATTCATCAAAAGTCATCAGCCTGTCGATGATCCCTTTGGGTGTTAGTTCGATGATCCTTGTGGCCACGGTTTGCATAAATGTATGGTCATGGGAAGTGATCAGAACAATCCCCGGGAAGGTCTGGCAACCCTCATTAAAACTCTGGATACTTTCAAGATCGAGGTGGTTGGTAGGCTGATCAAGTACCACCACATTGGGGTTCTGGAGCATCATCCGGCTCACCATACAACGCACTTTTTCTCCCCCGCTTAACACATTGGTCTTTTTCTGGATATCATCACCGCTGAAAAGCATTTTGCCCAAAAAGCCACGCAGGAAGGGTTCATCGGCATCGGTAACATGGGCCGGTACAAACTGGCGGAGCCATTCCATCAGCGTAAGCCCTTCGGTAAAAAATTCCTGGTTTTCGAGTGGCAGGTATGCTTTCGTGATCGTGGTGCCCCATTCGTATTTACCGGTATCGGGCTGCATTTTTTCGTTGATGATCTCAAAGAAACTGGTTACCGCCAGCGGGTCGCGGCTGAGGAAAGCGATCTTCTCCCCTTTGTTGATGCTGAAACTTACCTTTTCAAAAAGCGTCCTTCCGTCCACTTTTTTGCTCATATTCTCCACGTTCAGGATCTGGTTGCCCACTTCGCGCAGCGGCTGGAAAATGATACCGGGATATTTCCGGTTGGAAGGTTCGATCTCTTCAATCGTAAGTTTCTCCAAAGCTTTTTTACGCGAAGTTGCCTGCTTGCTCTTGGAAGCATTGGCCGAGAAACGGGCGATGAAATCCAGCAAAGCCTGCCGCTTTTCTTCCACCTTTTTATTCTTGTCGTTGATCTGGCGGCTCATCAACTGGGATGATTCATACCAGAATGTATAGTTACCCGTAAACACTTTGATCTTGGAACGGTCTACATCAGCCACATGGGTACAGATGGTATCGAGAAAGTGACGGTCGTGGCTCACCACCAGCACAATATTTTCATAATCGGCCAGGAAATTCTCAAGCCATCCGATGGTTTCGATATCAAGACCGTTGGTAGGCTCATCCAGCAAAAGGATATCGGGGTTGCCAAACAGGGCCTGTGCCAGCAATACCCGCACTTTGAAATTCGAAGGAATATCTTTTACCAGGCTTTGGTGCATTTCTTCTTTTACCCCGAGGCTGCTTAGCAAACTCCCGGCATTGCTTTCTGCTTCATAGCCACCCATTTCACCAAATTCGGCTTCGAGTTCACCCGCACGCATGCCATCTTCTTCCGAAAAATCTTCTTTGGCATAAATGGCATCGCGTTCGTGCATCACTTCCCACAAACGTTTATGGCCCATGAGAACCGTGTTCAGTACCGTGCAATCATCAAATTCAAAATGGTTTTGCTTGAGAACGGCCATCCGCTCACCGGGGGTGATTTCAACAGTTCCTTTATTCGGTTCGATCTCACCACTCAGTATTTTCAGGAAAGTGGATTTACCAGCGCCATTGGCCCCGATCACCCCATAACAATTACCCTTGGTAAAATTGATATTCACCTCATCAAACAAAACCCTTTTCCCGTATGCGAGGGTAATATTTCTTGCACTGATCATATTGCTTGCCTTTTTCGGCCGCAAAAGTACAGTTTCGGGGGAGATTTCAATACCTGTTTCTATGTAAGGCAGATTCCGCTAACTTTAAAGCCATCCAAACACCCGATATGAAACACAGCCACTTCTTTTACCCGCTGCTGGTTTTTCTTACCATTTCAGCCTGTAAAGCCCCCGAAAAAACAGACCGTCTCTCTAAAGCCAGCCGGGAAAACCGAAACGGCTGGATCTATGTGCACCTGGAAGGTTCCCCGTCAGATATCGGTTACCAGCATGGTTATTTGCTGGCCGATGACATTGACACTTCGATACAGGCAGTACAGCACCTGTTTCTGCATGAGACCAATCGTGACTGGAATTTTTACCGCAGTTGCGCGCGTAATTTCCTGTGGAATAAACTGGACCGGGAGTATAAAGATGAAATCAATGGTATAGTGGAAGGGCTGCACGCAAAAAATAAAAATTATGATAGCCTCGATATTACTGCGCTGAATGCATTGGAGGAACTGGCTTATTACTATGTGCCGCTTCAAATGGACAAAGTGAAACCCGGCAGTGGCGATAACAAGGCGCCCGGTAACTGCAGTGCTTTTATTGCAACCGGAACTTATACCAAAGACGGTAAAATCGTGATCGGTCATAATAACTGGACCTCTTATATTATCGGTCAGCACTGGAATGTGATTGCAGATATTGTTCCTGAAAAGGGCAATCATATCCTGATGGATTGTATGCCCGGATTTATTCACAGTGGCGATGATTTTGTGATTACGGGCAACGGTTTGCTGATCACGGAAACCACCATCACCCAGTTCAAGGGATTTGACACCAGTGCCGTACCGGAATTTGTTCGTGCCAGAAAAGCTGCACAGTACAGCAACAGCATTGATGATGTGATCCGCATATTTACTGAGCAGAACAATGGCGGCTATGCCAATGACTGGCTGATCGGCGATACCAAAACCAATGAAGTGGCGAAACTTGAACTGGGCCTGAAAAATCACCGGGTATGGAGATCGAAAGACACGGCCATGATCGGCTCAAATTTCCCCAGTGATGAGAAACTGATCAAAGAAGAAACCACATTTAATACAAAAGACAATTCCACTTCACCCAATGCACGGAAACTGCGGATGGAACAACTGGTGCTGGTAGATATGAAGGGGAAGCTTGATATTGACAATGGCAAGCTGATTGAAGCAGACCATATAGACGCAACACAAAATAAAAATGCCAATAACCGCTGTGTGGTTTGCGGACATATTGATGAAGACAGTAAGGGTTGTGCCGAGTGGGATCTGCCGGCCTATTATCCAATGGGTGCCGTACAGGGAAAAGTAACAACCGCATCTCTTGCTGCCAATATGCAACTCTGGGCGCATATGGGACATCCCTGTGGGCAGGACTTTATTGGCGAAACCTTTTATAAAGCCCATCCGGAATTTGCATGGCAATCGAAATACCTCAAAACGATGAAAGCTTATCCCTGGACTTTGTTTGCGGCGAAGAAATGAGGAAGGGAATCCCTGATCGCAAGCGTGAATGTTATAAACTATCACAGCAATGATCATCTTTTCACGGCAATAAAAATTTACAGATCACCTGTAACATAAGCATAATGCAGGTTTTATCATTCCAGTAACCGATTTTTATACCTTGTTCCTGTATGGAAACCCGAAGAAAATTTATACGTGATTTTGGAATAACTGCAACACTGCTTGCGTTCGGAAATGCAAAAATTCTTGCTGCCGGAGAACCTGGTAAAATATCCGGCAAAACATTGCTGCGTTTCGCCGTTGCATCCGATGCCCATTATGGGCAGCCCAACACCGCATTTGATGCGATGATCGAGAAACTGACCGGGCAGATCAATCGCTTTCATAAAAATAACCCGCTTGATTTCTGTGTGATCAATGGCGACCTGATCCATAATGAGAAGCCATTACTTCCCCTCGTAAAACAAAAGATCAGCCAGCTGAGCATGCCCTGGTTTGTAACGCGCGGCAACCACGATATGGTTACAGAAACAGAATGGGAAACGGTTTTTAATATGCCATTGAACCATGATGTGGTGATTAAGGACACCGGCATTATCCTGGGCGATACTTCCAATGAAAAAGGTACATATCTCGCACCGGACCTTGCCTGGCTGGAAAAATGTTTTGATAAACACCGCGATAAAAAAAATGTATTCCTGTTCCTGCATATCCCGCAGGCCAAATGGACTGCCAACGGGGTCGACACCCCTGCTTTTTTTTCACTGATTGAAAAATACCCCAATCTCAAAGCCGTTTTTCATGGTCATGAACACGACCAGGATGGCGTTCGTTTTCACAAACAACTCCCTTTTCTTTTCGATTCGCATATCGGCGGAAGCTGGGGCACGGATTATAAAGGATTCCGTGTTGTAGAGTTGATGGAAGATGGTTCTTTGCTCACTTATATGATGAACCCGGAAACAAAGTTTATGGAGCAGTGGTATGGGA
>SAIX01000029.1 GCA_004028765.1 Chitinophagaceae bacterium | reverse complement strand
TTTTTCCTTGATCCGCTGCAGGATATCCGAGCCCACTGAGCCCTTTCCTTTTAACTGTTTACCGAGATAGCCATTGGCAAGCCCGCAATCGTGCTCAAATGCATAAGCGGAAATATGGCTGTATGCAAGATACTGGTAAAGCCTGTCGATCAGTCGCATAAAAAATAATTTATAACACGAAATAAAACCACCCGCGAATACCAGTCAAGGTAGGAACTACGCAATTTTTTACCGTTTTTTCACCTGAAAAATGAGTTTACCAGCAGAATGAAATGCCGGGTTACCTTGGATTCTGATTATATTTAGGATCCGGCTGATGCTGCAGTTAAAATGTAAATAGCGAACGGTGTTTTGTTGCCATGAAAATATGCAGATGAAGTGCTTGCGACGCAACGAAGATGCCATGAAAAACTGCAGCCGGTATTAAAAACATAGTAACATCACCACCGTAAAATTTTTATATGGATCAGCGTGTCATTAACCTCTACGACGAGTACACCCATAAACCCCTCAGCCGCGAAGTATTCCTGAAAAAACTGGTTTTGCTTACGGGCAGTACGGCTGCGGCACTCGCTTTGCTGCCCATGCTGGAGAACAACAAGGCCAAAGCACAAACCATCCGAGAGGATGATGAAGACCTTGAAACCGAAACCATCGGTTATGAGGCCAATGGTATTTCGATGTTCGCCTACACCGCCAAACCGAAAAAGAAAATGAATATGGGCGCGGTGATGGTGATCCATGAAAACCGTGGACTGAACGACCATATCAAAGACGTAACCCGCCGCGCTGCCAAAGCCGGTTATTTTGCAATGGCGCCGGATGCTTTATCTGAGTCCGGCGGCA
This sequence comes from Chitinophagaceae bacterium, assembly GCA_004028765.1. Lineage (GTDB taxonomy): Bacteria > Bacteroidota > Bacteroidia > Chitinophagales > Chitinophagaceae > Sediminibacterium. The sequence goes on along the minus strand of SAIX01000029.1, from coordinate 9,724 downwards.
CACCGGCCAGTGAAGATGAGGCAAGAAAACTGATTTCTCAACTCGATCCCAAAAAGAACCTCGCCAATTTTATCAAGTCGGTGGATTTTATGCGTGCGCGCAAAGAGACCAACCGGAAAGTAGGTTGTGTCGGGTTTTGCTGGGGTGGCGGCCTCGCCAATCAACTTGCCGTGAATGTGCCCAACCTGAATGGTGCGGTTGCATTTTATGGCGCGCAACCCAAAGCAGAAGATGTGGCAAAGATCAAATGCCCGCTGCAACTGCATTATGCAGGCTTGGATGAACGCATCAATGCAGGCATCCCGGCTTATGAAGAAGCATTAAAAAAAGCAGGCGTGATCTATGAACTGTTTATGTATCCCGGCGTGAACCATGCATTTCACAACGATACATCCGAAGCACGCTACAATGCGGATGCGGCATTGCATGCATGGAAACGTACACTCGATTTTTTTGAAGTGAACCTGAAATAAACTGTGAAGCGACCCCGAATTTTTTATTGCATACTGAAGTCATGGATATTGTCCCTGATTTTTGCATTAACAAGCCCCGGCTTATCCGCACAGGAAAAAACAGATGGCTGGCTGGAGCAACTGATCAGGACTAAGGCATCTCCCCTCCTGCTGCATGTATTGAACCATCCCGACAGTTTCCAGTACCAGGTAATTTACACGGAGATCAACCGGGATAAAAACAATATCCCTCATTTTAAAAATCACTACCTGCATATGGACCCGGAGCGGTACCATAACCCGGCATCAACCGTAAAATTGCCAACGGCATTGGTGGCATTGGAAAAAATAAACCGTTTACGGAAACCCGGGCTCGATATTTTTACCACGATGCTCACCGACAGTTCTTACAGCGCACAGAGCCCGGTTTACAGGGATACTTCCTCTGCAACAGGTTTCCCAAGTATCGCCAATTACCTGAAGAAGATTTTCCTGGTAAGCGATAATGATGCTTATAACCGTTTGTATGAATTTGACGGGCAGGATGAACTGAATGAATCCCTCTGGAAAAAGGGATATAAGCATACCCGCATCGTAAGGCGTTTTGTAACGATGAATGAAGATGAGAACCGGCATACCAACGCCATCTCGTTCGTAAATGGAAAAGATACTATTTGCAAACAACCCGCACATACCGGTAATACTGTTTTTGATTACAGCAAACAGGTATTGGTTGGAAAAGCCTATTATAACCGTTACGATTCACTGATACAGGCGCCGATGGATTTTACACGGCATAACCAGTTACCGCTGGAAGACCTGCAGCAGATGCTGCAATCGGTTTTGTTCCCCCAATCGGTTCCGCAGCAAAAACGTTTTGCGATTGCGGCAGGCGACAGGAAATTTTTATTGCAGTATTTGTCGGAGTACCCTTTTGAAAGCGACCATCCCCGGTATGATACGGCTGAATTTTTCAGCAGCTACTGCAAATTTTTCCTGTATAAGTCCGAAAGAAAAACGCCCCCCTCCAATATCCGCATCTTTAATAAACCGGGATGGAGTTACGGTTACCTGACCGATGCAGCGTATATCGTGGATTTTGCAACGGGTACAGAGCTGATGCTAAGTGCGCTCATTTATGTGAACCGCGACCAGGTTTTGAATGATGACAGATACGAGTACAAAGAAATCGGCTATCCTTTTTTTAAAGAGATCGGGGAGATATTATTTGAACATGACCGCAACCGCAAGAGACCTGTAAAACCGGATCTTTCGGAATTCAGGTTTACGTATCAAAAAACGAAATAGCCACTGAATACACAAAGAGGCACTGAAAGAAAAAATTGTTGGATTGCGGATTAATGGATTAAGGATACGGACTAACTATTGCTTTGCAGATAATAGTTACCGATTTTGTTTTTGCCTTTTGAATTTTGCCTTTTTAATTTTTCATTACCTCTTCCTCCCCCGCCAGAAGATATTCCTGAAAATCCTCTACTCCCCATTCGCGTTTTTCCTCCACCCATACACAAACATGGTCGTGAACGGCGGCAAGCATTCGCCAGGCTTCGCGCAAAAGCCGGTCTGTATTTACCGGCGCATGCAATACACCCCTTATCTCTTCCCCGATCTTTGCGAGGATTTCACCATCCGTTTTCCGGAACGTATCGCGGAAAAATTTACCGGCAGGGGCCACATCTCTTCCAAAAAAACAATTTCCCAGAACAAGACCGATCACTGTATCCCTTTCCGGGTTCAGGATCATATTCTGATAGAGATAAGCAATCGTTTCGCCGGAGCGGTTTACAATGGAGAACATAAGCAAAAGATTCATCGTAATATAACCATCTTCCCCTCTTTTTGCAAGCCTTTACAAATGCGTAACAATTCCTTAATACTGCTGCCGCCGTGTTCAGAAACGGAAATAAAATTTGAGCATCGCCATCCGCGGGCGGATCCGGTAACTGCTCTCCGTAATGCCACTGGCCGAAATATTTGCTGTGCTGTAAGTATCCACACCGGCCAGGTTGGTAAGGGATAGCTCCAGATCGGTTTTCAGCCTGGGCAGTTTCCAGGTAAGGCTGACATCCACAAAACCGTAGTCAACATCCTGACCTCCTGCTATCCGGTACCGGTATTGCTCCATCCCGATCCGGGTATATACATTCTCAGAAAAATTAATATTCGCACTCGCCTCATGCTGCCAGCGCAATATGCCGGGGGTAGACTGGCTGAAAGAATGATCCGCATTGGTCTGGCTGCTGTTACTTGTAGTGATGGTACCGGTATACATCGCATTCAGCCATTTGCTGAATTTGGTCGTAAAATTGAGCGCCAGGGAATAATTGTTGTTTTGGCTCTTCAGCTTTTGTCCATTCAATAAATTCACCCCATTCGACCGGCTCCAGGAAGCCCTTGCGCCCATGGTTGTGGATAATGGAAAAATATATTTACTGACCGATGCATACAACTGCGTATTATCAAACACATTATCAAACGGTATCAGTTTCGCCTGTTGTATCACCGCACTTACCCTTGTATCGCTGATGGTATTGCCCCGGTTGGTGGAGTAACCGCCCCCCACTGAGAAAAAGAATATTTTCAGGGTATTCCGAATCATATACATCCAGGCAACCGAGTGCCGCATGGTTTCGCTCATCAGGCTGCCATTTGCATAAAAATCGCGGTAGTTCCGCATTACATATGCATCATAGGTTTGCGCCACTGTGGCTTTGTCGTTATTGTAATTATAGTTGAGCGTCAAATAATTTTCACGGCCGGTCATATACCGGAAATAAACCCTTGGTGTAAACAGCAATGCATTCTCCGACACATCGGCAAGCCTGCCCGTGTAACGGGTATGCAACAGGGCAAATGGGAGTGTAAACCGCAGCATGGTTTTGCCCGAAGTATAGGTAAGATCGGGCTGAAAATAAGTTCGCGTTCTTATCCAGTTGAGCCGGTTGATAAAACTATCGGCCACAGCAGCAGTAGCACCGCTGATCTGTTTTGCATCCAGTTCGGTTCGGATATGCTGGTCCTGCACCGAAAACCCTAATTTATACTGTTGCTGAAAAAGCGGTGTCGATTTACCGATACTGATATAATGATCGGTGTAAAATGTTGGGATGGCCGCATACTGTATCAATGCCGCAAAAAGGTTGCCCCCGTTGAACTGAACGGGATACAGGCCCGGCATCACTGCCAGCGTGGATGGGTTACGGACCAGGTTTACAAAAGAGGAAGCTTCATACACCGTTCCCCTTGCCGATTTTTTAATGATGTTGAATTTATTATAGAGGTTGGTGATCGTTCCGCTGAGTTGCTGGTAAATATTGGGGTTACCTGCTGCAGCTAATCCCGCAGTGAGATCAGAAGGCGTGTTCTCGATATTTGTAACATTATTCAAATAATAATCTTTCCTGTTTGCGGTAAGCGTGAACTGTGTGCTGAATACCTGCTGCGCATTCCTGGCTTCCTGGTCTTCATAATAGGAGATAGTATCTTTCGGAAGATAATATATGGAGCGGTAAGAACTGTTCTGGAAACGCCTGTCAAAAACATACGAAGCATTTACCCGTAGTTGGAACTGGTTTTTGAGATTGATGAGGTCATTCGCATTGATCAGCCCGGTATTGTTAAAAAGATATCGCCGCTTCATCAGTGGCGGAACACCACCCGCGCCGGCACTCAGTAAGGAAGGCGGTGGTGCATTGTCATAACCAAAATGATTGATCACTTCATCCGAAAGATCGTTACCTGTATTATTAAGTTTGGTATTGTTGATAAACTTCACCTGCTTCTGAAACAGCATGGCATTGGCGGATACATTGTACAGATCGGGCGGCCCTGCCCCCGCATCGCCCGTTCCCATCAAACGCAGGCGGGCTTTGTCTTTCAGCACCAGGTTCATTGCAGCCGATTCACTCCTGGAAACATCTTTTAAAACATTCACCGGCTGGTGGTTTTCGAGCACCTGTATTTTGGCAACTGCATCGTTCGGGATCGATCTCGCAGCGATATTGTATTTCCCATCGAGCAGGTTATCTCCATCAATGTAAAAACGGTTGATAGGTTTACCGCCCACTGTAATTTCTCCGTTATCCGCCACTTCCACGCCCGGCAGTTTTTTGATCACATCGCCAATCGTACGGTCCTGTTTATTGCTGAAAGAAGCCACATCATAATTCAGGGTATCGCCTTCTTTCTTTAACATCACACGGTTGTTCTGTACTTTTACATCCGGGAGTTTTGCAGAACCGGGTTGAAGTTTGAAGTGGGTTTCCTGGATTTCTTTTTCAACGGGTTTCTGTTCTTTTACAAACCCGATTGCGTTTGCTTCCACCACCAGCGTGTCTTTTACCTGTGCTTTTGCACTGTTGATCTTATACTGTCCCTGTGCATTGGTGATTGCAAACGACAAAACGATCCCGTTCTTTTTTTTCAGGCTGATGCTGATGGATGGTAAAGGGTTGCCGCCTGCATCGGTTACTTTACCGCTAACGGTTACCTGCGACCGCGATGAAACAACACACAGTATTGAAAAAATGATAAGCAGTATTTTTTTCATGATGATTTTTCTATGAAAGGATCTTATCATTTTTCTTCTCGCTCGATCGGGTTATTCAGTTTTTTGGGTTTTACAGGATTTCCATCCGGACCGGTTAATCGCCCCGCTACGGCAACATCCCTTACCACGATACCGCCGCCTGCGCTGCCCATATTCGCATTCCTGTCGCGCTCCAGCGCTTCCTGGTATTGTTTAAATTCTTTGGCTGTGGCATGCGGCATGTCTTTGGGCATATCAATGGCGAAGGGTTTTTCCACTTTGCTTTCGAAGGATACAAAACTGAACTGCACTTCTTTTCTGGTATCATACGCATCGAGTATCAGTCCCGGCAATCCACCCAGTTTCCAGGGGCCGTAACTATAAGGCAACTGGCTGCAGAACCAGGCTTCATAATCCCTTCCTTTAAAATGCGTGGTGGCTTTCTGGCATTGCATACCGCCAATGGTTTTGGTTTCTTCGGTGATGGTCCAGTTCAGTTCTGGTATTTTTTCATCCACAGAAAAAACCTTACCGCCCGCAAAACTGAATACAGATTGTTTCGCATTGGCGAGGTCACGGATAATATTTCCAACCTGCCGCATGCCGGCCGGCATCTGAAAACTGCCTGCGCTTGTGATTGTTGGCGAGGAACTGGCAGAAAGAGTTCCCCTAAAAGTGCCGCCCGATATGGTACCACCATTCACGGTTATATTGTCACCCGTTGTTCTTGGCGCCACACGATCGTAATTGCCATACATCCCGTACTTCGCCCCAATGAACAATGCCATATTTATCATCAGCGGCCGGTCCGGCTGCGTGGTATCATCAATATGAACAAATTTGTAACGGACCACAGTATAAGCACTGTCCGTATCCTGTGCTTTGGTTGATGCAGTAAGTAAAACAAGGGGGAGAAAGTAAGGGATGATTTTTTTTCTCATGGTGCTGGGTTTGGTTGATGCATTAATATTATTCGCTTTCCAGGTTAATAAAAGTTAATTAAGGTTAATATTATATATGTATTTTTCTTAATGAATTAAGGCTTAACGACTTAACGATTTATCCACAACGTACCCATGCTTTCGGGATCGGATTTATTTGAACCATGGGTCCGGTTAAGAGTCGGCAAATCCTGAAAGGTTGGAAAAACGATTACGCCTGCGGCTACTTATATTTGCGTTAAAAGCAACTATGGGAGCAGCAGAACAACTGGCACAACGCAAAGCAGAAATGTCGGCAGCCAACCTGAAAGCCGGGCAGGATTTCCTCGCGGCGAATAAAACAAAAGAAACGATAACCGAACTGGCAAGTGGCTTGCAATATGAGATCCTGGTACAGGGCGATGGAGAAAAACCTTCCGCACAAAATGAAGTTACCTGTCATTACCACGGCACATTGATCGATGGTACTGTATTCGACAGTTCGGTACAGAGAGGGAGGCCTGCATCCTTCCCGCTGAACATGGTGATCAAAGGCTGGACCGAAGGCCTGCAACTGATGCCAACCGGAAGCAAGTTCCGTTTCTATATTCCGCCGCATCTTGCCTATGGCGACCGCCAGGTGAGTGCCCAGATTGGCCCGAACAGTACCTTAATATTTGATGTGGAACTGATCAGTTTTATTTAAATACAAAAGGGAAATGCTGTATTGGCGATAACCAGGTCAGCATTTCCCCTATAATAACTCCACACTCCTAACTCCTAATTTTTAACTTCTAACTCCCAGCTCCTCCTCACCCCGCCATCTCACTTAACTCAAGCCAGCGCATTTCTTTTTCTTCTAGCAATTGATTGATCTGGGTAATCCGGTCGCTTAGCTGATGTAATACTTCATAAGACAAATCGCCCGCAGCCATCTTTTCTGTAATGGCATCTTTTTCCGCTTCCAATGCAGGGATTTCTTTTTCGAGTGATTCAAATTCCCTTTTTTCTTTAAATCCCATTTTCTTTTTGGCAACCACTTCAGAAACATTCACCATTAACAATTCACGATTCACAGAACTCCCTGTTTCTTTGCTCCCCTGCTTTTTCTCGTTCTCCCGCAACCATAACCGGTATTGCGAATAGTTGCCCGGGAAATCGCGTACCGCTCCTTCGCCTTCAAAAACAAAAAGATGGTCTACCAACCGGTCCATGAAATAACGGTCATGGCTTACAATCATTACACAGCCCTGGTATTCGCTTAAAAAATTTTCAAGTACTGCAAGTGTGGGAAGATCAAGGTCATTTGTAGGTTCATCGAGTATCAGGAAATTGGGATTGGCAAACAAAACCGTGAGTAACTGCAATCGTTTTTTTTCCCCGCCGCTTAATGAATGGATATACGTGTATTGCTTATCCGGCGGGAACAGGAACAACTCAAGGAACTGCGCCGCACTAAGGCTCCCGCCATTGGCGAGAGGAAAATTTTCTGCAAAGGTTTTTACATATTCGATCACGCGGAAATTCTCTTTCACCTCCAGCCCTTTCTGCGAAAAATTACCAAACACAACCGTATCGCCGATATTGATCTTACCACTGTCGGCAGGTTCCAGCAATTGCAGCATATTCAGAAAAGTGGATTTACCAACACCGTTCTTTCCTACCACACCGGCCCTCTCCCCTTTGCTGAATGTATAATCAAACCCTTTGAGGATCGGAAGCCCGCCAAAACTTTTGTATACTTTTTTCATCTCCACCACTTTACCGCCAAGGCGGCTCATTTTTACCTGTAGCTGTAATTGGGCATCTTCTATTTTTTGTTTGGCTTTCGCTTCCACTTCATAAAAATGATCCTGCCGGCTTTTGCTTTTGGTGGTCCTTGCCCTTGGCTGTTTGCGCATCCATTCCAGTTCTTTGCGATAGAGGTTGCGCGCCTTATCAATACTTGCCTGTTCACTTTCCAGTCTTGCAGCTTTGCGCTCCATATAATTTTCATAATCGCCCTTGTACACATACAGGTTCTCACGCTCCAGTTCCCATATTTCTTCTGATACGGCATCGAGAAAATAACGGTCGTGCGTTACCAATAATAAAGTCACATTCTCCTGGTTCAGGTAATTCTCGAGCCACTCGATCATTTCCACATCGAGGTGGTTGGTAGGCTCATCCATCATCAACAATGTGTGCTTGTGGTCAAACCCGATATCAATCAGCGTTTTGGCAAGCGCCACCCTTTTTCGCTGCCCGCCGCTGAGATCGCGGACTGGCTGCGCAAGGTGATGGATATTCAGCTTTGTCAGGATCTGTTTCACTTTTACTTCAAAATCCCAGGCATGCAGGTCATCCATGCGGCCAAAAAGTAAAGCAAGGGCTTCTGCATCGTCACTGTCGCTGGCTTTTTCATATTCCCTTATCACATTCATCACCGGGTGATCGGTATGAAAGATATTTTCCAGTACGGTTTTGTCCTCATCAAAAACAGGCTCCTGTTCAAACAATGCAACAGTCACATCTTTGTGGATAAACAGTTTTCCTTCATCGGGTGTTTCGGTTCCGGATAATATCCGCAGCAGTGTCGACTTCCCCACCCCGTTCCGGGCAATCAGTGCAATTTTATCGCCCTCATTGATATGAAATGAAATATTGCGGAACAAAGGGTTCACCCCGTAACTCTTGGTAAGCCCCTCGGCAGAAACATAGTGCATGCGGCAAAGCTATGGCAAATCAAATCCCGTACAGCCCCATGTTTCGTGTATATTTTTCAAGTATTTTCGTATCCGTTATGAAGAAGATAGAACTGGAAATCGTGGCTTTATCACACAGCATCACACAAACACATTCTTATGCTGTGGTGCTGGGCGAAATGCATGGACTCCGCCGCCTTCCGATCGTGATCGGCGGTTTTGAAGCGCAGGCCATCGCAGTAGCACTGGAACACATGCAGCCCAGTCGCCCGCTAACACACGACCTGATGAAGAATTTTATGAACGCTTTTGGTGTGGAACTGCAGGAAATTATTATCAGCGACCTGCAGGAAGGGATCTTTTATTCAAAACTGGTTTGCTATACAGAACATGATACCGTGGAGATCGACAGCCGCACGAGTGATGCGCTTGCACTTGCTGTACGTTTTGGCTGCCCCGTATATACCTATGAACATATTCTCGAAAGCGCGGGTATCCTGATGGATGATGCAGGTACACCTAAAAAAACAAACAAAGCCGAAGCCGTTGGCGGGGAAGATCCTGCTGCTGTGAGCCATGAAGACCTGAGTTCGCTGAATCTTGAAGAACTGCAGACCCTGCTTGGTGAAGTGCTGGAACAGGAAGATTATATCCGCGCCATTTCTATCCGTGACGAGATCAACAAGCGTAAATAAACCGGAGTACCGGGCATCACTCACCACTCACCACTCACCATGGTTTGCTTCCCCAACTGCAAGATCAATCTCGGTCTCAATATCGTCCGCAAGCGGGAAGATGGGTATCATGATATCGAAACCGTATTTTATCCCCTGGCATTGAAAGAGGCATTGGAAGCGGTACGAACAACTGGTGATGAACCGGTTTTTACCACCAGCGGTTTGCCCATTGCCGGAAATGAAACGGGCAATCTCTGTATCAAAGCCTGGCATCTTTTAAAAAAGGATTTTCCATCGCTTCCTGCTTTTCAGATCCATTTACACAAAGCCATCCCCATGGGTGCCGGGCTCGGGGGCGGCAGTGCCGATGGGGCTTTTGCATTACAGCTTTTCAACCAGCTTGGCGATCTTGGTCTCGGCAATGAACAGTTACAGTCATACG